>NZ_AOMO01000023.1 GCF_000338875.1 Vibrio mimicus CAIM 602 | reverse complement strand
GAGCCATGATCAAACTCTTCAATTAAAGTTTGGCTCAATGAATACTGATAACATTACATTGTAATGTTGAATTGACTGTGCTGAATGATTGCTCATTCAAATGGTCACTCAGTTCATTGATAAATCTTTTGCGATTATCATCAACGAGTGCCCACACAGATTGATTGGTTTATATTGTTAAAGAGCGTTTTGCTTCAGCTTTCTTACCGAAGAGGGTGTGCATTCTAGCGAGATAATTGTTAGAGTCAAACTCTTTTTTTCAACTTTCTTCATCGAAGCGTCTTTGCCTAACTGACTAGCCCTGAAGCCTTGTGGCGTCTGCCGTGTCAGTGAGGGCGCATTATAGGGAGCTCCGTTTTTAATGCAAGCCCCTAAACGCAGTTTTTTCTAAAAAAACGTTCATTAGAATAAAAAGGCCACAAGGTGATTATTTTCCAATCTTTTTGGGCAATAATCTGACTCTCTCTGCCTTTTGTCGAACTACCATTTCGCCTCTTTTATTCCTCACTATCGAAAAAGTAAGAGATGCGAGAGCGGGGATTAAGATAATCACGAACTTTGTCGGGCAGCTTATTGGGTAGTATTGCATTAACGATTTTTAGGTCTCTATCAGCAAGATCGATGATCGGAGCTTGAGAACGTGGTACTGATGGATCATAGATAAGCACATTCGGGTACAGAAGATTCCCTGCATTCACTGAAATAACCAATCCCACCATATCATTAGAGAGCTGCACTACCGTTCCAGGCGGGAATACCCCCATAAACTTAACTAGGATCCCTAAATTCTCCGCGTGATAGAGATGCTTGCAGTTCTTAAAAAGATAAGACAAAGCAACGTAGGGGATCTTTTGTTCAGAAGGAATATTAGGGTGACATAAATTGTCGAAAGCATTTGCTACTGCCACAATCTGCGCGAGCTCATCAATTTCATCCCCTTTCATGCCAAGAGGGTAACCGGAACCGTCTCTTAACTCATGGTGCTGCTCAATCACGCGTTTTGCACTTTCTGGGAATATTTCAATATTGTTCGCCAGCTCGATGCCGTATTTAGTGTGTAAGCGCAGGTAATTCTCTTCAGGCTCAGTCAATCGCGTTTTTTTACGAACTATCGCTGTGGGAACTCGTACTTTGCCTATATCGTGAAATAGTGCAGCAAAAGCCAGCTCTTTGATCGTCGCAGCAGGAAGACCTCGCTCTTTACCTATCATCATGCCAATCACTGCCACATTCAGAGAGTGGAAATAGATGTCTTCAAATTCACTTTTGCTGTTCATTAGATGCAAGGTGACATTGTCGTCGCTCAGTAACTTATCAACAATATCATCAACCAGTTGTATCGCTTCTCCGACGGCATCGGCTGGACGGTTACGAATTTTGTTAATGACTGCACGCATACGAGCTAAAGAACGTTCAAACTCTTTTTCACATGTTTGAACTCGACGTCGATAAGCATTGAGCTTTTCAATACGACTTTGTTTTTCCTGCCAGAGCTTTTCCGCTTCACTATCTACTGATGGCAGAACTTCCGCAGGTGCACTTTCTTCAAGATTAGGCGGCAATGGTTGAGTATCACTCAGCCCTGGGTTAAGGAAAACATGTTGAATACCAAGATGCTTGATCAGTTGGATCTGCTCTTGTGATTTGATTTTAAAACTATTGAATAGGAAGGGATGTTCATTCCATTTTACTGGCAACCGAATGTAAAGCCCTGGTTGCAATCTATCTACTGTAATTTTAATGCTTGCCACAATCTACATTACATCTGAGTGAATAACTCAAATATCATAGAAGAAGTTAATAATAACTTCATCAGCCATGTAACAAAGGATTACGAAACTACCGATTGAACTTTTGAAATGGAAAAAAGCAAAAAGCCGACTCATTGAGTCGGCTTCTTTAAATTATGGTACCGATGGACGGACTTGAACCGTCACTCCCGAAGGAAACGGATTTTGAATCCGTCGTGTCTACCAATTTCACCACATCGGCATCTGGGCTGTTGCCCTTTGATGGAACGCATTATACGTAAGAAGTTAAACCACGCAATAGCAAAATATTGAAAATAAAATCGTTTGCTGATTATTTAGCCACAAAGTCTTAAGCTGTGCGTTAGCTCTCTTTCTTTCAGATTTTGCACTGGCTATGCTTGCCACCTTTAAAGCAACCAAGAATGACTACTATGAATTATGTGGATCTTCCTCCTGCTGGCTTTTTTCGCCGTATGGGAGCTTGGATTTATGACGCATTGATCGTGATGGCGATATTAATGATGGCTGGCGGTGTTGTGATCGCCGCGCTCGAGGCTTTGGTGGCTGCAGGGCTTATCTCTTATGCTCCCTATCTGGATGCGAGTGACCTACTCACCCGTCATCCAATCTGGAATCCTGTGTACACCGCTTATCTTGTTTTCGTTTGGATCTACTTCTTCATTTATTTCTGGACTCGTGGTGGTCAAACGTTAGGAATGCGCGCCTGGAAACTGCATATTTGCACAGAAGAAGGTAATCGCATTTCCGTCACACAAGCATTAATCCGTCTAGCGACATCAGGCTTTGGGCTGGCCAACTTAACGGTGTTGTTTGACCCGAAAAAACGTGGCTTTCATGATATCTGGGCGAAAACCAAGATTGTGGTCTTACCTAAAGTAAATTAAAAAGAAACTATCACTCATATTATGACTACTCATGTAATAAAAGAGAGGAAGGCAATGCCTTCCTCTCTTTTATATTTGTGGGATCTTAAAGCTAACACATAAACAGCATCACAGCTTTCTACCCAGTAGACCTAACGCAATTGTCAAGAAAACCAAGCTTGGCGCTACTGCGCCAAATAATGGAGGTAACCCATAGACTAAACTCAGTGGTCCAAAAAACTCACTGGAAATATAGAAGGTAAATCCAGCGATCACACCAGATAAAATCCGCGCTCCCATGGTTACACTACGCAATGGACCAAAGATAAAAGAGAGCGCCATCAGCATCATGACGGCAATGGAGATTGGCTGTGTCATTTTTCTCCAAAATGCGAGCTCATAACGGGATGAATCTTGCTCTGAAGCCTTCAAATAATACACATAATCACTTAAGCCACTGAGTGATAACTCTTCCGGCTTTACAGTCACCACGGCAAGTTTGTCGGGAGCTAATGAAGTACGCCAACGATACTCTGGCAAGATTTCCTTGCTGATTTCGATTTCGTTTACCATGCGAGTTAACTGAGCATCTTTCATCAACCACTCATTGTTACCGACGTAGTCCACTTGCTCTGCAAAAATCACCGTGCTCAGTTTCTTATGTTCATCAAACCGCCACAGGTTCATTCCTATCAGCTGTTCATTATCTACTTTTCCGATAAAGATGAAGTCATTAGCATCACGTGCCCACACACCAGTGCGCACCGACATGATAGCGCCGCCAGATGTCGCAAATGCTCGCATATCACGCGCTAACTTTTGCGCTTGTGGGGCCCCCACTCACCGAGCAAAGTAACCACGATCATGAGCGGGATAGCAGTTTTGAGTACAGATAAACCGATATCAAGCTTAGAAAAGCCGGCGGCCTGCATAACCACCAACTCAGAACTGGATGCTAACGCACCTAAACCAATTAAAGCCCCCAAAAGCGCAGCCATGGGGAAAAACATTTCCACATCACGAGGAATACTGAGCACAACAAAGAGTAAAGCTTGCAGTAAGTCGTAACTCCCCTCACCCACTTTACGCAACTGTTCGACATATTTGATGATGCCGGATAGGCCAACAAAGGTAACCAGAACTAATGCTGTTGTAGCAACAATGGTACGACCGATATACCAATCAAGAATTTTAAACACGACTTAAGCCACCTTTCTCTGTTTCCATCGATCTTTGAAACGGCGCACAGGAATGCTGTCCATGGTATTAACAACCAAAGCCGCGATGAGCAATGCCGCATTCACTGGCCATAAACCAATAATCACTGGCAATGAGCCATCTTCAATAGCAGATTTTGTCGCACTGAGCGCAAGGAAATAGGTCAAATAGATCAAAATGGCGGGTCCCATTTTGGCAAAGCGCCCTTGCCGAGGATTCACTGCCGATAAAGGCACCACCAACATCGTCAGTAACGGGATACACACAACTAAAGAAAGTCGCCATTGCAGTTCAGCTTGAGCTTGAAGATCGGAGTTTTTTAACAAACTCAGCGTAGGTAGCGCTTCCCAATCACGACCAGAAGATTTCACTTCACGCTGACCAATCAAGCCATCGTAAGAATCGAAATTGGTGATCATGTAATCCACCCGGGTCGGAACTCCTTCGTAGCGAGTACCATTGTAGAGGGTAATGATCTGGCGGCCATCACTCAGCTCTTTCACATCGCCAGAGTTAGAAAACATCACGCTAGGTAAAATTGAATCACGCGGTGCCAACTGTGCAACAAATACATTATGCAGTTTACGGTTTTCAATATTATCGATAAAGACAACTGACGAGCCATCTGGAGAGCGTTGGAAATGGCCTTTTTGCAGTAGATCAACGCTGTTTTCCGCCGCAAATTGCTCCATCAATTGCGCTTCTTTATCTTGGCTCCAAGGCGATAACCAGAGCGCGTTAAAAGCAGCAATAGAAGCAGTGATCAAAGCGAGGTACAAGGCAGCTCGGATCAAAAATTTATTACCGATTCCGGTCGCATTCATCACGGTTATCTCACTCTCAGCATACAAACGGCCAAAAGTGAGCAGAATCCCGATGTATAGGCTTAGTGGCAGCATTAACAGCCCCATAGCCGGCATATTCAATCCAACGATGGATAAGATCATGCTGGTAGGAATTTCACCGTCGGAGGCATCCGCCAAAACACGGATAAATTTCTGGCTGAGAAACACTAAAAACAGCACAAAAAAGATCGCAAACTGGCTTTTTATTGTTTCTCGGATCAAATATCTAACAATAATCACGCTGAAATTACCTATGCAAAACTTGTTTTTTTGATTGAATCACTATAATTTCCCGGTGAACCTTTTATTTTTTGAAAATTTCGCTAACGGTTAGGTTGCGTATGCAAAAGGTCGATCCTTTATGGGATCCAGCAAGTAAGAGCGCATTATCTACCATTTAGTTCTATTTGTCTTCAGGATGTAGGAGTACGCATGGAGTTCAGTGTTAAGAGTGGCAGCCCTGAGAAACAGCGCAGCGCATGTATCGTTGTTGGGGTGTTTGAACCACGTCGCCTTTCTCCAGTCGCAGAACAGCTTGATAAAATCAGCGACGGCTATATTAGTTCACTGCTGCGTCGCGGTGATCTAGAGGGTAAACCGGGGCAGATGCTACTGCTGCATCAAGTACCAGGTGTGTTGTCTGAGCGAGTACTGCTCGTCGGTTGCGGTAAAGAACGCGAACTGGGTGAACGTCAGTACAAAGAGATCATTCAGAAAACCATCAACACATTAAATGAAACCGGCTCTATGGAAGCGGTCTGCTTCTTGACCGAGTTGCACGTCAAGGGTCGCGATACCTATTGGAAAGTGCGTCAAGCGGTTGAAGCAACCAAAGATGGCCTGTACACCTTTGACCAATTCAAAAGTGTGAAACCAGAAACACGCCGTCCACTACGTAAGCTGGTGTTCAACGTACCCACTCGCCGTGAATTGAATCTTGGTGAACGTGCGATTGCCCACGGCTTGGCGGTTTCTTCTGGCGTGAAAGCCTGTAAAGATCTTGGCAATATGCCACCAAATATTGCTAACCCAGCTTACCTCGCTTCACAAGCTCGTCGTCTGGCTGACGATTACGAGAGCATCACCACCAAAATCATTGGTGAAGAAGAGATGGAAAAGCTCGGCATGGCTTCTTACCTCGCGGTAGGCCGTGGCTCACGCAATGAATCGATGATGTCGGTCATCGAATACAAAGGCAATCCAGATCCTGAAGCCAAGCCAATCGTATTGGTTGGTAAAGGTCTGACTTTCGACTCAGGCGGTATCTCACTCAAACCAGGTGAAGGTATGGATGAGATGAAGTACGACATGTGTGGCGCAGCATCTGTTTTCGGCACCATGAAAGCCATTGCCAAACTCGGCCTACCACTCAATGTGATTGGCGTATTGGCTGGCTGTGAAAACATGCCAGGCAGCAATGCTTACCGTCCGGGTGACATTCTGACTACGATGTCAGGTCAAACCGTGGAAGTGTTAAACACCGATGCCGAAGGTCGTTTGGTACTGTGTGACGTACTGACTTACGTTGAGCGTTTTGAGCCTGAATGTGTGGTGGATGTAGCAACACTAACCGGTGCTTGTGTGATTGCTTTAGGTCACCACATCAGTGCAGTAATGTCGAACCACAACCCGCTGGCACATGAGTTGGTGAATGCCTCTGAGCAATCGAGCGATCGCGCATGGCGTCTGCCACTGGCTGATGAATACCATGAGCAGCTCAAGAGCCCATTTGCCGATATGGCAAACATTGGTGGCCGCCCAGGTGGCGCAATTACTGCTGCTTGTTTCCTGTCTAAATTTGCTAAGAAATACAACTGGGCACACTTAGACATCGCGGGTACTGCGTGGAAATCGGGTGCAGCGAAAGGCTCAACCGGTCGTCCTGTCTCGCTACTAGTCCAATTCCTGCTTAATCGCAGCGGTGGCCTAGACGCTGAAGAGTAATCGCAAAAGGGCCTTCGGGCCCTTTTTCATTGCTAGACCTAAACCACTGCCACAGGCGTGGTGATTGTTTGCAAGAGACCAAGATGCCAACCGCGACTTTTTACCTGATTTCCCCAGATTCTGCTCAATCGACGCCAACGGGCTTTGCTGAATACGTGCTGTATTTGACTCGTCACTTTGCCTCTCAAGGCGCACGCATTTATCTGCAATGCCAAGATAAGCAACATGCCGAGCAATTAGCCGAGCGTTTTTGGCAAGTCGAACCCGAACAGTTTTTAGCGCACAATCTGGTGGGTGAAGGCCCCAAGTCCGGCACCGCGATTGAGATAGGTTATGTGGGTGTCTCCCCTTCTTGGAATCGTCAATTGGCAATAAATTTGGCGGATAATCAGACAACCTTTGCGCGCACCTTTGCCGAAGTGGTAGACTTCGTGCCCTGCGCAGAAAATGCCAAGCAGCTAGCACGCGAGCGGTATAAACTCTATCGACAAGCAGGTTATCAGCTGCAAACTGTTGAGATTCAGTATCCATAACCGTCCATCCTTATAGTTAAGCTCTCTTACCCAAGAGAACTCACTTATAGCGATAGACTGAATTAACCATCACAGCATCCATTAAAGAGCACTATGGAAAAGACATACAACCCAACATCAATCGAACAAGATCTGTATAAGACTTGGGAAGAGCAAGGCTACTTTAAGCCTCACGGTGACACATCAAAAGAAGCATACAGCATCATGATCCCGCCACCGAACGTCACAGGCAGCCTGCACATGGGTCATGCCTTCCAAGACACCATTATGGATACTCTAATCCGCTGTCAGCGTATGAAAGGTAAAAATACCTTGTGGCAAGTGGGTACTGACCACGCTGGTATCGCAACTCAGATGGTGGTTGAGCGTAAGATCGCTGCAGAAGAAGGCAAAACCAAGCATGATTACGGCCGTGATGCGTTCATCGACAAGATTTGGGAATGGAAAGCAGAATCAGGCGGTACCATCACTAAGCAGCTACGTCGTCTTGGTGCCTCTGTCGATTGGGATCGTGAGCGCTTTACTATGGATGATGGCTTCTACAAAGCCGTGCAAGAAGTGTTTGTGCGTCTCTACAAAGATGATCTGATCTACCGCGGTAAGCGCCTAGTTAACTGGGATCCAAAACTGCACACCGCGATCTCCGATCTGGAAGTGGAAAACAAAGAGACCAAAGGTCACATGTGCACTTCCGCTACCCGCTGGCGGATGGCGTGAAAACGGCCGATGGCAAAGATTACATCGTGGTTGCGACAACACGTCCAGAAACCATGCTGGGCGATACTGGTGTTGCGGTTAACCCAGAAGATCCTCGTTATAAAGATTTGATTGGTAAAGAGATCATTCTGCCAATCGTAGGTCGTCGCATCCCTATCGTGGGCGATGAGCACGCCGATATGGAGAAAGGCACGGGCTGTGTGAAAATCACCCCTGCGCACGACTTCAACGACTATGAAGTCGGCAAGCGTCATCAGCTACCGATGATCAACATTCTGACCTTTGATGCCAACATCCGTGATGCAGCCGAAGTCTTCAACTCAAACGGCGAAGCAAGCAATGCTTACGGCACAGAGATCCCTGCTAAATACCAAGGCATGGAGCGTTTTGCTGCACGTAAAGCGATCGTGGCGGAATTTGAAGAACTGGGTCTACTGCAAGAAATCAAAGATCACGACCTAACGGTTCCTTACGGCGACCGCGGTGGCGTGGTGATTGAACCAATGCTGACTGACCAATGGTACGTTCGCGCAGGTATTCTGGCGAAACCAGCGGTTGAAGCGGTAGAAAATGGCGATATTCAATTTGTACCAAAACAGTACGAGAACATGTACTTCTCTTGGATGCGTGACATTCAAGACTGGTGTATCTCTCGACAACTGTGGTGGGGTCACCGCATTCCGGCTTGGTATGACGAGCAAGGCAATGTGTTTGTAGGTCGTAACGAAGAAGAAGTGCGTGCAGAAAACAACATCGCAGCAGATGTTGCTCTTCGTCAAGATGATGACGTGTTGGATACTTGGTTCTCTTCTGCATTGTGGACCTTCGGAACGCTTGGCTGGCCAGAAAAAACGCCTGAGCTGAACGTATTCCACCCAACCGATGTTCTGGTAACGGGTTTCGACATCATCTTCTTCTGGGTGGCGCGCATGATCATGATGACCATGCACTTCTGTAAAGATGAAGATGGAAAAGCACAAGTTCCGTTCAAAACCGTGTACGTAACGGGTCTGATCCGTGACGAAAACGGCGACAAGATGTCGAAGTCGAAAGGCAACGTACTTGACCCTATCGATATGATCGATGGTATCGACCTAGAGTCACTGGTTGAGAAGCGCACTGGCAACATGATGCAGCCTCAGCTAGCGGCGAAGATCGAGAAAAATACCCGTAAGACGTTTGAAAACGGCATCGAAGCCTACGGTACTGACTCACTGCGTTTCACCCTCGCGGCCATGGCTTCAACCGGTCGTGACATCAACTGGGATATGAAGCGTCTAGAAGGTTACCGCAACTTCTGTAACAAGCTGTGGAACGCAAGCCGTTACGTGCTGATGAACACCGAAGAGCAAGATTGCGGTTTTGCAGCAGGTGCAGAGCTTGAATACTCACTGGCCGACAAGTGGATCGAATCACAGTTCGAGCTGGCTGCGAAAGAGTTCAATGGTCACATTGATAACTTCCGTCTGGATATGGCAGCCAATACGCTGTACGAATTCATCTGGAACCAATTCTGTGACTGGTACTTAGAACTGACTAAGCCGGTTCTGTGGAAAGGCACGGAAGCTCAGCAACGCGCAACACGTCGCACGCTGATCACCGTACTAGAGAAAACCCTGCGTTTGGCGCATCCAGTGATCCCTTACATCACCGAAACCATCTGGCAAAGTGTTAAGCCACTGGTGGATGGCGTGGAAGGCGACACCATCATGCTGCAAGCGCTGCCTCAGTACGATGCGGCAAACTTCAACCAAGAAGCCTTGGATGATATTGAATGGGTGAAAGCTTTAATCACTAGCATCCGTAACCTGCGCGCTGAGTATGACATCAACCCTGGTAAGCCTCTGGAAGTGATGCTGAAAGCGGCGAATGAGCAAGATGCCGCGCGTATCGAAGCGAACAAGCAAGTGCTAGTTTCACTGGCCAAGCTCGAAAGCATTCGTGTATTGGCGGATGGCGAAGCGACACCTGCGTGTGCAACCGCACTGGTTGGCAAGTCTGAGCTGATGATCCCAATGGCAGGTCTGATTGATAAAGACGCTGAGCTGGATCGTCTGGCCAAAGAGATTGCTAAGACGCAAGGTGAAATTGCGCGCATCGAAGGCAAGCTGGGTAACGAAGGTTTCGTGGCGAAAGCACCAGAAGCGGTAATTACCAAAGAGCGTGAAAAGCTCGCGGGTTACCAAGAAGCACTGGTGAAACTTGAGCAGCAGAAAGCGACCATCGCTGCACTGTAAGCCAAGCTTTTTATAGAAAAATAGATAGAAAGAAAAAAGGCAGCGATTTCGCTGCCTTTTTGTTTGGGTATACCTAATTTGGATTAACGATGCTGAATGCTTTTACCTGAGATTAAGGCTGACGCGCCGCATCGATCCGCTGTTTGAGATCAGGATGGGTACTGAGCCAAGCCGGAACCTCAATCGTTTCTTGCTGCTGAAACAGTTCAAACATTTCAGCTAGCGGTTCACTGCTACCGTAAATCGCCTGCATCGCTTGTTTCGCGTATTGATCGGCCTCTTCTTCCGCATCGCGGGATTGGCCGTTGGAGAGCGTAAACACCCCAATCCCAACCAGATTATCCACCACCCCAGAGCTTTCACCTGTCAGCAGCGCCACACCAATCGAAAGTACACTCGAATGCACCAAGCGTTTAAGCATATGGCGATGATGTACATGCCCCAGCTCATGCAGAATAATGCTGTCTAACTGCTCGGGCGTTTTGGCCAGTAGCACCAACTCATCCAGTAACACCAAGGTTCCACCGGGCAAAGCGAACGCGTTAGCGCCAATATCTGAGTGGCGAAACTCCACTTTGATCGGATAAGGTAGCGGCTCGAGTTGGCTAAGATGGGAGAAAACTCGTTGCTTTATCTCATCTTGTTGCGCGAGAGAAAGTTCACTCGGTTTTAAATCGCGATCTAACGTTTGCAGAATTTTCTCACCCAGCACCACAGCGGCAGATTCAGGAACTCGTTCCGCCACCTCTTTGCTTAGCCAAGGTAGAAATGCCACATAAGCCCAAACACATAAACCGATGCCAAGCACCACGGCGATTAGCCAAGCGCTCCACTTTCCTTCCAGCCGATCCACCCACCCCGGTTTATTGTGTTGTTCTAACCAAGAGTTCAACTGCGCATTGCGTTCACAAACGAAAACCCAGCCACTGGGTAATTGAAAACGAATCGGTAATTTTCCCACTGGAGCACTGATTTCAGCATCGCTCTGCGCACAGCTAATGATCTCACCATCGACATGCAAAGCGAGAAAATGGGGTTGTGAGAGATCGAGCTCGGCCTCGCAACGTAATGAGCTGCGAGGTGGGAAAGCGGTTCCGGTAATACGCATCAGCCGATCCCGATACCGAGATCAAACGCTTGAGCCAACTCATCCGAGATAGCCGATTTTACATCTGAAGATTGATCGGTCGATTTGAGTGCATCCATATCGCCAATCACAGCAGTGCGTTCAGCCAGATAGCGCGTCGTTCTCACCATCACCCATGGGCGTGCGATACCGACTGTCACGGCTTGCAGTAAGAAGTTACTGATCACTAAGCCAGTATAACCACGAGCACTGAGAGTGGATTCAAATCGAAAGGCTGTGTCCTCGTTCAGAGCTTGCTGCATCACCAGTTGCGAGAAAATGTAATTGCGTACCCGTGAAGTAATATAAGCCGTCACCGCGATACCCATTACGATCATCCCTATGTACACAGTAGCGATCAGCATAAACGGTGAGCCACTCGCAAGTAGCGAGCTTTCCCAATTGGTAAGATTAGAGAAATCGATACTGCCGAACACCATGATAAGCACCATAGAGATGATCGCGAGCACCGAGGCAACCCCAATTGCCGCTGCTTTTAAATAGGTATGCAGGAAGAAGCGCGTAGTCAGTTGGGCGCTAAACTGCCAATCCCCATAACGGTAACCATTAGCAAAATAGTTTTGTACGCCTGCAATAACCCAAGCATAGAGCGCCGCCATCACTAAAAAAGAGCCAATAAACATGACGACAGAAAGACTTGCCGAAACAGACGCTGAGACCGAAGCAATAACAAAGTAGATCAGCAACGCGACTAATGCGCCAATCCCTCTGCCCATAAACGAGAAATAGGCTTCTTGCAGTGTGCCATTAAAGGAGAAGTGCACATTACGAAAGCTGGTCATCGCCGAATCAAAGCGGGCGTTGCTCCAAAGCAGCCAAGGCAAAGCAAAATAAAACACCAAGAGCAACAGCAATGAAGTGATCGGGAATAAAGAGTTAGCCACGAACCACACGAGAACAGCGGCGAATGCGACCAAACGCCCTTTGAGGATTTGCATCGGCAGGGCATGATATTCAAAGTTATCGCCCGCAATGAAAGTATTGCCGTAGAAATAGCGCTTAGTACGCACCTTAGCCCATGCAGAGTAGATGCCTAAGGTAATAATGGAGAGCAGAAGATTGACACTCCAGATCCCAAAAAATTCTTTACCCTCACCACTGAAGGTGACGGTATGTTTATGTTGATTAACCATGAATGATTCCTGACGTTGTTCTTAGAGTAAAAAAGCGCTCCGAGTGTAACAACCTGTAAGAACCATTCACAACACCAATTAAATTATGGCGATATAAATCACACACATAATCAACAAAGCAACTTCTAGACGACTCGATTTTTCGCTTCACCACGCATAAATGCACTAATGTTGTCGATCAAGATAGTCGCGAGTTGTTGTATCGAGGAATCACTGCCCCACGCCACATGCGGTGTCAGCAGGAGATTAGGCAAATCACGGTTGGCAATCAGTGGGTTATCCATATCCGCAGGCTCGACACTAAACACATCCACCCCAGCCCCAGCAATTTGACGTCTTTTCAGCGCATCCACCAGCGCCTGTTCATCCACTAAACCGCCGCGCCCGGTATTAATCAACAGAGCATTGGGCTTCATCTGCACCAATTCCGCTTCCGAGATAATATTTCGCGTTTCATCCGTCAGCGGACAGTGCAGTGATAGCACATCCGACTGCGCCAGCACTTGTTCAAATGGCGTGTACCCTGCGCGGCATTCCAACTGACCTTTACGTTCAGCAAACAGCACTTGCATACCTAATGCACGAGTCAAATTCGCCGTCGCTTGTCCTAATGCACCACTGCCGATAATGCCCATGGTTGAACCCGCAATATCGCCAATGGGATGCGTGAAAAAACAGAACTGCTTATGGCGCTGCCACTCTCCGGCCGCAATATCATTGTGATAACCGATAAGATTACGTCTTAGAGCAAACATCATGGCGATCACATGCTCTGGTACAGAGCGCGTGGCATAGCCTTGCACATTACACACCGCGATATTCAGGTCACGACACGCCTGCAAATCGACGTTGTTGGTGCCCGTGGCAGAAATGGCGATCAACTTGAGCTTAGGCAACTGAACCAGCATTTCACGGGTGAGTACCACTTTATTAGTGATAACGATATCGGCCGCTAAGAGGCGCTCAACCACTTGGTGAGGCTCACATGCATCATACTCAACCCAATGGTGTTCAAAAGGCAGAGCAGGTAATGGGATATGGCGCGGAATAGTAGCGCGGTCTAGAAAAACTAAAGTGGGTAGTGACATGCTGACTCCGGGTCTGATTATCCGCTACCCACAATAATATTAGTCTTGGGATAGCTTTTTATAGTCCGGTAATTTTCGCTCAGGATCGAAATGCTGCAAAATCTGCTCCTCGGCTTCGGGATAGAAGTCACAAGGGACAAATAAAGTGCGCAGCCAATGACTACGTGGATGGTAGAAACACAGCTCCGCGGCGTGCAGTTGCAGACGATCGGCAAACTCGACGGCTTCTTGTGGCGCGTAGAGATCATCACCAACAATCGGATGGCCGAGCGATTGCATGTGCACACGCAGCTGATGAGAGCGTCCAGTGATCGGGATGAGGCGTACGACTGTGGTTTTCTCTTCACGCTTTACGACTTGATAGCGCGTCAGAGAATCACGTCCCTCTTCAAAACAGACTTTCTGTTTCGGGCGGTTTGGCCAATCACAACACAGCGGCAAATTCACTTCGCCTTCGTCTTGCTCCATCACACCCCATACGCGGGCATAGTAGATTTTATGAGTGAGACGATACTGAAACTGCTTCTTCAACGCCGATTCCATATGTTTGCCTTTCGCAAACAGGATCAGCCCAGAGGTCGACATATCCAAACGGTGTACGACCTTCACATCAGGGCAGTAATCCACCAAACGAGCCCACATACTGTCGTAGTGCTCAACAGGTCGCCCAGGAACAGATAACAAACCAGAAGGCTTGTTGGCTGCGATGATGTGTTCATCCTCATAAATCACATCAATCCACGGTTCCTTGGGTGGATTGTACTCGGTCATTGCCATCGCTATCGTCTCGTATCACAAAAAACGGCGCATTATATACGCAAAATGTCGCCAACGGGGAATAAAACAAGGCCCTCGTTTCGAGGGCCTACGTAATCAGTTGTGTGCCACCACAATCAAACGCAGTGAATCAAGCTGATACTGCGCCTGCGCAATATAGTCAGTCAGCTCTTTGATTTGCTGCTCCAGCACTTCGATCTCTTCATCACGAATGTTCGGGTTAACCGCTTTGAGTGCCAGCAAACGCTCCAACTCGCTGTTGAGGCTCTGCTGCATATCACGCTGCGCTTGTTCACGAATTGCGCTCACTCGCGGCTCAACCGCCGCTTCGCTTGCCGTAATCAAACGATGCACATCATGCTGTACTGAACTCACCAGCTTGCTGGCCAAATGACGATTCACTGGGCTGAGCTGACGATTAAAGCTTTCAAACTCCACTTGCGAAGAGAGATCATTACCGCGCGCATCCATCAGAATTCGGATTGGAGAGACGGGCAAGAAGCGGCTGATACCACTGCGTTTCGGCGCTTGGGCATCCACCACATACACCAGTTCCAGCAAGATAGTACCGACCGGCAACGCTTTGTTTTTCAACAGCGAAACCGCGCAAGTCCCCACCCCTTCACTCATCAGCAAATCAATGCCGCCTTGCACCATTGGGTGTTCCCAACTGATGAAGTGTATATCTTCACGCGACAGTGCGGTGTCACGATCAAAGGTAATAGTTGCTCCTTCATACGGCAGACCCGGATAGCTTGGCACCATCATGTGTTCGGCAGGAGTGACCACCAACGCATTCTCGCCACGATCTTCTTGATGCAGACCAATCGCATCAAACAGGCTCAACGCAAAAGTCACCAAATTGGTATCACCATCGGTTTTAGCGATCTGCTCGGCAATCTGCTGCGCTTTTTCGCCACCGTTAGAATGCATTTCAAGCAAGCGATCACGCCCAACTTCCAGCTGGGATTTCAGCGTTTTGTTCAGCTTGGCTGACTCTTCGATGATCACTTCCAGTTCTTCACCACCACCGACAGCAAGGATTGGGATCAAACGCTCAGCAAACACATCATAAACCGCACGACCGGTTGGACAGGTTTCCGCAAAGGCATTCAAACCTTCTTGAAACCAACGCGCCAAAATCGCTTGTGACGTTTCGGTCAGGTACGGCACGTACACATCGATATCACGCTTTTGGCCGATACGGTCCAAACGCCCGATACGCTGCTCAAGCAAGTCTGGGTTGAACGGCAGATCAAACATCACCAATTGGTTGGCAAACTGGAAGTTACGACCTTCGGAGCCGATTTCACTACAGATCAGCACCTGCGCGCCGCCCTCTTCCTGGGCAAAGTAAGCTGCGGCTTTGTCACGCTCAATGATCGACATGCCTTCATGGAATACCGTTGCGCGAATGCCTTCACGCTCACGCAATGCCTGCTCTAGCTGCAATGCGGTGCTGGCACGTGAAGCGATGACGAGGATCTTCTCGCTGCGTTTGGCTTTGACTTTTTCGAGCAGCCAGTTGACGCGTGAGTCAAATTGCCACCAGCTTGACTCTTCGCCTTCAAACTCTTGGAAAATCTCTTCTGGGTAGAGCATTTTCATCGCGCGCGCTTCTGGCGTCAGTTTACCGCCGAGCATGCCCGCGACACGCATTGAAGTCGTGTATTGAGAGGGGATATCTAATGGCAGCAAATGCACATTACGTACTGGGAAGCCTTTGATTGCCGCACGCGTGTTACGGAACAACACGCGACCAGTACCGTGGCGATCCATCAGATTGTCGATCAGCTCTTGGCGAGCTAAAGCAATTTCGTCCTCGCTGGCGTGGCTTTCCAACGCTTTAAACAGCGGCTCCACATCTTGCTCAGACAATAGCTCAGTGATTTTGTTTTTCGCTTCATCACTCAGCTTCTCACCGCTGAACAGCGCAGTGACCGCATCCGCAACCGGTGCGTACTGCTCTTCTTCTTTAACAAAGGCTTCGTAATCGTAGAAACGATCTGCATCCAGCAGGCGCAGACGAGCAAAGTGGCTTTCACGACCTAACTGCTCAGGTGTTGCCGTCAATAGCAGCACACCCGGAGTTTGCTCAGCGAGCGCTTCAATCACTTGATATTCTCGGCTAGGCTTTTCTGGGTGCCACTCTAAGTGGTGCGCTTCATCGACTACCAACAAATCCCATTCCGCTTCCAACGCTTGTTCAAAACGCTGGCGGCTTTTACGCAAGAAATCGAGTGAACACAGCACATACTGCTGAGTTTCAAATGGGTTATCTGCCTCGCTAAAGGCTTCTACACAGCGCTCTTCATCAAAAATCGAGAAGTGCAGGTTGAAACGGCGCATCATCTCCACCAACCATTGGTGTTGCAGCGTTTCAGGTACCACAATCAGGATGCGTTCAGCACGCCCGGTCAGCACTTGCTGATGGATGATCATGCCCGCTTCGATGGTTTTACCCAAACCTACTTCATCGGCCAGTAACACGCGTGGTGCATGGCGACGACCTACTTCATGGGCAATGTAAAGCTGATGCGGGATCAGCCCGGCGCGCATACCACACAAGCCACGCATTGGGCTTTTGTGCTGTTGATATTGATTGGCTAGAGCGCGATAACGCAGCACGAAGTTGTCCATGCGATCGATTTGACCGGCAAACAACTTGTCCTGCGGTTTATTAAAACGAATTTGGTTACTGAGGAAAATTTCACGCAGCGCGACACCGCTTTCTTCGGTATCCACTCGCGTGCCTAGATAGGTGTAGACGCTTGGTCTTCCACCACTTGTTCAACTTGTAACGACCAGCCTTGCTGACTATCCACCACATCGCCGACATTAAAGATCACACGGGTGACCGGCGCATCTGAACGTGCATAAACACGATTTTCTTCCGATGCTGCAAACATCAAGGTCACTGTACGCGCATCAAGCGCCACCACAGTGCCTAACCCGAGATCACTTTCCGTATCGCTTATCCAGCGTTGCCCTAAAGCAAATGACATGAATGGACTACCTCATCAAATAGCGTTGCAGAGAATTTTTGCACTTCACTCCAGTCAGCCTTTTATTATGGATGCTGGCGGCTCAGGGTGCAGAAAAAGGCCGCTAATCTTACTTGATGGCGTGACACAGGTCACGCCCATTCCCCGTCGTAATACGCTTTTTTTTCGTGACATCAAAATGTCAAAAACGAGTGGCATTTGTTAATAGGATGATTGCTATACTCAGTTTGAAGATGCGGCATTTGTGTCAACAATTAGATTGGCATAAAGCCTGCAAGTTCAAACAGAGAGTATCAACACGGGTTTGCAGCAAGTCGACAATGATCGCAACGCTCACCTGAGCGTACGATCCTACAGGCCGCTTGTGAACATACACGACAAAGCATGCTACATGTAGCAAGGAGACGCTTATGGGCGATACCGATCGGAAACTGTTTGTACTGGATACCAATATCCTACTCCACGAACCTCTCGCGATTTACTCTTTCAAAGAGCACGACGTGGTCATCCCAATGACCGTTCTTGAAGAACTCGACCGGATCAAAGACAGCAAACGCGATGTGGCGCGCGATGCACGCGTAGCGATTCGGGCTTTGGAGCACTTATTCCACGATGCCACTCCCGAAGAAATCACCGAAGGGATCCCGCTTTCTAAGCAAGAGGGCGCAACAGGAACCATCTCGATCCTCGCCGATTATGAACTGCATGAAACCGTAAAAGCCTTTACCGACAAAGAAGGTGATAACCGGATCCTCAATGCAGTGCTTTATCTCCAAGCTCAACGTGCACCCCGTGCCGTCGTGCTGGTCACCAAAGACATCAATATGCGGCTGCGCGCCAAAGGTGCAGGGGTGTTGTATGTGGAAGACTACCGCACCGATCAACTGATTGATGATATTCAATACCTGACCAAGGGCTTTCAAACTCGTCCCGGCAGTTTTTGGGACAGTGTGGAAGATGTCGCCAGCTACACATTAGGTGGCAAAACTTTCCATAAGCTGGATCGTGCTCCATTTGATCCAACCTTCCTCAATCAATATGTGATCGATGAAGACAGCGACTTTGCTGCACGAGTCGAGAACATTGATGGCGATAAATTGACGCTGCGCGATCTCAGCCGTGATCGCATGATGCATCGCAAAGCGTGGGGCATCACCCCGAAAAATATTTACCAAGGAATGGCGTTGGACGCTCTGCTCGATCCCGATATTGATCTAGTGATCCTGACTGGCGCGGCGGGCAGCGGTAAAACCTTACTGGCGATGGCAGCAGCACTGGAACAAACCGTCGAACGCAAAATGTTCGATAAGATCATTGTCACTCGTAATACGCCTGATATTGGTGAGTCGATTGGTTTCCTCCCCGGTACCGAAGAGGAGAAGATGATGCCGTGGCTGGCTTCCGTCACCGATACCTTGGAAGCGCTGCACAAAAACGACCACAGCACGGATGGCTCGCTCAAATACATCTGTGATAAAGCCAACATTCAGTTTAAATCGATCAACTTTATGCGCGGCCGTTCAATCCAAAATGCTTTCGTGTTGCTCGATGAGTGTCAAAACCTGACGGCTTCGCAGATCAAAACCATCATCACCCGCTGTGGTGAAGGTACTAAGATCGTCTGTTCAGGTAACTTAGCGCAGATTGATTCCCACTATTTAACCCCTGTCACCTCAGGTCTCACCTACATGGTTGAGCGCTTCAAAAACTTTGAAGGCAGCGCCAACATCCACCTCAATGGCGTAGTACGCAGCCGCTTGGCTGAATTCGCCGAAGAGAATTTATAATCACTTTTGGCGAGATGTTATGTGCATCTCGCCTCACAAATTCAATCTATTCTTGATTTTCTTTATTTTAATTTAAAATATTTATTCACTTTTATAGCATTTTCATGCTTTACTAGCCGCAACTGGAATCGCCAAACGAGGATAGGGAAATGGCTTTCAATTTACGTAACCGCAACTTTCTAAAACTGCTCGACTTCACCCCAAAAGAGATCCACTTCCTACTGGATCTGTCTGCCGAGCTAAAACGCGCGAAATACGCAGGCACCGAGCAGAAGACCCTGCAAGGCAAAAACATCGCGTTGATCTTTGAAAAGTCATCTACCCGAACTCGCTGTGCATTCGAAGTAGCAGCATTTGATCAAGGCGCGCAAGTCTCTTACATTGGCCCTTCCGGCTCGCAAATTGGCCATAAAGAGTCGATGAAAGATACCGCGCGCGTATTAGGCCGTATGTACGATGGCATTCAATACCGTGGCTTTGGCCAAGAGATTGTTGAGGTACTCGGTAAATATGCTGGCGTGCCAGTATGGAATGGCTTAACCGATGAGTTTCACCCCACGCAGATCTTGGCCGATCTTCTGACTATGCAAGAACATGGGCGCGGTAAACAACTGCATGAAATGAAGTTTGCTTACCTTGGTGATGCACGTAACAACATGGGTAATTCACTCATGGTTGGTGCAGCCAAAATGGGCATGGATATTCGCTTAGTTGCGCCGAAAGCGTACTGGCCAAATGACGCCTTAGTGGCAAGCTGCCAAGAAATTGCCAAGCAAACCGGAGCAAAAATCACCTTGAGTGAAGAAGTGCATGAAGGCGTTAAAGGCTGTGATTTCCTTTACACCGATGTGTGGGTTTCTATGGGCGAAGCCGCGGACGCGTGGGATGAGCGGGTTGCGTTAATGAAGCCGTATCAAGTCAACATGGATGTCATCAAAGCCACTGGCAATCCACAGGTGAAATTCATGCACTGCTTACCCGCATTCCATGATGACCAAACCAAAGTGGGCCAAGAGATCGCAGCCAAATACGGTATGCAAGGATTGGAAGTCACCGAAGAAGTCTTTGAATCTGAATACTCGATTGTGTTTGATGAAGCGGAGAACCGACTACACACCATCAAGGCAGTCATGGTTGCCACTTTAGGCAAGTGAATGCCAGCGATTTAATATCCCTTAACTCTGTGATGTAATCGCTTGCGCTCACAAACTTTCGGCGTATAATGCCGACCGTTTGTCTGAGGGGTAGCCAATGAAATGTGCACAGCGTGCAGCTCAAAGCAGTGTCCATCGTAGTAAGCAAGTTGGCTTACTGGCACTACTGTTTTTCCCCTCATCGATTTGTTAAAGCCTCCCTCATGGGGGGCTTTTTTATGGCTGTTAGAAAATATAGGGAAGACGATCATGGCGAATTCGCTTTACCAAAAGCACATCATCTCCATTGCTGAACTCTCACGCGCTGAGTTGGAGTTGATTGTGAAAACCGCAGGCCAGCTTAAGGCACAACCGAATCCAGAACTGATTAAGCACAAGGTCGTGGCCAGTTGTTTCTTCGAACCTTCTACCCGTACTCGCCTCTCGTTCGAAACGGCGATTCAACGTATCGGTGGCAGCGTGATTGGCTTTGATAACGGCGGCAATACGTCGCTAGCGAAGAAAGGCGAAACCTTAGCGGACTCGGTACGCGTAATCTCTTCCTATGTTGATGCTTTCGTGATGCGTCATCCACAAGAAGGCGCGGCACGTTTGGCTTCTGAGTTTTCTAATGGCACCCCCGTGATTAACGCGGGTGACGGTTCAAACCAGCACCCATCGCAAACCCTGCTCGATCTCTACTCGATTTATGAAACCCAAGGTCGTCTCGATAACCTCGATGTCGCGTTTGTCGGTGATTTAAAATATGGCCGCACCGTACATTCGCTGGCACAAGCTCTGGCTAAGTTTGATAACAACCGCTTCTTCTTTGTGGCTCCTGAAGCCCTGGCGATGCCAGATTACATCTGTGAAGAGCTGGATGAAGCAGGCGTGAAATACCAAGTGTTCAGCGATATGGAAAGCGTGATCCCAGAGCTGGATATTCTCTACATGACGCGTGTACAGAAAGAGCGTTTTGATGAGTCGGAATACGCGCATATCAAATCCGCTTATATCTTGACTGCTGCCCACCTGAGCGATGCGCGCAGCAATTTGAAAGTGCTGCACCCACTGCCACGCGTGGATGAGATCACTACCGATGTAGATAAAACCCCACACGCCTACTATTTCCAACAAGTTGAAAACGGGGTTTACGCCCGTGAAGCTTTGCTGGCTCTGGTTTTGAACGAATCGCTGTAAGGAGAGCAGATCATGACAAAAGAGACTAAATTACAAGTTGAAGCGATCAAAAACGGCACCGTGATTGACCACATTCCAGCGAAAGTGGGCATTAAAGTGTTGAAGCTATTTGATATGCATAATTCAGCGCAGCGTGTCACCATCGGCCTCAATCTGCCTTCTTCAGCTCTAGGCAGCAAAGATCTGCTCAAAATTGAAAATGTGTTCATCAGTGAGGCACAAGCTAACAAACTCGCCCTGTACGCACCACACGCGACCGTTAACCAAATTGAAAACTACGAAGTGGTGAAGAAGTTGGCACTGCAACTGCCAGAGCGCATTAATAATGTGTTTGCCTGCCCAAACAGCAACTGCATTTCGCACAACGAGCCTGTAGAAAGCAGCTTCAAGATTTCTGAGAAGAACAACGACATCCGCCTGAAATGCAAATACTGTGAAAAAGTATTTGCTCGCGATGTGGTCACGGAAATCGAAGCTTAATCACCTCCAAGCAAGTTGAGTATCCCCAAACAACTGAGTGCTGTAGCAATATGGGTAGCGTTGTAGCTTCAAGTAGTAAGGGGATAAATGAGAGAGCGGCGCTTTACCTACCCAAGCTTTACAGGCAAACTGAATAGCGATTTTGGAACAACTAACGGATAAGAAAGATGACAAAAGTTCTACATACTGAAGCGGCCCCTGCTGCCATTGGCCCATACATTCAAGGTGTTGATCTCGGCAATATGGTGCTGACTTCTGGTCAAATCCCAGTAAACCCAACCACAGGTGAAGTTCCTGCGGACATCGCTGCGCAAGCTCGCCAATCACTGGACAACGTGAAAGCGGTGGTTGAAGCCTCTGGCTTAACTGTGGGTGACATTGTGAAAATGACCGTATTCGTGAAAGATCTCAATGATTTCGGCACCGTAAACCAAGTGTATGGCGCGTTCTTTGATGAGCATAACGTTGCTCACTACCCAGCACGTTCTTGTGTTGAAGTGGCGCGTCTGCCAAAAGATGTTGGCATCGAAATCGAAGCGATCGCGGTACGCAAATAACCCCACTCGTTGGCGTTAAAATGCAAAAAGGGTTGCCATGGCAACCCTTTCTTTTTGAAGCAACAGTGCAAAACACTACCGTTACGCGTTACGATTACGCTCTGCTACTTCGGCATCCAACTCAGCCAGTTTCGCTTTCATTTGCTCATGGCAAAGCTGTGACAGCTCGCGGATATTCTCTTTGCTGTAACCTTCCGTACTGATTGGCGGTAACACTTCCACAATCACATGGCCGTTATTCCAGCGATTGAAGTTGAGCTTATCGGTGGAACTACACACAATCGGAATAATCGGTACGCCTGCACCAATCGCAGCGTGAAATGCACCAGCTTTAAATGGCAGTAAACCACGGCCACGCGAGCGAGTACCTTCTGGGAACATCCATACCGACACTTCGCTTTGTTTCATGTAATCAATAACTTGATCGATAGTCCCTTTGGCTTTGGTTTTGTTTGCACGGTCAATCAGGATATTGCCAGTCAGCCAATAGAGTTGACCAAACAACGGCATCCACGCGAGGCTTTTCTTACCTACCGTTACCACTTTTGGCGTCACCGCTTTGGATACGGTAAACAGATCCCAATTATTTTGGTGGTTAGCAATGTAGATATGCTGGCCACGCTGATCAACATCCGCAGGCGCACGGTACTCGAGCTTAATGCCAAACACTTTTGACATCGCCGCAAACTTCTTACCAAAGGTATAAACATGTTTAGGGTTACGTGGGCTCAATAAACAATAGCCGCAACCAAACACAAACATAAAGACAGCGAACACAGCCACTGCCAAGATTCGCAATAACGCAATCATGCAAATTCTCCAAAGGAGCTGGAAGAAAAAGGCCGAAACCCTTGGATTTCGGCCCATTCAGAACTGGGGAGTTTAACGCGAGTCGCGGAAACGCTCAATATTTGCGCCAAGCGCTGAGAGTTTGTCCTCAATTCGCTCGTAACCACGATCAATATGATAGATACGATCGACAATGGTTTCGCCTTTGGCGATACAACCCGCAATTACGAGGCTTGCAGATGCACGCAGGTCAGTTGCCATCACTTGCGCACCACTTAAACGATCGACATCACCGCAAATCACGGTATTGCCTTCGATTTCCGCTTTTGCGCCCATGCGTTTTAACTCAGGCACATGCATAAAACGGTTTTCGAAAATGGTTTCAGTGATCACGCCACCACCTTTTGCCATCATGTTCAGCAGTGTGAACTGAGCTTGCATGTCGGTTGGGAAACCTGGATGTGGCGCAGTGCGTACATTGACCGCTTTCAGCTCACGCCCAGTCATATCTAAACTGATCCAATCTTCACCACTTTCAATCTCAGCACCTGCTTCTTCAAGCTTGGCTAAGACCGCTTCCAATAGATGTGCATGGGTGTTACGACAAACAATTTTGCCACGCGATACGGCAGCCGCAACCAAGAAAGTACCAGTTTCGATACGATCTGGTACTACAGCATGCTTACCACCGCCAAGACGTTCTACGCCTTCAATGGTAATGCTGTCAGTACCTGCACCTGAAATTTTCGCACCCAATCTATTGAGGAACATGGCGGTATCAACAATCTCAGGTTCACGCGCTGCGTTATCGAGCACAGTGGTGCCTTCAGCGAGTGTTGCTGCACACATGATGGTGATCGTGGCACCCACGCTCACTTTGTCCATCACGATATGCGCGCCTTGCAAGCGGCCATCAACGTGGGCTTTTACATAGCCATCTTCCAAAGTAATGGTCGCACCAAGCTGTTCCAGACCGTGGATATGCAGATCCACTGGACGAGCGCCAATCGCACAACCACCAGGTAGAGAAACTTGTCCTTGACCAAAACGGGCCACCAACGGACCTAATGCCCAAATCGAAGCACGCATGGTTTTCACCAAATCATAAGGCGCACAGTATTGGTTGATAGGACCTGCATCAACATGAACCGAGCCATTACGCTCAACTTTCGCGCCCAAGCGCTCAAGCAGTTCCATGGTGGTGTCGATGTCACGTAGGTGAGGAACGTTGGCCACTTCAACGGGCTCTCCAGCCAGGATTGAAGCAAATAAAATCGGTAGGGCGGCGTTTTTAGCGCCTGAAATGGTCACTTCACCTTGTAGCGGCTGAGTTGACCCAATAACACGAAACTTTTCCATAAAAACCTTAAAGGGACATCAACTTCTTATTGCGTGCCCACTCTTGTGGGGTAAATGTTTTCATTGTGACCGCGTGAATATCATTACGCTGGATGTAACCCATCAAAGGGGCATAAATCATCTGCTGTTTCTTCACTCGGCTCATATCGGCAAAACAAGCATCGACAGCGATCACTTCGTAATGGCTGCCCTCACCTTTCACATGAATTTCTTCAAGATTAAGGGCTTGTTGTAAAATTTGTTGGACTTGTGCGCTATCCACAATTCACCTCTGCTGGTTTGGCTATGTGTTGAGACATCAGATGTTCAATATTGCTCAACTGAAATAGTGTGCGCAGTTGCTCTGGCACGAAGCTGAGCATTATATGACAGTTTCTCACTTTTGCATGCTCTATTAAGTGAATTAACAGCACCATTCCCGCGGAGTCGATTCTGACAACTTGCTGCAAAGAAATCTCGATTTGCTTTACCTGCGGCTGCCAATTTTTGAGAAAGATCCACAATTCAGGCACCGTTTCTCGATCCAATTCGCCAATTAAACTGAACTTTTGTTCATTTTCGACTAGCCATTGTGGATGACTCATTGGTTTTGGCTCTCAAAACGGATCGGTTGATTTGCCAACTGATCTAATTCTTGCGCTACCGCCAGAATGCCCTGCTGACGAATTTTTCCACTCCACTCTGATTGTTTGCTTGAAAGCAGACTCACGCCTTCAGCAATCATATCGAACGCTTTCCATTCACCGGATTTTTCTTGGCGAAGCTTAAACTCAAGTTTGATATTGGGACGCGGTGTATCCACGATTTCCACTTTAACACTGGTGATCCGACGATCGCCTTCCAGCGGCATTTCTGGACCAAACTCGATGGTTTGATTGGTGTATTGAGTCAGCACTTGTGCATAGTTGGTAACCAAATACGCCCGAAAGGCTTTCACAAATTCAGCCACATCTTCTCGCTTTGCCCCTTTGAGGTTAGGCCCAAGCAATTTAAGTGCGGCGTATTGCTCATTGACGTATGGCATCAATTCTTCTTCCACAATCACTTTTAGGTATTGCGGATCTTGGTGCACTTTCTCTTGTTCGTTTTTAAGACGGTCAAAGGATTTCTCAGCCACCGCTTTCATCATTTGATAAGGATTGCTGGTATCAATGGTGGCAGCCGTTGCCAACCAAGGCATTAATAGAGCACTAACCAATAACAGGGTTTTCTTCCACATCATTTATTCCTTTTTATCCTTGTCAGATCCGCCGCCTACGCTATACAACACTTGGCCGATCAAGTCTTCCAACACTAATGCAGACTTGGTGTCTTCAATTCGATCACCCTCTTTCAGCATGGTTTCATCTTCAAACACAAACCCAGGCACTAGACTTAAATACTGTTCACCGATAAGACCCGAAGTCAGGATCTGTAAGCTTGAGTTCTCAGAAAACTGGTTATATTGCTATCAATCGCCAGCGTTACTGTAGGTAGCAAGCTTTTGGGGTTCAACGTAATTGACTCAACTCGTCCAACGACCACGCCCCCAACTTTCACCGGAGAACGCACTTTCAAGCTACCAATATTGTCAAACTCAGCTGTCAGGCGGTAAGTATCGCTAGAGCCCAGACCTTTCACGTCAGCGACCTGAAAAATCATCACTAAAATCGCGCAAATTCCTGCGAGTACAAAGCTGCCAACCCAAAATTCAATTTTTCGTGTTTGTTGCATGATCAGTTCCCAAACATCAATGCGGTTAGAACAAAATCCAGCCCGAGTACGGCCAGTGATGAGTGCACTACAGTGCGGGTTGTGGCTCGGCTGATCCCTTCCGAAGTCGGAATGGCATCATAGCCATTAAATAGAGCAATCCAAGTCACGGTGAAGGCAAACACTACACACTTGATGGTGCTATTACCTATGTCTTGACCCAATTCAACCGACGCTTGCATGGCAGACCAGAAACTACCGTGATCAATCCCTTTCCAATCGACACCAACCAGTTGACCACCCCAAATACCGACGGCCATGAAAATCATTGCCAGCAGTGGCATAGAGATCACCCCAGCCCAGAAGCGTGGCGCAATGACTCGTTTCAAAGGATCGACCGCCATCATTTCCAAGCTAGATAACTGCTCAGTGGCTTTCATCAAGCCAATTTCTGCGGTTAATGCTGAGCCAGCGCGTCCTGCAAACAGCAGCGCGGTCACAACAGGGCCCAACTCACGCAGCAGTGATAGCGCCACCATTTGTCCTAAGCTGGTTTCTGCACCGTAATCGACCAAGATGACATAGCCTTGCAAGCTAAGCACCATGCCAATAAATAGACCAGATACCATGATGATCGCCAATGACTGTACGCCAATGCTGTACAGTTGACGCACCAATAAAGGAAAGTTGCGAATCGGTTGTGGACGCCCAATCAGAGCACCAAACAACATCAAACTTGCGCGACCAAAGGTTTCACTGACCGCAAGCGTGCGCTGCCCGATGGAGCTAACCCACCGCATCACATCATTTAGCACTAAAAAGCTCCTGTTCTATTGGCTGTGCAGGAAAACGAAATGGCACAGGTCCATCTGCATCACCACATAAAAATTGTTGTACACGTGGATCGGGATTCTCACGTAACGCTTGTGGTGAGCCTTGAGCAATTACCTTACCATCCGCCAGCAGATAGACCCAATCGGCAATGCTCATCACTTCTGGAACGTCGTGCGAAACCACAATTGAAGTGACGCCCAAAGCTTGGTTGAGATTACGAATAAGCTCAACCAACACGCCCATAGTGATCGGATCTTGCCCCACGAAAGGCTCATCAAACATAATTAGTTCGGGATCGAGCGCAATAGCACGCGCCAGAGCGGCTCGGCGAGCCATGCCACCCGAAAGCTCACTCGGCATTAAATACGCGGCACCACGCAGGCCAACGGCTTCTAATTTGAGCAGTACCAGCGTTTTGATCAGCAATTCATCAAGGTCGGTATGTTCTCGCAATGGGTAAGCCACATTGTCAAACACATTGAGATCGGTAAACAGCGCACCAGATTGAAACAACATGCTCATCTTTTTACGAGCACGATAAAGCTTGCGGCGGCTGAGGGTTGGAATGTTGTCGCCATCAAACCAGATTTCACCTTGCTCAGGCAGTAGTTGACCGCCAATTAAGCGCAAGAGTGTGGTTTTACCTATCCCGGAAGGCCCCATGATAGCGGTCACTTTTCCTTTGGGGACATGAAGATCTATGTCATCAAAAATGACTCGTTGCGAGCGAGAAAAGCGTAAATTTTTGATGGTGACTAAGTCAGATTGAGACATATGGGCACTTCACTGTTAGGTCGACATCCTGAAAGAATGCGCATGATAATGCACAACATGGTGCAATTAAAAGCACACATCAGTACGCCGCGCGGTTCTTGACCAAGATTTGTCAAAGCTGTGCTTTGCGTTTTGTTACACAAAACAAGATTTAAACTCCTCACTCAGCATAGCCGATAGCTTGCTGAGGGCAACCTTGATTAATGAGACTTTTCACCCTTTTCACTCAGGTTTGTCGCCTATCGACTCCGTTACACAAACTCATGTAACCAGCAACGATCTGACGTGGGATAACGACAATTAATTGGAACTTCGACTTCCCTTTTAATGACCAACACGTCAAAATTGGCGGTCAATTCTCTGCCTAAACCGCTGAAGATGCATAAGAGCGAGCAATTTCATCTATTGATGGCTCACCCCTCTGAATGATAAGGCACTGTTATGTCGCCAATCTTGTATCAAAGCACTAGGGCTTCGTTTTCACTTATTGTTTGGGAATCATCATGCTCGAAGCGGTGGTCTTTCTGTTTATTGGTCTAGCAATCCTAGTATGGGGTGCAGACAAGTTGGTGTTCGGTTCAGCTGCGTTAGCCCGCAATGTGGGTATTTCTCCTTTAGTCATCGGTATGACTATTCTGGCAATGGGTTCATCTGCTCCAGAAATGATGGTTTCTGCTACCGCCGCTTTAGAAGGCAAAACAGATACTGCCGTGGGTAACGTGTTAGGCTCAAACATTGCCAACATTGCTTTAATTTTAGGTATTACAGCGATAATTAAGCCACTCTCTGTAGGCTCTGCGGTTTTACGCCGTGAATTGCCTATGATGATCGGGGTTACTCTGATTGCGGGTGCCATTTTGTGGGATAACCACCTTGGCTTTCATGAAGGTATCTTGCTGATTGTTCTGTTTGCCGCCTTTATTTTGGTGATGCTACAAGTCAGCCGAAAAGAGAAACAAAATGGTGATGCACTACTGGATGAACAAGAATCGGAAATTCCAGTCGGTGTCAGCAACTCTAAAGCCGCTTTTTGGGTCGTGGTTGGTTTGATCCTGCTACCGATTGGTGCAGGCATGTTGGTCGATAACGCAGTCGTGATCGCCAAACATTTCGGTATGAGCGATCTGGTGATTGGCTTAACCATTATTGCTGTCGGTACCAGCTTGCCAGAGCTTGCAGCTTCTTTAGCGGGCGCACTCAAAGGTGAAGATGATATGGCGGTGGGTAACATCATCGGCTCAAACGTCTTCAACATTCTGGCGGTTATGGGTTTACCGGGTTTACTGAACCCTTCTCTACTTAGCCCAGAAGCGATGAGCCGTGACTTTTGGGTTATGCTTGGCGTGTCGCTGCTGTTGGTTGCCGTGGCTTTAGGCAAAAAGCGTCAAATCACACGTCTAGAAGGTGTACTACTGTTGTGTGCTTTCATCGGTTACATTACTTATCTGTTGATGAATATTTAAGTGCGCTAAAGAGGAAAGTTGAGGATGCCCAATTCATTTGATTACCAAAATGTAGCCAAACAGGTTCTGCGTACTGAAATCGCCGCTCTGCAGCAGTTAGAGCAGTACATTAACGCCGATTTCGCTAGCGCTTGTGCCACGATTTTAGCCAACCAAACTGGTAAAGTAGTGGTGATGGGCATGGGCAAATCAGGCCACATAGGTAAGAAAATTGCGGCAACCTTAGCCAGTACGGGCACTTCGGCTTTCTTCGTTCATCCTGGTGAGGCCTCACACGGCGATCTAGGGATGATTGAGCGTGGCGACATCGTGCTCGCCATCTCGAATTCTGGTGAATCATCGGAAATCCTTGCCCTACTTCCAGTGCTAAAACGCTTGAATATTCGCGTGATCAGCATGACGGGCAACCCAAGCTCCAACATGGCCAAACTGGCGGATATTCACCTGCAAATCACAGTTCCTCGTGAAGCTTGTCCACTGGAGCTTGCCCCAACGTCAAGCACAACAGCAACCCTAGTGATGGGGGATGCTTTGGCCGTGGCACTCATGCAAGCTCGTGGTTTCACAGCAGAAGATTTTGCTTTGTCTCACCCAGGCGGCGCACTTGGACGTAAACTCTTACTCAAGCTGAACGATATTATGCACAGTGGTGAAGCTCTGCCTAAAGTGCCACCACAAGCCTTGATCCGCGATGCGCTGCTGGAAATTAGCCAAAAAGGGCTAGGCATGACAGCCGTGGTTGATGAACAAGATACCTTGCTCGGCATTTTTACTGATGGTGATTTACGACGCATCCTCGATAAACGTATCGACATTCACACCACTGCCATTGCAGATGTGATGACTCGTCAACCCACCGTGGCACACCCTAATTTGCTGGCGGTCGAAGGGCTTAATCTGATGCAAGCGAAACGAATTAACGGCCTAATGCTGGTCGACGATAACAAACTGGTCGGTGCGCTGAATATGCACGACCTGCTCAAAGCCGGAGTGATGTAATGAGTTCAACCATTTCGACTTTATACGGTGAAGTGGAACCTTCCCTGCTAGAGATTGCCAAACAGATCAAACTGTTAATCTGTGATGTGGATGGCGTCTTTTCTGACGGCTTGATCTACATGGGTAACCAAGGAGAAGAACTGAAAACCTTCCACACCCGAGATGGTTACGGAGTTAAAGCCTTAATGAATGCGGGAATTGAAATCGCCATCATTACAGGTCGCCGTTCACAAATTGTTGAAAATCGCATGAAAGCGCTAGGCATTTCACTGATCTATCAGGGGCAGGATGATAAAGTGCAAGCTTATTATGACATCTGTCAAAAGCTCGCCATTGCTCCTGAACAGACTGGCTACATTGGTGATGATCTCATCGATTGGCCAGTGATGGAAAAAGTCGCGCTGCGTGTTTGTGTGGCTGATGGACACCCACTGCTAGCAAAACGTGCTAACTACGTCACTCACATCAGAGGTGGCCATGGCGCTGTACGTGAAGTGTGTGATTTGATCTTACAGGCGCGTAACGAATTGGATGTACATAAAGGCTTGAGCCTATGAGCTTGCCGCGCATTGTTTACATCTTGCTGTTGTTTATCGCCTCTTGGTCGCTCTATTACTTGCTGGAGCAAGAGCAAGACAGCACGATTCAGGTCGCTCCCAACCTTGAGCTCCCTATGTTCAGTGGCGAGAATTTAGAGAATATTTCATACAGCGAACAAGGTATTCGCAACTATGTGATCACCTCCATCCATTTGGATCACTACGCGAAAAGCGGTAATACCTTGTTTAGAGCCCCGATACTCAAAGTGTATCGGGAAGGCACATTACAAGAGTGGGAAATCACTGCGCGCAGAGGCATTCTGAGCAAAGATCAAGTACTGACTTTATACGATGACGTACTGGCAAAGAATCTGCTCCCAGACTCCGGCTTTGATACTCTCACCACCAGTGAGATGAGTATCCAACTAAAAAGTCGTGACTTCTGGGCGGATAAGCCCGTTGAACTGCGTGGCCCACAATTTGAAACTCATGGTCAATCGATGAAAGGTAACTTTGCTGATCACTCGGCTGAACTTTATAACAATGTACAAGGTAGATATGAAACGCTCACACCTTAGTCTTATTGCTTGTTTGCTCGCCTCGACTCAGGCTTATGCACTCTCTACCGACAGAGAACAACCGGTTTACATCGACTCTGACAGTCAACAACTGGATATGAAGAGCAACCGCGTCACCTTCTTGGGCGATGTAAAACTCAAACAAGGCAGCATCAACATCAATGCTGATAAGCTTATCGTGATCCGTAATGCGGACAACGGCAAGATTGAAGAGATTGAAGGCTACGGTAACGTTGCCACCTTCTCGCAGCTTACCGATGAAGGCAAAACCCTCTACGGCGAAGCCAAAGAACTGTATTACAAAGTGCGTGATGACGAATTGGTGATGATTAACAAAGCCATGCTGTCGCAAGATGACAGCGAAATTCGCGGCAGCAAAATCCGCTACAAAATCAGCTCACAGAAGTTGATTGCCGATAGCGATGGCAAAGGACGTGTTTCAACCGTTCTTCAACCACAAGCAGTTCAGCAAGAGTAACCATGGCAATTCTAAAAGCACAACACTTAGCCAAGAGCTACAAAAAACGCAAAGTGGTTTCAGACGTAAGTTTGCAAGTTGAGTCAGGCCAGATCGTTGGCCTACTTGGCCCAAACGGCGCAGGAAAAACCACCTCGTTTTATATGATTGTTGGTCTCGTAGCGCGTGACGAAGGCACCATCACTATCGATGACAACGACATCAGTATCTTACCTATGCACAGCCGCTCACGAATGGGCATTGGTTATCTACCGCAAGAAGCCTCGATTTTCCGCAAGCTCTCGGTAGAAGACAACATCATGGCCGTGCTGCAAACCCGCGAAGAATTGAGTCACGAGGAACGTCAAGACAAACTCGAAGACCTACTCGAAGAGTTCCACATTCAGCATATTCGTAAAAGTGCGGGTATGGCGTTATCCGGTGGTGAACGACGCCGAGTAGAGATCGCTCGTGCGCTGGCAGCCAATCCGCAATTCATTTTGCTTGATGAGCCTTTTGCTGGGGTTGATCCAATTTCCGTTATCGACATCAAAAAAATCATTGAGCACTTACGTGATCGTGGTTTAGGTGTGCTGATTACTGACCACAACGTTCGTGAAACGCTGGATGTCTGTGAAAAGGCATACATTGTTAGCCAAGGCCGACTGATTGCGGAAGGCACTCCACAAGATGTACTTAATAATGAACAAGTGAAGCAGGTTTATCTCGGCGAACAATTCCGTCTATGATTAAAACAGAGTAGAGTTCGACTAATACCAACAATAACAAGGCATCCATTACTGCATGAAACCGTCATTACAGCTCAAGCTAGGTCAACAGTTAGCCATGACTCCGCAGCTCCAGCAGGCCATCCGCTTGTTGCAGCTTTCGACGCTGGATCTGCAGCAAGAAATCCAAGAAGCATTGGAATCAAATCCCTTGTTAGAGGTGGAAGACAACCAAGACGATACACCATCGATCGATAGTGTACGCATGACGGAAGAGAGCTCTCGCGAGCCAGAAGAACTCTACGAACCTGAGCCACAAGATAGCTCGGACTTGATTGAAAAGTCCGAAATCAGCGCCGAATTAGAAATCGATACCACTTGGGATGAAGTTTACAGTGCCAATACTGGCAGTACTGGCTTAGCACTGGATGATGACGCACCGATTTATCAAGGCGAAACCACCCAAACCCTGCAAGACTACCTCCATTGGCAACTCGATTTAACTCCATTTAGCGATGTGGATCGCACCATTGCAGTGGCACTCATCGATGCCATAGACGATTACGGTTATTTAACTGTCTCACTAGAAGAAATCCAAGAGAGCTTGCGCAGTGATGACATCGAGCTGGATGAAATCGAAGCCGTACGTAAACGCATTCAACAATTCGATCCGTTCGGTGTTGCATCACTCAATCTACAAGATTGTTTACTGCTGCAACTCACCACCTACGCCAACGACACTCCTTGGCTGGAAGAGGCGCGGCTACTGCTCTCACAATACATTGATGATTTAGGCAATCGCGATTACAAAACCATTCTGAAAGAGACTAAGCTCAAAGAAGAGGACTTACGCGAGATCCTGCAGCTCATCCAGCAGTTGGATCCACGCCCTGGTAGTCGCATTGCGCAAGATCACGCTGAATACGTTATTCCAGACGTTTCTGTGTATAAAGAACAAGGACGATGGCTGGTCACCATCAACCGGATAGTGTGCCTAAACTAAAGATCAATCAGCAGTATGCCGACCTGATGCGCGGTAATAATGCGGAGAGCAACTACATCCGTACCAATTTGCAAGAGGCAAAATGGCTGATCAAAAGTTTAGAAAGTAGAAACGAGACACTGCTCAAAGTTGCCAAGTGCATAGTTGAACACCAACACGATTTCTTCGAGTATGGAGAAGAAGCGATGAAGCCGATGGTGCTCAACGATGTAGCGATGGCGGTGGAAATGCATGAATCGACAATTTCGCGTGTCACTACGCAAAAATACATGCATACCCCTCGCGGCATTTTTGAGTTGAAGTATTTCTTCTCCAGCCACGTCAGTACCGACAATGGCGGAGAGTGCTCGTCCACAGCGATCAGAGCGTTGATCAAAAAACTGGTGGCGGCGGAGAACCCAGCTAAACCACTCAGTGACAGCAAGATCGCAACCCTACTCGCTGATCAAGGCATACAAGTGGCGCGGCGAACTATTGCTAAATATCGCGAGTCACTTGGCATTGCTCCATCGAGTCAGCGCAAACGCCTGCTATAGGCCTAAACTAGAGAAGGAAAGTCTATGCAAATCAATATTCAAGGCCACCACATTGATCTTACCGATTCAATGCAAGACTATGTTCACTCCAAATTTGACAAACTTGAGCGTTTTTTCGACCACATTAATCACGTTCAGGTCATTTTACGTGTTGAAAAACTGCGCCAGATCGCCGAAGCTACGCTCCACGTAAACCAAGCTGAAATTCACGCCCATGCGGACGATGAAAACATGTATGCCGCCATCGATACTTTGGTGGATAAATTGGTTCGACAATTGAACAAGCATAAAGAAAAGCTAAGTAGTCATTAATCATGCAATTGAGCGAAGTACTTTCATTGGACTGCACCAAAAGTGCAGTCCAATGTTCTAGTAAGAAACGAGCACTAGAAATCATCAGCGAAATCGCTGCCCTTCACACTGGCCAGAATGCCACCGAACTGTTCGAGTGCATGCTAAGCCGCGAAAAAATGGGCAGTACAGGTATTGGCAACGGGATTGCAATCCCTCATGCACGCATGTCCGACAGCGAAAAAGCGGTGGCGGTTTTGCTGCAATGTGAAGAGCCAATTGAATTTGATGCGATTGACAATCGTCCTGTCGATCTGCTGTTTGCACTGCTGGTTCCTGAAGATCAGTGCAAAGAACATTTGAAAACCCTCGCTTGTATGGCAGAACGCCTCAACGATAAGCAGATCCTCAAGCAGCTTCGCCACGCAGAAAGTGACCAAGAGCTGTACAACATCATGGTTAACCAATAGCAGGCAAACACAATGCGTTTGATCGTGGTCAGCGGACAGTCGGGAGCCGGAAAGAGTGTTGCTCTTCGGGTACTTGAAGACCTGGGTTACTACTGTGTTGATAACCTACCGGTCAGTCTGCTGCCGGCGTTTATCCAGTCGGTACAAGGTAGTCAGCAAAATGTGGCCGTCAGTATCGACATCCGTAATTTGCCCAAAGAACCGGGCTTAGTACAGGATGTGCTCGATCAGCTCAAACAGAACAATGATGTGAGCATGCTGTTCCTTGACGCCAGCAAAGAAACCCTGCTCAAACGCTACAGCGAAACACGGCGCATTCATCCCCTCTCTCTGAGTCAAAACAAACCCTCTCTTGCGCAAGCCATTGAGTTAGAAAAGCAACTGCTTGGCCCACTCAAAGAGCAAGCCGATCTTTTACTCGACAGCAGTAACCAATCTCTGCATGAGTTAAGTGAAACGGTGCGTATGCGCATTGAAGGCCGTGAGCGCAAAGATTTGGTGATGGTGTTCCAGTCGTTTGGCTTCAAGTATGGCTTGCCGAGTGATGCCGACTATGTGTTTGATGTGCGCTTTTTGCCAAATCCACATTGGGAACCTGATTTACGCCCACTGACTGGGCTTGATGCTCCGATCAAATCCTTCTTGGAAGGCCATAGTGAAGTGATGGAACTCAAACAGCAGATCCAAAAATTCTTTGAATATTGGCTGCCCATGCTGGAGAAAAACAATCGCAGCTATCTCACCATTGCGATTGGCTGTACTGGCGGTAAGCATCGCTCGGTCTATCTCACTCAGCAGATCGGCGAATATTTTGCCCAACTTGGTCATCAGGTTCAGATCCGCCATACTTCATTGGAAAAACATCAATCCTAGGAGTCACCATGCCGCAATTGAGCCAAACCGTCCTCATCCAAAACCGCCTTGGTCTGCATGCTCGCGCAGCAGTCAAACTGGTACAACTGGCTCAGTCATTTGATGCCGTTCTTACCGTACAAAGCCAAGATGGTCGTGAAGCGACAGCAGACAGTGTCATGGGCCTACTCATGCTTGAATCGGCGCAAGGACAAAACGTGGTAATCTCCGCGGAAGGTACTCAAGCTGAACAAGCGCTACAGGCAGTTTGTCAGCTTATCGAACAGAAGTTTGATGAAGACGATTAAGCCTCCCTGCGTACTATTCCCCTATAACTTGAAGCGCAGCAAACACGCTTGCCACATCAAGTACTAAGAAGAGAAAAGAAATCCTTCTTCCTTAATAAGATCTTATTAAATAAGCGGGTAAATTAAGTTACCATGCTGACCATTATTCCAATTCCAACCTAGGGGGAAGCCATGGCCGAGCAGATCGAATTTGACCAAGCTCACCTCACCCTCCAAGAAATCACCGAAGCCTTAGATAACGGCCGCTTTGTTCATGTTCGTCGCCAATTGCAGGACATGGAGCCAGAAGATATTGCTCATCTGCTGGAAGCCTCACCACGTAAAGCTCGTGAAGTACTGTGGCAACTGACGGACCCAGAAGATTACGGTGAAATCCTTGACGAACTGAACGAAGACGTTAAGGACGCACTGGTGTCGAAAATGGCACCAGAGAAACTCGCCGAAGCGACCGAAGGCATGGACATCGACGACGTCGCCTACGTTTTACGTAGCTTGCCCGATGATGTTTCGCGCGAAGTTCTGGCACAGATGGATGCCGCGGATCGAATGCGGGTAGAAACCGCGCTTTCCTATCCGGAAGATACCGCTGGCGGTCTGATGAACACCGACGTGATCACCATCCGTGCGGATGTGGATGTCGATGTGGTACTGCGTTATCTGCGTATGAAAGGGGAACTCCCCGAAGCCACCGATGCGCTGTATGTGATTGATGATGAAAGTAAACTGATTGGCCATCTTTCCCTTGTCACCTTGCTCACCACCCAACCTGACGTCCCCGTCAGTGAAGTGATGGAAGATGCGGATGAAGCAATCAAAGTCGATATGAAAGACTCCGACATCGCCAATCTGTTCGAGCGTCGTAACTGGGTTTCTGCACCTGTGGTGGATGAAAATCAGCATCTGGTTGGCCGGATCACCATCGATGACGTGGTTGATATCATCCGTGAAGACGCCGAACACTCAATGATGAGTATGGCGGGTATGGATGATGATGAAGATACCTTCGCCCCCGTGGTGAAATCTGCCCGTAAACGCAGTATTTGGCTCGGTGCCAACGTACTGGCCGCCCTTGCTGCGGCTTCGGTTTCTAACATGTTTGAAGCCACACTTGAGCAAATGGCCGCCGTTGCAGTACTGATGACTATCGTGCCTTCTATGGGCGGTGTGGCCGGTAACCAAACCGTTGCTCTGGTTATTCGTGGGCTGGCACTGGGCCATATCGGTGACAGTAACAAGCGCGAATTGCTGATGAAAGAAGCCGCCATCGGTCTACTCAACGGTATTATGTGGGCATTGATCATCGGTGCGATCGTCGTGGTCTGGAAAGGCGAATGGATGCTCGGCGGGATCATTTCCGCAGCGATGATGACGAACTTGATCGTGGCCGGCATTGCCGGGGTAACCATCCCTATTCTGCTGAAAAAGATGAATATCGATCCCGCTCTAGCTGGAGGCATGGCACTGACCACTGTTACGGATGTGATTGGATTATCAGTCTTTCTCGGTCTAGCGACTTTGCTGCTCGCCAGTTAGTTTCCGATTTCCAAATCTTTAATCCATAAAAAAGCCGACCTTCCGTCGGCTTTTTTCATTGAATGAAAGTGGCTTACTCGCCAGCCACTTTCATTGATTCAATCAAAATAGAACCCGTTTGGATCTGTGAGCGCGTTTCGATATCACTACCCACCGCCACAATCTGCTGCAACATCTGCTTGAGGTTTCCAGCAATGGTGATTTCAGAAACTGGGTATTTGATTTCACCGTTTTCCACCCAGAAACCGGCTGCGCCGCGTGAGTAATCACCCGTCACCACATTCACCCCTTGTCCCATCACTTCGGTCACCAGCAAGCCAGTACCCAGCTCTTTGAGCATCTGTTGGTAGTTTTGACCAGTCGATTTCACATACCAGTTATGGATGCCACCCGCATGACCGGTTGGTGTCATGTTCATTTTGCGCGCCGCGTAACTGGTCAGTAAGTAAGTCGCTAGTACACCATCGGTGATGATCTCAAGATCTTGTGTGCGTACCCCTTCACTATCAAACGGGCTTGAAGCCAGACCACGCATCACATGCGGGCGCTCACTGATATTGAACCATGTAGGCAGAATGGTTTTTCCGAGATGGTCGAGTAAGAAACTCGATTTGCGATATAAGTTGCCACCGCTGATCGCCATCACCAGATGACCGATTAAGCCAGTCGCGACATCCGCAGCAAACATGACTGGAAACTGACCGGTCTTCAATTTTTGTGGATCCAAACGGCTCACGGTATTTTCCGCTGCTTGCAGGCCAACGCTTTCTGGCGTCCATAAATCGTCACGATGACGCGCAACGGTATAGCTGTAATCACGCTCCATTTCACCGTTGCGACCTTCGCCAATCACACTACAGCTAATGCTGTGGCGACTTGATGCATAACTGGCCAGTAAACCATGCTGTTACCGTAAACACGGACGCCGTAGTGGCTATCGTAGCTACCGCCATCGCTTTGTTTAATTTTCTTACTGTAACCTAACGCCGCGCGTTCTGCCGCAATGGCAATTTGCGCCGCCACATCTGGGTTGGGTTCATCAGGATGGAATAGGTCAAGGTCAGGAATCTCCTGCACCATCAACTCTTTCGGCGCAGGGCCGGCATAAGGATCTTCAGAGGTGTACTGAGCAATATCCAGCGCAGCCAACACGGTTTGTTGGATCGCTTTTTCACTCAAGTCCGACGTTGAAGCGCTACCCTTACGCTGACCGCGATAAACGGTAATGCCCAATGCACCATCACTGTTAAATTCGACATTCTCTACTTCGCACATGCGGGTCGAGACACTTAACCCAGTGCTCTTGGTGATTGCAACTTCAGCAGCATCAGAACTCGCCGCTGCCATCTCTAATGCCTTAGCAACCGCGGCTTCCAGCTCTTGACGCTGCAGCGCAACTCGCTCTTTTACATCCATATTTCATTCAACCATTGGTTATTGATGTTATTAGGATAACAAGAATTTCGCTTTCTCCCCACGATTCTTGCTAAAATAGCCGACATAAGTAACTCATCATGATGAAGAAGATGGCACGTAAAAACCAAAAAGCCCCTTGGGAAGAGGAAGAAGAGATCATTTGGGTCAGTAGAACCGAAATGAAAAATGACATGCTGGCTCTGCAAAAGCTCGGCGAAGAACTGGTTGAATTAAAACCTTCCGCGTTAGCCAAATTCCCACTGCCAGAAGATTTGGCGGAGGCAATTAAAGATGCGCAGCGTTTCAAAAATGAAGCTCGTCGCCGCCAGCTGCAATACATTGGCAAACTGATGCGCCATATTGATCCTGAGCCACTACAAACGGCGTTGGATAAGTTGCGTAACAAACATTCGCAAACCACTGCCTTGCTGCACAAACTGGAGCAACTGCGTGATCGTATCGTTGCTGAAGGTGATAGCGCCATTGAAGTCGCGATGGAACTGTACCCAGAAGCGGATCGTCAACGTCTGCGTCTGTTAGCGCGTCAAGCCACCAAAGAGAAAGCGGGTAATAAGCCGCCAAAATCTTCACGCGAGATCTTCCAACTGCTGAAAGAAGCGATGTTGGCAAAACAAGAGATCGAAGAAGAGAGTGAAGACGATCTGGATCAAGCGGAATAAAACGCGAGGCATCACGCCATCCAGATCCACTCAGAGAGATCCTCAAAAAAGGTTAGCGCAAGCTAACCTTTTTCTTTTACTTCAAAATGAGTTCGGCTCATTAAGCGCCGCTGCCACAAACTGAGCCAGTTCAGGATGAGGATGCTGCGCAGTCACCGCCTGGCAATCACTCACCACTTGCACTTTGCCTTGGCTAAGAAAAGCGACTTGACTGGCTATCGCTCGCGCATCGGTTAAATGATGCGTCACCATCACCACTGTACGATTCCGCTCACTGGCTAACTGTTTCACCAAAGCGAGCATTTCTTCACGTAGCAAAGGATCGAGTGCGGAAAAGGGTTCATCGAGTAACCAAATTGGATTAGGTTGTACAAAACAGCGGGCGAGCGCAACACGCTGGCGTTGCCCACCAGAGAGCTGCTCAGGCAAACGATCCAGATAGTCGGCGATACCTACTTGCTGCGCGGCTTGAATCACCAGTTGTTTCTGCTCAGCATTCAATTTGAGGCCTGGATGTAAGCCTAAACCAATGTTTTCGCGCACCGAAAGATGGGCAAATAAGTTGTGCTCTTGAAAGAGCATCGAAAACGGACGTTGATAAGGCGCTAAACCTAACACCGATTGGTCATTCACTTTGATGCTGCCACTCACCGGTTCAATAAAACCCGCGACCAGACTAAGCAAAGTAGATTTGCCTGCACCACTGGGGCCCATCAGTGCCACAATCGCGCCGTCGGCCACCGTCAGATCAAACTCAAACCATTCGTGCTCATACTCATAACGTACTTTTTCTAGAGTTAACATGCCTTTCCTCATCGGTGTTGGGCAAACAGGCGTTGGGTAAACAGCCGCTCAATCACATAAAACCAACCCACACTCATGATCAACATGGCTAACGCAACCACGGCGGCGGTATCCATCTGGTAACTACCCAGCAGTTGATAGAGATACAGCGGCAGAGTACGAAAATCTTGGCTACCAAACAGGGCAATCGCACTTAAATCCCCCATCCGAGAGCAGAAAACCAATCGCAAATGCATGAGAGATCGGCTTACGCAGCGCTCGCCACTCCACCAATCGAAACCTACGCCAACCTGACATCCCCAAACTTGCACACAGCAATTCATACTGCTGTGCCAAATGCCACATCGGCTGGCTCAAAGTTTTCACCACATAAGGTAGCGCCATTAATGCATTCACCGCCACCACGATCCAGTAAGCAAAACTAAACACATCAGTGATATTGCGCAGCAGTAAAAAGAGCCCGGTACTCACCACTAATCCTGGCGTCACCAGAATTAAAGTCGCGATCCACTCCACACCATTGGCTCGTCGATTTGCCGCTTTCAAACGTAGTGCTCGGCTGGTCAGTAACATAGCTACCCCGCTGACCAGTGCCAAGCTGCTGGCTAAGGTCGCCACTTGCAAAGAATGACTCACTGCCGACCAAAAATCACCACTACTTAGTACCTTGCCTAGTTTTGAGTTCAACCCAGCCAGTATCACCATCAATAATGGCGGCAAGACCAACGCACACACCGCAATAATCCAACTGCTATCCCACAACTTGGCAAGCCATGAATCACGCATCCAAGGAGTTGGAACATCACTCGCAGCACTGTTCATTGGCCTGGAATGAGAAAAACGATGCAACGTAAAAGTCAGTAAGGTACACAGCAACATCTGCCAAATTGCCAACAACGCGCCAATTTGCAGATCGAAATCGAATTTGATCGCTTGGTAGATAGCCAGCTCAATTGTGGTTGATTTTGGCCCACCACCGAGCGCCATTACGGTAGCGAAACTGGTAAAGCAGAGCATGAACACCAAGCCTGCAACATGAGGAAGTTGCTGGCGCAGACGCGGCCACTCCACCCATTTAAACTTCTGCCAGCGGCTCATCCCGAGATGGGCGCACAACTTGTGCTGCTCATTGGGAATCGCTTCTAGACTTTGCAGCAACAAGCGGCTGGCATAAGGCAAGTTAAACAGCACATGGGCGAGCAAAATACCGTTTAAACCATAAATTGAAAACGGTAGGGACAAGCCAAAACTTTGGAGTATTTTGGCCAACCAACCGCTGTTACCGTAGATAGCAATCAAGCCAAAAACTGCCACCAGCACAGGCAAGACCAGTGTCATAGCGAACAGTTTCAGCAGCAACCCATGGCCGGGAAAACGGCGCTGACTGAGCGCATGGGCAACCGGAATTGCCAACCCCACACTGAGCACGGTTGACCAGAAGGCTTGATAAAAGCTGAACTGAGTAACATGCCGATAATAAGCATCTTGCCAGATCAGATTAAGATTAAGAGGCGGTGCTTGCCAGAGCAGCGCCACTAATGCAGCGAGGACAAAGGCCGCGACACCTGCCGCGACCCAAAAACCCAATTGAGGAACTCGATTCAACGCTTAACCTTAAAAGCTCAGCGCTTGCTGCCACTCACGAATCCATGGCTTACGCATTTGCGCCACTTCCTGTGCGCTGAAGGAAAGAGATTGTGTGGGTACCGCCAAAGTATCAAACCCTTTTGGCAGTTCAACCGCCGTCACTGGATACATCCAGTTACCCGTTGGGATCACGCTTTGGAACTCATTACTAAGGATAAATTGCAGGAACTTGTCCGCCAATTCGCCATTCTTACTGCTTTTGACTTTGGCTGCGACTTCCACTTGTAGGTAATGCCCTTCGCTAAAATTGGCCGTGGCAAAACGTGCATCATTTTCCGCAATCAGGTGATAGGCCGGAGAAGTGGTGTAAGAGAGCACTAAATCCGCCTCACCACCAAGGAACATAGAGTAAGCTTCTGACCAACCTTTGGTAACGGTGACCGTTTTGCTCGCGAGTTGCTTCCACGCCTGTGGTGCTTGATCGCCATAGACAGATTTCATCCACAGCAGTAAACCTTGTCCCGGCGTTGAAGTCCGCGGATCTTGGTAGATCACTTTCAGGTCATCACGTTTTTCCACCAGCTCTTTCAAGCTCGTCGGCGGGTTAGCCAGCTTCTCTTTGTTATAGACGAAAGCGAAATAGCCATAGTCGTAAGGTACAAACGTGTTGTCACTCCAACCGTTTGGTAGTGTCACCTTGCTCGTATCCACACTGTGAGTCGCCAATAATCCGGTTTGTTTGGCTTCTTCGATAAGGTTGTTATCCAGCCCCAGCACCACATCCGCTTTGCTGTTAGTGCCTTCTAAACGCAGGCGATTAAGAATCGACACGCCGTCATCCAAAGCGACAAACTGCAGATCACAGCCGCATTGAGCTTCAAACGCTTTTTCAATCGCAGGTGCAGGCCCCCAGTCGGCGGCAAAAGAGTCGTAGGTATAAACGGTGAGTGTTTGCGCAGCAGACGCCGCTGAAGCAAAACATAAGGTTGCTAAGGCAACTGAAGTCAGTTGAATTTTCAAGGCTCGCTCTCCTTAATGAGCGGCACAGGCTTGAGGGAGGCAGAGAATCGTCCATTTTCCATTCTGCAAACCTAACTCAATTCCTACGCCAGCATTATCTGGTTCAGGTTTAACCACAAAAGTCGCGGTCATTGCGGGTCCCAAGCAGTGCTTGATCTCAGCGCCATTCTTATGAATGGGTGGCCCCCCGTGAGTGGGTTGGATTGTAATGGTAAATCTTTCAATTAGCCAGTAGAGGGAAAACGCCTCCGAGGGATGACTTACTCTGCACGTGAGCGTTGATCGTAACCCCAACGCGGCACGAGAGCTTGCTCAATTCCAAGGTGATCGAGAATGCGCGCCACCATAAAATCGACTAAATCTTCGATCGATTGTGGCTGATGATAAAAGCCCGGCGCAGCAGGCATGATAGTCACACCCATTTGCGAGAGCTTAAGCATGTTTTCCAGATGCAAAGTGGAGAAAGGCGTTTCACGCACTACCAACAGCAACTGTCCACGCTCTTTCAGTACCACATCAGCGGCGCGTTCAATCAAATTATCCGACATGCCATGCGCAATCGCCGCCACACTGCCTGCCGAACACGGACACACCACCATCTGCTTGGGTGCAGCGGAACCTGACGCCACAGGCGAAAACCAATCCTCTTTGCCGCACACCACCAACTTATCACTGGCACAACCCAAGTGCTCAACCAAAACCGCTTGCGCCGCTTCGGGATTGGCGGGCAGTTTCAAGCCATGTTCTGTCGCTAATACCACTCGCGCCGCCGAAGAGATCAGCAGATACACCTGATAATCCGCCGCCAGCAGGCATTGCAATAAACGCAGCCCATAGGGCGCTCCGGAAGCGCCAGTCCAAGCCAGAGTAATGGTTCGATTGTTGTTCATGCTCACCTTAAATTATTTCTGTTGCAGTGCCGCAATCAGCTTGCCATGAATGCCTTCAAAGCCACCGTTGCTCATCACCAAAATCTGGTCACCCGCTTTGGCTTCTTTAGCAATCATAGTCACAAATTCATCCATATTAGCGCTAACTTGGGCTGGTTGAGCGCACTGCTTGGCAACCTCTTCCACCGACCAAGGAATATTGGAAGGCTGGTAAAGATAAACCGAGTCGGCACTGTGTAGCGAAGCGGCCAAGGTTTCTTTATGCACGCCTAGCTTCATGGTGGCAGAACGTGGCTCCAGCACTGCGATGATTTTCTTATCACCCACCTTATTACGTAAACCACCCAGCGTCAGTTCAATCGCGGTTGGGTGATGGGCAAAATCATCGTACACCGCCACACCATTGATTTCGCCTTTCAGTTCTAAGCGGCGCTTGGTGTTCACAAACAGCCCCAATGCCTCACAAGCCAACCCTGGCGCAACACCCACATGACGCGCAGCGGCAATCGCCATTAGCGCGTTGCTGACGTTGTGATCCCCCACCAAGCTCCAATTCACTTGGCCAACACGCTCACCATGCAGCAAAACATGAAATTGTGAGCCATCCGCGGTGATTTTTTCCGCTTGCCACTCACCTTGCTCACCACTGAACTCGGTTTCGCTCCAACAACCACGCTTAAAAACGTCGGCTAAAGCATCATCTTGCTTAGGTGCGAGAATGCGACCATTACCCGGCACAGTACGCACCAAATGATGAAATTGACGCTTGATCGCCTCTAAGTTATCGAAGATGTCTGCATGATCGAACTCTAAATTGTTCATCACTAAGGTGCGTGGATGGTAATGCACGAACTTAGATCGCTTATCGAAAAAAGCACTGTCGTATTCATCGGCTTCGACGACAAAAAACATGCTTTCACCTAAACGTGCCGAAATACCAAAATTGCCCAATACACCACCGACTAAGAAACCCGGTTGATATCCACAGTGCTCAAGCACCCACGCCACCATGCTCGATGTCGTGGTTTTTCCGTGAGTTCCCGACACCGCAATCACCCAACGATCATGCAGCAAAAAATCTTGTAGCCACTGTGGGCCTGAGGTGTAACGCAGGTTATGGTTTAGCACGTATTCCACACAAGGGTTGCCACGGCTCATTGCGTTGCCAATCACCACCAGATCTGGCTTCGGCTCTAATTGAGCAGGGTCAAAGCCTTCAATAATCTCGATGCCTTGCGCCTCTAACATGGTACTCATTGGGGGGTAAACATTGGCATCGCTGCCCGTCACTTTATGACCCAGTTGACGCGCTAACATCGCCACGCCACCCATGAAAGTGCCACAAATCCCCAAGATATGAATGTGCATAAAAACCCAGCCTTTTTACTGTGCGATTGGAATGGCTCCATTATCCCGATCCGCTACGCAAAAGCGAGTCCGGCAGTTCAGCGCGATGTAAATTCGAATTTATCGACAATAAAAGTGAGATCTCCGTCGGTTAGTTCAATACCCGTAAAAAGATCTAAGTTTTACAATCCACACCAGACAAGATGCATAGCGAAATCGATTCCATCAGAGGATCCCATCATCTTGCTCAACCCGCTTTGTGGCGTCAATGCAAGGAGAACACCACAAACGGGCTTACCCCCGACAAAATAGTGTTAAGGAATCAACATGCAGAAAATGCGCACCCTCGGTGAATTTATTGTTGAAAAGCAACATGATTTCCCCCACGCCAGCGGTGAACTTTCCTCTCTTTTAGCGTCCATTCGTTTGGCTGCCAAAATCGTCAACCGCGAAATCAACAAAGCGGGACTGGCGGATATCATTGGCGCTTCTGGCAATGACAACATTCAGGGTGAAGAGCAACAAAAACTCGACCTGTATGCCAACGAAAAATTCAAAGCGGCACTGGAAGCACGTGATCAAGTGTGTGGTGTGGCGAGCGAAGAAGAAGATGAAGCGGTCGCATTCAATAAAGAGCTCAACAAAAATGCCAAGTACGTCGTGTTGATGGATCCGTTAGACGGTTCTTCCAATATCGATGTGAACGTGTCGGTTGGTACGATTTTCTCTATTTACCGCCGTGTTTCACCGGTCGGTACACCTCCGACTCAGGAAGATTTTCTGCAACCGGGGAACAAGCAAGTAGCAGCGGGCTACGTCATTTATGGCTCATCTACCATGCTGGTGTACACCACAGGTAATGGTGTGAATGGTTTTACTTACGATCCTTCACTCGGCACTTTCTATCTCTCCCACGAGAATATGCGCATTCCTGAAAACGGTAAGATTTACTCCATCAATGAGGGTAACTACATCCGTTTCCCGACTGGGGTGAAAAAGTACATCAAATACTGCCAAGAAAATGTGCCGGAAGATGGTCGCCCATACACCTCACGCTACATTGGTTCGCTGGTGGCCGATTTCCATCGCAACCTGCTCAAAGGCGGTATCTACTTGTACCCGAGCACGCAAAGCCATCCGAATGGTAAATTGCGTCTGCTTTATGAGTGCAACCCAATGGCATTCTTGATTGAACAAGCCGGTGGCCTTGCTTCTGATGGCGCATGTCGAATCATGGACATCAAACCAACCGAGCTGCACCAACGCGTGCCGTTTTTCGTCGGTTCAAAAAATATGGTGCATAAAGTCGAAGAGTTTTTAGAGACTTACCCCGATTAAGCCTGTTAGCGCCGCTCAATGCGGCGCTTTTTCTCTCTGTCGGCTTGGGGATCCTTTAATTTGAGAGTAAACTCACCCCTTCGCTGACGGGTGCATTTTGCGCCATCTGCAAACTTGAATAATAATAAATCCCGAATTTGAAGTCCGGCCAACAGAAAAGGAAACCGTTAATGAGCTTAAACAATGTGCCAGCGGGCAAATCACTGCCTGATGATATCTATGTAGTGATCGAAATCCCTGCCAATGCTGACCCAATCAAATACGAAGTCGACAAAGAGTCTGGCGCAGTATTCGTAGACCGCTTTATGTCAGCGCCTATGTTCTACCCATGCAACTACGGCTACGTGAACCACACTCTGTCACTGGATGGTGACCCAGTAGACGTTTTGGTTCCAACTCCATACCCACTGATCCCAGGTTCTGTAATCCGCTGCCGTCCAGTTGGCGTGCTGAAGATGACTGACGAATCAGGTGAAGACGCGAAAGTGGTTGCGGTACCGCACACTAAGATCTCTAAAGAATACGATCACATCCAAGACGTGAACGACCTGCCAGCCCTGCTGAAAGCACAGATCACTCACTTCTTTGAGCGTTACAAAGAGCTAGAATCAGGCAAATGGGTAAAAGTAGATGGCTGGGAAGATGCTGCCTCTGCTCGCGCTGAAATCCTGAGCTCTTATGAGCGTGCGCAAAACAAATAAGCCCTCGTTTTGAGCATAAAAAAAGCCAGCGTAAGCTGGCTTTTTTGTTATCGCATTGGCACTCTGGCTTATAACTCACCGGCGGTGGAATGACGGCCTGAAGCATAGTCTTGCCGAAACCAGATGTTGATATCATCACAGACGCCAAGGTAATACTTGCCTGAAACTCCCAGCAGATAAGCACTTTGTTGACAGTACTGCTGTCGCCCTTGCTCATAGCCTTGGCTATACGCTTGGTAGAGTTGTTCATCCATCAACTGCTGTTCATCTTGTTTAAGCATCTGTGCTTGGGTCAACTTGATTTTCCCTTGCTCACCTTGCTGTTGACCAAAAGCTTCCCAAGCCACGGGCGATCCCGTCGGGGGAACTTCTATGGTTGCACAACCACTCAACAATACTAACCAAAGCAGTTTTTTCATCATCTGATCCTCACTTTAACCAAGGAAGACCGCTTCCGCTTTACACTCTTTGGCTCCAATCTCCGGAATCAATCAGCGAATGCAAGCGATGGGTCTCTTGATAAATATAGATCCATGCCGTACCAAAGGGAGTCTCAATCGTGTCACGTCGATACTCCACTGGCACATCTTCCAAAATATCCAGTTGAGCTAAGGTATGCTCATCTACCAGATACACTTCACCATGCACTGATTGATGCCCTTCAACCAAACCGGGATATGCCCCTAAATCATACAGTGCGTACTCTGGTTTGGTTTCAAATTGGCCAAGCAATTGACTGTGTTGTAAATAAGTGTGGTTGCTCTCTCCATGACGCAAAGTGCCATACACAAAAACGAGGTGCTGCACATCTCTCTCCTTAGTTGAATTCGAACTGATAGAGTAGATCAACGGCACTATCGACACCGGAGACCGCCTCTAAATACAGATCCTGCATCAAGCGATAACGAACGGTAAATTCACCCACTGAGTTAAAAATACCGACACCATATTTCACTTGCAAGCCGGGCAGAATATAACCACTTACTGTGACTTGTGAATCATCCCCCGATCCTGCGGTATCCAATTGCAAATCCTGCACTCCAAAGGCTTGACCAATCTCGCCGACCAACTTACCGCTTTGCGCCAAGCTCAAGCCAATCAGAGTGGTGGTCATGGCGTTACCGCCCGCTTCACCATCAATATTCTGCCCACGCAGCAAGTAAGAAAGTGCGTTAGCCTGCGGCATGGCTGGCTCAGAGAAAATGGTTAGCGACGGTTCATCCGATGGGCCACTCACTCGCACCCCAGCGATCACATCATCTTGCGTGTTTTCAGGGTTACGGATCGCCGTGATCGCCAGATAAGGCTGATCTGCTGGACCATTCATCAGGATCTTACCTTCTTTGATCTGCAAATCCTGCCCAAACGAGCGGTATTGACCGTTGCGAATGTTGACCTCACCCAAAATGAATGGGCCTTTATCCTTTTGCGCTACATTAAGTCGCCCAACCAAGTTGCCTTGCAAACCAAAGGCATTCAGTTGGAAATCATCACCAATTTGCACGTTAACATCAGTTTCTACCGTAAACGGCAACGACTCTTTCTCGTTCAGCGGTTGCAAATCTGCATTCAGCAGCACTTGATCCTTTGAAACACCAATCGCACTTGGTGGCAGCTCTTCCACCACAATTCGGCCCCATGGCAAAGCAATATTCCCGACTACTCGCGCCAGCTGTGGCTGCATGGTCAGCGTTAAATCTGGGATCACTTTCACTTTCACCATAGGTGGTAGCTCCACCATCATTGAGGGTGCATGAACCCGTGCTTTTACGCGCCAATCCTCCAACTGCTGCCAATTGGCATCACCATCCACTTCCAGCAAACCATCGGTGGTTTGGATATCGGCATTTAACACTGCCTGATAACCATTAAACTTCAGTGACACTTGCCCTGATTGCACGTCGACTGGGGTAATTTCGCCTTTAACCCGGATGTCATTCACCGCAATTTCGCCGTTGAGTTGAGGGTGCAGCATAGGGCCGTGGAATTGCACATCGGCATTAATGCTGGATTTGGCCTCGCTGTATTCACCTATCAGCGGTTGCAAGAAGTCCAGATTGAAAGTGGTTAAGTTAAGTGAACCAAGCATGTTTTTTTGTTCGGCGCGCACATCGGCGATTCGAATATTGCCGGAGAGATCACCGTTATCGGTCGCATCAAACAGCCAACTTGCCTGCAACTGGTTTTTGGCCAGTTCAGCTGAAAATTGCGCTTTATCCCAGCCAAATGTGATGCTTTTCTCGAGCTTTTGCGTCACCTGACCTTTACTCAGCTCCAAATTGGCTTTCAATTGCGGAGCCGCTTTCGGTGACCATTTAGCCCACACTTGCCCATCTAGACCACCATTGAGTTTCGTTTCTTTTGGCAACACGCCCGCCAGTTGCTGAAAATCGAACTGTTTGATGGCTAAGCGCGCTTCACCGCGCTCACCCAACTCGGCATCTTCTTCTAAACAAAGTGAGGAATTACCTTGTATCCAACAGTGCGCCGCCACTTTGGCACGCTCCGTTTTCTGATCAAACGAGAGTGCTGTGGCCTGTTGCAACTGCCAACGTCCTTGCGGTGAGCTTAACCACATACGTTCCAATTCACCTTGCCAACGAAGCGACGGTTCCAAACGCAGTCGACCATTCAATGCAAGGCTAGTTGAAGCCAAATTAGAAGCCACATCCAACGTCACCGAATGCTTTTGCTGTGAACCTTGCGCTTTCAATTCTACTGAATCAATGTGTTGCTCTTGATATTGGACATCACGAACTTGTAGGGTGAAATCGCCTTGCAGCTCAGGTAACGGCACAATATTGCCTTGTAGAGTCACATGGCCAACAGAAACCATGTCCTGCCACTGCAAGCTATCCGCATCCAGCAAAAGTTTGACTTTCGGCTGTTTGAGATCACCACGCAGCAACACATCACCAATGATTTTGCCTTGGGCATCAGGTAGTGATTTACTCAAATCAGGCACGTTAAGTTCTACCGACATTCGCCATTGTTTGGTCAGTTGCCCCTTGGCGGTGAGCGAGTTCGGGCCATGAGCCAGTGAAACGCCTTTGGTGATCAAAGCAATATCGCCCTGTCCTTTAACATCGGACGCACTGACTTCACCCAACACTTCGAGTGGATAGCCACGCAGTAATCCCGTGATTGCCAGGCGAGAAACATCAACTTGCCAGCCACCTTGTTCTGTTAAAGCGCCAGAAGTATCCAGCTCACCACTGATTTGGCCTTCCGCTTCAGGCCATTGCAGGCCAGGTTGAATATTTTTTAGGTTTAAACGCGCCGCCCAGTTAAGCGGTGTTTTCCAGTTAGCGACCGCATTACCAGTCACAGATCCGCCAAGCGAATCCACTTTAAGGGATTGCAGTGCTATCTCATCCAGATTGCCGTGACCTTGAACAGCCAAGCTTACATCCGGCAGTTCTTTCCCTTGCAATACACCTTTTAGAGCCAGCTGATAATCCTTCAATGAACCATTGACACTCAGCTCTGGCACATCAACCCGATAGTCACTTTCCCCATGCATAGGCCATTGTGCTTTAACCTTGCTCAGCTGAATATCAAATGGCAAATCCGCATCCAACACATTGAAATGCGCATTTAATTGAGCTTGTGCTAGCGTATCTAAACTTGCTTGCAAAGTGAGATCGGCCAAGTTGCCTTGCGCGGTCAGAGAGAAGGTTTGGCCTTTGAAATCGGCCAGATGCACTTGGCTGCTCAGCTCAAGTTGCAGCGGATAATCACCCGTAAGTGTCGCTTCGGCATTGAGTTGGGCATCCAGCTCCGGCATGCTCAATTCCAACGTCGAGATCGCTATTTGATGCCCAGAAGCATTGGCTTGCAAACCCAAGTGATTAACGATAATCGGCGTTTCTTGCTCCAAACGGAATTCGCGAATATCGAATCGCTCCAATTCAATGTGCAGTGGGATCAGCACCTCAGGCAATACCAACGGCTCCGCTTTGTTCGTTGTCGCCGCTTGGTTGGCAGCAGGAGCGCTCGCATCATCACTCTCCGCTAAAGCGAGTCGGATTCCCTGCCACTCAGTTTGCCCGATGCGTAGTCGATTGCCCTGCCAAGAAGCACGAGTACTAAATTGCTGCCACGCGACTCGATTGCCAAGGATATTCAGTTGGATATCTTGCAGCGCAAGTTTGCCTACACGGATTGGAATGGGCGTCGAGATTTCACCTAACGGTTCTGAATCAGGCTCAACAGGTTCCTCTTCACTTTCCGGAATGGATGGCAAATCAAACGTTAAGCCACTGATGGCCAACTCATTGATACAAACACTCGGTTCCAGCAAGCAGTTAGGATTAATCGCTAAACTCAGAGTTTGAGTAGCAAGCGTGAGGTTGAGTTCGCTATCGGAGTAAGTGACGCCTTGCAACGTAAAACGTGGAAATAGTGCACCTTGTGCTTGTTCTACTTTCAGTTGAGGTAAGGCTTGCTGAACACCCCACAACACTGCTTGTAAACCCGGATTGGTAAACAGAGCGCCCGCCAAAGCCAGCACTAAAACAATGACCAAAACCAACAACAGCATGGATAACCATTTGGTCAATTTCAGCGCCCGTCTGATCATAGCTCAGGCCCCAAAGTGAAGTGGATTTTGAATTCATCACCCGGTGTGGCATCGAGCCCCCAAGCGAAATCAAGTCGAATCGGGCCCACGGGAGAGACCCAACGCACCCCAACTCCCGCGCCTTTTTTCCACTCTGGCGTATCGTTAAAGGCATCACCGACATCCATAAACATCGCCGCCCACCAGTTGCCTGTTAAGCGGTATTGATACTCGATTGAACTAGTGGCGATGTATTTTGCACCCGTCAAAGCACCACTGGCATCTTTCGGAGAAATCGACTCATAACCATAACCACGCAGGTTGTTATCACCACCCGCAAAGAAACGTAACGAAGGAGAAAGTTGGTCAAATTCATCGGTAATGTTGGCACCACCGTCGACACGAATGAGAGCACGATGATTACGCGCATAAGTTCGTAACCAAGAGGAACCTGCTTGAACACGTGCTACTCGAGTTGCAGAAATCAGTTTCGGGTCACCATATTCAAGGGTGATGGTTTGTTTATCCCCCCAAGTGAGCAAGCTGCCGCTACTTCGCGTACGAGTACGGGTATAAGTGACGCCCGGCAACAAGAACTGACTGTTGTCGTCTTGCAGACCTTGTTCATAGTTTTCAAGCAAATACCGAATAAACACAGTACGGTGCCAGCCTCCATCAAGCTGCCAATGCCGTTCTAACGATAAGTTAGATTCCATACTTTGAGTGTCACGTTTATCGACATGCTTCATCCCATATTGAATGCGGTAATACTCGTTCAACACATCTTCTAACGGGATTTTGTAGCCAGCGGTGATGGTTTGCTCAGGGGCGGAAAGCGAAAAACTGCTATCAAAACTGTGGCCTCGGCTATTCACCCAAGGTTTTTTCCATTTCAGCGAGCCGCGTACCCCCACGTCCGTTGAATAGCCCAAACCTGTCTCTAACTGGTTACGCGCTTGAGGCGCTAACGTTACCTTCATCGGCAGTTCTCGGCCTTGATCCAACTTTGACAAATCCGGCTCCACAAACACGGAGGAGAACCAGTCGGTATTAGAAAGGTTTTGGTTAAACTCGCCAACTTGTGAGACTAGATAAGGATCGCCTTGTTTGAATGGGCGTAGTGACATCACACGATTTTCATCAATCTGACTGCCTTCCACTGTGGTAGCGCCAAATTGATAACGAATGCCGCTAGCAAAATGTAACTTCACTCGCGCTTGATTAAGCTCAGGGATCACTTCCAATCGGCTGGCTTGAAAGTCACCATTAAAGAAGCCTTTTTGCAGCGCAAGATTACGAATTCCAGACTTTAGGTTGTCGTACAAACTATGATTAAGTGGCTGATCTACTCTCAATCCACTGTTTTTGATCAAACGCTGAAAGTCACGATCATTTTCGGCTTCACCCGTGATCACAATATCCACTTCACTAAAACGAGTTACTTCGCCGGGAGTGATCGCCACACTTAAACGCTGATTGTCTTCCGAAACTTTAAAATCGATCGAAGCGTGGTAATACCCAAGCGCATTAAGCGCTTCAGTAATGCTTTTTTCCAACTGAGATTGAAAACGCAGGCTGGTGGAATAATCTTGTGGGGCGATCGATGACAGATAGGCATCCACGTTATCTTTCTCTGCGCCACTTATCCCAGTGATCTCCAATTTCACATCGGCGTAAGATACAGCTGAAAACAGCCATAGCGAGATTAAGGCGGGGAGTGATTTTCGTCTCATGCTTGATTTAGGCTCGTTATACAACGGTGACATTTTTGCTACGGAGGCATCATAGCGTCAATGAATCGCTTCGTCTGTATGAAAAAGGTTAAAACTCCGGTCTGTATCGAAGATAATCCGAACGCTGCTTAGGCACGTCAACCCACTTCAGTAAGGAAACATCATGCTCGATAAACAAATTATGGTCACAGCACAAACTGCGCTTCCCGGTCGCAATACTGCCATGACCATTGAAGATACGCACTTTGTCAACGGTAGCTCACTTTCTGCCGCTCCTAAAAATGACCAACAACAGATTTTAATCGGCATGGGCTGTTTTTGGGGTGCCGAACGCCTGTTTTGGCAACTGGATGGCGTGATTTCAACTTCAGTTGGCTACGCGGGCGGCTTTACTCTTAACCCAACGTATGAAGAAGTGTGTACTGGAAAAACGGGACACACCGAAGTCGTACGTGTGGTTTTCGATCCTAAGCGTCTACCACTGGCGGAACTATTACGCGCGTTTTGGGAACGCCACGATCCAACTCAAGGTATGCGCCAAGGCAATGATCGCGGTACTCAGTATCGCTCCGCGATCTACTATTTCACCGAAGAACAACGCGAAATCGCTGAAGAGTCAAAAGCTGCTTACCAAGCTCTGCTTGCGGCCAGTGAACAAGCGGCAATCACTACAGAAATTCTACCTGCTGGGTCTTACTACTTTGCAGAAACCTATCATCAGCAGTATCTGGCGAAGAACCCTAACGGTTACTGCGGATTAGGTGGTACTGGGGTTTGTTTCCCGCCACAAACCACACTCTAATTACTCATAATTAAGGGCAGTAGTCTGATTCTTGTTACGACTTATACTGCCCTTTGATTCAACACCAAACCGTCACAACAGATCCCTGTATTCAGTCATTACACGCGACAGAAACAATTCCAAATACGAATGCATTAGCCACCATTTATTGAAATTAAACATTGTTTAATTAGAATCATGTCACCTGTCCCTTGATTATTTTTGCTGCTGTAATGAAAAAAATCCTATTCCTATTATTTATTCCTTTAATACTTTCAGCCTGTTCTTCCATGACACCCGAAGAGTGTCGTAGTGCCAATTGGCAACAAATCGGCTATTTAGATGGTCAGAATGGAACAAATCCTGCCATTATCAATGACTACATCAAAGATTGTCGTGAAGCGGGTGTTTACCCAGACCAAGAGCTTTGGCACCGAGGATTCGAGCAAGGCACTGTACTTTTCTGTTCGCCAGACAACGGTTACCGAGTTGGTAAACAAGGCCGCGAATATTACGGTGTATGTAGCAGCCAACAATTTCTCACTAACTATCAACAAGGTTACCAAGATTACTTAGTGCAAAAGCGGTTAGATGAAATCAATAAATCCATTGCGGATATTGATTTGAAGCTGAATTTGCTAAAAGACAATAGCGATAACAAACAGCAAAGAAAAACGCTCCAAGACCAGCGTAAAGAGCTGATCAGTGAAAGAAGCTCTCTGCTGGTTCCAGAGCGCTCATACAAAATACAATTCTCGTTTTAAGCCTTATTCAGCCTTACCGTTAACATCGTCAGCTCCGTGACACCACATTCGCACGGAGCTGAGGAGCTCAAGTAAAAGGGAATTTCTCGTTCCTCTCATTTGTGTGCTATACCTTTGTTTGCTCAACCTGAGGAAACAAAACCATGAAAAATAAAACACTTATCGCCTTACTCTTGGCATGCTCTCCTACTCTTGCTTTAGCACATAACCTCACTCTGGGTGAAGCTGTGCCAGCCATTGGCGTCGACAAGTACGGCGAAGTCGTCTTACAAGACAAAAGCGTCAACTATCAAAAATGGAACTCAGCAGATATGGTTGGCAAAGTTCGCGTGATTCAAGCTATCGCTGGACGCAGCAGTTCAAAAGAGCTGAATGCACCGTTAATGGCCGCAATCACCGCAGCTAAGCTTCCTGCCGAAAGTTACCAAACTACGACCATCATCAATCAAGACGATGCGATTTGGGGCACAGGTTCATTTGTGAAATCGTCTGCGCAAGACAGCAAAAAAGAGTTTCCTTGGTCTTCTATGGTGCTCGATGAATCTGGCGTGGTTGCCAAAGCGTGGCAGTTACAAGCCGAATCTTCCGCCATCATAGTGCAAGACAAACAAGGTAAAGTGCTGTTTGTTAAAGAAGGGGCATTAAGCGATGCGGATATTCAAACCGTGCTAGGTTTAATTCAACAAAGCCTATAACTCACTGACAAATAAGTGACAAAGGGGTGAGTAAGGACTAACTTTCTCACCCGCTCATTTTTCGACACACCAGTACACAAACTCGCCTGAATCATCGCTTGCCTGATTTTTGACTTGTTATATTATAACAACCCTCAATCATACAGGGTCACGCACGCTATGTCTGTACAGATGCTACGTCCAACTCGCTTATCCATAGTGGCTATGCTCACTGTGGTGTTGGCGCTTTGGTTTAACGTGGCCGTGATTGACCATCAGCTCGATCTTCATCCTGAGCACCACTTACAACACGACTGCCAGTTATTTGCCAGTGCCGTACACGGGCTCAAAACAACACAATGGGTGTTACCAAGCTGGCGTCAAAACGCTCCACAAGCGAGGGTTGAACAACCCATTCAACGCACTCAGGTGTTGCACTCCTATTTCGCTCGCTCACCGCCAGCGGCTTAAAACAAACCAAACCGATTGTTTCTTTTGTTTTAATTAGGAGTTATTCATGCATTACCCAACATTCCTCGCGCTGATGGTCGGCGCAACGCTTTCTGGCAACGCATTGGCCGATCATCACAATGACCACCAACATCGTCAGCACGAAGCCCATGTTCATGGCCAAGTAGAATTGAACATCGCCCAAGATGGTCACGATTTACTGATTGAAATTACCGCGCCAGGTGCCGATGTGGTCGGCTTCGAACACGCCCCACAAGATGAAGCCCAACAGAAAGTGCTTAAGCAAGCACTAGATACTCTACACCTGCCAAAAGAACTGTTTGTGCTGAGCAATAAAGCTCAGTGTGAAACACGCGAAGTGTTTATCAAACACAATTTAGGCGGTGAGAAGCATGAAGATCACCATGCTCATCAAGAAGGTGAAGAACATGGCCATGATAAAACTCATGATCACCACCATGATGAAGCCGCTCATCACCACGAGAAGCATGACCATTCTGAACATGATCATAAAGGTCACGAGCATGAAAATGAACACGGCACTTTCACGGTTCAATATCAGTTCCACTGTGAAGCCATCGAAGAGCTAAAACAGATTGATACCCAATGGTTCCAATATTTCCCAAGCACAGAGAAAATCCAAGCTAATGTGCTAACCGAAAAGCAGCAAAGTGCGCTACAACTGAACGCAAAACAAACGCGCATCAACTTGTAATGCACAATCAGGGGTAAGTACCTACTTACCCCTGACTTTATGGCTTTGAAGTACCCAAGCACACATGAGGAACCATGATGCATGCTCACAGTTCTGATTCTGCTTCATTCGTGATTGAGTTGAATGACGCAGTTTTCTGTTGGCCGGGGGCCAGCACGCCCACCTTGGATATTGCGCATTTACAGGTTGCCCAAGGTGAACACCTGTTTGTCAAAGGCCCGAGTGGCTGTGGTAAATCCACCTTACTTAGCTTGTTAACCGGTATTAACACCGCAACCCAAGGTATGGTCTCTTTGCTCGGCAGCGATCTGCGTGCACTGAGTGCCAGCCAGCGTGATCGCTTTCGCGCTGACCATATTGGCTATATTTTTCAGCATTTTAATTTGCTGCCTTATCTCTCTGTTTTAGACAACGTGACCTTACCGTGCCATTTTTCCGCGCTGCGCAAACAGCAAGTCAGTGGCTCTTTGCAGCAGAAAGCGCAATCGCTACTGGAAAGATTACACCTGCCCAGCGCGTTACTGAATAAACCCGTGACCGAGCTGAGCATCGGCCAGCAGCAACGTGTTGCTGCGGCGCGTGCTTTAATTGGCGAACCAAAACTAATCATCGCCGATGAACCCACCTCAGCCCTCGATTTTGATAACCGCGAAGCCTTTATAGCCTTGCTGCGCGAAGAAGCTGAGCGTGTCGGTTCAACCTTAATTTTTGTTAGCCATGACCCAACGCTCGAGAAGCTCTTTGAGCGCAGCATCCACTTACCGACACTCAATCGCGCGGGAGGCTGGCAATGAAAGTGATCCTGAATCTGGCGTGGAAAAGCTTACTCAATCGTAAAGCGACCGCGCTGTTAACAGTACTGACCGTTTCCATCGCGGTGGTATTACTGCTCGGTGTTGAACGGATTCGCACGCAAGCCAAAGAGAGTTTTGCCAACACCATTTCTGGAACCGATTTGATCGTCGGCGGGCGTTCAGGGCAGGTCAATTTGCTGCTCTACTCGGTATTTCGCATTGGTAACGCCACCAACAATATTGATTGGCTCAGCTATCAAGAGTTTAGCCAGCATCGCGCGGTCAAATGGGCAATCCCCATCTCCTTGGGCGATTCGCACAAAGGGTTTCGAGTTTTAGGCACCAATCACAGCTATTTCGAGCATTATCGTTACGGAAGTAAGCAACCACTGACTTTTTCACAAGGTGGAGAGTTCAACGGGCTGTTTGAAACCGTGATCGGCGCGGATGTGGCAAAGTCTCTCGGCTATCAGGTTGGTAGCAAGGTCATTATTGCTCACGGCATCAGTGATGTCGGTTTTAGCCGCCACGATAATTTGCCGTTTACTGTGGTAGGGATATTGGCACCGACAGGCACACCCGTGGATAAAACCGTACATGTTTCCTTAGAAGCGATAGAAGCAATTCATGTCGGTTGGGAATCGGGAGCAAACCTTGGGCATCAGCCAAGTGCTGACCAACTCGCTCAGCGTGATTTCACACCTAAGCAAATCACCGCCATGCTGATTGGACTTAAATCAAAAATCCAAACTTTTGCCTTGCAGCGGCAGATCAATGACTATCCGGCAGAACCGCTCAGCGCTATCATGCCCGGCGTAGCACTGCATGAGCTGTGGGGCATGATGTCGGTCGCTGAACAAGCGCTGATGGCAGTCTCCATTTTTGTCGTCATCGCAGGACTGCTCGGCATGCTCAGTAGCTTGCTGACCAGCTTGCAAGAGCGGCGTCGAGAGATGTCCATTTTGCGTGCTATGGGGGCAAGACCACACCATGTGTTTGCCTTGCTGGTGAGCGAAGCCAGCGTGCTGACTCTGTTAGGCATTGCGCTTGGAGTAAGCATGCTCTACCTGCTTCTAGCCATGGCAGCCCCAATGATTGCTAGCCAGTACGGCATTCAAATTGCGCTGACCGGACTCACTCCTTATGAGTGGCAATTGCTCGGCTGCGTACAACTGGCAGGAATGGTGATTGGGTTTATTCCCGCACTGCGCGCTTATCGTCAATCGCTCAGTGATGGAATGACCATTCGCTTATAGGAAAAAATCGATGTGGCTTGCTCTACACGAGAAGATCACAAGGAAGCATTTAATGAGAATTTTCATGTTGATAGCGAACCTAATCATGGCCCCGCTGTATTCAACGCCACTGTTGGCAAATCAAGAAACCGCGCCAGCCAGCGAGCAAGATGTACTGCAGCTCGACTGGTTGGATTTAATCCCCGAACAAGAGCGTAAACTGTTTGATCAACAAGGTATGCCGATGCCGGATCACAACGGTACTGAGCCTGCAAAACAGCAGCAACTTGGCACCGTACGTACTGAATTGAATGGCAGCCGAGTTAAAATTCCCGGCTTTGTGATCCCACTAGAAGGGGATGATCAAAAAGTCACTGAGTTTTTGTTGGTGCCTTACTTTGGCGCATGTATCCACGTACCGCCACCACCACCGAACCAGATCATTTACGTGAAGTTTCCAAAAGGTGCGCCCATTCAAGAGCTATGGGATGTGATTTATGTGATTGGGGAATTGAAAACCGAATCACTCAGTCATGATCTTGCAGAAACGGCCTACACCATTGTTGGGACAGAGATCGCAGAGTACGACGATATGTAAAACTTGCCCTCCCTGCGCCTCGCGCGGGGAGGATTACACCAAATATTTCGATAAATACGCCAGTACCGAAAAATAGCCGATAAATAAGATCACGATTGATAGGTACTTGGCCAATTTGCGCTCTTTCCAATACTTCATAGCCACCCCACAAATAACGATAACAACTTTAACAATTTATTATCATTTGTGATAGCACAAAATTGTGCGCTGAGTCCGAGAGTTTCACTGGCTGCTCAGCGATGAACAGAGTAAATTTTAAAGCAGACTAAAAACCGTAGCAGAGGCTTTCAGGTAGCGCATGGCGGATAATACGACGCCTGTTGTGATCGAGCATGACTCTCAACAGAGCCAAGATAAACGAACTCACTCTCATTATGTCAAAGACAGCGGCAACCGAATTCTGGTGATCGCGCGTCATCATGCTTAGATGCTCAACTATTAACTGAAACACCGGAAAACAGCGCATTAGAACGCGCAGTGCAGCGTGAACGTCACCGTAAAGAGCAACGCCAGAAAAACCTAGAGCAGATCATCAAGCTCGCGCATAGCTCATGCCGTAATGAAACAGCGGGCGATCCAGACCAAGACTGGCTGTATCGCTTTTTCGATATGGCGCAAGATATTCACAACAGCTCAATGCAACGGCTGTGGGCGCAAGTACTGAAACGTGAAGTGACCAACCCCGGTTTCACTTCCATGAAAGCCCTGAAAGTGCTGCAAGATATGACCCCCAAAGAAGCGCAGATTTTGCAACGCGCCGCTGCTCTCGCGTGCAGTTTTGGTTCAGACACCAGTTTGAAATTGCTGATTGGCTATAAAGCACAAAATAGCCTGTTTAGTCTTGGCAAGCGCACCACGACCCAAGCAATCAATATTGGTAGTCACCAACTGCCCTATTCCAGCTTGTTGGTGTTGATTGAACTAGGGCTTTTACACGCAACGGAATTGGAATCTGGCGAAATAGAATCCGAACCCGCTCTACTGCTCAGCTATCAAGGCAAAAATCTGCATCTGCAACCGAGCAGCAAAGGTGTGCGCCTGATCTATTATCGCTTCAGCCAACGGGGAATGAGCTGTGTCGTCTGCTGGGTAACAAACCCAACATGACTTACTACGATCAATTGGTGGCCTTGCTTACCCAAAAATTCACGGTGCAGACCGAAGTGAGCAGTAGCTCGATTCACCACACAGTGTGAGTAGCTTTCACAAAGCAGGATCAAAAAAGCGACCGGATGGTCGCTTTTTGTTTTTTATTTACTTGTATTGACTTGGTATCTAAAGAGTTAACCTTGGCGCTGAATGATATTACGCTCTGCTAACGCATGCAGGCACTGCACCACCAACTCATCCACGCTTTTTTCACCCGCAGGCAAATCAATATCCGGATTAAGCGGAGATTCGTAAGCGGAGTCAATGCCCGTAAACTGGCGAATTTCTCCAGCACGCGCCTTCTTGTATAAGCCTTTCGGGTCACGCGCTTCGCACACATCCAATGACGTGTTGACGTACACTTCAATAAACTCACCTGCTGGCAACAAATCTCGTACCATCTGGCGCTCAGCGCGATGCGGCGAAATAAACGCAGTAAGCACAATCAAACCCGCATCCGCCATCAGCTTGGCAAGCTCACCAATGCGGCGAATGTTTTCCCGTCTATCCTGTTCAGAAAAGCCGAGATCGCTACACAAACCGTGGCGTACGTTATCACCATCAAGCAGATAAGTATGATAACCGAGCTCGGCTAAACGGTTCTCAAGCGCCCCTGCCACGGTCGATTTGCCCGCGCCAGATAAACCAGTAAACCAGAGTACCGCTGGGCGCTGCTCTTTCAGCGCCGCACGTTGCTCTTTATCCACGGCATGACGATGCCACACCACATTATGCTCATTGGCATCTTGTTCACGGCTCATGCTCTCTCCTTGCTTTACCATTAGCGCCTCGCTCATGCTTTGCCTAAACGGCTCAAATCAATCGCTTGCCAATGTGGGAAATGTTTACGCACTAGCGCATTCAACTCTAATTCAAAGGCGGAGAATTGCTCGGTTTGACCCGCAATATTTTGCAAACTGTCACGTACTAAGCCTGCGCCAACAGTAACGTTAGTCAGACGGTCAATAATGATGAAACCACCCGTATCGGCACAATCCAGATACTTATCGATCGCCACCGTTTGAGTCAAAGTCCACTCGCACAAACCAATTCCATTAAGCGGCAAACTCTCCGCGTGGTAGGTCGACAAGTTATTGATGTCGTACTGATGGCGCACAGCTTTCACTTGACCCACGGTTTTCTTACCAGCGATTTTGATATCGTAATCACGGCCAACTTGCAGCGGCTGTTCCGTCATCCACACCACATCAGCCAGCAAATGGTTAGTGCTGTCGACTTGTGCGCTTTCAAGCACAATTAAATCACCACGACTGATGTCGATCTCATCAGCCAGAGTCAAGGTCACCGCCAATCCAGCTTGTGCCTGAGGCAGATCGCCATCAAAGGTTACAATGCGCGTCACAGTTGAGGTTTTACCCGATGGCAGTGCTTTGATCTTATCGCCCACCTTCACCACACCAGAAGCGATCGTACCCGCGAAACCGCGAAAATCGAGGTTAGGACGATTCACATACTGCACTGGGAAGCGGAATTCACCACCACTCTTGTCACGGTCAATATCGACATTTTCCAGTAGCTCAAGCAGTGATGGGCCTTGATACCAATCCATCAAACGGCTTTTCTCTACGACGTTATCGCCTTCCAAAGCAGAGAGTGGGATGATCTGAATATCCGTTTCACCCTGCAAATGCTTAGAAAACTCGAGGTATTCTGCGCGGATTTGTTCAAAACGATCTTGCGAATAATCGACCAGATCCATTTTATTGACCGCCACGACAAAATGCTTCAAACCGAGCAGATTGGAGATAAACGAGTGACGACGCGTTTGATCCAGCACGCCTTTACGCGCATCAATCAAGATCACCGCAAGATCACAGGTCGATGCGCCGGTGGCCATATTGCGAGTGTACTGTTCATGCCCCGGAGTATCGGAAATGATGAATTTACGTTTCTGGGTTGAGAAATAACGATACGCCACATCAATCGTGATGCCTTGTTCACGCTCAGCTTGCAAGCCATCCACCAGCAGCGCTAAGTCTGGGCGACTGCCTGTTGTGCCGACACGCTGGCTGTCGTTATGTACGGCCGCCAACTGATCTTCATAAATCTGTTTTGAGTCGTGGAGCAAGCGACCGATCAAGGTACTTTTACCATCGTCTACTGAGCCACAGGTTAAGAATCTCAGTAAGGATTTGTGTTGATGCTGATTGAGGTAACCTTCAATACCGAGCTCAGCGAGCTGTTCTTTCACTGCATTGTTCATACGCTTTCCTTCGATCCTTAGAAGTAACCTTGACGTTTTTTCAGTTCCATTGATCCCGACTGATCGTGATCGATCGCGCGGCCTTGACGCTCACTCGACGTCGCTACCAGCATCTCTTCAATAATTTCAGTCAGTGTGTTGGCTTGTGACTCAATTGCTCCAGTCAGTGGGTAACAACCCAAGGTGCGGAAACGCACGCTTTTGTGTTCAATCTGTTCGCCTTCACGCAGTTCCATGCGTTCATCATCCACCATGATCAGCATGCCATCACGCTGCACAACCGGGCGTACATCGGCTAAATAGAGCGGAACAATCTCGATATTTTCCAAATAGATGTATTGCCAAATATCCAGCTCAGTCCAGTTAGAGAGTGGGAACACGCGAATGCTTTCGCCTTTGTTGATTTGGCCGTTATAGGTACGCCATAGCTCTGGGCGCTGATTTTTCGGGTCCCAAGTATGGTTTTTATCGCGGAAAGAGTAGACACGCTCTTTGGCGCGCGATTTCTCTTCATCACGACGCGCCCCACCAAAAGCAGCATCAAAGCCATATTTGTTCAGTGCTTGCTTCAAGCCTTGGGTTTTCATGATGTCGGTATGCTTGGAAGAACCATGCACGAACGGGTTAATTCCTGCGGCTAACCCTTCCGGGTTTTTATGCACTAGCAGCTCAAAGCCATATTTTTTTGCTGTCGCATCGCGAAACGCGATCATATCGCGAAACTTCCAGTCGGTATCGACGTGCAACAAAGGAAAAGGAATTTTGCCCGGATAAAAGGCTTTACGTGCCAAATGCAACATGACCGATGAGTCTTTACCAATCGAGTACATCATCACTGGATTATCAAATTCTGCCGCCACTTCACGAATGATGTGGATACTTTCTGCTTCCAACTGTTTTAAATGGGTTAAACGTTGTTGATCCATTTTTCCTGCTTCCTTTTCGCTTGCCTGACGGCGAGACGCTGCGCCTTGGCAACGCCGTATCTTTTAAATCATGAGTTATGAACAAGAGGATGTGCGTTCACACTTAGGCCGATTGCGCAGCTTCAAGCTGCTCAGCTTGATGCCTTTCACCAAACCAGTGCAGTTTGTCCGCCAGCGCCACCACTTCACCGACCACAATCAACGCGGGTGATTGCGCCTGAGTCGCCAAACTTGGCAAGGTTTGCAGTGTGCCAATCAGCACCTTCTGGCTAGTTTGTGTACCGCGTTCAATGATTGCCACTGGCGTGCTGGCATGACGGCCATGCTGCTGCAATTGCTGAGCGATCATGGCTGCATTGCTTAACCCCATGTAAATCACTAAGGTTTGTTGCCCACGTGCCAGTGTTGACCAATCCAAATCCTCGGCTTGTGCTTTTAAATGACCCGTCACAAATAAAGCAGATTGAGCGTAATCACGATGAGTCAATGGAATGCCAGCGTACGCTGTTGCACCTGCTGCTGCGGTAATGCCGGGAACAATCTGGAATTTCACGCCTGCTTCAAACAGCACTTCCAGCTCTTCACCACCACGACCAAACATGAAGGGATCGCCGCCTTTAATGCGCACTACTCGATAGCCTTGACGGGCAAAGTCCACCAACAACTGGTTAGTTTTTTCTTGCGGCACACTATGATGACCCGCACGTTTGCCAACGCAGACTAAAATCGTTTCTGTCGGAATCAACGCCATGATGTCTTCGGAGACTAAGTAGTCGTACAACACCACATCGGCTTGCTGTAGGTAGCTGAGGGCTTTTACCGTCAAGAGCTCAGGGTCACCCGGACCTGCGCCCACCAACGCCACTTCACCCGCTTGCAGTTGGCTGCGCGTCGCACGCGAATAACTTGAGCCTTCCACAACGGCTAAGCGAGGGGTTTTACGAAAGAGGGTCACCGCATCCTGCGCCATAATCTTGATCCTTATTGGTCTGTTGCAGGCATTATGAGCAGTTCTATTTATTACCTGAAATTCTATAATTTCATTTTTTATTCCAAAAGCTGATATAAACGATTAAAAATGACTCTATTCGATGAAAGTCAGCAGATTGAGCGCAAAAGCAACTTGAGGTGTCGTGCTCTAACTGGGATCAAGGGGGCAGATTTAGATAAAGGTATCGCGTTGCATCACAGTTTAGTCATGAGTGAAATCATTGTTTCATAGAGTTTTGTTACATTTATCGGATTGTTTTTGTTCTTTTCTGCAACTCACTCTGGAGTCAATGATGACCATGATGATCAAACCTGTTTCTTTAGCGGTTCTCGGTGGCCTGTTAGCCATGGCTGGCCCTGCAATGGCTGATACGATCAAACTGCGTATTGTCGAAACCACTGATATTCATACTAATTTGATGGATTATGACTACTACAAAGATAAAGCCTCCGATCAAATTGGCCTGACGCGTGCAGCAACACTAGTTAAACAAGCCCGTGCCGAAGTAGAAAACAGCGTGTTGGTGGATAACGGCGACTTGATTCAAGGCAGCCCAATGGGCGACTACATGGCGGATAAGGGCATTAAAGCGGGTGAAGTCCATCCGGTTTACAAAGCGATGAATCCACTGGGCTATGATGTGGGCAACATTGGTAACCACGAATTCAACTACGGCCTCGATTTCTTAAAAGAAACCATCAACGATGCCGCTTTCCCCTACATCAACGCCAACGTGTTTGATGCCAAAACGGGTCAGCACCTCTTCACGCCTTACGTGATTAAAGAGCACACCTTCAAAGATACTGATGGTGAAGCACATACCATCAAAGTTGGTTATATCGGTTTTGTACCACCACAAATCATGGTGTGGGATAAGAAAAACCTCGAAGGCAAAGTGACGGCTGCGGATATCAAACAGACCGCAGAAAAGCTCATTCCAAAAATGAAAGCACAAGGTGCGGACGTGATTGTGGCCATTCCTCACTCAGGGATTAGCACCGAAGAATACCAAGCTGGCGCAGAAAACTCGGTTTACTACCTGACTCAAGTGAAAGGCATCGATGCCATTGCTTTTGGTCACTCTCACGCCGTCTTCCCGGGTAAAGATTTTGCCAATGTACCGGGTGCAGACATCGATAAAGGCACCATCAATGGTGTCACCGCTGTGATGCCGGGACGCTGGGGTAGCCATGTTGGGGTAATGGATCTGACGTTGGAAAAACAACAAGGCCGCTGGACGGTCACTTCCGGTCAATCTGAAGCTCGCCCTATCTTCGATAAAGCCAATAAGAAAGCGTTAGTCGAAGCCGATACCGCAATGGTGAAAGCACTGCAAGATGATCACAAAGGCACCCGCGATTTTGTTAACCAACCAATAGGTAAAGCGAACGATGTGATGTACAGCTTCTTGTCATTGGTACAAGACGATCCCACCGTACAAATCGTCAACCTCGCGCAAAAAGATTATGTGGAGCGCTTTATTCAAGGCGATCCAAACCTTGATGGTCTACCAGTGCTGTCAGCCGCCGCTCCCTTTAAAGCCGGTGGCCGTAAAGATGATCCCAACGGTTTTACCGAAGTGGAATCTGGTGAACTCACCTTCCGTAACGCAGCCGATCTTTATCTCTACCCGAACACCTTAGTCACCATGAAGGTCAGCGGATATGAAGTGAAAGAGTGGTTGGAGTGTTCCGCAGGTCAATTCAATCAAATTGATGTGACCTCTAGCGCACCACAATCACTGATCAACTGGAATGACTTCCGTACCTATAACTTTGATGTGATCGATGGAGTGAACTATCAGATTGATATTACTCAGCCAGCGCGCTACGACGGCGATTGCAAACTGATCAATCCTAAATCACAGCGTATTGTGAAGCTGACCTATCAAGGTAAGCCGATCAATGACAAGCAGACCTTCTTGATCGCCACCAACAACTACCGTGCTTACAGCAACAAGTTCCCTGGCACTGGTGCTAAGTTTGTTGCGTTTGATTCACCTGACGAAAACCGTACAGTCGTGGCTGATTACATTGCGCGCGTGAGCAAAGAGAAAGGTGAAGTTACGCCAAGTGCTGACAACAACTGGTCATTTGCTCCGATTTCCAGCAAAACAAAACTGGATATCCGCTTTGAAACCTCACCAAGTGATAAGGCAACCCAGTTTATTAAACAAAAAGGCCAATATCCGATGACCCAAGTCGCTACCGATGAAGTCGGCTTTGCGGTGTATCGTATCGACCTACAAAAATAAGCACCGATAACCCAATATTGAAACTGCAACCAACACTGCTGCGGCTTCAAGTCACCAGGGTTATCACGTAAAGTAAACAGCCACCATGAGTGGCTGTTTCTCTTTTTCTATGAGGCTTTTATGCAAGCGCAGTTTCAAGCTTATCTCAAACATCATGGCTTTTCGGATGCCGAATGCACACAGCTACAGAGCGTTGCCCAGCCATTAGAGTTACCCACACGGCATATTTTGGTCGCGCAAGGCGAGCAAACTCCGTTTGCGTATTGGGTGTTAGAAGGCCTGTGCCACGCTTGTTATCTCACCGAAGAAGGAAAAAGCTTCAGCAAGGAATTCTACTGGGAGCAAGATTGGGCAATTGGCTTTGAAAGCCTGATCCGTGAACAGGGTTCGCCGTTTGTGTTGGAAACCTTATCACCAGTGCAATTGGTGGGAGTGCCTATTGAAGTATTACGGGAATGGCGTGCTAGCGGTCATCCGCTTTATCAGCGTTTGTTGGAAACCCAACTGCTGTACAAAGAGCAAAAAGAGCGTTTTATGTTGCTCTATCGACCTGAACAGCGTTATCAGGTGATGTGTGCACAATTTCCTGAGTTGATGGAGCGGCTTTGCGATCACCACATCGCCGCTTATTTGGGGATCACGCCGATTAGCCTCAGCCGCATCAAAGCACGGCTGAGAAATCATTCGTGAGATTATTTAAGTAAACGAGCGCGGAACTGGCGTCCCTTCATCTTGCCGTTAGCGATTTTGTTCAGCGCTTTATGGGCAATTTTCTTCTCTACTGCGACATAAGATCGCATCGGGAATAGGTTGATCTTGCCGATCTGCGCCGCCGTCAGTTCACCATCACTGGTGAGTGCGCCAAGAATATCCCCCGGACGAACCTTGTCTTTCTTACCGCCATCAATCTGAATAGTCACCATATTGGCGGCGTAAGGGCGCGCACCTGCCGCAGGTTGTGGCAAAGTAGATGGCTCAATTGCGATATCCATGTACTCATCAATTTGCGCCACACGGTAGCTCTCGTTATCGCTAAAGAAGCTAAACGCCAAACCTTTACTGCCTGCGCGACCCGTACGACCGATGCGGTGCACATGCACTTCAGGATCGCGTGACAAATCGTAGTTAAACACGGCATCAAGATTATCAACATCCAGACCACGTGCAGCCACATCAGTCGCAACCAGAATCGAAATGCTCTTATTAGCAAACTGCACTAGGGCTTGGTCACGCTCACGCTGCTCCATATCACCATGCAGTTCAATCACGCTAAAGCCGCTTTGATGCAACGCATCCGCGACATTTTGTACTTCACGCTTGGTATTACAAAACACCACTGAAGAGGTGGGTTGATGGTGCAACAGTAAGGTTTCCAGTGCTTCATCACGCGCGGTGCTGCCATCTACCTTGTAAAAGTATTGACGAATACTGGAAGTATCATGCGTCGCCGCTACTTTAATCATCATCGCATTGCGAGTCACACTTTGTGCAATTTGCTCAATGCTGGCTGGGTAAGTGGCACTAAACAGCAAGGTTTGACGTTGAGTCGGTGCTGCCGCGATGATCGCTTCTAACGCTTCTTGGAAGCCCATTTCTAACATGCGATCAGCTTCATCCAATACCAGCGTGTTCAACTCACTCAGATCGATACGATCTTTGCTCAGGTGATCCAAAATACGCCCCGGTGTACCCACCAAGATATGCGCGCCATGCTCAAGAGAACCAATCTGTGGTCCCATCGGCATACCGCCACACAGTGTCAGCACTTTAATATTATGGATAGTGCGCCCTAAGGTACGAATATCGGTCGCCACTTGGTCAGCTAACTCACGAGTTGGGCACAACACCAAGGCTTGCACGCGAAAGCGCTTCACATTGAGATTTGATAACACCCCAAGACCAAATGCCGCTGTTTTACCTGAGCCTGTTTTTCCTTGGCCAATCACATCCTGTCTATTGAGAATAGCGGGTAGAGATTGCGCCTGAATCGGAGTCATGGTTGCAAACCCCATAGTTTCAAGGTTAGCGAGTAATTCAGGCTTCAGATTCAAAGCTGCAAAAGAATTGGCGTTCAAGAGGTGTCCTCAGTGTGACGAAAAAAGAAGCGCTATTATCGTTATTTTGCGCTTCAGCTCCAGTGAATCTTCATTTAAATTTTCCAACCCGCGTTTAACCTTTGTTAACGCGCATTTTTTCTCTAACTGGTACAGTGTCAAACTCATGATCCATAGCATGATATACCTGACTTGCAGACCTCATTTTCAAGGAGATAGAAATGATCACCTGGCAATGTATCCCTTTTTGCCAATTAACGACCGAACAGCTGTACGATCTACTCAAACTGCGAGTTGATGTTTTTGTGGTTGAACAGACCTGCCCCTATCCCGAATTAGATAACAAAGATCGCATGACTGGTGTGCACCATTTACTCGGCTACCGAGATAAAGAGTTAGTTGCTTGCGCACGCCTGCTGCCAATGGGTGTCAGCTACCCGAGTGTAAGCATTGGTCGGGTTGCCACTAAGGCTAGCGCTCGGGGGAATGGTTTAGGGCATCTGTTATTGCAAACTGCGCTTGAGCATTGCCAGCACTTGTGGCCTCAACAAGCGATAGAAATTGGTGCTCAGGAGCATCTGCGTGACTTTTATGGCCGCTATGGTTTTGAACCGACTTCTAAAACATATCTGGAAGATGGTATTCCTCACATCGACATGAAAAGAGCCTGACTATGAGCCACGCAGCACTGGCCATTTGGCTGTTAATTTTCGGCAATTTGGCGGCTTCACTCTCCGATGTCGCGGTCAAAATGCTACAAGGTGAAGTGGTTCCCTTCCAGTACATGTTCTTACGCCAGTTATTCGCCTTTGTCTTAATTTGGCCTCTTTGGTGGCGACAACCAAAAGTCTTACGTCAACTTCATGATCCAAAGATAACTTGGATACGCGCCCACTTAGTGCTTTTAGGTGCTGGTTGCATGGTGGTCGCTATTTCCTATCTACCGTTGGCAACAGCGAATGCAGTATTTTACGCCGCCCCACTTTTGATGCTGCCACTCTCCATTCTGTTTCTTAAAGAGAAACCCAACCGTGGCAAGATAGTAGCGACTGTCACTGGGTTTATTGGCGTATTGATTGTACTCCGACCATCGCAGTTTCATTGGGCAGCGCTATTTGCCCTCGGCACTGCATTTTCACTGGCACTGTTTAATTTACTGGCACGAACAATCCCTGAGCAGCAACCAGTGGTAACCACATTAATGTGGACATCCCTTTTTTCACTGCCCATTTCAGGATTGCTCGCCGCCGCTTATTGGCAACCGCTGACACAACAAGAATGGTTATGGATTGCCGCCAGTTCAGGGTTGATTCTGTTGTATAACGGATTAGCCGTTGCCGCCTACCAGAAAGCGTCAGCCAGCCAGATTGCACTGGCTGAGTATTCGGGGCTGATTTTTGTCGCTGCCTTTGGGGCAATTTGGTTTGATGAGCTTTTAGATGCGCTAACTTGGCTCGGTATCGGAATGATTATTTTGCCTTTGTTACCCAGAGCGTTGTTTGCTAAGTGGTGGGGATTATTTACTGCGCCCAAAACCGCCGTCAGAGAGTCGGAAGAACATCACTGATTGGTTGTTTCGTTCCAATTGCAGAATATCTAATTGACCATTTTCGGCCAACTTAAAGCGAATCAACTGACCAGCTTGGATTTGGCTGAGTGGTTTATCTACCCCTTCAACTTTGACCAAGGCATTGATATCCGTTAGCGGCAGTTCGTTATTGCGGAATACCTGAGACAGAGTATCTCCTTGACGAACGACGTACTCCTGCCAGGCCGAGGATTTCAGTGCCGTTTGCTGATTTTGAGAGCGTTGCTCACTCAGACTTTGCGTATTCATCCCCACTTCAATGCGCTTGGTAGAGGATGTAGGCTCAATAGCCTCTTCTTTACTCTCCGGCAAAGGAACAATCATCAATACCAACACAACTGGAGCCAGTACCATCAAGCCTCTACGATGGAAAACAGGCAGGCGTAACCATAGCTCACTAAGTTGCTGGCGATAGTGTGGCCAATCTAATTTCTGCCAATAAGTCTTCACTTCGGCAGATAATCAATTTGCTGCGGCTTCTTGTGGCGGCGATTCATGTTTAAAGTCCTTTAATTACTTGCCCACAGTATAAAAACTCATGAGGTTAGAGTATAGAGTCGAGTAACCTTAAAGCCAAAGCTTGACACAAACTTGAAGATTTTCGCTGAACTTTCTGCGACAAGTCACACCTCACTGACCTTACGGATCTAAGGCTAGACGTTTCATCACAATGCCTAACCTGTTATTCTGTCGCCTTTATTGAACGACCAAGAGTGACTTTTATGTCTGAAGTTAAATTTGAAACCGTAGAGCAAAAAGCTAGCTACGGTATCGGCCTGCAAATGGGTCAGCAACTGGCTGGCAGCGGTCTAGAAGGCCTGAACGTGGCTGCGATTGCTGCAGGTATCGCAACTGCACTGGTTGGCGAACAGCCTGCGATCTCTATCGATGAGATCAACCAAGCTCTGCACGCAATTCACATGCGCGCAGAAGAAGCTCGCCAAGAAGCCGCAAAAGCAGCTGCATCTGAAGGTGAAGCATTCCTGAAAGATAATGCTCTGCGTCCAGAAGTCACTGTTCTTGAGTCAGGTCTGCAATACGAAGTTCTGGTTGAAGGTAACGGTGCGATCCCAACTGCTGACAAGTCAGTTCGCGTTCACTACCACGGCCAATTAGTTGATGGCACTGTGTTCGACAGCTCAGTATCTCGCGGTCAACCAGCTGAATTCCCAGTAACTGGCGTTATCCGCGGTTGGGTTGAGGCACTGCAATTAATGCCTGTAGGTTCTAAGTGGAAACTCTACATTCCTCAGGATCTTGCTTATGGTGAGCGTGGCGCAGGCGCAGCAATTCCACCATTCGCAGCTTTGGTATTTGAAGTAGAACTGCTGGATATTCTGTAAGCTTAGGTTTTACTTTTCGCAATAATTTGACAAAGAGCGACCCACTGGGTCGCTCTTTTTTAATTAGACTATTGTCTACCTACTGCTTGGGACCGAACCTTCGACTAGTAGGAAATTAAGTAATGCGCTATATGGAGAGTGATTATGCACTATCGTTTTACTGCCCTATTTATTACAACTCTCGCCAGCGCCTCTGCACTGGCTTTTCCAAGCCTCAATTCATTAGCTTCTAATGACCTAGCCGGATTGGTTGGTCAAACACTTTCTCAATCCAAAGCCACACAAGACTTGCTGAATCAATTTACTAGCCAGTTACCACTAACTCCACAACAAGCGGGTGGCGGTGTGGCTACATTGCTTACACAAGCACAAAACCATCTCAATACAGAGCAAAGTATTGAGTTGAACCAGTTGATTCCTAACCTCAATGAATTGAGCGGATTGATCCCTAATCAAAATCTCAGCACTATTTTGCAACGCAAAGAAGTTAACCAAGCCTTTAATGCTTTAGGGCTGGATGCCAGCATGGTCGAACAGTTTGTACCTGTTTTGATGCAATACTTGACGCAGCAAGGTGCTAGTCAAAACCTATTGGAATCGCTAGGCAAACTGTGGCAGTAGTACCACATAGCCTATCGAGATAGAGTGCGAGTAAGAGTAGAACACTCTACAAGCAAAATAAGGCAGAAAGCAGAAATAAAAAAGCCGGGCTAGCCCGGCTCTTTTATTGCATGACGAACTGATTACTCAGCAGCAGCTTCTACAGCAACTTCTGGGCGATCAACCAGCTCAATGTAAGCCATTGGAGCTTTGTCACCTGCACGGAAACCACACTTCAGAATACGAGTGTAGCCGCCTTGACGTGCAGCGAAACGTGGACCTAGTTCGTTAAACAGTTTTGCTACCACTTCGTTATCACGAGTGCGAGCAAATGCTAGACGACGGTTAGCAACGCTGTCAGTCTTAGCTAGTGTAATCAAAGGCTCAACGACGCGACGCAGCTCTTTCGCTTTTGGCAAAGTAGTCTTGATAACTTCATGACGTACTAGAGAGCTAGCCATGTTGCTGAACATCGCTTTGCGATGACTGCTGTTGCGGTTGAGTTGACGACCACTCTTACGATGGCGCATGACCTAATCCTTCTAACTATTATCGATTAATCTTCAGCGATTGACGCTGGCGGCCAGTTTTCTAGACGCATGCCCAGAGACAGACCACGTGATGCAAGCACGTCTTTAATCTCTGTAAGAGATTTCTTACCAAGGTTTGGCGTTTTAAGAAGCTCAACCTCAGTGCGCTGTACCAGATCACCGATGTAGTGAATCGCTTCTGCTTTCAGACAGTTAGCAGAGCGAACTGTTAGTTCAAGATCGTCTACAGGACGCAGTAGGATCGGATCGAATTCTGGCTTCTCTTCCTTCTCCTCAGGTACACGTACATCACGAAGATCTACGAACGCATCCAATTGCTCAGCAAGAATAGTTGCTGCGCGACGGATTGCTTCCTCAGGCTCAAGAGTACCGTTAGTTTCCATATCGATAACTAGCTTATCCAGGTCAGTACGTTGCTCAACACGAGCCGCTTCAACTGAGTAGGCAATTTTGTCTACTGGGCTGAAAGTGGCATCGACAAGCAGACGACCAATTGGACGCTCGTCTTCTTCAGTATGGATACGGGCAGAAGCTGGAACATAACCACGACCACGTTCTACTTTGATACGCATAGCGATCGCAGCATTGTCAGAAGTTAAATGACAAATTACGTGTTCAGGGTTTACGATCTCTACATCACCGTCATGGGTGATGTCACCTGCAACCACAGGGCCCGAGCCTGATTTGTTTAGTGTAATGAACACTTCATCTTTGCCTTCGGCAACGCGAACAGCCAGACCTTTCAGGTTCAAGAGAATCTCAAGGATATCTTCCTGAACACCTTCTTTGGTGCTGTACTCGTGAAGAACGCCTTCAATCTCTACTTCAGTAACAGCACAACCTGGCATTGAAGATAGAAGAATACGGCGAAGTGCATTACCCAGAGTATGGCCGAAACCACGCTCTAACGGCTCAAGAGTTACTTTTGCGTGTGTCGTGCTGATTTGTTCGATATCAACAAGACGTGGCTTAAGAAATTCTGTTACAGAACCCTGCATTGTGTCCTCTCTTTAGTTTAAACCTTACTTAGAGTAAAGCTCGACGATCAATTGTTCGTTGATGTCAGCAGACAGATCGGAACGCTCAGGCAGACGCTTGAAAGTACCTTCCATCGTGTTTACATCGACTTCAATCCAAGTTGGTTTTTCGCGTTGTTCAGCAACTTCTAGAGCTGCTTTGATGCGAGATTGCTTTTTCGCTTTCTCACGAATTGCAACAACGTCGTTAGCCGCAACATTGAAAGAAGGAACGTTTACTACTTTACCGTTCACTAGGATAGCTTTGTGGCTAACCAGCTGACGTGCTTCAGCGCGAGTTGCACCAAAACCCATACGGTAAACTACGTTATCCAGACGACCTTCCAGAAGCTGAAGCAGGTTTTCACCTGTGTTGCCTTTCAGGCGAGCAGCTTCTTTGTAGTAGTTACGGAATTGTTTTTCTAAAACGCCATAAATACGACGAACTTTTTGCTTCTCACGAAGCTGAACGCCATACTCAGACAGACGACCGCGACGAGCGCCGTGTACGCCTGGTGCGTTATCAATTTTACACTTGGTATCAATCGCACGAACGCCTGACTTAAGGAACAAGTCAGTACCTTCGCGGCGGCTAAGCTTCAGCTTAGGACCCAAATATCTTGCCATGATCTTTCTCCAATCTTCCTAGAAACGTTAAACGCGACGTTTCTTCGGTGGACGACAACCGTTATGAGGGATTGGTGTAGCATCAACGATGTTCGTGATACGGAAACCAGCTGCATTCAGAGCGCGAACAGTAGATTCACGACCTGGACCAGGACCCTTAACCATAACCTCTAGGTTCTTTAGGCCGTATTCTTTAGCCATTTCAGCACAACGCTCAGCAGCAACCTGTGCAGCGAACGGAGTAGACTTACGAGAACCGCGGAAACCAGAACCACCAGCAGTTGCCCAAGCAAGAGCATTACCTTGACGGTCCGTAATGGTTACGATTGTGTTGTTGAAAGATGCGTGGATATGCGCTACGCCATCAGCAACTTGCTTGCGTACACGCTTACGTGCGCGAGTTGGTTGTTTAGCCATTGTACTCTACCCTTCCCGATTATTTCTTGATCGGCTTACGCGGACCCTTACGGGTGCGAGCGTTGGTTTTAGTACGCTGTCCACGTAGTGGTAGACTGCGACGATGACGAAGACCACGGTAACAACCAAGATCCATTAGGCGCTTGATGTTCATGGAAACTTCACGACGTAGATCACCCTCTACAGTGTACTTAGCTACACCATCACGCAGTTGATCGATCTGCTCTTCAGTTAGTTCACTGATCTTAACACTCTCAGCAATACCCAGGTCAGCTAGAATAGCTTTTGAACGGGTCTTACCGATACCGTAGATCGCAGTTAGAGCGATTACAGCGTGTTTGTGATCAGGAATGTTAATGCCTGCTATACGGGCCACTATGCACTCCTAGTACTTTCATCAAAGAATTACCCGCAACAAAGCCCGTCGAGGATACGTTGCGGTATACTACTTCTTTTGCACGCAAAAGGTAGGCCGAGGAATATACTCGACACTACCTTAATTTTCAAGTAAAAAATTTCTGCTAATTAGCCTTGGCGCTGCTTGTGCTTTGGCTCACTGCAAATCACGCGAACAACACCGTTACGCTTGATAACTTTACAGTTACGGCAGATTTTTTTAACGGAAGCACGAACTTTCATTGCTAAACTCCGTAAATCTATCTGAACTGCTGCCGTATTAACGGCCGTAGCCTTTCAGATTTGCTTTTTTCAACACAGACTCATATTGATGAGACATCAAATGGGTCTGTACCTGTGCCATAAAGTCCATGATCACGACAACTACAATCAGTAGTGATGTGCCGCCAAAGTAGAAACGTACGTTCCACGCGACCATCATGAACTCAGGGATCAGACAGATAAAAGTAATATACAGTGCACCCGCAAGAGTTAAACGTGTCATTACTTTATCGATATATTTCGCTGTCTGTTCACCTGGGCGGATACCGGGTACGAATGCACCAGACTTCTTCAGGTTATCTGCTGTTTCACGCGGGTTAAACACCAACGCGGTATAGAAGAAACAGAAGAAGATAATCGCCGCTGCATAAAGCATTACATACAGAGGCTGGCCTGGGCTCAAAGCCAAAGACACATCAGTTAGCCAACCGAATGTGCTGCTTTCACCGTTCTGACCAAACCACTGCGCCAATGTTCCTGGGAACAGGATAATGCTTGACGCAAAAATCGCAGGAATTACACCAGCCATGTTGATTTTCAACGGCAGGTGCGTGCTCTGTGCTGCGAACACTTTACGACCTTGTTGACGCTTCGCATAGTTAACAACGATACGACGTTGACCACGCTCCATGAAAACAACGAAGTAAATCACAGCAAAAGCAAGTACTGCAATTAACAGCAGAAGAAGTACATGCAGTTCACCTTGACGCGCTTGCTCGATTGTTTGACCGATTGCCGATGGCAATCCAGCAACAATACCTGCGAAAATCAGTATCGAAATACCGTTTCCAATTCCACGCTCTGTAATTTGTTCACCTAACCACATCAAGAACATGGTACCGGTTACTAAACTCACGGTCGCAATCAGGGTAAACATGGTTTGGTCGATAACGACCAGATTGTTGACCATGTTTGGTAAGCCTGTTGCAATACCAATTGCTTGGAATGTTGCAAGTACAAGCGTGCCGTAGCGCGTATATTGGCTGATCTTACGACGGCCTGCTTCACCCTCTTTCTTGAGTTCCGCTAACGCTGGATGAACTACTGTTAGCAACTGGACAACAATTGATGCCGAAATATACGGCATGATGCCCAGTGCTAAAATAGATGCACGCTCAAGAGCACCACCGGAGAACATGTTAAACATTTCTACGATGGTACCTTTTTGCTGTTCGAACAATTCGGCAAGTACAGCAGCGTCAATACCAGGAATCGGCACAAAAGAGCCGGCTCGGAATACTAAAAGTGCACCAATTACGAAGAATAAGCGCGACTTTAGTTCACTTAAGCCGCTCTGAGCACTACGAAAATCTTGTCCTGGTTTTCTAGCCATCTGTACCTCAATCCTCGAGATTATTCCTCGATTTTACCGCCTGCAGCTTCGATTGCAGCTTTAGCGCCTTTAGTCACGCGCAGACCTTTTACAGTCACTGCTTTGTTGATCTCGCCAGAAAGAACGATTTTTGCAAACTCAATGTTTTTAGTAACAAGGTTTGCCGCTTTCAGAGCGTTCAGATCAACTACGTCACCAGTTACTTTCGCCAGTTCAGACAGACGAATTTCAGCAGACACAAAGCTCTTACGAGAAGTGAAACCGAATTTTGGTAGACGTTGTTTCAGAGGCATTTGACCGCCTTCAAAACCTGGACGAACTTTGCCGCCAGAACGTGACTTTTGACCTTTGTGACCACGGCCACCTGTTTTACCAAGGCCAGAACCGACACCACGACCTAAACGCTTAGGAGCATGTTTAGAACCCGCAGCCGGTGATAGAGTATTCAATAACATTATGATTACTCCTCAACTTTAACCATGTAGTAAACCTTGTTGATCATGCCACGAACACATGGCGTATCTTCAAGTTCTACTGTGTGGTTGATTTTACGAAGACCTAAACCGCGCAGTGTAGCTTTGTGCTTTGGCAGGCGACCAATTGAGCTTTTAGTTTGAGTTACTTTAATAGTTGCCATGTGTTCTTACTCCGAAATCGCTTCAACAGTTAGACCACGTTTAGCAGCAACCATTTCTGGTGACTTAACGTCTACTAGCGCATCAATCGTTGCACGAACGATGTTGATTGGGTTAGTAGAGCCGTACGCTTTAGACAAAACGTTGTGTACACCAGCAACTTCAAGCACTGCACGCATCGCACCACCTGCGATTACACCAGTACCTTCTGCAGCAGGCTGCATGTAAACTTTAGAGCCCGAATGGCGACCTTTCACTGGGTGATGAAGAGTACCTTCGTTCAGCGCGATCGTAACCATGCTACGACGTGCTTTTTCCATTGCTTTTTGGATCGCAGCAGGTACTTCACGGGCTTTACCGTAACCGAAACCTACACGACCGTTACCGTCACCAACTACAGTCAGTGCAGTAAAGCTCATGATTCGACCACCTTTAACCGTTTTAGAAACGCGGTTAACTGCGATTAATTTTTCTTGCAAATCATTCGCTTGAACTTGTTGTTCTTTAGCCATCTTCCAACCCTACCTTAGAATTTCAGACCAGCTTCGCGAGCAGAATCTGCTAGCGCTGCTACTCGACCGTGGTATTGGAAACCAGAACGATCAAACGCAACTACAGTTACGCCTTTTTCAAGTGCGCGCTCTGCAACAGCTTTACCCACTGCTTTCGCTGCATCGATGTTACCGGTGTATTTCACTTGCTCACGGATCGCTTTTTCTACAGTAGAAGCGGCGGCGATAACCTCAGAGCCATTAGCTGCAATCACTTGTGCGTACACGTGACGAGGAGTACGGTGTACTACTAGGCGAGTTGCACCCAGTTCTGCAATCTTACGACGTGCACGTGTAGCACGACGGATGCGAGATGCTTTCTTATCCATAGTGTTACCTTACTTCTTCTTAGCTTCTTTACTACGCACATTTTCATCTGCGTAACGAATACCTTTGCCTTTGTAAGGCTCAGGCGCGCGGTAAGAACGAATGTCAGCCGCAACTTGACCAACTACTTGCTTATCGCAACCAGTTAGGACAATTTCAGTTTGGCTTGGACATTCTGCTTTAACACCCGCTGGCAGCTCGTGCTCAACAGGGTGAGAGAAACCCAGAGTCAAGCCTACAGCGTTGCCTTTCATAGCAGCACGGTAACCAACACCCTTCAGAACGAGTTTCTTAGTAAAGCCTTCAGTAACACCAACAACCATGTTCTTAACTAGAGCACGTGCAGTACCTGCTTGTGCCCATGCATTGGCTACGCCTTCACGTGGACCAAAAGTCAATTGGTTGTCTTCTTGTGCGATCACTACACCTTTGTGGAAAACGCGAGAAAGTTCGCCTTTAGCACCTTTGATAGTGATCTCTTGGCCGTTCAGTTTCACCTCTACGCCAGCTGGAATAGCGACAGGTGCTTTAGCAACACGAGACATGTTCTACTCCTTAATTATGCTACGTAGCAAATGATTTCACCGCCAAGACCTGCTTTACGAGCAGCGCGGTCTGACATCAGACCCTTGGAAGTGGAAACGACAGCAACGCCTAGACCACCCATTACAGATGGCAGCTCGTCTTTCTTCTTGTAAACACGAAGACCTGGACGAGAAACGCGTTTGATTTGCTCGATTACTGGTTTTGCTTGGAAATACTTAAGAGTGATTTCCAGCTCTGCTTTCACTTCGCCTTCAACAGCGAAATCAGCGATATAACCTTCTGCTTTCAGAAGTGCAGCAATTGCAACTTTCAGCTTTGAAGAAGGCATTTTTACAGCAACTTTGTTTGCTGCCTGACCGTTACGAATGCGGGTCAGCATATCCGAAATCGGATCTTGCATGCTCATAAACTTTACTCCAAATGATTAAGTGGCAATTACCAGCTAGCCTTACGAAGTCCTGGAATCTCGCCTTTCATGCAAGCTTCACGAACTTTAATACGGCTTAGACCGAACTTACGTAGGAAACCGTGTGGGCGACCAGTTTGGTTGCAACGGTTACGCTGACGAGAACGACTTGAATCACGTGGAAGAGATTGCAGTTTAAGAACCGCGTTCCAACGATCTTCTTCAGATGCGTTTACATCGCTGATGATAGCTTTCAGAGTTGCACGCTTTTCAGCGAACTGAGCTACCAGCTTCGCACGTTTTTCTTCACGTGCTTTCATTGATTGTTTAGCCATAACAGTAACCCTTCACCTTACTTACGGAATGGGAAGTTAAAGGCAGCCAGCAGAGCACGGCCTTCCTCATCGGTACCAGCGGTAGTCGTGATAGTGATATCAAGACCGCGTACACGATCGACTTTATCGTAGTCGATTTCCGGAAAGATGATTTGCTCGCGAACGCCCATGCTGTAGTTACCACGACCGTCAAAAGACTTGCCGTTAACACCGCGGAAGTCACGTACACGTGGTAGAGCGATAGAAATCAAACGCTCCAAGAAATCCCACATGCGTTCGCCACGCAAGGTTACTTTACAACCAATTGGGTAGCCTTCACGAATTTTGAAACCAGCTACAGATTTGCGCGCTTTAGTGATCAGTGGCTTTTGGCCAGAGATGATCGCCATATCAGACGCAGCATTTTCCAGTAGTTTCTTATCGTTGATTGCTTCACCAACGCCCATATTGAGGGTGATTTTCTCAATTCTAGGGACTTGCATGACGCTTGTGTAACTGAACTGTTTGGTCAGCTCAGCGACTACAGACGACTTGTAGTAATCATGCAGTTTCGCCATAGTAGAACTCCAAATTACTTCTAATTAGTTAGAAACGATTTCGTTGTTAGATTTAAAGAAACGAACTTTCTTACCATCTTCGAAACGGAAACCGATGCGGTCTGCTTTACCAGTTTTTACGTTGAAAATCGCAATGTTAGAAACATCGATCGCTGCTTCTTGCTCAACGATGCCACCTTGGACACCCATTGCAGGAACAGGTTTCTGATGTTTCTTAACTAGATTGATACCTTCAACGATAACTTTACCAGTTGCCAGAACCTTAGTTACTTTACCTTTCTTGCCTTTGTCTTTCCCAGCAAGAACGATTACTTCGTCATTTTGACGGATTTTAGCTGCCATTGTTGCCGCTCCTTACAGAACTTCTGGAGCCAGTGATACAATCTTCATGAATTTCGCATTACGAAGTTCACGAGTCACTGGACCAAAGATACGTGTACCGATAGGTTGCTCACTGTTGTTGTTCAACAGAACGCAAGCATTACGGTCGAAGCGAATGACAGAACCGTCTGGACGACGTACGCCTTTACGGGTGCGAACTACCACCGCCTTTAACACATCACCTTTTTTTACTTTACCGCGAGGAATTGCTTCCTTAACGGTAACTTTGATGATGTCGCCAACGTGGGCGTAACGACGGTGAGAGCCACCCAGAACCTTAATACACATTACGCTGCGAGCGCCTGAGTTATCAGCTGCATCCAGCATAGTTTGCATTTGGATCATGTTAGTGCTCCGCTAAATATTAAAAAAACTAGACCCATCTCGGGTCGGGCTGCCTCTTTAAAGGGACGCGAATTGTACCACCCTTTTTTTTGATTGGGTAGTCAAAAAACAAGCGGCTCCAAAAATAATTGGAGCCGCCTGATTTGCGAGAAAGAGTGGAGATTAGATCTTCGCTTTTTCTACAATTTTCACCAGAGTCCAAGACTTAGTCTTAGACAGTGGACGACATTCACGAATTTCAACGGTGTCGCCAATGCCACACTCGTTGTTTTCGTCATGTGCGTGTACTTTAGTCGTGCGCTTAACGAATTTACCGTAGATAGGGTGCTTCACCATGCGCTCGATAGCAACAACGATAGACTTGTCCATCTTGTCGCTAACAACACGACCTAGTTGAGTACGAATTTTGTCGCTCATTATGCGCCTGCCTTCTCAGTCAAAACAGTTTTCACACGTGCGATATCACGGCGTACAGCTTTCAGAGTATGAGTCTGCTGCAGTTGACCAGTCGCAGCTTGCATGCGCAAGTTGAACTGTTCTTTCAGCAAATTCAGTAGCTCAGAGTTCAGCTCTTCAACGCTCTTTTCGCGTAGATCTTGTGCTTTCATCACATCACCTGCTTAGTTACAAATGTAGTCTTGAATGGCAGTTTGCGAGCCGCTAGGCGGAACGCTTCACGTGCCAATTCTTCAGGTACACCATCAACTTCGTACATAACCTTACCAGGTTGGATTTGGGCTACCCAGTACTCAACGTTACCTTTACCCTTACCTTGACGAACTTCTAGTGGTTTTTCAGTGATTGGCTTGTCTGGGAACACACGGATCCAGATTTTACCTTGACGCTTGATGTGACGCGTCATAGCACGACGTGCTGCTTCGATTTGACGAGCAGTCAGACGACCACGGCCAACAGCTTTAAGACCAAAAGAGCCGAAGCTAACTTCAGTGCCTTTCGCTAGACCACGGTTACGACCAGTCTGAACCTTACGGAACTTAGTACGTTTAGGTTGTAGCATCTGTCGACTCCTTACTTACGGCCTTTACGCTGCTTCTTCGGCTTGTCAGCCTTTGGCTCTGCAGCTTCAGTTGCTGCTGGCATACCGCCCAGGATCTCACCTTTGAAGATCCAGACTTTAACGCCGATTACACCGTAGGTGGTGTGAGCCGAAGAAGTTGCGTAATCAATGTCAGCACGCAGAGTGTGTAGAGGTACACGACCTTCACGGTACCACTCTGAACGAGCGATTTCAGCGCCGCCTAAACGGCCGCTTACTTCCACTTTGATACCTTTAGCGCCTAGGCGCATTGCGTTTTGTACTGCGCGCTTCATAGCACGACGGAACATTACGCGACGCTCTAGTTGAGACGCGATGCTATCAGCCACAAGCTGACCATCCAGCTCTGGCTTACGTACTTCAGCGATGTTGATTTGCGCTGGTACGCCAGCAATTTTTGCTACTGCTGCACGCAGTTTTTCAACGTCTTCGCCTTTCTTACCGATAACAACACCTGGTCGAGCAGTGTGAATAGTCACACGGATGCTTTTCGCAGGACGTTCGATAACGATGCGTGACAGAGACGCGTTTGCCAATTCCTTAGATAGGTATTGACGTACCTTGAAGTCGCCGTCTAGGTTGTCAGCGAAATCTTTGGTGTTAGCAAACCATGTAGCATTCCAAGGCTTAACGATGCCTAGACGAATACCATTTGGATGTACTTTCTGACCCATTGCTTACTCTCCTAGTCTCTTAGCGATCTGCGACAACCACAGTAATGTGGCTTGAACGCTTCAAGATACGATCCGCACGGCCTTTAGCACGAGGCATAATACGCTTCATGACTGGGCCCTCATCTACGAAGATTTTAGCGACACGTAGATCGTCGATGTCTGCACCTTCGTTGTGCTCTGCGTTCGCGATTGCAGATTCCAGAACTTTCTTAACCAGTTCAGCCGCTTTTTTGTTGCTGAAAGTCAGAAGTTCTAGAGCTTGATCCACAGATTTACCGCGGATTTGGTCTGCAACTAAGCGAGCTTTCTGAGGAGAAATACGAGCAAAGTTATGTTTAGCGATAGCTTCCATTATTTACCCCTTATTTCTTCTTAGCTTTCTTATCCGCAGCGTGACCGCGGTAAGTACGAGTAGGTGCAAATTCGCCCAATTTGTGACCGATCATCTCGTCAGTTACGAAAACTGGAACGTGTTGACGACCATTATGGACAGCGATGGTCAAACCGATCATTGTTGGAATGATCATTGAACGACGGGACCAAGTCTTAATAGGCTTTTTGTCTCCGCTTTCCACCGCTTTCTCTACCTTCTTCAGCAAGTGTAGGTCAATAAATGGACCTTTCTTGAGAGAACGTGGCATGGCTTATCCTCTTAAATAGATTACTTATTACGACGACGTACGATGTACTTGTCAGTGCGTTTGTTACTACGTGTCTTGTAGCCTTTGGTTGGAACACCCCAAGGAGATACAGGGTGACGACCACCAGAAGTACGGCCTTCACCACCACCATGTGGGTGATCAACCGGGTTCATTACCACACCGCGAACGGTTGGACGAACACCACGCCAGCGCGCTGCACCAGCTTTACCTAGTTCACGCAGCATGTGCTCAGCGTTGCCTACTTCACCGATAGTTGCACGGCCTTCAGACAGCACTTTACGCATTTCACCAGAACGTAGACGGATAGTTACATAAGCACCGTCACGAGCTACTAGTTGCGCGTACGCACCAGCAGAACGAGCCAGCTGTGCACCTTTTCCTGGAGTCAATTCAACGTTGTGGATAGTTGAACCAACTGGGATGTTGCGCATAGGCATTGCGTTACCCGCTTTGATCGGCGCATCAGGGCCAGATTGGATAACGTCACCAGCACGCAGACCTTTAGGTGCAATGATGTAACGACGCTCACCGTCTGCGTACAGAACTAGAGCGATGTTTGCGCTACGGTTTGGATCGTATTCTAGACGCTCAACTTTCGCTGGGATACCGTCTTTAGTACGTTTGAAGTCAACCAAACGGTAGTGTTGCTTGTGGCCACCACCGATGTGACGTACTGTGATACGACCGTTGTTGTTACGACCACCGTTCTTAGAGTTTTTCTCTAGAAGAGGGGCGTATGGCTTACCCTTGTGCAGGTCAGCGTTAACAACTTTAACAACGTGACGACGACCAGCCGAAGTCGGCTTACATTTAACAATAGCCATTTTTCAACTACTCCTGTTATTCCGCGCCGCCAACGAAGTCAAGATCTTGACCTTCATTCAAAGTCACGTACGCTTTTTTCACGTCTGAACGACGGCCTTGGCGCAGACCTTGACGCTTGGTCTTACCCTTGATGATCAGGGTATTTACAGACTTAACTTCAACTTCAAATAGCTTTTCTACAGCTGCTTTGATCTCTTTCTTAGTTGCATCTTTTGCTACTTTGAAAACGATAGTGTTCGCTTTCTCAGCAGACATAGTTGCTTTTTCAGAGATGTGCGGAGCACGTAGAACTTTTAGTAGACGCTCTTCACGGATCATGCCAGCATCTCCTCAACTTGCTTAACTGCAGCAGCAGTCATAAGAACCTTGTCAAATGCGATCAGGCTTACTGGGTCGATACCAGTTACGTCACGCACGTCAACTTTGTACAGGTTACGAGCAGCTAAGAACAGATTCTCGTCTACTTCGCCAGTAACGATGAGAACATCGTTCAGCTCAAGTTCTTTTAGCTTAGCTACCAGAGCTTTGGTCTTTGGAGCTTCAACTGAGAAGTTTTCAACAACGATTAGACGCTCTTGACGAACTAGCTCAGACAGAATGCTCTTCATAGCACCACGGTACATTTTCTTGTTTACTTTTTGGCTGTGATCTTGTGGTTTCGCAGCAAAAGTAACACCACCTGTACGCCAGATTGGGCTACGGATTGTACCAGCACGTGCACGGCCAGTACCTTTTTGACGCCATGGCTTAGCGCCACCGCCAGAAACTTCTGAACGTGTCTTTTGAGCACGAGTACCTTGACGAGCACCTGCTGCATAAGCAACAACTACTTGGTGTACAAGAGCTTCGTTGAACTCACGTCCGAAAGTAGTTTCGGAAACAGTTAGTGCGTTAGCACCTTTAACCATCAATTCCATTACTTACTCCTAGACGTTACGCTTTAACAGCTGGTTTGACGATCACGTTACCGCCAGTTGCGCCTGGGACTGCACCTTTAATCAGAAGCAGATTGCGCTCAGCGTCAACACGTACGATCTCTAGGTTTTGAGTCGTTACACGCTCAGCACCCATGTGACCTGCCATTTTTTTGCCTTTGAACACGCGACCTGGAGTTTGACATTGGCCAATTGAACCCGGTGCACGGTGAGACAATGAGTTACCGTGAGTCATATCTTGAGTACGGAAGTTCCAACGCTTAACAGCGCCTTGGAAACCTTTACCCTTAGATGTACCAGTAACGTCTACTTTTTTTACTTCGTTGAACAGTTCAACAGTCAGTTCAGAACCTACTGCAAACTCTTCACCGTTTTCCAAACGGAATTCCCAAAGACCGCGACCAGCTTCTACACCCGCTTTCGCGAAGTGACCAGCTTCTGGCTTAGTAACACGGTTAGCTTTCTTAGAACCAGCAGTTACTTGGATTGCAGCGTAGCCGTCAGTTTCAAGAGTTTTCACTTGAGAAACACGGTTTGCTTCAACTTCAACAACAGTTACTGGGATAGAAACGCCGTCTTCAGTAAATACGCGGGTCATGCCCACTTTACGACCGATTAGACCAATCATTCTTCTAATCTCCCTTAACCTAGGCTAATTTGTACGTCAACGCCCGCAGCAAGGTCTAGACGCATCAGAGCATCAACAGTTTTGTCTGTTGGTTCAACGATGTCGATTAGACGTTTGTGAGTACGGATTTCGTACTGATCACGAGCATCTTTGTTAACGTGTGGAGAGATAAGAACAGTGAAACGCTCTTTACGAGTTGGCAGTGGGATTGGACCACGAACCTGTGCGCCAGTGCGCTTAGCTGTTTCAACGATTTCCGCTGTAGAAGCATCGATCAGTTTGTAATCGAAAGCTTTCAGGCGGATACGGATACGTTGGTTCTGCATGAGACAGAGCTCCAATATTAAAAAATTACACAAACAATATCGCCACTCAAACCCGTCAAGACGAGTGAATGCCGATTGATTTATGTGAAACCGTAGCATCCAAGATTAGGACGCATTGTCAGCTAATAGGTGATTAACCTGAACTATCGCAAGATAGTAGAAAGCTAAATTTTTATTAACTGCGAACATAAGCTGAGTATACATTACCTAACCTATCAATAAGATGGGTCAGCTCCTCGCTGCTCATTGGTTCACAACTGGCTTAACCAGTGCGGGGCATTATACCGATCACAGTTTCAGTTGCAAGGGATGTCTGAAAAATAAACGGAATTAAATCCAATCGCTGTCGTAGCGAAAAGAGATTGGGGGGAAAATAGAGAGGTAGGAATAAGAGAAAAAATAAACGGGCACTTTCGTGCCCGCTATCAGAGGTATACACCGTAAGCTTATTAATTAGCCATACGCTGACGCACAGCTTCAAACAAGCAGATACCACAAGCCACTGAAACGTTCAGGCTGGAGACACTCCCTGCCATCGGGATCTTAATCAGGCCATCACACGTCTCGCGGGTTAGGCGACGCATACCATCCCCTTCTGCGCCCATCACGATAGCCAGTGGCCCGGTCAGTTTGCTTTGGTAGATGTCGTGGGTGGCTTCACCTGCTGTACCGACAAACCATACGCCCTTTTCTTGCAACGCACGCATCGTGCGCGCCAAGTTGGTGACGCGCACTAGCGGTACGGTTTCAGCCGCGCCACACGCGACTTTACTTACGGTTGCGGTCATCGGTGCCGATTTGTCTTTCGGTACAATGACGGCAGCCACCCCTGCTGCGTCTGCATTACGCAGGCAAGCGCCTAAGTTGTGTGGGTCAGTCACTCCGTCTAGCACCAGCAACAGAGGTTGTTCATGCTGAGCGAGGATATCGTCAAGATCATTTTCATTGAGTTGACGAGCGGGTTTAACACGGGCAATCAGTCCTTGATGGTTCGCGCCTTCCGCTTTGTCATCGAGCGCTTTGCGGCTCATCTCTTGAATTGAAACGCCAAGACGCATCAGTTCATTGAGCACAGGTAGCAGGCGATCATCCTGACGACCTTTTAGCACATACGCTTCGACAAAACGCGCTGGATCGCGTTGTAATACCGCGTTCACTGCGTGGATGCCATAAATCAATTCGTTACTCATGTTTTACCTATTTGGTTTTGTCTCGTGCTTTACTGGTTTTCTTACGAGCTTGGTCTTTGCGTTTTTTCGGCGCTTTAGTCTTTTTTGGTTTACTCCGACCTTCGCCATCTGGGTGGCGTGTCGCTTCTACCTGAGGTTTCGCCTCTGACTTCACTGGCGCTTTACCACGGCCGCCTTTGGTTGCTGCCTCTTTTTTACCTTGTGCTTTCGCTCGGGCTTCTTCGGCACGTTTCTTAGCCGTTTTACCTTGGCCGCGTAGCTTACGACTTGTTTCGACCAATTCAAAGTCAATTTGGCGATCATCAAGGTTTACCGCCAACACTTTTACTTTCACTGCATCACCAAGGCGGTAGATGGCGCCAAAGCTTTCACCAACCAGACGCTGTCCGATCGGATCGTAATGGTAGTAATCGTTAGCCAAAGTCGAAATATGCACCAAGCCATCAATATGCAGCTCAGTTAGACGTACGAAGAAACCGAAACTGGTCACGTTAGCGACCACACCTTCAAGCTCTTCACCCACATGATCTTGCATGTACTCGCATTTGAGCCAATCAGACACTTCGCGTGTTGCATCATCGGCTCGGCGCTCAGTCATAGAACACTGTTCACCGTAGAAATCCATATCATCGAAGGAATAGTGATAACCACCTGTTGGAGTCCAACGGTCTTGGTTACGCCCTTCGTGTTTAGCGATCAAGTATTTGATGGCACGATGCAGCAGCAAATCCGGATAACGACGGATTGGCGAAGTAAAGTGCGCGTAACGTTTCAACGCCAAGCCAAAGTGACCCGCGTTATCCGCGTTATACACCGCTTGCTTCATGGAACGCAGCAGCATCGTTTGGATAAGCTCTTTGTCCGGACGCTCGCCGATTTGTTTCATCAGATTCGCGTAATCGGTCGGTGACGGCTCAAGGCCACCAGAGAGATCCAATCCCAACTCACCGAGGAAATCACGGAAGCCCGTTAAACGTTCTTCACCTGGTGGCTCATGGACACGGTACAACGCCGCTTCTTTCGCTTTCTCCACCAAAGAGGCAGAGGCGATGTTGGCGAGGATCATACACTCTTCAATCAGCTTGTGAGCATCGTTACGGATCACCGGCTCAATGCTTTCAATTTTACGTTGAGCATTGAAGATGAATTTGGTTTCGACGGTTTCAAACTCAATCGCGCCACGCTCATCACGCGCGCCTTTGAGCACTTGATACATTCTATGCAGCTCTTCAAGATGCGGAACCAACGCTTTATAGCGCTCACGCAGCTCTTCATCCCCTTCGAGGATTTCGTGCACTTTGGTGTAAGTCAGACGAGCGTGTGAGTTCATCACCGCTTCATAATGCTTGTAGCCAGAAAGTTTACCCGTTTCCGATACCGTCATTTCACACACCATGCACAAGCGATCCACTTGTGGGTTGAGTGAACAGAGGCCGTTAGACAACACTTCAGGCAACATTGGGACAACTTGCGATGGGAAGTAAACCGAGTTACCGCGATTGATCGCCTCTTTATCCAGAGCCGTATCAGGTCGTACGTAATAACTCACATCGGCAATCGCCACCCATAAACGCCAGCCGCCCCCTTTTTTCGCTTCACAATACACTGCATCATCGAAGTCGCGGGCATCCTCACCATCAATAGTCACCAATGGCAAAGCGCGCAGATCGACACGACCTTGCTTGGCTTCTTCAGGCACTTCTTCGCCTAGCCCAGCAACTTGTTGTTCAACTTCTGTTGGCCATTCATGAGGAATTTGGTGAGTGCGAATAGCAATTTGTGTTTCCATACCCGGCGCCATATTTTCGCCAAGAACTTCAACCACTTTACCCATCATGCCGCGATTGCGCGTGCCACGATCAGTAATTTCAATCACCACCACATTGCCCATTCGCGCTCCGGCACGTAAGTCATTCGGGATCAAAATGTCATGGTGAATACGTGAGTCATCCGGCACCACGTAGGAATAACCATATTCAAAGAAGAAACGTCCAACAATTTGGCCATTGCGTTCTTCTAAAATGCGTACCAGACGCCCCTCTTTGCGGCCACGTTTATCGGTACCGCTTGGTTGAACTAATACATAATCACCATGGATTAGCGTACGCATCTGATGATGAGGTAACAGGATATCGCCTTCTTTATTGAGGCTTCCTTCTGGACGTACCCAGCCATGGCCATCTTTGTGGCCAATCACATAGCCTTTCACCATTTCTAACTTTTCTGGCAAGGCATAGCATTGGCGGCGTGTGAACACCAGTTGGCCATCTCGTTCCATTGCCCGTAGGCGGCGACGCAACCCTTCATATTGCTCTTCACCCTCGAGTTTCAGGGCTTCGAACAGATCGTTGCGATTCATGGGAACATTGGCTTGGGTTAAAAATTCGAGAATGTACTCACGACTCGGAATTGGATTGTCATAATTGTCGGCTTCGCGATCAGCGAAAGGATCAAGATGTGTGGTATCAGACATAGGCAGACCTGCTTATCTAGGAAGGTGTTAGTTATATCCTACTGCTTTGTCACTACTAACAACTAATGACAACGCACAGAACCAGTTCATCATTCTAGGTAATGTGACTTGAGTCAACTTTTAAGTTATTATTTGCAACGATTTTGCTGTCCAACCAATCCCATCTGATACGGGGATTCCACATGTTATTGATGATAAAAAAGAATATACAGTGGCTTTTTAGTCACTTTATTTTGAACGCCGTTTTATTAAGTGTGTTAGGTCTGCCTTATCTGAAATGGATGGAGGTCAGTGCTGGCAACACGACAGCTTATACTTATCTTTTGACCACTCAGTTTGGCTGGTTTGGCTTATTCGCCTTTGCGATCACCCTCAGCGCACTCGCCTTGGTCTGGCTACCAAGTCGATTGTTGCATGGCGCCGTCTTTTTGGTGTCTTGGATAGTCAGTATTTTGCTGTTGGTCGATATTGAGGTGTACCAACAATATCGTTTCCATCTCAGTGGTTTTGTGTGGGATCTACTGCTGCATGGTGGCGAGCAGGTTATAAGCGTGTCATGGTACACCCTAATGATGGCAAGCTTGATCGTGATGATTGTTGGTCTTGCACAATGGCTAGTAATGAAACTGGCACACCATATACAACGTTCACGCTTAATTAGAATGGCCTGCGGCATGTGGCTACTGGCTCTACTGAGCAGCCAAATGATTCATGCATGGAAAGATGCCACTTATGACAGCGAAATCCCAAGCTACAGTTACCACTGGCCGCTCTATTATCCTTTGACGGCTAAGCGCTTTTTCGATCAACTTGGTGTCGTCGATGCGCAAGCGGTTCGCAGTCAACAAGTGGATTTTCATGCTCCATCCAGTAGCGCTTTAAACTACCCACTACGCCCACTGCGCATCGAGCCACCCGCACAGCGCCCGAACATTTTGGTGATTAGCATTGATGCTTGGCGTTTTGATGATGCCAATCGTGAAGTCACTCCAAACATTGCGAATTTTGGTCAAGGAGCAACTCGCTTTACCCATCATTTAAGTGGTGGAAACTCGACTCAAGCCGGACTATTCAGTCTGTTTTATGGTTTACCAGCCACTTATTGGGAGGAGTTTCAAAGTAGTCAGACGCGTCCTCAATTAATGCAGGCACTCGCCGATCTCAATTATCAATTTGCGATTTACAGCTCGGCACCTTTAAACAGCCCGCCTTTTGATCGGACGATCTTTAGCAAAATCCCACAACTACGCACAGTGACACCGGGTGAAACACCACCGCAACGCGATGAACGGATTACCGAAGATTTTCTCAGCTTTCTCAATCAGCGGGATCGCCAGCAGCCTTACTTCGGGTTTCTGTTTTACGATTCAGCACATGCAGCAGATTTTCCATCCACTATGACGCCGCCGTTTACTCCTTATTGGGAACGCGTCGATCACATCAAACTCAACAACAGTTTTGATCCTGAGCCCTATCGTAACCGCTATCGCAACGCGGTTTATTACGCAGATTCATTGATCGGTAAAGTGCTCAATGAGCTGAAAGCCCGCAACGAGCTGAGCAATACGATCGTGATCATTACTTCTGACCATGGTGAGGAGTTTAATGACAATCAACAGAATTATTGGGGGCATGGCAGTAACTACAGCATGGCGCAGATTCATGTACCGCTGTATATCTATATTCCAGAGAAAGAAGGTACTGTGCTCACCCATAAAACCACGCACCTTGATGTGGCGCCTATGCTGATGCAAGAAGTGTTAGGAGTACAAAACCCGATGAATGAATTTGCGTTAGGGTATCCGCTTTGGCAAGAAAGTCCGCAGAGGGAATGGACGATTATCGGTAGTTACTTTAACTATGCGTTGGTGAGCGATAAGGAGATGTTGGTCAGTTATCCTAGTGGCCGCGTTGAAGCCTTAAGTGCCGACCTGATGCCTGAGAAGGAGCGACAAATTTCCAGTCAGCAGATTATGCAAGCACTGCAGGAGATGCGTCAGTTTTTACGCTAATAACTTTTACACTAAAAAATCTGCGTTCTGGTAAAGCACTTTACCAGAACGTTTCTCGACGTTTTGCTCGCGCGATAATGTTCTCCGGCATACGACGTTCTAAGCCCTGACGAAGAAGTGCTATACGGTTGTGAGTACGCTGATCGGCGGTCACTGAGTTATATAACCAACGATACGCATCTTCATAATCCAGCGGACTGCCATAGTCACGCAATAACAGCTCAGCAAGCTGAATGCGTGCATTCAGGTTACCCATTGCAGCAGCTTCACGCAGATAAGGAATTGCGCGTTCTTTGTCTTGTTGAACTAACGTGCCACGGGAGTAGTAACGTCCAAGCTGCTCAAGTGCAGCTGGTAGCCCTTGGTGCGCCGCATTCTCCATATAATAGAGACCAAGCTCGACATCCTGATCAACACACACGCCCCACGCCAGCATGTCACCATACAGGAATTCATACGAGGGCAGACTGATACGCGTAGCACGCGCGACAATGTCTTCCACGATCTGGCAATTATCGGCTTTTACGCGCTCAAGATGTTTATTTTCTTCAATCAGTTTGATTAGCTCAGCTTCCGAATAGATAGGCACTGGCTCTCCTAAATCCGCTGCATAAGCAGGATTGTACGAGGAGTGCCATGCAAGCAATAAGGAAGCGGCTACCGTTCGTAGCTTCATACCTGCACTCTTACATAACACCGCAGCCATCACGTGCCACATTGCACTCTGACCCGGTTTGCTTTCTATATCGGCATTCAATGCCATCGCTTTAGGCTCATTTACCCTTTTGCGGCAACTTTTTGCCATAGGCGCACAAAATACCACCAACAGTATGGCAAAAAAAAGCCGACTCAATGAGTCGGCTTACTATTTTTTATCTCAAGATCACGCGCTGAATGGGTGAACTTTGATGATAGTTTCGTTGCGGTCTGGGCCAGTAGAAATGATGTCTACAGGAACGCCAGTCAGCTCTTCAATACGCTTGATGTAATCCAGTGCTGTCTGTGGCAGTTCAGCCAGAGTTTTTGCACCGAAAGTCGTTTCAGACCAACCAGGCATAGTTTCGTAAATTGGAGTCACGTTTTCAAATGCGTCAGCCGCCATTGGTGAAACTTCAGCAATTGAACCATCTGGCATTTGGTAACCAGTACAGATCTTGATCTCTTTCAGACCATCAAGAACATCCAGTTTAGTCAGACAGAAGCCAGTTACTGAGTTGATTTGAATTGCGCGGCGCATCGCCACTGCATCAAACCAGCCACAACGACGCTTACGACCCGTGGTTGCACCAAACTCATGACCTTTAACGCCTAAGTGTTCGCCCACTTCGTCAAACAGTTCAGTTGGGAATGGACCTGCACCAACACGTGTACAGTACGCTTTCGCGATACCTAGAATGTAACCTAGGTGACGAGGACCGAAACCAGAACCCGCAGCAACACCACCAGCAGTCGTGTTTGAAGAGGTTACATATGGGTAAGTACCGTGATCGATATCCAGCATTGTACCTTGCGCGCCTTCGAACATGATCTTATCGCCACGCTTACGCGCTGCATCAAGTTCGTTAGTCACATCGATAACCATAGAAGTCAGCAGTTCTGCGTAACCTTTAGCTTGTTCCAGTACTGCTTCGTAGCTTACTGGTTCTACTTTGTAGAAATGCTCAAGCTGGAAGTTATGGAATGCCATGACTTCTTGCAACTTCTCAGCAAAAGTTGCCATGTCGAATAGATCACCAACACGCAGACCACGACGAGCCACTTTGTCTTCGTACGCAGGACCGATACCACGACCGGTAGTACCAATCGCTTTCTTGCCACGAGCGGCTTCGCGCGCTTGGTCAAGAGCAACGTGGTATGGAAGGATCAGAGGACAAGCTTCAGAAATGAAAAGACGCTCGCGAACAGGAACACCACGATCTTCAAGACCAGACATTTCTTTGAGCAGCGCTTCTGGTGAAAGTACAACACCGTTACCGATGATACATTTCACGTTGTTGCGAAGAATACCGGATGGAATCAAGTGAAGAACGGTTTTTTGACCGTCGATTACTAGTGTGTGACCTGCGTTATGTCCGCCTTGGTAGCGAACCACGTATTTTGCATCTTCAGTTAAAAGGTCTACGATTTTACCTTTACCTTCGTCACCCCATTGGGTGCCAAGAACGACTACGTTATTACCCATCTTTCCAAGTCTGATTGCTAGTTAAAAATGGATTCTAGCACCGAATTTGAATCCTTGCAGTCATTTTTTAAGCATGAAAAATTCATATAAAACGACCTTGAAAATCCATTCAGTTATTAGAAAACGATAATTAAGAATCGGTTATTCGTCGGCGTAAATTTTTACACTGACTTGACCATGACGATCAATACAGGCGCGATACATACCAGAACTGTTCATGGCAAAGTGAATATCACCCTCACCATCGATAGCAATTAAACCACCTTCACCACCGACGGTTTTTAGCTCACCCTGCACAACAGTTTCACAGGCGGTGTGTACATCTTCTTTGAGATAACGCATTCGCGCTGCAACATCGCCCGCCACCGCATAACGAATAAAATACTCGCCCATTCCTGTGCATGAAATCGCAACATTGCCGTTTTCAGCGATGGTTCCGGCTCCAATCACTGGAGAATCTCCCACCCGACCAAAACGCTTGTTGGTGATCCCGCCCGTGCTGGTCGCCGCAGCCAAGTTACCATGCTGATCCAGCGCCACAGCACCTACCGTGCCAAATTTCTTATCATCGGGATATTCACTTTGCGGCTCTTGTTCGTCGGCTCCAGATTGATAGGCAGCTTCTGAAAGCGTGAAGCGATCTTGCTGCTTCATGTTTTGTAGCTGTTCATAACGTCGTTCAGTGAAGAAATAGTCTTGTTCGGTGTACACATGACCTTGTTGGAAGGCAAACTGCTCAGCCCCTTCGCCGATCAAAAATACATGCTCGCTATGTCGCAGCACATCGCGCGCAAGTTGGATGGGGTTTTTGATGTGTCGTATACCCGCTATCGCCCCCGCTTCACGCGTTGCACCATGCATGACTGAGGCATCCATCTCCACCATTTCATTGTGAGTCAGTACCGATCCTTTACCTGCATTAAACAAAGGAGAATCTTCCAATACCGTCACCGCAGCAACGACCGCATCCAAGGCATCCGCACCTTGTGTCAGCAATTGATGCCCGGCTCGCACGGCCTGTTCTAAGGTGTTAAGGATGTCCGTGCGCAATGATTCACTCATCTGCTCACGCAAAATCGTGCCTGCGCCACCATGAATTGCAATCGCAAAAGGCTGTGTCATAACTTCTTTTCTCCAGCGGAGTTAACCACTTAATTGCTTTAAGATGATTCGCGTATAGTGCCTGAATCAGCAATAAAAAAGCGCTAACCGGATCGCGGTTAGCGCTTTTCAAACCTATCGTACTACGAGAATTACGTATTACTTAGGAGTAAATGGATTCACTAATTAGTGAGAACCACAACTGCCGCCGCCACAGCAGCCGCCTTCTTTGCCATGACCGTGGTGATCGTGGCCGTGGCCTTCGCCACCGCAGCAACCGCCTTCATGATCATGATCGTGATCATGACCACCACAGCTGCCGCCACCTTGGTGGATATGGCCGTGAGCAATTTCGTCTTCTGTTGCTGCGCGAACTGCAACAACTTCAACCGTGAAAGTCAGTGATTGACCAGCCAGCATGTGATTACCATCAACGACGACTTCATCACCATCAACTTCAGTGATTTCAACTGGGATTGGACCTTGGTCAGTATCCGCTAGGAAACGCATACCTACTTCTAGCTCATCAACGCCTTGGAACACTTCAGCAGGAACACGTTGAACAAGATCTTCGTTGTGCTCACCGTACGCATCTTCCGGTGCGATCGTTACTGTGAATTTATCGCCAGCCACTTTGCCTTCCAGCTCACGCTCAAGACCTGTAATCAGGTTGTTGTGGCCGTGCAGGTAATCCAGTGGCGCATCAACAGTAGACTGATCCACCACCACGCCATCTTCGATCGTCAATTGGTAAGCAAGACTTGCTACCGTGTTTTTTTCAATTTTCATAACTGCTCCAGGGAGGTTGTCTCTTAACCGCTCAATACAGACTAAGAGAGGAATGTTGCCGACATTATGAAGATCACACGCAGAAACTCAATTACTCCGGCTTAAAAATCCCGATCATCTGCTCATTCGCATGCTGACTCTGTTCAAGTGACTTAGGTTTGCGCTGTTCATGGAAGCCGCATTCAACACACTCAACCAGCTCAATACTGTTCTCCATCCACCATTGCAATGCATCCGCAGTTTTACACTGAGGGCAGGTTGCTCCGGCTATAAAACGTTTTTTTTGTTTCACGAGATTGTACTACTCCTTTTCCCAATATCGACGTGAGAGTTGGTCACTGTCCATCTCACGGCTGAAAATCTCTTCAAGTTCAGTGCGCGCTTCTTTGGCACGCAGTTCGAGTTGTTTATCTTCATTATGCTGCGGTAGCAATTCTTTCAGCATCGCTTTATCTAAGCGATGAAAATGCTCTTCAGCACGCTTAGCTTGATAAGGATGCATCCCCAACTGGATGAGGGCTTTACGCCCCAAATCCAGTGCACTTAAAAATGTTTCTCGGGTGTAGTTTTGCACCCCAAGACTCAATAGCTGGTAAGCCTCCACTCGGCTTCGGGCACGTGCCAGTAATTTGAGTTTAGGAAAATGATGCTGACACAGCTCGACAATTTTAATCACTTGTTCCGGATCGTCAGTACAAATGACCAAAGCCTCGGCTTGCTCTATGCCTGCGGCGCGCAGTAACTCAAGGTTGGTGGCATCACCATAAAAAACTTTATAGCCATACTTACGCAGCAAGCGAACTTGGCTAGCATCGCTTTCCAAAATGGTCACTTTGATTTTGTTGGCGTACAGCAAGCGACCAACAATCTGACCAAAACGACCAAAGCCAACGATGATCACTCGCGGCTCTTTGTTTTCCACATCGGGCGTGAGAGGTGCATCTTCCGTATTGAGTTGGCGGGCAAACCAGTGCTTTTGAGCACTGAGTAATAAGGGAGTGGTGACCATAGACAAACTGACTACCACCAGCAAGAAGGAAATTTGCTCTGCATTCAGCAATCCTTCTGCGCTGGCGGCAGTAAAGATCACGAAGGCGAATTCCCCCCCTTGCTTTAAAATTACCGCCATTTTACTGCGTGCTTTTGCAACAGTGCCGGAAAGCCGAGCCAGCAAATATAAGATCAACCCTTTGACAATCACCAAACCCAGCACCGTGAGTGCTATCCATACAGGTTTCACCAACAGCAGACCAACATCGACTGCCATACCGACCGAGATAAAAAACAGCCCCAGCAGCAATCCCTTAAAAGGATCGATAGCAATTTCTAATTCATGGCGAAACTCACTTTCCGCAAGGATGACGCCCGCTAAAAAAGTGCCAAGTGCCATGGAAAGACCGAGCTTTTGCATCATCAAGGCAATGCCCACCACCAGCAGCAAAGCCGCGACGGTAAACAGTTCACGCACCCCGCTCAAAGCAATGTAACGAAACAGTGG
>NZ_AOMO01000022.1 GCF_000338875.1 Vibrio mimicus CAIM 602 | reverse complement strand
GCGTTCAATCTGAGCCATGATCAAACTCTTCAATTAAAGTTTTGGCTCAATGAATACTGATAACATTACATTGTAATGTTGAATTGACTGTGCTGAATGATTGCTCATTCAAATGGTCACTCAGTTCATTGATAAATCTTTTGCGATTATCATCAACGAGTGCCCACACAGATTGATTGGTTTATATTGTTAAAGAGCGTTTTGCTTCAGCTTTCTTACCGAAGAGGGTGTGCATTCTAGCGAGATAATTGTCAGAGTCAAACTCTTTTTTCAACTTTCTTCATCGAAGCATCTTAGCCTAACTGATTAGCCCTGAGGCCTTGCGGCGTCTGCCGTGTCAGTGAGGGCGCATTATAGGGAGGTTTTAAAATCTGGCAAGCTCTAAAATACTTTTTTTATACCTTTTCAGTTCAAGCGGACAAATTAACAGCAAACCCACTAAAAAAAACACTTTTCTGTTCGATTAATAAGCAAAAGAGCCATTCGACATGGCTCTTTTTTCTTCTCTATAGAGATATGTTTTATCTGCTACTGACTAGCGAAAATATTCCCATCTTTTACCGATAGTAAAATGGGCGCCCCAGGGAGGAACTTTCCAGCCAGAATCGATTTCGCCAGCGGGTTTTCAACATTTTGTTGAATAGCTCGTTTCAATGGACGAGCACCATATACTGGATCGAATCCAACTTGAGCAATCAGATCAAGCGCATCATCATCCACCTCGAGTTGGTAATCACGTTCAGCCAAACGCTGACGTAGGCGAGCCAACTGAATAGAGGCAATCGACTTAATATGCTCTTGACCAAGTGGATGGAATACCACACTTTCATCAACTCGGTTTAAGAACTCAGGACGGAAGTGTTTGCTTACTACATCCATGACCTGTTCTTTGATGCCTTGATAATCCAACCTTGCAAAGTTTTCCTGAATACGACTTGAGCCCAAGTTCGAGGTCATTATCACCACAGTATTACGAAAATCGACCGTGCGACCTTGCCCGTCCGTCAAACGACCATCATCCAATACTTGTAGAAGAATATTGAATACATCTGGGTGCGCTTTTTCCACTTCATCCAACAAAATTACCGAATAGGGCTTACGACGTACGGCTTCAGTTAAGTAGCCACCTTCTTCATAGCCGACATAACCCGGAGGAGCCCCCACTAAACGAGCGACCGAGTGTTTCTCCATAAATTCCGACATATCTACGCGTACCATGGCATCTTCACTATCAAAGAGGAAGTTGGCCAAGGTTTTACATAGCTCGGTTTTACCGACCCCAGTTGGCCCTAAGAATAAGAAGGAACCAATCGGACGATTCGGATCAGAAAGCCCCGCGCGGCTACGACGAATCGCATTCGCCACAACTTCGACCGCTTCTTTTTGGCCGATCACGCGTTTATGCAGCACTTCTTCCATGCGCAGTAGCTTTTCTTTCTCGGCCTCCAGCATTTTCGACACAGGAATGCCAGTTTGCTTAGAAAGCACTTCGGCAATTTCAGCATCCGTCACTTTATTACGCAGCAGGGTCATTTCCTGCATTTCAGCTTGCGCGGCCAGATCGAGCTGCTTTTCTAGCTCAGGAATGCGGCCATATTGCAGCTCTGACATGCGGCTCAAATCACCCGCACGGCGTGCGACCTCAAGATCCATTCGCGCTTGCTCTAATGCAGCTTTGATATGCTGTGTACCAGAAAGTGCCGCTTTTTCAGCTTTCCATACTTCTTCCAGCTCAGCATAATCACGTTCTTTCTCTTGCAGCTCTTCATTTAAGATCGCCAAACGTTTTTCGCTAGCTTCATCGTGCTCATTGGAGAGCGCTTGCTGCTCGATTTTCAATTGGATTATTTTGCGTTCCAGCTTATCGAGTGCTTCCGGTTTGGAGTCAATTTGCATCCGGATGCTCGACGCCGCTTCATCGATCAAATCAATAGCTTTATCAGGCAATTGGCGATCTGATATATAGCGGTGAGATAAACTTGCTGCCGCAACAATCGCCGGATCGGTGATTTCTACATGGTGGTGCAGCTCATAACGCTCTTTCAACCCACGTAGGATGGCTATGGTGTCTTCCACCGTTGGCTCATCCACCAACACTTTCTGGAAGCGTCGTTCTAGCGCAGGATCTTTTTCAATATATTGACGGTACTCATCCAAGGTAGTCGCACCGACACAGTGCAACTCTCCACGCGCCAAAGCGGGTTTGAGCATGTTACCCGCATCCATTGAGCCTTCACCTTTGCCCGCGCCGACCATGGTATGCAGCTCATCAATAAAGAGGATGATGTTCCCCTCTTCTTTAGCGAGTTCATTGAGTACTGATTTCAAACGCTCTTCAAACTCACCGCGGTATTTCGCCCCCGCAACCAATGCGCCCATATCCAAAGACAATACGCGGCGTCCGCGCAGCCCTTCTGGTACTTCATTATTGATGATGCGTTGAGCCAAGCCTTCCACAATCGCTGTTTTACCCACACCGGGTTCACCGATGATCACCGGGTTATTTTTGGTACGCCGTTGTAAGACTTGAATAGTGCGGCGAATTTCATCATCACGGCCGATTACAGGATCGAGCTTACCCTGCTCTGCTCGCTCAGTTAGATCGATGGTGAATTTTTCCAAAGCTTGACGTAGCTCTTCAGCATTAGGGTCATTCACCTTCTGCCCACCACGGATTTTCTCTATCGCTTCGGAGACTTTTTTCTCAGTCAGCCCAAATTCTTTGAGTAAGTGCCCAAGTGGCCCTTTATCTTCCAGCGCGGCGAGTAGATAAATTTCAGATGAGATGTAGGCATCTTGACGCTTTTGCGCGACTTTATCACACAGATTAAACAGTGTGCCTAACGCTGAAGAGAGCTGCACATCACCGCCAATACCATTCACTTTAGGTAGTCGATCCAGCATCTCGCTCAGTTTAGAGCGCAGTTGCATCACATCAACGTTTAACATAGTGAGTAACGGGCGGATCGGGCTGCCATTTTGATCGAGCAGCGCCACCATGAGGTGAACCGGCTCGATGTATTGATGATCACGCCCGAGCGCTAATGACTGGGCATCGGAAATCGCGATCTGAAATTTGCTCGTAAATCTGTCAAGACGCATACCAACCTTCCTAACCTCATCTGAGATAAATTGAATACGTTAGGAAAGATGGTTATCGCGAGCGAGATTTTCAAGGGAAGTCGAAGAAACTTTCTTGCAGTTTGAAAGGAGCGTTGATGAAACGTTATTCTTCAAGCCAAATAAATGCGGCTTGGCGGCCTGTAACACCATCCCGGCGATAGGAATAAAAACGGTCAGCATCCTGATAGGTGCACAAACCACTATCAAAGATTTGCTCAATACCCAGCTCATTCAAACGCAGTTTGACTAACTGGCTCATATCCGCCAACCATTTACCCTGTTGCGAACGAGGTGTGAAAGATTGTTCAGCTTGAGGATGGTGAGCGACAAAAGCAGCAAACACATCTTCACCCACTTCGAATGCTTGCGCACCGATCGCAGGACCAAGCCACACCATGACATCACCCGACATTCTTGCTGCAGTTTGTTCAACAATGCCATTCACCAATCCACGCCATCCCGCATGAACAGCAGCAACCTGTGTACCTGCACGATTGGTCATCAATACAGGTAAGCAATCTGCCGTCATCGCGGAACAAACCACATTCGGTTTTGAGGTAATCAGGCCATCTGCATCTAAGATTTTATCGGTAGGTGCGTCAACATTGAGTACAACGGTAGAATGGGTTTGGTTTAGCCAAATGGGTGAGTTTGGCATAGCTGATGTTTCCACCAGCCACTGCCGATTACGCAGCACGAGTTCAGGATCATCCCCAACATGCATACCAAGATTCAATCCTTGATAGGCACCTTGTGAAAATCCACCATCGCGAGTAGAGCTGAACGCTTTGACTTGTTTAGGTGCATTCCAGTTGGGGAGAATCATGATTAATACTCTTCTGTATGGTTCAGCTTAGAGTCTTCACGCAGAGCGAGCGTCATCGTCACCATATCGTCTGGAACTGGTGCGTGGAATTCGAGTTCTTCACCCGTGATTGGGTGTTCGAATTTCAGCATTACCGCATGTAGAGCCTGACGATCAAAGTTACGGATCATCGCCGTTAACTCTTCAGAAGCTCCTTTCGGAATACGCGCACGACCACCATAGGCGGTATCACCTAATAGAGGATGTTGCAAATAAGCCATGTGCACTCGAATTTGGTGAGTACGACCCGTTTCCAAACGCAGACGCAGACGCGTATGTTCACGGAAATGTTCCGCCACACGATAATGCGTGACGGCGTGTTTCCCCATTGGAGAAACCGACATCAAAGTACGCTTAGTCGAGTGACGACCAATCGGCTTATCAATCATGCCACCCGCAGTCATGGTACCAATCACAATCGCTTCATACTCACGAGTGACATCGCGCTTTTGCAACGCACGTACAAGACGAGTTTGTGCAGGGACTGTTTTGGCTACTACCATCAAACCCGTAGTGTCTTTATCGAGACGATGCACGATACCAGCACGCGGCACTTCGGCGATAGGCGGAAAATGGAACAGCAGTGCATTAAGCACAGTGCCATCAGCCTGACCAGCCCCTGGATGCACCACGAAGTCGCGCGGTTTGTTAATAACGATAATGTCGTCATCTTCATACACGATGTTGAGTGGCAAATCCTGCGCTTCCCAGCGCTGTTCGTCTTCAAGTTCTGCCTGAACGACAATCACCTCACCACCCATCACTTTGGTGCGCGGCTTAGTGACAACTTCACCATTCACGGCAATCTTGCCTTCCAACAACCACTCTTTTAAGCGTGAGCGGGAAAAATCGGTAAATAATTCAGCCACAGCTTGGTCAAGACGTTGACCAAGCTGGCTCTCTTTTACTGTTTGAGTTAATTCAATCTGATGAGCCATATCGAACTTTTTAAAAAACCGTGAGACTAATAGTCACTAGTATGGAAAAATACGCCGACATTGTATCTGTTACTGCTGAGAAAGTAACGAAACGATTTGCGCGCGGTTTACGCACCTATTGAAAAGCAAGATTTGCAAGGAATTCCACCCTGACATGAAATACCAGACTTTATCAGGCCTACTCGCGTTATCCCTGTTATTTGGTTGCTCTAGCAGCCTGATGTGGTGCCCGATGTGCCACCATCTGAGCTGTACTCAGAAGCCCAAAGCGCGTTGCAAAGCGGTACTTGGTTAACCGCAATCGAAAAATTAGAAGCGCTCGATTCACGCTATCCGTTTGGGGCTTATTCAGAACAAGTTCAACTCGATCTGATTTATGCGTACTACAAAAATGATGATCTTGCGTTAGGCTTAGCTACGATTGAGCGTTTTACTCGCCTTAATCCCACCCATGAAAAGATGGACTGGGTATTGTATATGCGTGGTTTGACGCACATGGCGCAGGATCGCAATTTTATGCACGATCTGTTCAACGTCGATCGTAGTGACCGTGACCCTGAACCTGTGAAATCGGCTTTTGCGGATTTTAAGAAGCTGTTGCAACGTTACCCGAATAGCCCATACGCGGAAGATGCTCAGCGTCGTATGTATGCGTTGAAAAACCGTTTAGCAGAATATGACTTAGCCACAGCAGATTTCTATTTGCGTCGTGAAGCATGGATTGCGGCTATTAACCGCACCCAAGAGTTGCAAAAAACGTTTCCAGATACCGAAGCGGCACGTAAAGCGTTAGACATTCAGCTCGAAGCTTACCAGCAGTTAGGAATGACAGAAGCTGTTGAGCGCACAGAGCAATTGATGAAGCTCAACCCGCGATAAAACGTATTTCACTCAAAAAAAGAAGAGCCACATTTAATGTGGCTCTTCTTTTATCATTCGATTTAATCCGTGTATCGCCAACCTCAAGTTTACTTCAATCAGTTGGCCTTCTTAGTTGGCGTGATCTGAATCACAAAAACTCAATGCTGATTTTTCACTCAACAGGTGTTTTCAGGCCGAATAAAAGCGCTAAAAAATCGGAAATTTTTAGTCTCTACTTACCTGAATCTAGCGGTTTTATGAGAGATAACAAGCTTTTTCTTTAACTCATCTACACAAGCTTTGCGACAGATCACGTTTATTTCACATCAAGAAAAACCCTCAAACAAAGGTGATTTAGATCACATTATTTCCCATTTGGTGCGCTAATCTGAACTCAACCCATAAGGGATGACACAGAGGAAAAAGTTATATGAAAATGAACATCACTGGTAAAAACATCGAAATCACCTCTGCAATCCGCAACCACATTGAGGGTAAATTCAAAAAATTAGAAAAATGGCAAGTTGACATCATTGGTTGCCAAGCATGCTTTAGCGAAGAACCGAATAAACAGAAGAAATTTGAAGCAGTCGTTAGCATTCCACGCGGCCAGTTAGTCGCCTCTGCGATTCACGAAGATTTGTATGCCGCCATTAACGAGGTAGAACAAAAACTCGAACGACAATTGAATAAACTACGCCACAAACCGGAAGCTCGCCGTGCAGACAAGCCAGAGCTGAGTGAAGAAGTAGAATAACCAGAATTATGGAGAGATAGCGCCTTAGGGCGCTATTTTTTTGCTTGACGCTCTCTGGGGGCTTGCTTATTGTGTGCTGACTTACTTGGATAAATATTCACTTATGACACCTCATTTCCTGTACTTTTTTGACTTCTTTTTTCTCCAATAACCTTTGGAGGCTCGCTCGTTGTCAAAAGACAAGTCAAAAACGAACAGAAAGCCTCCTCTTCAGGGGGTTTTTTTATAAGGATAATTTTATGACAGACAAACAATACTCACTCGACGACATTCGCTTAAGACTGAACGAACTCGACGACCAACTGCTAAACCTGCTGTCGGAACGACGCAAAATGAGTATTGAGGTCGCCAAAAGCAAGGTAGAAACCGCCAAACCAGTGCGTGATCCTGCTCGTGAGCAACAATTACTGGTCAAACTCATCAATGCTGGAAAAGAGAAATATCAGCTCGATCCTCAGTACATCACCAAGATTTTCCACACCATCATTGAAGACTCCGTTTTGCTTCAGCAATCTTATCTGCAAAACCTTGCTAACCCACAAAGCCGTAAACCTTTAGCGCGTGTGGCCTTTTTGGGCGCCAAAGGCTCTTATTCACATTTGGCGACTCGCGAATATTTCAGCCGTAAAAACACAGAGCTGATTGAGCTTAACTGTGATCATTTCAAAGAAGTGGCGAGAACGGTTGAATCAGGACATGCCGATTATGGTGTATTGCCAATTGAAAACACTAGCTCTGGCTCAATTAACGAAGTCTATGATTTGCTCCAGCACACCACTTTGTACATAGTCGGTGAACTGACTCAGCCCATTGAGCATTGCTTAGTCGCAACGCAAGAGATTCGATTAGAGGATCTCAAAGTACTCTATTCACATCCACAACCTCACCAGCAGTGCAGCGAATTCCTCAGCCGCTTGAAAGGCGTGCAATTAGAAAGCTGCGCCAGCACCGCTGATGCTATGAAAAAAGTGCAAGAACTTAACCGTACAGATGTGGCAGCGATTGGAAACTCAGCTAGCGGTAAGTTATATGGTTTACAGCCGATCCAAGGCAATATCGCTAACCAAACCGAAAACCATACCCGTTTTATTGTGGTAGCTCGTAAGCCAGTCGAAGTTTCACCGCAGATCCCAGCCAAAACCACCTTGATTATGTCGACTTCTCAAGAAGCTGGCTCGTTAGTTTCAACCTTGTTGGTATTGCAACGTTACGGGATCAACATGACCAAGCTCGAATCGCGCCCAATCATGGGCAATCCGTGGGAAGAAATGTTCTACGTCGATTTAGAAGCACACATTGATTCCGATGAGATGCAGCAAGCTCTCGCGGAACTGACGCAACTGACTCGCCACTTGAAAGTGCTTGGTTGTTACCCAAGTGAAAACGTCAAACCAACCCAAGTGAAATTTATATAGCGTCAATAAATTGAACCAATTAAGCTGACAGTCGCATAAGCTCTGATTATAATGCCATCAAATTATACATATACTTAGGTGATCCAGGCTGTCAGCGTAGCCAAATTATTGGCTCTTACGCTATTTGTTTATTTGTCGGATCGTGACCAAATTTTGTAACAAATGGGTATCGTATTCACAAATGATCAAACGCTTTCTTTCGCTGATAGCACTAAATGCCTTCTGCCATCAAGCCAGCGCTTTGGAACTGAATGTCTACCTCTGGGAAGATACGATTGCACCGAGCGTGATCGAAACATGGCACAAACAGACGGGTGTTTCTGTCAAGCTTTACCATTTTGATAACGATGATGAACGCAGCTTACTTATGCTCAAAAGCGTTCAACTGCCGTTTGACATTATGGTATTGGATAATGTTTCTGCGTTTATGTTTTCTCGGCAAAATGCATTTGAAGACTTAACCAGCCTCACCAATCGCCGCAATAATGACCCTATGTGGTTACAAGCTTGTGGTACGAACGCCATACCTTATTTCTGGGGTTCTGTAGGTATTGCTTACCGTAAAAGCCGTTTCACACATCCACCCACGCAGTGGAGTGAAGTGATTGATATCGCACCGGAACATCGGGGCAGAGTAGGTATGCTTAAAGACAGTGTAGAAACACTGCTCCCAGCGCTTTACATGCTCAAAGCCTCTCCGATCACAGAATCGATTGATACCCTGAAACAAGCTTATCGGTTACTCGAATCTGCCAATCCAAATATTCTGACTTATGAATATGTACTGAGCTATGTCCGTAGTCACCCACAAACTGACAACCTACACATGGCGGTCGCTTACAGCGGTGATCACTACTCATTAAACCGCTTTTTTGAGCATCAGGATTGGGATTTTGTCGTTCCCGAGGGACGCCCGTATTTATGGGTAGATTGCATGGCAGTGAATAGTTCTTCCCCAAATACGACAAAAGCAAAAGCATTTTTAGACTTCTTGATGCTCCCTGAAATTGCCGCAATGAATGCCCAGTATATTCGTGCTGCCACCCCAAACTATAAAGCACGAACTTTGCTTCCTGCTGAACATCGCGAAGATTACTCGATTTATCTTCCAGAGCAGCGTCTTGCAGAAGGGATTATCGACAGCGAACTTTCGGCGAAAAACCTTAGCCTACGTGCCAAGATCATCAGCAGTGTGACCCATCAATATGAAGCTAAACCATAGAATCCTGTTACTGATAGCGCCTGTGATTCTGCTGAGTGCAGCAGCATCAAGCTATATCATTTACAGCAGTCAGAAGAATGCACTACTGAAGAAAACAGACAGTTACCTACAGTTAAATATAGAAAAATTAGCTAGTCATTATCGGCAAGCCCAAGCATTAGTGAGCAGTTATGCCTTCACTTTGGCGAAAAGCGACATCATCCGTCATTACTTCTCGTTAGAAAAAAATCCCTATCGTGAATTAGAGCTGGTCGATAATCTGCGCGAAACACTGCACATCCTACAACCCAGTGAAAAACAGCTCGTATCTCTGTCGATTCTCAATGGCAATGAAGAACTACTCTACTACGCAGAAAATAGCTCGGATCCGTTTGCTGAAATTGACCCCAAGGTCATGGAATATGTCAAACAGCGGCTGAACTCTACGCAAAGTACCTCAGACATCAGTTATACCGTTAACTCCTCGGGAGAAGACATTCTGGTTCGTTATGACATACTGGATACACAAACACTCGCAACACCACTGAGCTATAATCGGCAAGATGTGTTCTTTGTGGTGGTGTATGTTGTGTTAGAACAATTCAGCCAACTACGAAAGAAAATTGAATTTGATAACCAAAGCCAGATTTTTTTTACTCATACTCCACCAGGCTATCGCACCGGGCTAACCCAATCGGTCGAGTTACAACCCGGATTTTACGCAATTTTAGCCCCCGCTCCGAAGCTGATAAATACTAAACTTCACACGATTCAACGCGAACTTCTGCTCTCCTTTGGGGTTTCTGCACTGGTTACTGTCTTACTGCTTCTGCTACTGCTTTATCGTCATGTGATTAACCCCATTCTCAATTTGGACAAACAACTGGAAGAAGTCGAAAACAATAAGCGCAAGAATATTGAAAAACTGGATACAAACGATGAGATTGGACGGCTTTCCTCGCGTTTTTACGCCATGTATACCGAGCTGCACTCTACCTATCAACGCACAAAAGCATTAGCAGAAAACGATCATTTAACAAAACTTGCCAACCGGTATCAGTTTCAAGTTCAGGCCGACCTCTTACTTTCCCGTTGTTACGATACTCAACACATTTGGGTGCTGTATATCGATTTAGATAACTTCAAATACGTCAACGATAAATATGGCCATCAAATCGGTGACTCACTCTTGGTCAGCTTCGCTTCGCACGTTCGCCAGTTATGTAAAAGCTTTGAAGCAAGCCATAACGCATACAGTATTGCCGCACGCTTATCAGGAGATGAATTTGCCATTTTAATGGTCGCACCTAAGCGGTTTAATGATTGCGCGAACCTATTTGCTCAACGCGTACTTGCCCCAATTCAAAGCCAAGATAATTCACCTCTAAGTCATTTCCCAATCACCGCCAGTATTGGTATTGCCACGTTTCCTAAAGATGGCGACCATATTGAAAAGTTACTGCTGAATGCAGATACCGCCATGTATCAGGCAAAAAATGCAGGAAAAAACCAGATAGCTTATTACTCGCAAGCCCTAGATCAGGTAGTGCAACGTCGCAATAATATTGAACGAGCATTGCGCTTAGGCTTATTTGATCAAGAATTCAACTTGGTTTATCAGCCCTACTTCACCTGCTCAGGTAAACGCTTAGTCGGCTTTGAAGTGTTGCTACGTTGGCAATCTGAGTTACTTGGTGAGGTTTCTCCGGAGGAGTTTATTCCGATTGCAGAACAAACCGGGCTATTTGGCACCATAGACCGCTGGGTGATTTCCCAGACATTCAAAGAGTTTTCAGCCCTACAAGCCATGTTTAATGACCCAATCCAGGTTTCTATCAACCTTTCTTCGGCAGAATTGAACTCTCTGAAATTGGCTCAATATATTCATCAGCAAGCGGAGAAATTTTCGGTAACACCACAGTGGATTGATTTTGAAATCACCGAAACTTTCGCTGCGGATTCGCAAAGCTTCCCGTTGCTACACGAGCTTTCTCGTCTTGGTTACGGTCTAACCATTGATGATTTCGGCTCCGGATACACTTCAATCACACAGTTGGTTCAATATCCGGTGCAAAAGATTAAGTTTGATCGCCATTTCTTAGATACACTCATCGCCACCAACAAACAGAATGTCATCCGTCCTCTGATCGATCTTTGCCATTCACAAGCCATGAAAGTGACAGCAGAAGGCATAGAAAGTGAAACTATGCACCAATGGTTAGCCGATTATCACTGCGACTATATGCAAGGCTTTTATTTTGGCCATCCGATGAGCCTCGAAGAGATACAAAAATGGCAGCAGTCATCCAACCATAGAAAGAAGAGTTATGCGCAAGATCATTATTGCCTCACAGAACCCAGCCAAAGTGAATGCAGTTAGAAGTGCTTTTTCTACTGTGTTTCCTGAACAAGAATGGGAGTTTATTGGCGTATCTGTCGCCAGTGAAGTCGCAGATCAACCAATGAGCGACGCAGAAACCAAACTTGGCGCACTCAATCGTGTCAGAAATGCCAAGCAGCAATACCCAAATGCAGACTACTATGTCGGTCTAGAAGCAGGGATTGAAGATAACAAAACATTTGCTTGGATGATCATCGAATCTGCTAATCAACGTGGTGAATCTCGAAGTGCCTGCTTAATGCTGCCACCATTAGTTCTTGAGCGGCTGCAACAAGCCAAAGAGCTCGGGGATGTCATGGATGAAGTGTTTGGTACTGATAATATCAAGCAAAAAGGCGGGGCAATTGGTTTATTGACTCAGCATCATCTCACACGAAGTACTGTCTACCATCAGGCTTTGATTCTGGCACTGATCCCATTTATTAACCCTGAACATTACCCACACGGTTAGGCTATATGACTTGAAGCTGATCGCCGCTTCAAGTCATAGTTTTCAGGCTATCCCGTAATACCGTTAACCGATTTCAAACAGCGGCTCAGTTAGGCTGCTCCAAAAGCTGAGCTAACGCGGCTTTTTCTTCCTCAGTGCGCGATTTGAGCTCATTCGAGCCTCGAGTTATGGTTGCAATACCCACTCCGAGCATCTGACTAATTTGACGTTGAGACATCTCACCACTCAATAGTTCATGCACGATATTGACTCGAGCAACAAGCGATTCACGTTCATCAGGCGTCATCAGCAAGGTCAACAACATTTCATGTTGATCTTCTTGCACCGCCTGCTTGACCAAATCCAATACTTGCTGCCACTCACTGTAATAAGGTTGTTGTACCATGGTTGTACTCGTTAGGTGATACACGGGCACATTGTAGTACAGCAAGTTGAGGAATCAATACTTTGTATTTAACTCGTGATCATTAAGAAAACGCCCTTCCACACCCATCAAATCTCGGTAATAGGTTTCGAACATCAAAATGTTCTGTACATAACCACGAGTTTCAGCAAAAGGAATCGCTTCAATGAAGCCGTATGCATCCAGCTTGCCTTGACTACGCTTCAACCAAGTATCGACTCGACTTGGGCCAGCATTGTATGCCGCAAACGCCAAGATCCGATTTTGATCATAGCGTTCAAGTAAGCTGCTTAAATAACGGCTACCAATCTCAATATTCTTGCCAACTTGATACAACTCATCCGGGTTGGAATAACTCAATTGATATTTTCTCGCCGTGTAGCGCGCCGTATCAGGCATGATTTGCATCAAGCCTCGAGCTCCCACTGGTGATTGCGCATCTGAATCCATCGCACTTTCTTGTCTTGCCAATGACATCAAAGTAATCGGATCGATGCCATTTTTCTGCCCATGCAAATTAAACAGGTTTTGATGTACTACTGGGAAGCGTAATTGATTGTTATCCCATAAGCTCGCAGAAATGGTCGCCGTGATCGTCATCTGATGCCAACCTGCATTTGCAGCATACGCAGCCAACATTTCCTTCTCTTTTTGTGAAACTCGCTCAAGCAGCCAACGCCATTCACTTTTTGCTGCGATAACCTTATCCAGAGCAATCAACTCATCAATTCGTACTAAAGCTTTCTTATGCGCTTTAATCAAAGCCATATCGAGCGTAACTGTGCTGGTCGGATAATTAACGGATTGTTGTAGCACTTTTGCTGCCGCAACACTGTAAAAGCTGCGCTGACCAAGCAATGTTTTAAGGCGTTCTGTTCCTTCTTTCTTCTTACCGAGCGCCATTTCACTGCGCCCGAGCCAATATTGCCAACGCAATGTTTTACGTTCTTGTTCTGGTAAAACAGAAATCCATTGGGTCAATTCTCGCCAATTATTCTCACGCAGCGCTAAACGAGTTCGAGCCTCAATCAAGCGAACGTTGTTACTTTGACGAGCCACCTCATCACGCCATTTAGCAAGCGCTTCATCTTCGGTTTCCATCAAACGGATTGCGATGAAATGGGAAATCCGGCTTTTTTGCTCACGATTCCAGCCTTGAGCTTTGGCCACATCGTTTAGAACCGCTTGAGCTTCTTGAGGTTCGGATCTTGCCCACTTTTGTAAGGCTAATTCTGCAACCTTTTGATTAATGGGATCTTGTGAGGCCTTACGGCTATAGGCTACCACCCGTTCTGGTTTATCAAACAATTCAAGCATTGCCTGCGCTTTGGCTTGTGATTTTTTCCCATCCAGCTTTTTCTGCAGATAAATCATCAGGTTTCGGTTGCGACCTTCAAACGCGAGCAAGCTTCGTTTTAACACCCACTCATCCGTCAATCCCCCAACGCGTTCCCACTCAGCGAATAATGGATCACAGGCATCAGCGATACTCGCTCCATTTAGCCACAGTTTTTTAGCGCCTTCGAAAGCTTCACTGCGTTTTCCTGTTTGCAACTTGGCATTGAAGTAATGGCATTGATAAGTCTCGCCATTGGGCAATTGGGTTTGAAATTGCAGTAACGCCGCCCATTTTTTATTTTGAGCCAAAGCATCAAGATAAGGCGCAGCAACCCGGCCAGAGAAAGGATACTCTTTGTGGCTATCAATAAAATTGCGCACCGCGATCGGCGGCTTACTACCGAGATCGACTAAAAATGCCCGATAGTCGAGATAAGGAGTCAACGGATAGCTCTCTATTTGTTTACGAATGCGTTGGTATTCCGGGACTTTCTTTTCATCCAACCAACGCTGAGCCTGTTCATATTGAGCCCTCTGCGCTTCTAAATCCAAAGCACTCGCGCGAGCAGAGCCCATTGCACATACCGTGGTTAGCATCAAAATCGAAACAAGGCTATGCGGCTTAAATACCGTCAGGCGCGTCATGAGATCTCATCCTTAAAATCAGTGTGATAACAAATTATTACGCGTAATCTCGCCTTAAATGTAAAGACAGGCGAAGTAAACTTAACGCAAATAATGCAACATTTTGTTGAATTTCCCATTATCGCGAGCGATGAAATAAAACCCTTGAATACTAATAGGTTTATTCATCATTAAGACCTTGGTGAATCAGCTTTAATTGTATTAACAGAGTGCAAATACTTCGCGCCAGACTCTCATTAGATAAGAAAGAGATTAAGAATTTTTTACCCGAGCCGAAAAGCGGGTGCTCTAGTAACAAAACGTCTGGCTTTGGTATAGAATAGCGACTTTATTCCGTTTGAAAGATTAGGAACGATCGGCAATGGCTGAATACGTATATACCATGTCTCGGGTGAGCAAGATTGTGCCGCCCAAGCGTCAAATTCTGAAAGATATCTCCTTGAGTTTCTTCCCGGGTGCCAAAATCGGTGTTCTGGGCCTTAACGGTGCGGGTAAATCAACCCTGCTGCGTATCATGGCAGGCATTGACAAAGACATCGATGGTGAAGCTCGTCCACAACCTGGTCTTAAGGTGGGTTACCTACCTCAAGAACCAAAGCTGGACGAGAATAAAACCGTACGTGAAGTGGTTGAAGAAGCCGTTGCTGATGTCGCTCATGCGCTAAAACGTCTTGATGAAGTTTATGCGGCATACGCCGAGCCAGATGCTGACTTTGATGCACTGGCAAAAGAACAAGGTGAGCTTGAAGCGCTGATCCAAGCGAAAAATGGCCACAACCTAGATAACGCACTAGAGCGTGCTGCCGATGCGCTGCGTCTGCCTGAATGGGATGCGCAAGTGAAATTCCTGTCGGGTGGTGAACGCCGCCGTGTAGCTATCTGTCGTTTGCTGCTAGAAAACCCAGACATGCTGCTTCTCGATGAACCGACCAACCACTTGGATGCAGAATCTGTCGCTTGGCTGGAACGTTTCTTGGTGGATTACTCAGGTACTGTGGTCGCGATTACCCACGACCGTTACTTCCTAGATAACGCCGCAGGTTGGATTCTGGAACTTGACCGTGGTGAAGGTATTCCATGGCAAGGTAACTACACTTCATGGCTAGAGCAGAAAGATGCTCGTTTGAAGCAAGAAGCCTCGCAAGAGAAAGCGCGCCAGAAAACCATCGAGAAAGAGTTGGAATGGGTTCGTCAGAATCCTAAGGGTCGTCAGGCTAAATCGAAAGCGCGTATGGCACGTTTTGAAGAGCTGCAAAATACTGAGCACCAAAAACGTAATGAGACTAACGAGCTGTTCATTCCACCAGGTGAGCGCTTAGGCGACAAAGTGATTGAAGTGAAAAACCTCACTAAATCATTCGATGGCCGCGTACTGATTGATGATCTTTCTTTCAGTATGCCAAAAGGCGCGATCGTTGGCATCATCGGCCCGAACGGTGCAGGTAAATCAACCCTATTCAAGATGCTGAGTGGTGTAGAACAACCGGATTCAGGCACGATCGAGCTGGGTGATACCGTCAAGTTGGCCTCTGTGGATCAGTTCCGTGATAGCATGAACGACAAGCACACCGTATTCCAAGAGATCTCGGAAGGTGCGGATATCATCCGTATCAACAACTTCGAAATCCCTGCTCGTGCATACTGTTCACGCTTTAACTTCAAAGGTGTTGATCAGCAAAAAGTGATTGGCGAGCTATCTGGTGGTGAGCGTAACCGTGTTCACTTGGCAAAACTGCTCAAAGCGGGCGGCAACGTACTGTTACTCGACGAACCAACCAACGATCTGGACGTAGAAACATTACGTGCTCTAGAAGAAGCGCTGCTTGAGTTCCCTGGCTGTGCCATGGTGATCTCGCATGACCGCTGGTTCCTGGACCGTATTGCTACCCACATCCTTGATTACCGTGATGAAGGTAAAGTGAACTTCTACGAAGGTAACTACACTGAGTACATGGATTGGTTGAAGCAAACTCTCGGCGCACAAGCGGCTGAGCCTCACCGCATCAAGTACAAGCGTATCACCAAGTAATTGATCGCTATGTAGCGGATAATCCGTTTAGCCCAAACACAAGAAAAGGTCGCACTGCGGCCTTTTCTTTTTTCACGCATTCAATGAGCTTACTTCTTAAAGAATGACGTGTACTTAACTCTCAGCGGATTGTTTGTGATTAAGTAGGCTTATTTCGGTATGGGTTCGGTGATTTATTACACACTTTGCTATGCTTATTTTATCTGTAAGCCGTCTTTGTTTGAGAGAACACTATGATCGAAAAACGCCGCTTTTCACGAGTTCTGTACCAAGCGCCAGCCACCTTAAGTCAAGGAGACAAAGAACTGGCCACTTGCATTCAGGATTTGTCGCTGCACGGATTGCTGCTCTGGTCAGAAGAAGAGCCGGATTTAGATACTCACGCTCTGGTGGATGTGGTCTTTACCCTACCAGACAGCGATGTCACTTTATCGCTGACCGCGAAGATCATTAGCATCCAAGAACGGATTATTCGGATGGCGATCAATCATATTGATATCGAAAGCATTGGGCACTTACGCCGGCTAGTCGAATTGAATGTTGGGAATGACAGTCTGTTACACCGAGATTTAGAGCATCTCTCTGATCTTGGTTTGCATTAACAATCCCAAGCCCAATTGGGCTTGGGATGTATGTTGCTTAAAGCTAATCTTAAGCTCGGTGAATCGCGTCGTTAGCCTGTTTGAGCAGATTTTGGCTCTCGTTCATAAACTGTTGTGAGTAACCACCAAACCACTGACTGACTCGTTCAAATTGAGCAACAAAACTCTCTTTATCTCCCGCACTCACCAGCTCAACCGCTTCACTTAAACAACGGTGAAAGCGTTGAATCATCTCAATGTTGTCGGGGGATGAAAGAATAATGTCTCCATACAAATGAGGATCCTGACCAAACAATCGCCCAACCATGGCTAACTCTAAACGATAAATGGGAGAGCTTAGTTTAAGCAGTTGTGCCAAATTCGGGTTTTCTTTGGTTAGGTGCAAACCATAAGCAAAGGAAGTGAAGTGGCGCAGTGCTTGGATCAGCGTCATACCACGATCGTGTTCGGCAGCATCAATCTGGCACAAGCTTGCGCCCCAAATAGCAAACTGTTGTAACAGCCATTGGTAGTGTTCATTGCCTCGACCATCACAGTAAACAATCACCTGCTTCGCCAAGCTGGGAACGTCTGGGCCAAACATAGGGTGCAGCCCAACTACAGGGCCTTTGTGCGCTTGTAGCATGGCCGCAAGCGGCTTGGCTTTGATTGAGGTGAGATCGCACAAAATGCAATCGTCCGGTAACAGGCGCAGCTTTTCGATCACGCCGAGTGTCAAATGGATAGGTACCGAGACCACCACTAAGCCAGCATCGCTGAGCAGTTCATCCGCTTTATCCCAATCTTGGCTACCCAATACTTTGACTTGATAACCAGAGAGTTTAAACATGCGGCCAAATAGTCGACCAAGCTGACCATTACCACCAATGATCACCACAGAACGTAATTCAGGATTGAGGCACTTAAAGCCTGAGTCCTTTTCACTGGCGTAGGATTCACGCATGGTACGGCGTAAAATATCTTCAATCAGTTGTGGCGGAACACCTTTACTTTCCGCTTCTGCTCGACGCGAAGCCAGCATCGCAGCTTCACGATCAGGTGCATAAATCGGCAAGCCATAACGGCTTTTCACTTCCCCAACTTGTTCAACCAATGCCAGACGGCGCGCCAGTAGCTCCACCATCTGTTTATCCACTTCATCGATTTGGTCACGTAACTGATTCAACTCTACGGCCATGTTCTATCCTTGTTATCCTTGCAAACGGTTGTGCAGAAAAGGAATCAATTCCTGGTGCGCACGGCGCAATAATGCCTCAGTCGTCGGCCAATTTATACAGCCGTCAGTGATCGATACGCCGTATTGCATCTTTTCACGAGGCAGATCGGAAGACTGGTTACCTTCATTAAGATGGCTTTCAATCATCAGACCAATGATCGAACGATTCCCTTCACGGATCTGGTGAATCACATCTTCTGCTACCAAAGGCTGGCGGCGGTAATCTTTACGTGAGTTAGCATGGCTACAATCCACCATCAAAGAAGCTTCTAAACGCGCTTTTTGCATCTCTTCTTCACATTCAGCGACTGACACAGAATCGTAGTTGGTTTGTTTGCCACCACGTAAAATCACATGCCCATTCGGGTTGCCTTGTGTAGTGAGCAGCGCCACTTGTCCTTCTCGGTTGATCCCCATGAAACGATGGCTGGATGAGGCTGCCTGCATCGCATTAATTGCCGTTGCCAAGTTGCCATCGGTACCATTTTTAAAGCCAATTGGCATGGAAAGGCCACTTGCCATCTCACGGTGAGTTTGTGATTCCGTGGTACGCGCACCAATCGCTGCCCAACTAAAGGTATCTGCCAAGTATTGCGGACTTATCGGATCGAGCGCTTCGGTTGCCAACGGGATTTCCATTTCTGCCAAATCGACCAGCAGTTGGCGACCCACATGCAAACCGTGTTCGATATCAAAACTGCCATCAAGATGCGGATCGTTAATCAGCCCTTTCCAGCCAACCGTGGTACGGGGTTTTTCAAAGTACACACGCATCACAATGTATAGCTGATCGCTGAGTTCTGCTGAGAGTGCTTTCAGTTTTTTCGCGTACTCTTTCGCAGCATCAACATCATGAATTGAGCAAGGCCCACAGACGATCAACAGTCGAGGATCGCGCTTATGGATGATATCCGCTACGGTCTGACGCGACTCACGAATAAATTTACGCGCCTTGTCACTGAGCGGAATCTTGGCTTTTAATGCATCAGGGGTGATCAATATCTGTTCGTCACTGATATTTACATCGCTCAATTCACTTTTCTTCATCTCATCACCTGTAATTATTTTTTTACACAACCAACTAAACTCGCTGGAAACTTAAACAGAAAACACGTTAACAGGCTTTTGAAACAATGCAAGTGTAAATTTAAACCAACATTTAGTGTAATGATTATTTTACATACTCTATTTAATTGCACTTGGTACACAAAGTGGGGAATAAAGCGTGTTTTGTTCGCTTTGAGTATCTTAAAATAAGCCGTTTTTCAGATCAGTGCGACGGACAGGTTATGGATCTCATCCTCTCATTATTACAACAGATGTGTGTTTACCTTGTTCTCGCTTATATGCTGAGTAAAACACCTATTTTTCTCCCCTTACTCAACATTTCTGGCCGCCTTGACCATAAAGTCAGCGTTTATGTTCTTTTCTCACTGTTTTGCATTATGGGCACCTACTTTGGCCTGCAAATCAATGATGCAATTGCCAACACTCGTGCGATTGGGGCTGTGATGGGCGGCTTATTTGGTGGGCCTGTGATTGGCTTTGCCGTCGGACTAACTGGCGGATTGCACCGCTACACGTTAGGTGGATTTACCGATCTCGCCTGTGCTATTTCCACCACCGCCGAAGGCTTAATTGGTGGCTTGCTACATACGTATTTGCTACGCAAAGGTAAAGGTCAGTTACTGTTTAGCCCAAGTATTGTGTTTGCCGTTACCCTGTTCGCCGAAATCATTCAGATGCTGATCATCTTGTTGGTTGCTAAGCCGTTTGACCAATCCTACGCGTTGGTATCCACCATCGCCGCGCCGATGATCATTGCTAACTCAGTCGGTGCCGCTCTATTTATGAGTATCCTGCTCGATCGCAAAACCATTTTTGAAGAATATTCCGCTACGTTTTCTCGCCGAGCACTGAATATTGCTGAACGTTCTGTCGGTATTCTTGCCGCGGGTTTTAACCCGGATAACGCCAATAAAATTGCGCGGATTGTTTATGAGCAAACCAATGTTGGTGCCGTCTCCATCACAGATCGCGAAAAAATCCTCGCCTTTGTAGGAATCGGCGATGATCACCATAAGCCTAATACGCCGATCAGCTCGCAAAGTACGCTGGATTCAATTAATCGCAATACGATCATCTATCTGGATGGCAAAGAGCATCCTTATCAATGTTCTTTGTCACCGACCTGCAAACTGGGCTCTGCGTTAATCATTCCATTACGTGCTGGGGATCGGGTTATCGGCACCATCAAGCTCTACGAACCGAAACGTAAGCTGTTTTCCACCATTAACATGTCGATGGCGCAAGGCATTGCACAACTGTTATCCAGCCAGATCCTGTACGGCGAATATCAGCAAAAGCAAATCCTGCTATCGCGTGCAGAAATCAAACTGCTGCAAGCTCAGGTCAATCCGCATTTTCTGTTTAACGCACTCAACACTATCAGTGCGGTGATCCGCCGTGAGCCAGATAAAGCCCGCGAACTGATTTTGCATCTCTCGCAGTTTTTCCGCAGCAACCTAAAGCAGAACGTAGAAACCGTTACGCTGCGTGAAGAGCTTGCTCATGTAAACGCTTATCTCACCATTGAAAAAGCGCGTTTTAGTGACCGTCTCGATGTTGAAATTGCGATTGATGAATCCCTGTTAGAACGCAATGTCCCCAGCTTCACCTTACAGCCTTTGGTGGAGAATGCCATCAAATACGGCACGTCTAATCTATTAGAAGCTGGCAAAGTGCGGATTTACAGTGAGGTAGTACAAGGTGGAATTCGGGTCGTGGTGGAGGACAACGCCGGACTCTATCAACCACCGAGTGAAGATTACGATGGTTTGGGCATGCAAATTGTTGAAAAGCGCCTAACCAATAAATTCGGTACAAAATCAGGGCTACAGATTGAAGTAGCACCACAAGAGTACACGCGAATGAGCTTTATCATTCCCGAACAAGGAACCTACTAAGGGATTAACATGTTATCTGCATTAGTCATTGACGATGAACGCTTTGCCCGTGAAGAACTCGCGGAGCTATTAACCGAAAGCGGTCAGATTGAGGTCATCGGCCAAGCAAGCAATGCGATTGAAGGGTTGAAAAAAATCAATCAACTCAAGCCGGATGTGGTGTTTTTGGATATCCAGATGCCGCAAATATCGGGTATCGATCTGCTCAGTATGCTCGACCCAGACACCATGCCTGAGGTCGTTTTCGTCACCGCCTACGATCAATATGCGCTACAAGCGTTTGAAGACAATGCGTTTGACTATCTGCTCAAGCCGGTCGACACCGAGCGCTTAGCCAAAACCGTGCAACGTTTAATTCGCCAGCACAAGAAAAGCGACTATTCACTGCTGACTCAACCCAGCCTAGATCAAATCCCTTGTATTGGCTTAAACCGTATTGTGCTGCTGCCGATTAATGAAGTGGAGTTTGCCTACAGTGACATCAGTGGCGTCAATGTGCAGACTGCACAGCAAAAGGCAACCAGCCAGCTGACGCTGAAGGTTCTAGAGGAGAAAACAGCCTTAGTACGTTGCCATCGCCAGTACTTGGTGAACTTGAAAGCGATTCGCGAAATCAAGCTGTTAGAAAACGGGCTGGCGGAAATGATTACCCATACGGGTCACAAGGTCCCAGTCAGCCGCCGTTATCTTAAAGAGCTGAAAGAAATGCTGGGATTTTACTGATCCCAGCTCTACTTCTATGAGGAAAACTATTCGGAGAACTGCTCGATTAAGCGCTGCATATTGGCTGAAGCTTGCTGCCAACGCTCTGAGCGCTTCAGTTCACTGTAGCTGAATTGCTGTTTTTTCAGCAGTGCTGTGGCTTGAGGAACTTCCATGATCGGTAGGTGATCCAGCACTTCGACTGCCGCCTCACGCTTGTTACACATCAAAATCATGTCACAACCCGCGACCAAGGCTTGATGGGAGCGCTCAACCGGCCCGCCCATCACGGCTGCGCCTTCCATGCTCAAATCATCAGAGAACACGATGCCTTTAAAGCCGAGTTCTTCACGTAACACTTGCTTTAACCAGTAGCTCGAACCGCTCGCAGGTTGTGCATCGTAATGCGGATACACTACATGCGCTGGCATCATTGCATCGAGTACTCCTGCTTCAATTTGCGCACGGAAAATCGCCATGTCTTGGGCAATCGTCTCTCGCTCATCGTAAGGGGTTTCTAAATGGGAATCGGCAATCACCGCGCCATGGCCGGGGAAGTGTTTGCCAGTGGTCGCCATGCCTACCGCTTTCATACCGTGCAGAAAAGCACTGCTGTGATTGAGTACGGTTTGTACATCTTCACCAAAAGCGCGGTTACCAATCGCTTTACAAACAAAGCCCATATCGAGCACTGGAGCAAAACTCAAATCGACATCGTGTGCAATCAGCTCTGCCGCCATCAGCCAACCGCCTTGTTCAGCGAGCTCAACGCCATTCTCAGCACGCGCGTAATACTGCGCAGGGGGAATGCGAGAAAAGCCTTCACGGAAACGCTGCACACGGCCACCTTCTTGATCGACACCAATCAAAATCGGTCTTTTCGCCGCTTGGCGGATCGCTTTATTGAGAGCCAGCAATTGCTGGTTATCGTGATAGTTGCGACCAAACAGAATCACACCACCCACCGTTGGGTGCTGCAGAATTTCGCGATCTTCGGCACTCAGTTCGTAACCGGCCACATCCAACCAAAGCGGTCCCATGCTTGCTCCTTGAAAAATTTGGCAAAATTGTCACAAGCCACGAGGTTATTCAGTTTATTTTTCAATTACAATGCCTTTGTTTGAATATGACAGAGGGATAACCAAATGGCAGAACGCGAACTCTATATCGGTGTGATGTCGGGAACCAGTTTGGATGGTGTGGATACTGCGTTGGTGGCGCTGCAAGACGATAAAATTGAACTGCTTGCTCACCACGACTTCCCAATGCCTGCCGACCTCAAACAGCGGCTACTCAATGTATGTATTGGCCAACCAACCACCCTGATTGCGATGGGCGAATTGGAGCACGATCTTGGTCATTTGTTCAGTGATGCAGTGCTGGCGCTTCTACAGCACAGTGGCTATCGCGCCGAGCACATTCGTGCGATCGGCTGTCATGGACAAACCGTGTTCCATCAACCGACAGGCACGAAACCTTTTACCATGCAAATTGGCGATGCCAACATTATCGCTACGCGCACAGGCATCACGACTGTCGCCGATTTTCGGCGCAAAGATGTCGCACTTGGCGGGCAAGGCGCCCCGTTAGTTCCCGCTTTTCATCGCACGATATTTCATGCCCATCAATCCACGGTCGTGGTGCTCAATATCGGGGGGATTGCCAATATCTCTGTACTCAAGCCCAATGGTGAAGTGATTGGCTACGACACCGGCCCCGGTAATATGCTGATGGATAGCTGGTGCCAAAAAGAACATAACCAGCCTTACGATAAAGATGCCCTATGGGCAAAACAAGGCTGCGTGGATTCCGCATTACTGACCCATTTAAAACAAGATCGTTACTTTGCACTGCCAGCCCCCAAAAGCACAGGCCGAGAGCTATTTAATTTGCCTTGGTTAGAAGCGCAACTCGCCACGTTTTCGGTTGATGCAACCGATGTGCAACGCACCTTATGTGAATTCACCGCGCAAACCATTGTTGAGCAAGTCACTTCGTTTGCAGAAGGGCCTCAACCCCAACTTTTGGTGTGTGGCGGCGGTGCGCAAAATCCTTTACTAATGGAACGCTTACAAGCCTTGCTGCCAAGCTGGCAAGTTGCCCCAACCACCCAAATGGGCGTGGATGGCGATAATATGGAAGCCATGGCTTTCGCTTGGCTGGCACAAAGGCGCATGCACGGTTTACCCAGTAATTTGCCCGCGGTGACGGGCGCGTCACGCCTCGCGAGCCTTGGCGTGATTTACTACCCCGATTAATCACTACAGGAATTTTTATGACCAACGATGCTCTTATCGCAGCCCTTTCTCATCTCGTTTCCGAAGGTCGTAACCCCGATACGATGGACATCGATTTGCTCTCTTCACAAGAAATTGTCGAGCGTCTCAATCAACAAGACAAACAAGTACCACTAGCGGTGGAAGCCGTACTGCCACAAATTGCCCAAGCAGTCGATAAAATCACCGCGGCCTTTAAACAAGGTGGTCGTTTGATTTACTTAGGCGCGGGCACCAGTGGCCGTCTTGGCGTGTTAGATGCCTCAGAATGCCCACCAACTTTTGGGGTGAGCGATCAAATGGTGATTGGCCTGATTGCGGGCGGTAAAGAAGCCATGTTTACCGCACAAGAAGGGGCGGAAGATAACGCCACGCTGGGCACGCATGACTTACAACAAATCCACTTTAGCAGCAAAGACGTACTGGTCGGAATTGCTGCTAGTGGCCGTACGCCTTATGTGATTGGCGCACTTGAGTACGCCAATGATTTAGGCGCGACCACCATCGCCCTCTCGTGCAACCCTGACTCACCGATTGCAGAAATCGCCCATATTGCGATTTCTCCCGTCGTCGGGCCTGAAGCGTTAACCGGTTCAACACGTCTTAAATCCGGCACAGCACAGAAGTTGGTGCTCAATATGCTCACCACGGCCAGCATGATCCGTCTTGGTAAAAGCTATCAAAATCTGATGGTGGATGTACGTGCCACCAACCGCAAGCTGATTGCCCGTGCGGTAAGAATTGTCATGCAAGCGACCGATTGCCAACGCGAAGAAGCCGAAGCACTGCTCAAAGAGAGCCACAACAACGCAAAACTGGCGATTTTGATGCATCTGACTGGCATGAACTATGAACAGGCGACAGCGAAACTCTCGCAATCGGACGGCTTCTTACGCCGCGCCATGGAAGAGCACGAAGAGTAAGAAATCAGAGAAAAACGAGAGCCCTATGGGCTCTCGTGACTTTTGATAAGCGAGACGACGATTTCGCCCTCTTTCGGCGAAAAGCTCGCCACATCCTGACACATCTGCACTCGCCCACGGCTGTCGACTAAAAATAGCGGCAATACAAAACTCTCTTTGTGCGTTTGCTGATAATCCTGATAGGTGAAGTTTTCACTCAATTTGGTGTGTTTCACTTCCGCACCTTGGCCTACCAAACTCGCCAGTTTCTTGTAGCTCACTTCACCGCCTAAAAAGGGCAAACCGTGGTATTCCTGAGCCACCAGATGTTTTTCACTGACATTATTGGCGGCATTGTCATTGAGGCAGAACACGCGTTTATCACCAAAGTCAGATAGAAACTGCATGCACGCCATGATGTTGAAGTGTTTATCAGGGCTCAGTGCCAAAACATGCCCAATCCCGATCAAATTGAGGTAATCCTCAGCATGGCTGGAAATGGGGTTACCGTAATAATGCTCAAGCCCGGCCATTCGCGCTTGGCGAATGTAGTCCCAGTTGGAGTCTGTTACCACCACTCGACAATCGTACTTGGCGATCGCTAAACCGACCTGACGCGCTACATCGTTGGCACCAATGATCAAGAAGCCTTTCGGCGCAGGTTCAGACACTTTCAATGCCAACGCCATTGGCCGAGCAGTCGCACTCTGCAACACCACAGTTCCTATGATCACCATAAAGGTCAACGGCACTAATAACTTGGCATCGGCGATACCAAACTCCATCAATTTGATGGCAAACAGAGAAGAGATCGAAGCCGCCACAATCCCGCGCGGAGCCACCCAAGCTAAAAAGGCTTTTTCACGAAAATTGAGCGTACTACGCAAAGTTGAAATGAAGATAGACGCAGAACGAGCCAGCAGTTGCATCACCACAAACAGTCCTAAGGCGCTCCAGCCTAAAGCTTGGAAATCCGCCACTTCAATCCGAGCCGCGAGCAGAATAAAAAGCCCCGTGATCAGTAAAATCGTCAAGTGCTCTTTAAAGTGCAAGATGTGCTGAATATTGACCCCTTTGGCATTCGCCAGCCACATCCCCATTACCGTCACAGTAAGTAGGCCAGATTCTGATTCCAATGCATTGGATACAGAAAAAACACCGAGCACCACACTCAGCACAGCAAAGGGCTGCAAATACTCCGGCAGTAAGCCTCTGCGTAGCACAGCAGCAACAGCTGCTCCCGACGCAATACCAATGGCAAAACCAACCAATAAGATGAGACCGAAGACTTGTAAGCTATGGGCATGGCTGCTGGATACGATGAACTCATACACCATCACCACAAACAGTGCGCCAAGTGGGTCAATCAAGATCCCTTCCCAACGCAGAATGTTGGCTAAGCGTGCCGTTGGGCGCACAGTACGCAACAAAGGCACAATCACCGTTGGGCCTGTCACCACAGTCAAGCTGCCAAACATCAGCGCTAATGACCATTCAAAGCCAAGCAACCAGTGCGCCGCGGTACTGGTAATTCCCCATGAGACTAATGCGCCAAGGGTAACAATACTCCATACCGTATTACTGACGCCGCGAATTTCTTTGAAGTTAAGGGTCAAACTCCCCTCAAATAAGATCACTGCCACGGCGAGTGAAACTAAAGGGAAGAGCAAATCGCCCAATAGCCGCTCCGGGTTCAATACCCCAAAAACTGGGCCTGCGAGTATCCCTGCCAACAGCAAAAATAAGATGGCGGGCAGACGCAATCGCCACGCTAACCACTGACATCCCAAACCGACTACGCCAACCGCGGCAATAGTCAGGCCAATAGACTCTTCGTGCATCATTGCACCTCTTATCGGTTATTGATTGTACTCATTCCAACCGCGTTGCCATTCCATACGAAAACGCTGGGCTTGCTCTGTACCTTCACAAATCCCTTCATAGTATTGACCACTCAGGCCAATTTGATAGGCAACATTGGGATTGCAGTATTGTTCGAGCCCTTTTTGGTAGCCCTGTTCATAATCCGCTAAGTTGGCAGAGCCTAATTCGATCAGCGATTGATAAGAACGTTGTGAATGTCCAGCTATCGCATCTTGGTACCCAATCTCAAACCAGTTCCCTTCCTTGACCCATTGCGACTCACTGGCAGCACAACCTGCGAGTAGTGAGATGAAGCTCATTACTATCCATTTTTTCATGTTTTACCTTGAGTTAGCCAATCGTCATGTCAGTTGATGAAATGAGCATGCCACTGAATGGGGTATGCTGCCACTCAAATTTATGCTCAACCGTTTACTCTCACTCTAAACCACTCAATCAAACTAAACGCCGCTTAATTCACGACACGACCACTGACTCTGAAAGCCAGTGAAGCTCGCATATCGATAACTTATTATCCACAGTGAGCTTAATTCATTAACAAAAGGACAAACGCTATGTTGTGGTTTCTTACCTGTGTCGCAGCCCTCGTTGGCGGTTACTTTATTTACGGAGCTTTCGTAGAGAAAGTATTTGGCATCAACGAAAAGCGTCAAACCCCTGCCCATACAAAAACTGACGGCGTCGACTATGTACCGATGTCCACCCCAAAAGTTTATCTCGTACAACTGCTGAACATCGCGGGCGTAGGCCTATCTTTGGTCCAATCATGGGTGCGCTGTACGGCCCTGCGGCCATGCTGTGGATCGTTGTTGGCTGTATCTTCGCGGGTGCTGTTCACGACTACTTCTCAGGTATGCTTTCTATCCGTAACGGCGGTGCTTCGGTTCCATCCATCACGGGTCGTTACTTAGGCAATGGCGCTAAACACTTTATGAATATTTTTGCCATTGTGTTGCTGCTTCTCGTTGGTGTGGTGTTCGTTTCAGCACCAGCTGGCATGATCACTAACCTGATCAACCAACAAACCAGCCTGACAGTCAGCATGACTAGCATGGTCGTGATCATCTTCGCTTACTACATTCTGGCAACCATTGTCCCAGTCGACAAAATCATCGGTCGTTTCTACCCACTGTTTGGTGCGCTACTGATTTTCATGTCTGTTGGTCTGATGACAGCGATTGCGTTCTCTTCTGAGCACCAAGTTCTAGGTGGTTTTGAAGTGAGTGACATGCTGAAAAACCTCAACCCGAACGACATGCCTCTGTGGCCTGCTCTGTTCATCACCATCGCTTGTGGAGCTATCTCTGGCTTCCACGCTACTCAGTCACCACTGATGGCACGTTGTATGGAGAATGAGAAGAACGGTCGCTTCGTGTTTTACGGCGCGATGATTGGCGAAGGCATCATTGCCCTGATCTGGTGTACGATCGCTCTATCTTTCTTCGGTTCACTGGAAGCACTGTCTGAAGCGGTGAAAAACGGTGGTCCAGGTAACGTAGTCTATGGTGCCTCTTTCGGTCTACTGGGTGTGTTTGGTGGTGTGATTGCTTTCCTGGGTGTGGTTATTCTACCAATCACTTCTGGTGATACAGCGTTCCGCTCAAGCCGCCTGATCCTTGCTGAATACTTCAACATGGAACAGAAAACTCTGCGTAACCGCCTAATGATGGCTTTACCTCTGTTCGTTATCGGTGCAGTATTGACCCAAGTTGATTTCGGTATTATCTGGCGCTACTTCGGTTTTGCAAACCAAGCCACTGCGGTAATGATGCTGTGGACAGCCACCGCTTACCTGATGCGTCACAACAAACTGCACTGGATCTGTACTGTGCCTGCGCTGTTTATGACTACCGTGTGTATCAGCTTTATCCTCAACAGCAGCACTTTAGGCTTTGGCTTACCAATGCAGATTTCAACTATTGCAGGTGTGCTTGCTTCACTGGGCGCTCTGGCTTATGTGGCTAAAGTATCTAAAGGCAAAGGCGAAACGGATTTAGCGGATGAAGAGAAACCACAAGGCGTGACTAAAACCGCTTAATATCGAATCTTCAATCACGTGATTGAAAAACGAAAATGGCTCCCAGATTGGGAGCCATTTTTTTGTTCTGCGAACAGAGCAGAGAGCTGTCATCCACATCAATCAACCGAGTGGATGACGAATGGATTAATCGACTTGCTTAATTTGCAACTCTTTAGGCACTTCAAAGAACATGTTCTCTTCGCGACCAAGTACCTCTTCTACCGAAGTTGCACCCAATTCTTTGATGCGATCCAGAATTTGGTTCACCAACTCTTCCGGTGCAGAAGCCCCTGCGGTTACGCCCACTAAACGAGCATTCTCGAACCATTCAGGATGGATATCTTGCGGGCAATCGGTCAGATACCCCGGAGTACCCAGTTTTTCAGCCAGTTCTTTCAGGCGCGTCGAGTTCGATGAGTTTTTCGAGCCGACAACCACCATCACATCCACTTGCTGCGCCAAAATACGCACCGCATCTTGGCGATTCTGCGTGGCATAACAAATGTCGTCTTTGCGTGGTCCTTGAATCTTAGGAAATACGCGGCGCAGCTCATCAATCACATCGGCTGTTTCATCGACTGATAGCGTGGTTTGACTCACGTAGTGCAGATGACTTGGATCTTTCACCTTAGCTTGTAGCGATACTACATCTTCTGGCTTTTCGACCAGATACATGCCGCCTGTATCACTGGCGTACTGCCCCATCGTCCCTTCCACTTCAGGGTGACCTGCGTGACCAATCAACACCACTTCCATATGTTTACGGCTAGCACGCGCGACTTCCATATGCACTTTCGTCACCAGTGGACAAGTCGCGTCGAAAACCGTCAGCGAACGCTCTTTCGCTTCTTGACGCACAGCCTGTGATACGCCATGAGCAGAGAAAATCACGATGTTATCGTTCGGAACTTCACTCAGCTCCTCAACAAAACGTGCACCACGCTGTTTTAACCCTTCGACAACAAAGCGGTTATGCACCACTTCATGACGGACATAAATCGGCGGCTGATAAAGTTCAAGTGCACGCTCAACAATGCTGATGGCGCGATCCACACCCGCACAGAAGCCGCGAGGGTTTGCTAACAGTATTTTCATTTCATTGCTCATTGCTAGTCGTTATGGTTGGCTATTGTAAGGAAAGTCACTCAACAGACAAGATCTCAACATCAAAGGTGATGTCTTGACCTGCGAGAGGATGGTTAAAGTCGACCGTGACAGAATCGCCGGCAATTTCAGTAATGATGCCCGGAATTTCCATACCATCTGGCCACTAAAAGCCATGATAGTGCCTACCTCTAATTCCAGATCGCCACCGATAAACTTACTGCGATCCATATAATGAATGTGATCAGGATTAGGTGCGCCAAACGCATCTTGCGCGGCGAGAGAAACCAATTTTTTTTCACCCGGCAGCATACCAAGCAAACACTGTTCAAAGTTCGGGCTTAGGCTGCCATCCCCCATCACCAACTTGGCCGGTTTTCCTTGATTATGAGTACTATCGGCGAGTGAGCCATCTTTGAGCTTAATCGTAAAGTGCAGAGTAACTGCAGAATTAGGGGCAATAGGGTTCACGTTATCACTACCTTGTTATCGTTTGACGAACTATTTGACGAACACCGCTCAACAAGCGCGGAAAATGGCTGACCAAAAGCACAGCCTTTATAGTAAAAAGCGCCCTCCGAATCAACGGACGGCGCTTGTGGTTATTTACCTTGTTCAGTTTGCCGTAGAGCAACACGCTTAAGATTGGCTAGGCGAGCTTTTCTTCGCAAGAAACCCATCTAAGATGATCATCGCGGCACCGATACAGATCGCGCTATCCGCTAGATTGAACGCTGGCCAATGGTAAGTACCCCAATAAAAATCGAGATAATCGACCACAAAACCATGCACGATGCGATCGAACACATTACCCACTGCGCCACCGATGATCAGTGCGTAGGCAATATTATTCCATTTATCGGTCGCAGGTAGGCGGCGCATCCAATACGCGAGCATCCCTGTTACCACAAAGGCAATGCCAGTAAACAACCAACGCTGCCACCCTTCCTGATCACTCAGAAAGCTAAACGCAGCACCGTAGTTATGTACATAAAGCAGGTTAAAGAAAGGCAGCACCTCAATTCGGTTTGCCCAGCCATAGCCCATCTTATCCATCACAATTAACTTGATCGTAATGTCTGCGATGAACACTAGAAGCGCCAGCCACAGCCAGCGCAATCCAGATTGTTTGAGAGTCAGTGACGAATTCGACATTGCTATCAGCCTAAGTTACGCAAACTTGCGTACTTCACCTTCACCCTCGACGTTAGACACACAGCGGCCACAAATCGTAGTGTGACCAGCAATCGTGCCTACATCAGGAGTGTGGTGCCAGCAACGGTCACACTTCTCAGCTTCCGTTTTGTTCACTTGAACAAACAGGCCATCAATATCTGTTGCGTGCGCAGACTCACTCTTCTCAGCCAGTGGTTTCACCACTGCTTTTGAAGTCAGCAGGACAAAACGCAGCTCATCGCCCAGTTTCGCCAGCTTGCTCGCCAGTGCATCATCCGCAAACAGTACTAATTCTGCTTGCAGTGAACCACCGATCAGTTTTTCGTTACGGGCGTTTTCTAGCAGTTTGTTGACTGAGCCACGCACTTTCTGAATGTCATTCCAGAACGCGTTGTTCAGCTCTTCACCCTCTGCCAGACCAAACAGGCCATCGAACCATTCAGTGGTAAACACAAACTTGTCACGTGCGCTGCCGTCCGCTTTCTGCGCTGGCATTGCGTTCCAAATTTCGTCTGCAGTGAATGACATGATAGGCGCCATCCAACGAACCAGAGCTTCAACGATGAAGAACAGTGCGGTTTGACAGCTACGCTGTGCATGGCCACCACGTTTCGCTGTGTATTGACGGTCTTTGATCACATCCAGATAGAAAGAGCCCATCTCGATAGAACAGAAGTTCATCAAACGCTGTACGACCGCGTGCAGGTTGTAATCCTGATACGCTTGGATGATTTCTTGTTGAGCAGCCAGTGCGCGACCTACCGCCCAACGATCCAGCGCCACCATTTCTTCAACAGGAATAATGTCTGTGGTTGGGTTGAAACCGTTCAGGTTCGCAAGGAAGAAGCGGGCTGTGTTACGAATACGACGGTACGCATCCGCAGAACGCTTGAGGATCTCATCTGATACCGCAACTTCACCAGTGTAATCGGTTGAAGCAACCCACAGACGCAGAATGTCAGCACCCAGCTTGTTGGTCACATCTTGTGGAGAAACCACGTTACCGATCGATTTCGACATCTTACGACCTTGACCATCAACCACGAAGCCATGCGTCAATACTTCTTTGTAAGGCGCTTTGCCTTTCATCGCCACAGAAGAGATCAGTGATGATTGGAACCAACCACGGTGCTGGTCTGAACCCTCTAGGTACATATCCGCTTCTGCGCCGTTGAATTCGCTACGCGCATCCACAACCGCAGAGTGAGTCACCCCTGAGTCAAACCATACATCTAGCGTATCCAGAACTTTCTCATAGTTGGCCGCATCTTCTGCACCAAGCAGCTCAGCAGAATCAAGATCCCACCATGCTTGAATGCCTTTTTGCTCAACCAGTTGTGCCACTTTCTCAATCAGCTCAGCGCTGTTTGGATGCAGTTCAGCGGTTTCTTTGTGAACGAAAAGTGCAATTGGCACGCCCCAAGTACGTTGACGAGAGATACACCACTCTGGGCGACCAGCCACCATACCTTCGATACGGCTTTGACCCCAATCTGGCATCCATTGTACGCCTTTGATCGCTGTCAGAGCTTGTTCACGCAGACCTGCTTGTTCCATGGATACGAACCATTGTGGTGTCGCACGGAAGATGATCGGCGTTTTGTGGCGCCAGCAGTGCGGGTAGCTGTGCTCATACGCATGATGATGCAGCAGCGCGCCTTTTTCTTTTAGCACTTCCAACACTGAGTCATTGGCTTTGAATACGTGTTGACCCGCAAACAGCTCAGTATCAGAAAGATACACGCCGTTTGAACCTACAGGGTTCGCTACTTCTAGACCGTATTTTTGGCCTACTGCAAAGTCTTCTTGACCGTGACCAGGCGCAGTATGTACCACACCAGTACCTGAATCGGTCGTGACGTGATCGCCCAAAATGGCAGGCACAGTGAAGGCGTAAAATGGATGCTGGAACTGAACCAGTTCAAGATCCTCACCTTTCGCAAAGCCAAGGTTGTGGAAGTGCTCAATGCCTGCACGATCCATCACAGATTTTGCCAGCTCAGAAGCCACGATAATGCGCTCTGGTTGCTCACCTTCAACTTGGATCAGTACGTACTCTAAATCTTCACGCAGACACACTGCACGGTTTGCAGGTAGCGTCCAAGGTGTCGTTGTCCAGATAACGATCGACACGTCGCCTTTGCCTTCATGACCAGCATTCAGACCAAACTTAGCCAGTACCGCCGCTTCATCAGCAGCTTTAAAACGAACGTCAATCGAAGGAGAAACTTTGTTTTTGTACTCAACTTCTGCCTCAGCCAGTGCTGAACCACAGTCAGTACACCAGTGAACCGGTTTAAAACCTTTCAGCAAGTGGCCGTTGTCAGCAATTTTGCCTAGTGCACGGATGATGTTGGCTTCGGTTACGAAGTCCATCGTGCGGTAAGGTTTATCCCACTCACCCATGATGCCAAGACGTTTGAAGCTCTCTTTTTGGCCTTCAACTTGGCCTGCCGCGTATTCACGACATTTTTCACGGAATTCAGCAGCGGTCACTTTTTGTCCCGGCTTACCCACTTTTTTCTCTACCATCAACTCGATAGGCAGACCGTGGCAATCCCAACCAGGTACATAAGGCGCATCAAAACCAGAAAGGGTTTTGGATTTAATAATGACGTCTTTAAGAATCTTGTTCAGAGCGTGGCCAATATGAATATCACCGTTGGCGTAAGGAGGGCCATCGTGCAATACGAAAGATTTTTTGCCTTTTTTAGCCTGACGGATCGCACCGTACAGATCTTCTTGATACCAACGTTGCAGCATTTCTGGCTCGCGTTTGGCCAGATCGCCGCGCATTGGAAACCCTGTTTCAGGAAGGTTCAGGGTATCTTTATACTCACTCATCGATTCTTAATTCCGTTATATTGGGCGAAGTTAGACATGTTGTTGCTTGGTGGAATCAACCGAACAACCCTTAAGCTGACGCAGCCACACCCTTGCTGCTTCAGCATCCAATTCAATTTGTTGCTTTAATGCCTCAAAAGAGGCGAATTTGCGCTCATCACGTAATTTGTGCAAAAGCGCGACTTCCAACTGCTTACCATACAGGTTGCCTTGGAAGTCAAAAAAGTGCACTTCAAGCTGTTGGCGAATGCCATCAACCGTCGGGCGATTACCAATATTGGCAACCCCTCCGATAGGCGTTTGACCTAAACCATACGCTTCAACCACATACACACCTGAAACCGGAGATACACAGCGTTTAAGTGGAATATTAGCGGTTGGAAACCCTATAGTTCGACCCAGTTTTTGGCCATGAGAAACACGACCACTGATGCTGTAGTTACGCCCCAACATATCGGCTGCGCTAGTCAACTCATCGGCAGCTAAAGCCTCACGAATCGCGGTACTGCTCACTCGCTGTTGTTGCAAACAGAAACTTTGGGTGCTGACGACCTCAAAACCGAATGCTTGACCCGCTTGCTGCAACAGAGCGAAATTGCCTTTGCGCTCTTTACCGAAGCAGAAATCATCACCAACTACCAGAAACTTAACACCCAAACAGGTGACCAACAAGTCACGAATAAAAGTGTGGGCATCTAATTGGGCAAAATGATGATTAAAATTGACGCACAACAACCGATCAACGCCAAGTTTGCTCAATTGGACAAATTTGTCGCGTAGACGAGTTAAACGAGCTGGCGCTTGTTGTTTAGCAAACAGCTCTAATGGCTGAGGCTCAAACGTCATCACTACCGAAGGCAACCCCATCTGCTGGGCACGCTGCACCACTTGACTGAGCACCTGCTGATGACCTAGATGAACACCATCAAAATTGCCAATCGTCAATACACAGCCGTGATGGCGAGATTGAATGTTATGAATACCGCGAATTAATTCCATCGGAAGATGCTTAAAACCTATATTTTCATTCTCATGGTGCGAAACTGGCGGATTATACCTAAAGCTCGCTACTCTGTCGCCGCTTTTAAATCTTTGAGGCGAATTCCCAGTAACAGCAAAATCGCAAGATAACTTGCTGCACCAATACCGATTAGCCACGTCAGCATCAGCACTCGCTGACTAATGCCCCAGGTCAACCAGGTCGCCATACTCTCTAGTTGCCACAAAATAACCCCAGTCATTACAGCGCCAGCTAAAGCAAGGCGAGCAACAAACCACACGGTTTTACTGGTCAGCAGATAAACACCTTGGCGGTGCAAACCACCATAAAGCAGAGCCATATTGAGGAAAGCCGACATCGAAGTCGCTACCGCTAATCCTACATAACCATAAAACCAAGCAAAAATAGCGTTGAGTATTATGTTGCTCACCATAGCGATAATGCCATAGCGTACCGGGGTTTTAGTGTCTTGACGCGAATAGTAGCCAGGCGCTAACACTTTGATCAGCATAAAGCTCAGCAACCCAGATGAGTAAGCCAACAGAGAATAAGACGCTTGATCCACATCACTTGGCGTAAATTCACCACGCATAAACAGCACCATCAGCATCGGTTTAGCCAACACCATAAGACCGAGCATTGCAGGGATCCCCAAGAAAGTAACCATGCGAACCCCCCAATCCATGGTATGGGCAAATCCATCACTATGAGCATCAACATGCTTGCGCGACAAAGCAGGCAATATCACCGTCGCAATCGCAATACCAAATAAACCGAGGGGAAACTCCAACAAGCGATCTGAGTAATAAAGCCAACTGATTGAACCAGTTTGCAGAAAACTGGCCACAAAAGAATCAAACAATAGGTTGATTTGGCTAACAGAAACACCAAACAGCGCCGGGATCATCAGTGTGCGAATTTTCACCACACCAGGATCTTTCCACCCCCATTTTGGCCTAACTAGCACTCCGGCTTTGATTAAAAAAGGCAGTTGGAATAAAAACTGTACTAAACCACCTAAAAATACACCAATTGCCAGACCAACTTCAGGCTGTTCTAGATTTGGCGAGAGATACAAAGCACAGAGGATCATCATCACATTCAAGAAAACAGGGGTGAAAGATGAAACTGCGAACTTACCTAAGGTATTTAAAATGGCACCAGAAAGCGCAACAAAGGTGATAAACCATAAATAAGGAAAAGTTATTTTCAGCAACAAGCTAGCTAACTCAAACTTTCCTGCAGCAGGGCCACCATTGAGCCAGTCAAGAAACCAGCCAGCACCAAATAACGCGGTCACCGCACCAGAGCCGAGTACCCCAATTAAGGTGACTATCGAGACTAGAACGCCCAATGTACCGGAAGCACGCGCGATCAACTCTCGAGTTTTATTCATGTCTCCAGAGGCATGATACTCGGTTAATACAGGGACAAACGCCTGAGAAAAGGCACCTTCTGCAAATAATCGGCGTAAAAAATTGGGAATTCGGTTGGCAAAAAAGAATACGTCAGCGCTCGCGCCTGCACCCATCAAATTGGCCACAACCACATCGCGCACCAAACCTAAAACACGAGAAATCAAAGTCATAGCACTTACAATCATGCCAGACTTGAGTAAGCGTTTACTCACGGTAACCTCGAATAAAGAATCAAAGCCGCATTATCTGATTCGAAAGGGTAAGAATGTCATAGTGAGATCAGATAAGTATTAGCATTGGTAAAAAAATGCTGATAGAATCCCCGCCATCTTAACCGCGAAGGCTCTTCGATACCAAGTTTGTTTGGTTCAGTTGGGTTTTTGCACAAATCATTTGACATTAAAGAGCAAATCGGGGATATTTCCCGCCCTTAAAATGTCACCGAACTAAGTTTTTGGGAGTTAGACCCTTGGCAAATAACAAATCTGCTAAGAAGCGCGCTATCCAAGCTGAGAAACGTCGCCAGCACAATGCTAGCCGTCGTTCTATGATGCGCACTTACATGAAGAAAACTGTTGCTGCAATCGCTGCTGGCGACAAAGAAGCTGCAACTGCTGCATTCGCTGTAGTTACACCAATCCTAGACCGTATGGCGACTAAAGGCCTTATTCACAAGAATAAAGCAGCTCGTCACAAGTCTCGCTTCTTTGCTGCTATCAACGCTCTGTAATAGAGTTTGATCATCAGCAACAAAAAACCGGCCTATGCCGGTTTTTTTATTGCCTTTTTTCTACCAATCTACCAAAAATCGAATTGAGTTCTGGCAATCCTAGCTCTGACAATAAAGACGATGTAGAAGCTCAATCATGGCTTTTACTTCTGCACTGCTCAGTGTGTAATAAACGGTTTGTGCTTCTTTACGAGTGTTCACCAATCCATCACGACGCAACCATGCCAAATGTTGGGAGAGCGCAGACTGGCTAAGTGCCAAACGACTGCTCAGTTCACCCACAGACAATTCATTGTCCAGTAACATACACAAAATTTGTAGTCGCCGCTCATTCGCCATCGCTTTGAGCAGTACCACCGCTTTAGCAGAATTTTTTTCCATCTCTTGGAGATTCATTAATAGCCCCCTTTAATACGGCATTTTAATCCCAGCGTTTCCATTCACTTCTCTCTGTGGTTCTAATCTCCGATGATCGACATCGGCTAAGTGATAATGGTGCACCGGAACAGTTAAAGCGGAGAAAACTCGCTGATAATGATAAAAAACTAATCAAGAGCGCTAGTTTATTGTTTTAACTTATCGTTGGGTAGTGATCTACTGCTTAACAGTGATAATTATTTATAAAAACAAGTTAGTAAAATCTGCATCACACACATTTTTTACTGCTGGATGTTGGATCATACGTTCCGCGAAGATGACATAATACTCTTCTTTGATCTCATCCACATGTCCGATCAGTTTTAATGAGGACTCAGCATCCACCTCAGAAACATAAAATGAAGGCGCCATAAATACCGCAGCGCTGTTATAAATAGCGAATGCTTTCATTAGAGCAGAATCATCAAACTCGCCGAGAATATGCGGTTGTAGACCTTGGCGATCAAACCATTGCCTCACTTTACGCCCCATTGCAGTACGGCTGCCCGGCACCAACAGCTTTTTACTTTCTAAGACGGCTGGAAACGGGGCGAAGTCAACCTCTCCAAAGCTAAAAAAGCTCATCCGGCTTTCACCCAGCTTTTTGCTGAAAAGACCGGGGCTTTGACTCGAGTCAACAGGACAATCCGATAAGATCATGTCCAGTTTGTGTTGTGAGAGCTGCTCTAACAGCATTTCGTGGGTTGATTCAAAACAGCGTAAATGAATTCGGTTATCGCCCGGAACCGAAGTAAGCAGAATTTTGCTGACTAATCGTTTTGATAAAGCATCCGCCACACCTACATCAAACAGCAAGTTTGAACGTTGACTGTAGTTGACGATATCTAACATCTCATAACTCAGACCGAACATGCGATCCGCATATTTAAAGACTAACTGCCCTAATTCGGTCGGCTCAATATTACGTCCATTACGCTTGGTTAGTTTACCGTCTAGCCGATCTTCCAAGGCTTTAATTTGCCCAGTCACCGTTTGTGGCGTTAGAAATAGCGCATCTGCCGCTTTGGTGACAGAGCCTTGTTTGCATACCATCCAAAAGTAATAAAGATGATTGTAGTTAAGATGAGACATGGTTTGTTCTACCCATTGAAAAATCTGCCTCTCTTATAACAGAAGCGATCTTTCACAACAATATATTCGAACAAACCGAATTAAATGACGTTTTAGGTTGAATTTTATATAGGTCAAATCACCCCATTGTCATAAATGAAGAGTCTATTTTCTTTCAAGCAAAGCCGTTACACACTTTGTTACAACCAAACCTCGATGAGCATTACGCTTGCTATCCTTTTAAAAACAGTAAGATAAAATCATTTCTATCACTAAAATTTTAAGTCTGCTGCAAGATTGCTGAATAACTCATCAGTTACACCTAAATGTCATATTAGTGAAATATTTCCACTCTAGCATTGGCCTCGAATTCAACAACCGACCGAACCCTTAACAACGGTCCACGGAGAAAATGATGATAAACCAAGCAACTTCCCCAACAGCGCCAATTTCGCTGACAACGAAAGGCCTGCGTTGGGCAAACTTGGCTTTCATGCTGTATCTACTACTTCTTGCTGTCGCTATGGTCGGCAGTGGTTTTAAATGGGCAACTGGCGACCAAGCCAAAGTCCTGTTTGAATTTGCTTCTCATCCTATTGCGGGATTAATGATCGGTTTAGTGGCAACCGCCCTGATCCAATCTTCAAGCACAGTAACTTCCATCATTGTGGGCTTAGTAGCAGGTGGTTTACCTGTTGAGACTGCAATTCCTATGGTGATGGGTGCCAACATCGGTACAACCGTAACCAACACTTTGGTGAGCCTCGGCCACATGCGCTGTAAAGAAGAGTTTCGCCGAGCCTTTGCCAGTGCCACCATCCACGATTTCTTTAACCTGTTAGCGGTACTGATCTTCCTACCTTTAGAAATGATGTTTGGCATTTTAGAGAAAGTGTCACACTGGCTTGTTTCACCTCTGCTTGCTACTGGCGATATGAGTATGAAAGGCTTTGACTTCATCAAGCCGATTACAAAGCCGATCATCACAGGTCTTGAAAATCAACTCTCTGTATTAGGTGATACTTTCGGTGGTGCAACACTGATCGTATTGGGTATTGCGACTATTTTCGTGGCAATTACTGTGATGGGCAAACTCATGAAAAGCCTAATGGTTGGCCGTGCTCGTGAGATTCTACAAAATGCTATCGGTCGTGGCCCAATGCACGGTATCGCGTCAGGTACAGTGGTTACAGTGCTCGTACAATCGTCTTCTACTACCACCAGCCTAATGGTTCCTCTAGTGGGGTCAGGTGTACTGAAAGTACGTGAAATCTACCCATTCACTTTAGGTGCCAACATAGGTACTTGTATTACAGCCCTGCTGGCAGCAACGGCGGTTTCTGGTGAGTTTGCTGTATTTGCCCTGCAAATTGCCTTGGTTCATTTAACCTTTAACTTGATGGCAACCGTGTTGATCTACGGCGTTCCTTTCCTACGTGAACTGCCAATTAAAGGTGCTGAATTGATTTCAGCTCTGGCTTGTAAGAGCAAAATGGTCGTGGTCGCTTATCTTCTGGGTGTGTTTGTGGTGATTCCAGGTAGCATTCTTGCTCTCACTGCATAAGCTTTCCACCAGCACTAAGTGATAAAAAAAGCTCCCTAATCGGGAGCTTTTTTATTTTTGCTGATTTCGTTCCAGCTCAAACAACGTAGGCTTAAACCGAGAAAGGATACTGAATCGCGTCGTGGAACTGGTATCCGGTCACTTCAAAATCATCTAGGGTCACCCAAGTTTCTAAATCATGCAGAGTTTTAATCTCCGGATTGATATGGAACTGAGGTGCAGGGAACGGCTCACGTTTTAGCTGCACATCACGCATCAAATCCAACTGATCTTCATAGATGTGTGCGTTAACGATTTTGTGATAAGCCATGCCTGGTTTTTTACCTGTGATCTGCGCCATCAACGCAAGGAACACATAGACCTGAACCATATTGAAATTCAAACCCAACGGCACATCACACGAACGCTGTGTGCTGTTGAGATACAAGGTATCACCCAGTAACGAAAAGTGATGGCTGTACATACAAGGGCGCAGACAGCCCATGTGAAATTCGCCAGGATTGTAGAAGTTCAGAATTTCACCTCGGTCATCCACCCCACGAGTCAGGTCATCGACAATTTTTTTCAACTGATCGATATGCCCACCGTCCGGCTTTGCCCAAGCACGGCCTTGAACACCATAAACACGCCCCATGTCATCCTCACCTTTACGATAAGGATTATTCAGCCATGCCTGATTCAAGTTGGCATTGGCATCCCATGTTTTCGTGCCTAATTGACGGAAATCCGCCGCATTATCGTAGCCGCGAATATAGCCGAGTAACTCAGCAACGGCCGCTTTCCAAAAACTCTTACGTGTAGTTACCAGAGGGAACTGATTATTGCCAACATCATAAGTCAAATCGGCGTTAATCACGGTCAAACAACGTTTTGCCGTGCGTTCATTTTCAACCCAAACACCTTGATCGACGATGCGCTGACAAAGTTCTAAATACTGTTTCACCTAACTACCCTATTTTGCTGCAACACGATCTTGATACAAACCGCGCTTATAAGACCAAACCATCATCAAAATACCAATGATCACCATCGGTAAAGAAAGAATCTGCCCCATTGAAATGAAGCCACCAAACAGGCCCAATTGAGCATCTGGCTCACGGACGTATTCAACGAGGAAACGGAATGTACCGTAACCCGCCAGGAACAATCCGGACACGCTGCCTAGTGGTCGAGGTTTACGGATAAACCAATTGAGGATGAAAAACAGAACCACACCTTCTAAAGCAAACTCATAGAGCTGCGACGGGTGACGTGGTAGTGGACCACCATTCGGGAACACAAATGCCCAAGGTACATCTGTAACGCGTCCCCAAAGTTCACTGTTCATAAAGTTACCGATACGTCCCATACCTAAACCAAATGGCACTAGAGGAGCAACAAAATCGGCGACACCAAAGAAGGTGCGTTGATTTTTACGGGCATACCAGAACATAGCCGTAATCACACCAAGTAAGCCACCGTGGAAAGACATACCGCCAGTCCACACTTTAAAGAGATAAAGTGGATCAGCAAGGAACAGATCGAAGTTATAGAAAATCACGTAGCCGACTCGACCACCAATCACCACGCCTAAAAAGCCGGCAAACAGCAGGTCAGAAACTTGTTCACGCGTCCACCCACTGTTTGGACGGTCGGCGCGACGGTTAGCCAGCCACATAGCAAAAAGAAAACCCACCAGATACATCAAACCATACCAACGTACTGCTAGGGGGCCAATAGAAAACAATACGGGGTCAATATTGGGAAACTGCAGATAACCCTGAGGCATAACAAACCTTCTCTAAAAATTAGTGGTGTTACTGAAATAACATAGTGGCAGCAACACACATCAAAAAGATGGCAAAGAACTTCTTCAGCCTTGCCGTTGGCATTTGCGTGGCAAGCTTAGCACCAATCCTTGTTGTGAGCATTGATGTCGTAGCAATCGCTAACAAAGCAGGCACGTAAACGTATCCAATGCTGTATTGCGGTAAATTCTCGACCTGATATCCGTGCAAAATAAAGCCGATCATGCCGGATATCGCAATCGCGAAACCACACACCGACGAAGAACCTACCGCTTTTTTCATCTCAATGCCATGTCGATTCAAAAAAGGCACGGACAATGAACCGCCACCAATCCCCGCCAAGCTTGATACCACACCGATTCCGGTGCCACATATCGTGGTGACGAAAGCATTCGGCATTGGATGATGCTGCTGCATGCGAATAGAGCGATACATCTGCACACTCAGACAGAACACGATCACACCAAACACTTTAGGTAGATATTGGCTTGGGATCCACTCTGCAACCGCGGAGCCAAAAAAACCGCCTATCACCACACCGGGCATCAACCATTTGACGACAAACAAATCGACATTTCCCAGTTTTAAGTGGTTTAACGCCGAAGAGCCTGAAGTAAGAATAATGGTTGCCAGTGAAGTTGCTAAAGCAAGCTGCATCGTGATCTCGGCTGAGACTCCGGCATAAGGCAATAAAAATAGCAGTGCAGGCACGACCAATAAACCACCGCCAATACCCAACAGACCAGCAAGCACACCAACCACTGCACCTAACAGCAGCAGCAAAGCTAAGAGTTCAATATTCACATTTGGTTCCTATTTTTTGCCTGCGCGGACAAAACCAGCAAAGCCATGTTTTTCAATATAGGCGAGCATCATATCGTAAATGTCTCGTCCATATGGCTGAATTAATGCACGGTCAGCCAGCTGTTTCAATTCCGCCAGTTCAGAGTGACGCACCAAATATTTTACTTTGGCGACGTTGGAGGTGTTCATACTCAAGGTGGTGTAGCCAAGACCAATCAGCAGCAAAGCACCGATAGGATCACCAGCTAATTCCCCGCATACACAGACCGGGATCTGATGGGTTTCACAAGTCACTTGGATCTGTTTGAGCGCCATCACGACCGCTGGATGCATAGATTCATACACATCCGCTACGCGAGCATTGTTACGATCAACGGCTAATAGGTACTGAGTTAAATCGTTGGTACCGACAGACACAAAATCAATTTTGTCGGCGATCAGCGGCAGCAAATAAAGCATTGAAGGTACTTCTATCATGATGCCGATCTGTGGCATGACGATTCGCGGATCAAGCAACGACACTTCTTGATAGGCTTGATAGATAAATTTCAACGCATCATCCAGCTCCTTCGCCCCTGAAATCATCGGCAAAAGAATGGATAAATTGCCTGATTCCGCACTGGCTTTGAGCATAGCTCGCAGTTGGATAATGAAGATATCAGGATGATCTAAGGTAAAGCGAATTCCACGCCAACCGAGAAACGGGTTATCTTCCTCAATCGGCAGATAAGGTAAAGGCTTGTCACCACCAATATCAAGTGTGCGCATTACCACACGTTGATGAGGGTACATATTCAACACATGACGGTATTGTTGAGTCTGTTCTTCTTCAGAAGGAAAACGGTGCTGCAGCAAGAAAGAAATTTCTGTGCGATACAAGCCAACCCCATCGACACCTTGATTAACGGCAATGCTGGTATCGGCACTCAAGCCCGCGTTTAGCAACAGCTCAACTCGTGCACCATCAATGGTAAAGGCCGGCTCACGAATCGCATCATTGACCATACGGGCCAACTCACGCTCTTCATTCGCTAAAGCACGATACTCATTGAGAATGGTTTTTGAAGGCGAGATGAAAAGCTTCCCGCTGTAACCATCAACGATACCTTTTTTACCATTGATATCGCGAAGATTAATCGAAACCCCCATAACAGCAGGGATCCTAACGCACGTGACAAAATCGCCGCATGCGAATTCGCGGCTCCTTCCAGTGACACTACTGCTAGCAGCTTATCTTTCGGTAACGCAGCCAGAATACTGGCGGTTAATTCCCTAACCACCAATATCACTGGTTTATCAATTTTCGGCTGAGTCGATTCAGTATTAAGCAAGAAAAACAGCAACCGCTGCCCCAATTCACGAATATCTTGCGCCCTTTCACGAAGGTAAACATCCGACATACGAGCAAAGCGGTTAGAGTAACTTTCTACCACTTGTCTGAGTGCCCAATCGGCACGATCCCCTTTTTGAATCTGCGTTTTGAGATCTTTACGCAGCATGGGATCGTTCAATAGGTGAGTAAACAGATCAAAAATGGCAAGTGTTTCTTTGTTGATATCACCATCGAGCTTTTTACGCATACGGCGAAAATCGGCCAGTGCACTCTCTACCGCTAACGCGATCCGTTCTTGCTCTAGATCGATATCCAAGGTTGAAGCTGGCAGTACCTCTGAAAGATCAGGTTGGGTGTCATCCCACCAGTATTCACCAATTGCAACACCTGAAGAGGCTGCTACCCCAGTGATCGCCTGCTGCTTCTTGGATAAACGCCAATGCCCTTGAGTTTGAGCATGCGCTACGAGCACGGCTAACTGCGCTGCTAGAGTCACCAAAAAGGAGACTTCCATTTCACTGAATAAACGGGGGGATTTTTGCTGCACAACCAGCACACCAAGCACCTGTTTGCGATAGATGATCGGCGTACCAAGGAAAGAGTGATACACCTCTTCGCCAAGCTGCTTAAAATATTTAAAGCTAGGGTGTTTAGAAGCTTCTGCTAGGTTAATGGGCTCAGCGGAGCGTTTGACTAATCCGACAAGACCCTCATCGAAATCAATGTGGATCTTATCGCCTTTAAACTTGAGCCCTTGGGTCGCCATCAGTTCAAGGCGGTGCATCTCTTCATTTGCTAAGTAGACAGTGCAACATTCCGTGTTCATCGCTTCACACGTCTGTTTTACAAAAATATCCAACGCCTGATAGACGTTTTCAACTTTTGAAACTTGTTCGACTATATCCCTTAGCTGAGAAAGCATGCCTAACCTCTGTGATTGTTGCGTTTGCCCTTCACTTTCCTTTCTTTAAATGGCATCGCCAATGAAGCAAATTCTTTCATTGCGCGGCGATAAACATCGCGTTTAAACGACACCACTTGCCTTACCGGATACCAATAGCTTACCCAGCGCCAACCATCAAACTCAGGAGAACTGCCACGTTGCATGTTGATTCTGGATTCATCACATTCCAAACGCAGCAAGAACCATTTCTGTTTTTGTCCGATACAGACAGGTTGAGAGTCCCAACGTACCAAACGCTTTGGCAATTTATAACGCAGCCAATGACGGCTGGTTGCAATTACTTTGACGTCTTTCTTGGTTAACCCAACTTCTTCATACAGTTCACGATACATGGCTTGTTCTGGAGACTCTCCATCATCGATTCCTCCTTGAGGAAACTGCCATGAGTGTTGCCCGTATCGTTTCGCCCAGAAAACCTGACCATGGTTGTTACAAATCACAATCCCGACATTCAGCCGGTAACCATCGCCATCGATCACTGGCAAACCTCTAGTAAATTCTTTAATTGCGTTGATTTTTCCACATATCCCCAAGCGGAGCAAACTTACTATTGTGATTCGCCCGAGATTTATTAGTAAATCGGATAAAAAAGGATAAGTTCGACTTAAGATCAGAGTTATCAACAATTTTATGAGACATACCGCGCATTTATTCACGTTTTCTGTGAATAACCGTGTGAAGAAACTTGGAGGTTGTGCAAAAAAATGGATTTACTAACATAGAACAAGGAAATCTGAAATGGCAAAACCAAACAAAATCCAATTAAAAACAACAAGTTAATTTCAATCCAAGAATTAACTACAACAACATGACGAAAATGACGTTAAGATCCTCAGCAAGAGGTCAAAGATCCATCAATTCACACCTCTGACTGCTATAGCCAAGCGAGATAGCAAAAAGACCACCAGCTAGCCTAGGTCTATCAACCTTGGAACACTGTGTATTGATCCATGAGTAAGCTTTATTTCATGAAGAGAAAATAAATCTGTGGATAACCTGCTTATTTAACTTAAAACAGGTGACGTTAACGCATTCCCGAGTTGACTTATCTCTCCACGCAAAACCTGCAACGCAAAATCATTACGAGCAATAAATCGGGTTCGGAAATGCCAAATAGAAGCAAAATCGGTACAATCAGACCGTGATGAACAGAAAAATCAAAATGCCATGAAGCCAGCACCTACTTCCGAACAAGAGTTACTGACCCGTGCCCAACAGATTGCAGGACTTAGTTTTGCTGAATTAGCAGATGAAGCAGGAATGACCGTTCCACCGGATCTGCGCAAAGATAAAGGCTGGGTTGGCCAACTGTTGGAATGGCACTTAGGTGCAACCGCAGGTAGCCGCCCGCAACAGGACTTTGAACATCTTGGCATTGAGCTAAAGAGTATTCCGGTGAGCTATCAGGGAAAACCACTGGAAACGACCTTTGTCTGCGTAGCGCCGCTCACAGGTGTACACGGTTTAACTTGGGAGCAGAGTCATGTACGCAATAAGCTCTCCAAGGTACTTTGGATCCCCGTTCAAGGTGAACGAGAAATTCCCCTCGCCGATCGCTGTGTTGGCTCACCTTTGCTTTGGAGCCCTTCCGCCGAAGAGGAAGCACAACTTAAAGCGGATTGGGAAGAATTAATGGAGCTGATCGTACTGGGCAAAGTGGCGCAAATTACGGCCAAACATGGTGAAGTACTTCAACTGCGTCCTAAAGCAGCAAATGGACGAGCATTAACCGAAGCCTATGGCAGCAATGGCCGCCCCATCAAAACCTTACCACGCGGATTTTATTTACGAACTCAATTCACAGCTCAAATTCTGCAACGCTACTACGCCTAGTCATTCATATCGGTGACATTTTTGTTTTCGTGTTACCGCGACTCGCTTATAGTGAAAATCCTGTTTCCCTTTACTATTTAAATATTCAAGCGGAAACAGCATATACAGTAAGTTCTCTATACCCGAACCACTGAAGTGATAGCGAAACGGCAATCAAGTGCTCTATTGGTATCGCAAAATTGGCACCTGTAAACGGTGTGAGCATGGGGTACACAACTGTCACCATTGCTGCAACTTCATGTTGGAAAGGGATAACTTTCGTCCTTTGGTTTTCAAACAAGGAAGTGCTATGCAATACACCAAGCTGCCTCATTCCAGCCTCGAAATCAGTAAGATCTGTTTAGGAACCATGACTTTTGGTGAACAGAATTCACAAGCTGATGCCTTTCAACAGCTCGATTATGCATTAGAACGTGGCGTTAACTTTATCGATACGGCCGAGATGTATCCGGTTCCGCCTAGCGCTGCCACACAAGGTAAGACCGAAGAGTTTATTGGGAATTGGCTTGCTAAGTCAGGAAAGCGAGAAAAAATTGTGCTGGCGACCAAAGTTGCTGGGCCTCGCAATGTACCTTACATTCGCGACAAAATGGCGTTAGATCATCGTAATATTCATCAAGCCATTGATGATAGCCTTCGCCGTCTGCAAACCGATTATATCGATCTCTACCAAATCCACTGGCCACAGCGTCAAACCAATACTTTCGGTCAGCTCAACTACCCTTATCCAGATAAACAAGAAGAAGTCACACTGATTGAAACGCTCGAAGCGCTCAATGACTTAGCGCGTATGGGCAAAATTCGTTATATCGGTGTCTCAAATGAAACCCCTTGGGGAGTCATGAGTTATCTGCGTTTAGCCGAAAAACATGAACTGCCAAGAATTGTCTCGATTCAAAATCCCTACAATCTGCTCAACCGCAGTTTTGAAGTAGGACTCTCCGAAATTAGCCATCTCGAAGGTGTGAAGCTTCTAGCCTATTCACCACTCGCCTTTGGTACTTTAAGTGGAAAATACCTCAATGGTGCTCGTCCTGCTGGTGCGCGCTGCACATTACATCAGCGCTTCGCACGCTACTTCACACCACAGGGGCTACTTGCTACACAAGCATATGTCGAACTCGCACAGCAATTTGGATTAGACCCAGCACAAATGGCACTGGCGTTTGTTAATCAGCGTCCATTCGTCGCATCAAACATCATCGGTGCTACGAACATGGCGCAACTAAAGTCTAATTTGGATAGTTTGGATATTTCATTAAGTGCAGAACTGCTGCAAAAAATTCAGGAGATTGGAACCACTTACTCCAATCCCTGTCCTTAGTAATATGGGGCTGGTGACCTCACCAGCCCCTTAGCATTACGTCGGTATTCGCGCATTTAACACTCGACGGATGTGTCTTACACGGCGTTCGGCAACAACTGCATCCGGCAGATCCCAGCCAATTGGACGACCATCGGTTTGCAAGCCTATGTCACGCAACAAATGTGGATTATTCCAAGGTAGATGGTAACTACTTCTTCGTACTTTACGCTTCCATTCTCGCTCCTCACGACGCAGATCAGCACGAACCAATAACACAGCTAATTGTAAGTAAATAGATTGACGCATGATATTTTTCTCCAGTTTGTTCGCTGGGGAAAATGACGGTAGGAAAGTCAGAAGACACTCTTACTCAGCTGCCATTTTCCGCAGCCTAATAAGAGGTTACGGATTAATTCAGTTATCTTTGCTCAAATCATTATTCATAACGCGCGCGGTTAAATCTCGGCGAGCGTTTTGAGGTTTAGAATGAGTTTGAGAAGCGCTAAACGATGATGCAGATACGAAATGTGTCATGATGCGCCTCCAAGCAAAGTCAATTAATCCAAAAGAAGAGTGTGTTGAGTAAGTTAAACTTACGGTTAAATTCTAAACAATTCAGGTTACAAAATTCAATAATTTATTACATGAGCTCGAAAATTCAGCGTTTCTTGCTGAGCACTTCTTTTATAGTGTTTATGAATAACATATTCATCCAGGCAATAGAACGAGAGCGGGATATGCATCCGCTATACTTCCACGATTATGAGTAGTTTTTGGCTCAGTGTGTAAGAGAGAATAAAAAATTCAGCCACTTAAAAAAGTGGCTGAACATCAATACAACTCAAATTAGAGAACCTTAGAAATTCTCATCCGTGATTAAGTTGTGTTTATTAAGCAAGCGGTACATGGTCGCTCGTGACACTCCAAGCTCTTTTGCTGCAGTAGAGACTTGTCCAGAATGGGACTCCAATACCAACAGCAACGCATCACGCTCTGAACGCTCACGAATACTCTTCAAACTACGTCGGCCATCACTGCGCTTAGGTAAATCAAGTTGAGATTCATCCAAAACAACACTGTCTGACATCAAGACCACGCGCTTAATTTGGTTCATCAGTTCACGAACGTTACCCGGCCAGTGATAGCGAGTTAAACCGCGTACCGCATCTTCTGAGAAGCTACGCGCTTGCGCGTTATACTCTTTGGAGTATTCCTGCAAGAAATGCTTAGCCAGCAACACAATATCAGATGCTCGCTCTTTAAGACTTGGCACATTAATACGTAATACGTTGATGTAGTGGTAAAGCTCTTCGTTAAAATCGCCGTCAATCAGGGCTTTCTCAATATCAGATGAGTTTGCAGCTAAGATACGCACATCAACAGCACGCACACCCTGATCCGTTTCTACCGTACCTTCTTGTAAGAAACGCAGTAGATTAAGCTGTTGGCTTTTTGGGAGGGTGAGAATGTCATTCAGCAGTAGAGTACCGCCATCAGCTTGCAACAAAAGCGGTTGTTGAACCTCTTCCATATCACCAAGGCCGAACAATTCACTTTCCAGCCTCTTCTCAGACATAGCTCGGCAATTGACTGAAATAAAAGGCTTCTGTGCTCGTGACGACGTTTTGTGAATTGCTTTAGCTACCGTTTCTTTACCCGTTCCACTTTCACCGTAGATCAGAATACTGACATCAGTAGGCCCAATTCGTTTGATCTGATCACGCAGACGCTTCATTGGCATAGATTCACCAATTAAACCCATGTTGCCTGCAGAGCCAAAATGAGGCCAAACCTTCTTTTCTAGCTTCAGCATGCCGAGTTGGTGACCAATGGTGCTCAATAGCTGAGCATCAGGAATAGGAGCAGTAAAAAAGTCGATACAAAAGTTAACGATAAACTGGCAAATGGTGTCCGAGCTTAACTGCGCCTCACGAATAAATGCTAACCAACGGACCTGCTTGTGGCTACTCACCAAATTAGCGATTCCGTTGAGGCTGAATTCATCATGGCTTAAATCAACGATACCGATACATGGACCTGTTTCAACAAACAGCGTATCCGCTTTACGTAAATCAGCCACTTGGGTGCAACGCCAACCCACTTTTTCTAATACGGCAAGCCAGGGTTCATAGGTACCTCCCACCACAACGAGGGAGCCTGGTACTGAATCCATACGGAATTGATTACTCATGAACCTATATTCCTTATTTTTATTGTTACGATGCGAATTATTCTATTCGCACCCACTACTTATTACGGACGTTACATTAGCGAGACTTCGCATAAGAATCTGTCTCATAGGTAAGACTAGGCAATAAATACCAAACTTTCTAATCAACTTATGGGTGAGAATCATAATAAAAATGAAAGAAAGGCTTACATTTCACTGTTCAGACGTGATTATTTTCTTAGTGGTATAAAAAAAGCCGCCCATTTGGCGGCTTTTTAGAACATGTTCAGTGATTATTGCTGAGGGCGCATCGCTGGGAACAAGATCACATCACGGATGGTGTGTGTATTGGTCAGTAGCATAACCAGACGATCAATACCAATACCTTGACCTGCTGTTGGCGGTAAGCCGTGTTCTAAAGCGGTAATGTAGTCGGCATCGTAGAACATCGCTTCATCATCACCGGACTCTTTCGCTTCCACTTGAGCTTTGAAGCGCGCGTCTTGGTCTTCAGCATCGTTAAGTTCTGAGAAGCCGTTTGCCACTTCACGACCACCGATGAAGAACTCAAAGCGATCAGTGAAGAACGGGTTATCATCACTACGACGCGCCAGTGGAGAGATATCCGCTGGGTAGCCTGTGATGAAGGTTGGCTGCATCAATTTAGGCTCAGCCGTTTCACCAAAGATCTCTTCAAGAAGCTGACCACATGTCCAGAAAGGTTCAACATCAACGTGAACGGATTTCGCGATAGAAACCATTAGGTCACGGTTTTGGATGTCTTCTTCGGTGAGAGCTTGGATCTGCGCGTGATTTGGGTTGTAGTGCTTAATCGCGTCGAACATGCTCATGCGCGCGTATTTGCCACCAAACTCAACGGTATGCTCACCGTAAGGCATTGAGGTTGAACCAAGCACTTCTAACGCCACTGAGCTGAGCAGTTCTTCCGTCAAGTCCATCAGATCTTTGTAGTCTGCGTACGCCATATAGAATTCCATCATGGTGAATTCTGGGTTGTGACGTGGAGAAAGGCCTTCGTTACGGAAGTTACGGTTGATTTCGAATACACGATCAAAACCACCTACAACAAGACGCTTCAGGTACAGTTCAGGCGCGATACGCAGGTACATGGGCATGTCGAGCGCGTTGTGGTGCGTGATGAATGGACGCGCACTCGCACCGCCAGGGATCACGTGCATCATTGGCGTTTCCACTTCCATGAACTGTTTTGAGATCATGAAGTTACGAATTGCTGACATCACCTTAGAACGTACAACGAAAGCGTTGCGAGAATTTTCGTTGACGATCAGGTCAACGTAACGCTGGCGGTAACGCATTTCTTGGTCAGTCAGACCGTGGAATTTCTCTGGCAGTGGTCGCAGTGCTTTAGTCAACAGTTGGAATTGTTCCATGTTGACGTACAGGTCACCTTTGCCTGATTTATGCAGCGCACCTTGAACACCGATGATGTCACCGATATCCAGACCTTGGTATTTGTCTTTCAGCTCTTGTTGAACTTCTTTAGATGCATAAGCCTGAATGCGGCCAGAAGTTTCCTGAATAACCAGGAATGGACCACGTTTTGCCATCACACGACCGGCGATAGACACAACATGATTCAGTGCTTCCAACTCTTCCTTACTCTTTTCACCGAACTCCTTCTGCAGATCACCTGCTAGGCTGTCGCGACGGAACGAGTTTGGGTGTCCGTTTGCTTTACAGTCCTTACGGATGTGATCCAACTTGCTGCGACGCTCTGCAATCAGTTTGTTTTCTTCTTGCGCGATTTGCTCTTGATTAATCTCGTTTTGAACAGCATCAGTCATTTGCATGTACCTTGTGTAGTCGGTAAAAAGCTTACAGGCCTGATTTCAGGCTAGCTTCGATAAATTTGTCTAAGTCACCATCGAGTACCGCTTGCGTGTTGCGGTTTTCAATACCTGTACGTAAATCCTTGATTCGTGAATCATCCAACACGTAAGAACGGATTTGGCTACCCCAACCAATGTCGGATTTGGCATCTTCGTTGGCCTGTTTTTCAGCGTTCTGCTTCTGCAGTTCCAATTCAAACAGTTTGGCGCGAAGTTGCTTCATCGCTTGGTCTTTATTTTTGTGCTGCGAGCGATCGTTTTGGCACTGTACGACCGTATTGGTCGGTACGTGGGTAATACGTACCGCCGATTCGGTGGTGTTAACGTGCTGACCACCGGCACCAGAAGCACGATACACATCTATACGCAGATCGGCAGGGTTAATTTCGATATCTATGTTTTCATCCACTTCAGGGTAGATGAATGCAGAAGCAAACGACGTATGGCGACGGCCGCCTGAATCGAACGGTGATTTACGCACTAAACGGTGCACACCCGTTTCTGTACGCAGCCAACCATAAGCGTAATCACCAATGATACGCACAGTCGCTGATTTCAAGCCCGCTACATCGCCTTCCGAAACTTCAATCACTTCGGTTTTAAAACCTTTAGCATCAGCCCAACGCAAGTACATGCGCAGCAGCATAGAAGTCCAGTCTTGCGCTTCTGTACCACCAGAGCCAGCTTGTAGGTCAAGGTAGCAATCTGAAGAATCGTGATCGCCAGAGAACATGCGGCGGAATTCGAGCTGTTCAAGCTTAACTTCTAATTCGTCCAATTCAGGACCGATTTCATCAAAAGTTTCTTGATCTTCAGCTTCAATGGCCAGTTCTAGCAGGCCTTCGACATCTTCAACACCGCGATCCAGTTGATCGATAGTATCAACAACCGCTTCTAGAGCTGAACGCTCTTTACCTAGGGCTTGCGCACGCTCAGGTTGGGTCCAGACATCAGGTTGTTCTAATTCGGCATTGACTTCTTCTAGACGCTCTTTCTTGGCATCGTAGTCAAAGATACCCCCTCAGGATATTTGTGCGCTCAGACACATCCTGCAGGCGGTTTTTAATAGGATTGATTTCAAACATGTTGGCTTACGAGTTATGAATAGAAATTAACCGCGGAATTCTACTGAAAAATGTGATGAAGATACAGGAAAAAATACTCTATCCCACAGGGGAAATCAGAATAAATACCAAAAGAGAGGCATAAAAAAGCGGAAGCCTTGGCTTCCGCTTAATCCATTATTCAACAGGCTTATGCCAACTCTTCTTCTAGGGCTTGTGATGATGTTCCAGAGACAAAGAACATGCAGATCATCGCCGCACAAGTCGGTAACAACCAGCCCATGCCGTATTCAAAGAAAGGCAGGAAATCGAAGGCTGATACATCAAAGCCCGCCACTTTCGCTGCATCCAGCAATGCCACCAGCAGAGAAACTGATAGTACAACGCGGTAAGCAATGCGAGGATTCGGCAATTTGTGACGTACGAAGGTCAGAGCCACCAGTGCAATCGCAACAGGGTACAGAGCAAACAGCACTGGAATAGACAGAGTGATCAGCTGTGCTAGGCCAACATTGGCAACCACACCACAAGCTACACCGTTAATCACAACCCATTTTTTGTATGACCAAGGCGTGTGCTTACTGAAGAAATCTGAACACGCTGAAATCAAGCCAACCGCAGTGGTCAAACATGCCAGCATCACGATCACAGACAGTACTAGCTGACCATAGTTACCAAATAGCGCTTTAACATATTGGCTTAAGATAGCACCACCATTGTTTGCGCCTGCAGCCACACTTGAGCTCGTAGCACCAAGGTAGAACAAAGAACCATAAACCAGTGCCAAACCTATTGCAGCAATGAATGCAGAGGTGATCAGATAGCGAGTCGTTGCAGCGCGATCAGTAATGCCTTTGCTACGTAGAGCATCAACAATCAAGATACCAAACATCAAAGACGCAAACGTATCCATGGTGTTGTAGCCTTCCAAGAAACCTTTGGTCAGTGGCTGGCTCAAATATTCGCCTTGCGCAGCAATCATTTCACCTTGTGGGTTCATGAATACGCCTAAAGCAAGAATGATCAGGCCAACAAACAGAGCTGGAGTCAGCAATTTACCAATCAAATCAACCAGTTTGCCTTGCGACCATGAAAAGAACATAGCTACCGCAAAAAACAACACAGAGAAAAGCGTTAGATAAGATTGAGTGCTCTCTGCAAAAAATGGTTTTACCGCCATTTCATACGCAACAAGACCAGTACGTGGTGCAGCAAACGCAGGGCCAATCACGATGAGGATCAGCGCAGCCATCAATACTGATGCCTTGACTGGCAGATCTTTCGTTAGGTGTTCCCAACTACCACCAGCGACAGCAATCGCAATAATGGTGATCAGTGGTAGACCTACCGCTGTCAGCAAGAAGCCGAACATGGCTGGTGTAATGTTTTCACCCGCTAATTGACCTGCGAGTGGTGGAAAGATGATATTGCCTGCGCCTAAAAAGAACGCGAACAGCATAAAGCCCAAAGCTAAAATATCTGCTAGTTTTAACGTCTGCTTCACAGATAACCCTTATTTATAAATGTAATGAATGTTGTGTGTGCATCTCACTGCTTATAAAAATGTAAGTTTAAGCAGCGTGTGGCCGAATAATGACGAATGTGCCTGTATTTCGCAACCGCAAAGCAAAAAACGCCATAATAATTTATAATCACAACAATAATGCAGTGTCATATGCTATGTCACAATAAAAAACCAGAATTACACACTATATAATTAGATTATTTTTTCACCAACCAACAGAATAAAATGTTAGCAATCATCTTCATGAAAGAGATTTTCGCTTAACTCCTGTTTGGCAGTAAAATTACGATGAAAACCAATAAATTAATGAATAAGAGCTTTCAGTTTAAACAGTTCGCCATAGAAGAAGGGGAATGTGGCATGCCGATCAGCACTGATGGCGTGTTGCTAGGAAGCTGGGCATTTGTCAGCTCTCCGGCCTCGATTTTGGATATTGGTTGTGGCACAGGTCTGCTAAGCCTAATGTGTGCTCAACGCTTTCAATCCGCACAAATCACTGCACTTGATATTGAGCCCAGCGCCTATCAAGCCACTGAAAAAAATAGTGACAACAGCCCTTGGGCAAACCGTATTCAATGTTTACAAGCAGACATTCGCTATTGGCACCCACCACAACGCTTCTCTGCCATTATCTGTAATCCGCCTTATTTCAACAGCGGAGAAACCGCTCAGCAGTTTGCCAGAGCAACAGCCCGCCACACTGGAAGTTTAAAGCACCAAGAGTTGATCGAATCTTTGCCTCAATTATTGGAGCCAGACGGCGTAGCAAGTTTTATTCTGCCTAAAACGGAAGGCGATCAGTTTATCGCTTTGGCTGAGCAGGCCGGGCTTTACCTTGGCCGATATTGCCAAGTGCAACCGACATCAGCCAAGCCAGTACATCGCCTATTGTTTGAGCTGCATCTCTCTCCTTGTACCGTCAAACATTCTGCGCTGGTGATCCGCGAAACTGACAGCTACAGTGAGGCGTTTCGCCAATTAACCCGCGATTTTTATCTGAAGATGTAGCAATTAAAGATGTGATCTAAAGCGTGATCCATCTATAATGTGCGCCCTGTTTTAAGACAGAGCCTTTCAACGCTTGTGGAGTAATTATTTGTGATTAAAACCTTTGCCGACCTCGAACTCGATCCAGTGCTGCTTGAAGCGATCGAAGAAATGGGCTTTAGCCGCCCAACACAAGTTCAGGCTGAAGCAATTCCGCAAGCTCTGGATGGTCGCGATGTCTTAGCCTCTGCCCCAACGGGTACAGGTAAAACGGCGGCTTTCGCGATCCCAGCGCTGCAATACTTGCTCGATTTCCCTCGCCGCAAAGCAGGCCCAGCTCGAATCCTGATTCTAACGCCAACCCGTGAACTGGCGATGCAAGTGGCAGAGCAGGCTCAAGCCCTGGCCAAAAACACTCGCCTGAATATTTTCACCATCACTGGTGGTGTTCAGTACCAAGAACACGCAGATATTCTGGCCACCACACAAGATATCGTGGTGGCAACTCCGGGACGTTTGTTGGAATACATTGATGCTGAACGCTTTGATTGCCGAGCGATTGAGTGGCTGATTCTCGATGAGGCGGACCGCATGCTGGACATGGGCTTTGGCCCAACCGTTGACCGCCTTTCGGCAGAGTGTCGCTGGCGTAAACAGACACTGCTGTTCTCTGCAACGTTAGAAGGACGCGGTGTTGAAGGTTTTACCGCCGATCTATTGAAAAACCCAGCTCATATTGATGCTGAGCCTCCACGTCGTGAACGTAAAAAGATTTCACAGTGGTACCACCGCGCGGATGACATGCCACATAAAGTGGAACTGTTGAAAAAGATCCTGACTGAACAAGCTGAACGTTCAATTGTGTTTTTGAAAACCCGTGAGCGTCTCGCTGACCTGCGTGCTGAGCTAGAAAAAGCCCAGATCCCATGTGCATGGATCCAAGGTGAAATGCCACAAGATCGCCGTAACAATGCGATCACCCGTTTCCGTGAAGGTTCAGTGAACATTCTGCTCGCAACCGATGTTGCGGCACGCGGTATCGACGTTCCGGACATCAGCCATGTGATCAACTTTGACTTACCACGCAGCGCAGACGTCTACCTGCACCGTATTGGTCGTACTGGACGTGCGGGGAAAAAAGGCATCGCGATTTCTCTGGTTGAAGCGCACGACCAACCCATGATGGCGCGTGTTGAGCGTTACATCAAAGAAGAAGTGAAAGAGCGCTTTATTGATGGCCTACGCCCTAAACACAAAAAGCCTGTGTTTAAGAAAAAGAAAAAAGACACCAAAAAAGCAACGGATAAAGGCACCACGAAAAAGAAAACCGCAAGCAAAGCAAAAACGGCAAAGAAAAAATAACCGCCGAAGCCTGATGACAAAAAAGCCGATGATTTCTCATCGGCTTTTTTATATCCGAGATTAAAAATAAAGGCGCGCTCTAAAGTAGGCACGCCTTCATCTCAGTAAGATTAAGTATTAGTGCTCACGAGTCGCGCGGAATTTCACCTCAGGCGAACGCTCCTGTGCCAAGTTGAGGTTAACCATGGTTGGCGCAATGTAAGCGAGGTTGTCACCACCATCGAGCGCTAGGTTACTCTGGTTCTTACGTTTGAATTCCTCAAACTTTTTCACGTCGTCACACTCAACCCAACGTGCTGTCGCTACGTTAACACCTTCATAGATAGCTTCGACGTTGTATTCAGATTTCAGACGCGATACCACCACATCAAACTGCAGCACACCAACCGCACCTACAATCAGATCGTTGTTTTGCAGCGGACGGAATACCTGTACCGCCCCTTCCTCAGAAAGTTGCACTAAGCCTTTCAGCAGTTGCTTTTGCTTCAGTGGATCACGCAGACGAATACGGCGGAACAATTCAGGCGCGAAGTTCGGAATACCCGTAAATTTCAGCGTTTCACCTTGGGTAAAGGTATCACCGATCTGGATCGTACCGTGGTTATGTAGACCGATGATATCACCTGCAAACGCTTCTTCTGCGCGCGCACGGTCACCCGCCATGAAGGTTACCGCATCGGAAATGCTGATCTGCTTGCCAAGGCGCACATGGTTCATCTTCATGCCTTGCTTGTAAGTACCTGAAACAATACGTACGAAAGCAATACGGTCGCGGTGCTTAGGATCCATGTTGGCTTGAATTTTAAACACGAAGCCACTGAACTTCTCTTCGCTCGCGTCCACCACACGTTCTGCCGCTTGGCGAGGCATTGGCGATGGAGCCCATTGCGTCAGGCCATCCAGCATATGGTCAACCCCAAAGTTACCCAGAGCCGTACCAAAGAACACCGGTGTCAGTTCACCCTGCAAGAACAACTCACGATCAAACTCATGAGACGCACCAAGTACCAATTCCAGCTCTTCACGCAGTTGCGCGGTTAAGTCTTCACCCACTGCCTTATCCAGCTCAGGGTTATCTAAGCCTTTCACGATACGCTCGTCTTGGATAGTGTGGCCTTGACCCGTTGAGTACAAAATCGTTTCATCACGGTGGATATGGTAAACACCTTTAAACTCTTTACCACAACCGATTGGCCATGTGATGGGCGAACAAGCGATTTTCAGCTCATTTTCCACTTCATCCAGCAATTCCATCGGGTCACGAATTTCACGGTCAAGTTTGTTCATAAAAGTCACGATCGGTGTATCACGCAGACGAGTGACTTCCATCAATTTACGAGTACGATCCTCAACACCTTTCGCCGCATCGATCACCATCAAGCAAGAGTCCACCGCCGTCAGGGTACGGTAAGTATCTTCCGAAAAGTCTTCGTGTCCCGGAGTATCCAGAAGGTTTACCAGACAATCGCCGTACGGGAACTGCATCACCGAGGTGGTCACCGAAATACCACGCTCTTTTTCCATTTCCATCCAGTCTGATTTTGCGTGTTGGTTTGAGCCACGGCCTTTTACCGTACCAGCTACCTGAATGGCACGTCCGAACAGCAGAACTTTTTCAGTAATCGTGGTTTTACCCGCGTCAGGGTGCGAGATGATCGCGAAAGTGCGGCGTTTAGACACTTCGCCGAAATAAGGTGTAGTTGACATCAACAGATTCTCTTTTTGCTCAGCCAGCCTAATAAAGCCGACCAGCGTTTCGGTTCAAATTTGCGCGGTATTCTCGCTGATCTTGGCGCTTGGAGCAACTTCACTGCAATTAATGAATGATTTCGTGTTTTCTCATTATCGTTTTAATTAATTTATCAACTGATTTGGACTATAACTGTAGAATATAGAGAAAAAATGAAGTCGGCCTATGACCAAATTTCGCAAGATTCATTCGTTGGCTTTCAAGCAAGCCAAAAGTGTTTTCTTAGTCTCGGTACTCTTGGGACTCTGTTTTAGTTTCTACCATACATTGTCCGACCTACATCAAGAGCAGAGTAAGGTCCAAGAACACTACAATTTTAAGCTGGTGCAGAGTTATGAGAATGCCAGTCAGGCTGCTTATCATCTGAATAATCTGTTGGCTGAACAGGTCGCAGCCACCCTAATGCTCGATCCCGGCATTTTTAAAGTCGAAATTGTCGATGACTTTGGCGATGTGATGACCAGCAAAGAACGGGCAATCAGCCAACAAAGTGAACTGGTCAGTATTCTTGCCACTTATCTGACACCTTCTATCTCCATGTTTAGCACAGAGTTGCATCAACCCAATTCCAATGTCGTTGTAGGCAAGCTCAGTTTTTACATTGATGGCTCCTCCATCGCCAAAGTGTTTATTGCCAAAACCACCCGCGTGATTTTGTTCGATTTGCTGCGAAATACGTTACTCACCACGATTTTACTGATCTTTTTCTATCAAAAACTTTCTCGCCCAATCACTATGCTGATCGGTTGGGTGAATTCACTCAATGACACTCAACGCTCCCCTCTTCCCCCGCGGCTGACTCAAGATGATGAACTCAGTGAGTTGGCTTCAACTTTTCAATCGATGTGGAAAGGTAAGGAGTTAGCGGAATCCAAGCTTAATCAACTTGCCTATTACGACAGCTTGACCGGACTTGCGAATCGAAGTCTGCTACTGAAAAAACTCAGTGATGCCATCACTACTGCACAAAATTCACATACCACTGGCACCCTGTTTTATTTGGATCTGGATCGCTTTAAAACCATCAATGACTCGCTCGGTCATACGATAGGTGATCAATTGATTAAAGCGGTAGCACTACGAATGGAGGCATGGACGAAGAATGACTATCTATCTGCCCGCATTGGTGGTGATGAGTTTGCAGTGCTGATCCCTTATCTGTCTCCGAATAAAGCAGAGGAAGTGGCCAAGCAACTGCTCACTCTGATTTCTAACCCCTACACCATAGATGACCACCAACTCTACTGCACGGTGAGTATTGGTATCTCAATTTTTCCTTCAGTTGGGATAAGCAATATCGATGTGCTCCGCCAAGCGGATACCGCACTCTATCGTGCGAAAGCGGGTGGGCGCAATAAATTCATGTTCTATGAACCAGAAATGCAGGCGCAGGTGGAATCTTTCCTAGAGATCGAAAAAGGTCTGCATGAAGCGCTCAATCAGCATCAATTAGAGCTTTACTATCAACCGCAGGTCGATGAACAGCACAACATTGTGGGAGTGGAAGCGTTAATCCGTTGGAATCATCCTAAGCGCGGACTGCTTCCTCCCGGCGTTTTCATGCCAATAGCCGAAGAAACTGGGCAGATTTTACCGATTGGCAATTGGATTATTGAGCAAGCCTGCTATCAATACTCGCAATGGAAAAAACAAGGTATATTACCGCCACATTTTCGCCGTTTAGCCATCAATATCAGTCCATTACAGTTTGCTCAAGAATCATTTATTGAACAGGTGAACCATGCATTACGCCAAGCTGGGATCTCTGGTGAACCCATCGAATTGGAGATCACGGAAAGTTTGCTGCTTGAGAATGTGGAAAGTGCCATGCAAAAAATGGCGCAATTGAAAGAAAGCCACATCAGCATCTCGATTGATGATTTCGGGACTGGTTACTCTTCGCTGCGTTATCTGAAACACCTTGCGGTGGATGTACTGAAAATAGACCGTTCGTTTGTCAGTCAACTGCATCTGGATGATAACGATCAAGCGATAGTGGATACCATTTTGGCCATTGCCAGAAAACTGAACTTGGAAGTGATTGCGGAAGGGGTTGAAGACACCTCAGAGCTCGCAGCACTCAAACAACTTGGTTGTAACCAATTCCAAGGCTATTTGTTCGATAAACCGCTACGAGCGGAAGATATTGCACAGCGCTTTGTTAGCAATAATTACCATAAGATCCAGACGTTGCCCGAACCCAGTAATAGCTTACAAAAATAGGTAACTCATGATGATCGCATCTTCTTTTTTGCCATGAGCAGCAGGGTAATAGTTGATGCGACGGTCGATTTCATTGAAGCCCGCTTGCTGATAAAGATGAAAAGCACGCTGATTACTTTCACGCACCTCCAACCAAGCACTTTCTGCCTTTTGCTGCTCACACTGTTCAATAAAATGATCGAGCAATTGTTTTCCGTACCCTTTGCCTTGCATCGCTGGATCGATAGCAATGTTGAGTAAAGTCACTTCACCAACAATATTCTGGGCATAAAAATACCCCACGACCTGCTGATCAACCAACATCACCTGATGACAAGCCCCACGGCTATTGAGATCGCGCACAATAGATTCCGCCCAAGGATGAGAATGTGCGGCACGCTCGATGCGCCATACGGCATCCAAATGCTCAGATTGCATAGTAGTAAATAGTGAGCTCATGATGCGGTTCCTTGATAAGCACAAATTTGTTGCCACAGTGCGCGGCGATATTGGGTATTACCATCAATGTCACTTAAACGCGGCGAATGGAGCTGCTTTTGAGCTTGATGTGGCAAGGGATCACATCCTGCAAACCAGATCCACTCTAGCCCATCATAGGCAAGGTTATCGAGCTGCGTAGGAGCGATATGGCGAACCATCACCAGTTCAAGATGAAAGCTTTTGAGGATCCTCTCCAGTAACAGGATTTCTGAACCTTGTGGCGGCTCATTGGCTACCAACAAAAGTCGACAAGCTTGATCTAAGGATTGTTTAACGGGCTGAAACCCCATCAAACGCTCAGGATGGATCAATTCCCATTGTTGAATGCCCATCGCGGACAAATAGTGTGAAGAAGAAAGCATGGTGTTACTCGCAGCCTATCTGAGCGGCAATGCTAACAAACAGGTGATTGGCGACTCAAGCGCTAGAGAGAAAAAGGAGCTTAAATGCTCCTTTTTCATGAGGAGTGATACTTAGAAAACCGTAAACTCAGGACTGTATTCAACGAGTCCACGTCGACCGTCCAGCTCTCGCTCCCACAAAGCAACTACGCGGAAAGCGCCTTGAGGAACCTCCCAAGCACAGTGCAATTGGTATTGGGCTGCATCTTCAAAGCCGAAACGTGAGTAATAAGCCGGATCACCAAGGACTACACAAGCGGGGTATCCCAGTTCTCCAAGTGAGCTTAAACCTTCTTTCACCAACTCAGCACCAATGCCTTGGCGACGGTATTCTTCTTTCACCGCCAACGGTGCTAAACCTTGCCAATTCAGATCTTCGCCATCTACCGTCACAGGGCTGAACATCACATGTCCAATAATCTCCCCTTCATCATCACACGCCACCAATGATAACGTTCGCCGTCCATTTTCACGTAACGCCATCACCAAATTGGCTTCAGCCTCAGTGGCAAAGACCGTTTTCAATAGTTCATCGACGGCCAAAATATCGGCAGGCGCTTCAGTTCGAATAAGCATTAATAACCTCTTGGGATGAATTTGGCGTTTGCATCCCTTTATGCACAAAATCCGCCAACTGGTGAAGCAAAATCTGTAAAGGTTTAGGTAATTGTTGCAGATCCACGCTATCCATCAGGTTTTTCACTTCCAAGCCGAGTTCAGTATCTCCCTCGATAGAAAGTCTACGCTGGAAAAATAGTGTATCTGGATCTTCTTTACGTCCCGCAATCAGCACCAAATCATTCAGATTACCGCTAAAGCTGACATCCTCACGAACAGGAGCATCAGCCACCACTAATTTTTCATCTTGGTAACTGATAAACCAACGTAAATCCATGTCTTTCACTTCGACCTTCAGCCATTTCTCTTCGAGAAATTCGAAGTCCCCATCTTGCAACGCCTCACGGAATACCAAACCCATTGCATCAAGCAAGGCTTTTTTTTGAACGTTTTGGGGCAATAAGTGGATTGGAGATCGCAAAATTGAAGCAGCGTTCAGAACCAGTTGAGTGCGAATCTTGTTTAACACGAGCGTTATCCGTTACCTTGTTAGTCAATCTGCGCTAATCATACTGGATGTCAGTACACGGATTCCTGTCATGTATCAAAAAATAACTTCAGGCCGAGAACCTTTTCTACTGTGCAATTCACAGTTATAGTTAATGAGTTACCGAATTGGTAACGCTATACCCAACCGCATGTTACTGTCGGTATCGCTAGGATGTATGATTCGATGAACAGAACCGCTTTCTGTCACCAAAAGGAAAAAACTCTAGCCAAACTGCCTAACTTTGTTGGTGGGGATATTATAAATGTCATCGCGCACGGACAGTTGGTAGTATTTTAAATGCCTGCTCAAACCTCATCTCAGCTCACTCATTGGTTTGCAAAAATTACGTCACACAGTCCGTTCTTTTTTGCAATCCTCAATGACCAACACAAGTATGTGATGGTCAATGAGCGCTATTGTGATATCGCCGGTCTTTCTAGTGAAGAAATGGTCGGGATGAGTGATAGTCAGGTTTTGGGTGAACATTTTTACCGTCACCTCAAGCCATTCTATGAACGCGCTTTTAAACACGAGCACATCGAATCTGAACTGACACTCAGTGAAATCGATCTCGAAACCAGCTTACACTTTTCCATCTCACCGATCGTGATGCACGACCAAGTGCAATACATCGTCTTTCACGCACTGGATACCTCAGAAAAGCAAATCTTAGTGCGCTCTTTGGAAGAGTCCGAAAACAAATATGCGCTACTGACTACCCTATTACCCGACGGGTTGATGATGGTTGAGAACGACTGCATCATCTCAGCCAACCCTTCGGCTGCACGTTTGCTTGGTTTTGAAGACACGCAAAAACTATTGGGTGAAAACTTGTCTCGGCTGTTTATTGATGAGAAAACCAAAACCGTGTTCTCCTCACAATTAGCTTCGCTGCTGACAGAAAGACCACTGATATGCCTAACCGGGCCAAGGTGCGGTTTCGAACGAAAAGTTCAACTGCATGCGGGCAGTACATCGATACTCGGTAGCCAATCGCAACTGATTTTATTGCAAGATGCGGATGAAGCACCAAAACAGCTTTCCGCAACAACCCAAGTCGATGCCCATATCGACAGCCTGACCGGACTGTACAACCGACACGGATTTACTAAGCGCTTAGAGCAGTGTATCCAAAATGAAACCCCTTTGGTTTTACTCTACCTCGATATTGATAACTTCAAAAACATCAACGATTCTCTCGGCCATCACATCGGCGACAAAGTCATCAAAGAAGTAGCCGCACGCCTGAAACGGCTCCTACCGCAACAAGCAGTACTCGGCCATTTAGGCGGCGATGAATTCGGTTTGATTTTACCTGAGCCAGAACACAACCGTTCGGCAGAAATGCTGGCAGATCGCATCATCTCATTGATAAACCAACCTTTTGATCTTCACCATTTCAGTAAACGTTTAGCTTGTTCCATCGGTAGCGTGCGCTATCCGGGCGATGGTAACGATGCCCGCGTGCTGCTGCAAAATGCTGATACGGCCATGTATGAAGCTAAAGAGCGTGGCAGAAATCGTCTCATCAAGTTCAACGATCAGATGAACAAAGAAGCGCGTATGCGCCTCTGGTTAGAGATCGAACTGCAAAAAGCACTGCAACAAAACGGGCTAGAAGTTTGGTATCAACCTAAAGTAAATGCGCGTGATTTTAGTATCAATGGTGCAGAAGCCTTGGTGCGTTGGAAACATCCAGTAGAAGGCTACATCAGTCCCGGTGCTTTCATTCCAGTGGCTGAAAAAGCGGGCTTGATTGAACATTTGGGTCGCGTTGTCATGCGCGAAGTGTTTGCCACGGTAAAGCGTTGGAAACTGCAAGGCATTCTGCCAGGCCGCGTAGCCATCAACATTTCACCAGAGCAATTTGGCAATCCACAGCTCATTGATTACTTAGAAAAATTACTCAGAACAACGGGGTTAGATCCGAACTGCATTACCTTTGAGCTGACAGAAAGTGCAGTAATGAGTGACAGTGAACACACTCAGCAAATGCTTAATGCTATCAAGAAACTCGGCTTCACCTTGTCAATTGATGACTTTGGTACGGGTTACTCTTCACTGGCTTATTTAGCGCGTTTCCCGATTGATGAACTGAAGATTGACCGCGCCTTTATCAGCGACATTGATACGCTGCCTAAACAGCTCACCGTTATCGAAAACATCATCAATTTGGGTCGCTCACTGAGTCTGACTGTCGTCGCGGAAGGGGTGGAAACCCAGCAGCAAGCCACTTTGCTTTCCAACCTCAATTGTCATTCCATCCAAGGCTTCCACTTCTATCGCCCTCAGCCCAAACATGAAGTGGAAGAGCTGTTCGCGCAAAATCGCCGCCACCGCAAATCCCTCTAAGGGGTTAATTTTGCTCTGATTGGCCGAAACCTGCCTTACATCAAATCTGCGTTGCTCAATCCTTCCTAAAATGCGTTCACTATTCCCTGAATTCAGAGCCTTACGCTATGGAACTTCTCTGTCCGGCCGGAAATCTGCCGGCCCTGAAAACAGCGATTGATTGTGGCGCCGATGCGGTTTACATCGGTTTCAAAGATGATACAAACGCTCGCCATTTTGCTGGCCTTAACTTTAGCGGCAAAAAACTGGAAAAAGCGGTTCAGTATGTCCATGACCACCGTAAAAAAAATTCATATAGCTCTCAACACCTTTGCTCATCCGAATGGCTTTGAGCGTTGGACTAACGCGGTTGATCAGGCTGCGGATCTGGGTGTGGACGCTTTGATCATTGCCGATATTGCCGTGCTTGAGTATGCGGCACGTAAATATCCGCACCTTGAGCTGCATCTTTCCGTACAAGCATCAGCCACCAACGTTAAAGCGGTTGAGTTTTATCATCAAAACTTCAACGTCAAACGTGTGGTATTGCCGCGAGTGCTTTCCATTCATCAGGTGAAGCAGCTTTCGCGCAATATTCCACAAGGTGTCGAGTTAGAAGTGTTTGCCTTTGGCAGCCTGTGCATCATGTCGGAAGGGCGTTGCTATCTCTCGTCCTACATGACAGGCGAATCCCCCAACACAGTCGGTGCTTGTTCACCAGCCAAATACGTGCGCTGGCAAGAGACTGAGTCAGGGCTCGAATCTCGCTTGAACGAGATTTTGATTGATAAGTACACAGCGGGTGAAAATGCGGGTTACCCGACGCTATGTAAAGGGCGCTTCATTGCAGAGATAGAAGGTGAAAGTAAGTGCTATCATGCATTGGAAGAGCCAACCAGTTTAAACACTTTGTCACTGCTGCCTGAGCTATTTGCTGCCAATGTGGCTTCTGTGAAAATTGAAGGGCGTCAACGTAGCCCAGCTTATGTAGAACAAGTGACTCGCACTTGGCGTGCGGCTATTGATCGCTATCTGGCGAATCCTAGCCAGTATCGCGTAGAACCTAAATGGGATGCTGCGCTGGCGAATGTATCAGAAGGCACTCAAACCACACTCGGTGCTTATCACCGTCAATGGCAATAAGGTCAAGCGATTATGAAGTATGCTTTAGGTCCCCTACTCTATTTCTGGCCAAAACAGGACGTCGACAGTTTCTATGCCCAAGCTGAGGCTAGCATGGCGGATGTGATTTATCTGGGTGAAACGGTCTGCTCGAAACGTCGTGAGTTGAAACCTCAACACTGGTTTGAGATTGCCAAATCCCTCTCTGATGCGGGTAAGCAAGTCGTACTCTCAACCATGGCACTACTCGAAGCACCCAGCGAAATCAATGTGATGAAAAAATACATTGATAACGGTGATTTTGCGATTGAGGCCAACGATGTTTCTGCCGTACAAATGGCTCACGAAAAAGGTATTCCTTTTATCGTGGGGCCAGCAGTGAACACCTATAACGCGCACACGCTGAAGCTGTTCTTAAAGCAAGGCATGATCCGCTGGTGTATGCCAGTTGAGCTGTCGCGTGACTGGTTAATCAACACCTTACAACAGTGTGATGATTTGGGTATCCGCGGTAAATTTGAAGTCGAAGTATTCAGTCACGGTTACTTACCACTGGCTTACTCGGCACGTTGTTTTACGGCGCGAGCAGAAAACCGTGCGAAAGATGAATGCGAAACCTGCTGTATTCGCTACCCAACCGGAATTCAGGTAGCAAGCCAAGAGGGGCAATCGGTATTTAACCTCAACGGCATTCAAACTCAATCGGGCTATTGCTACAACTTGGTTAATGATTTGCCAAGTATGGCGGGGTTGGTGGATGTGGTACGTTTAAGCCCATTAGGTGTTGAGACGTTCCAACATCTCCAGCAATTCAAAGCCAACGAACAAGGCCAAAAGCCACAGCTCATTGAGAACCACCAATGCAACGGTTATTGGCATCAATTAGCGGGGCTAGCTGTTAAAAATAACTAAGCCAGTGCAAAAAGGGTTGCTTATCTGCAACCCTTTTTTCTACCCCTAATTATGCATAGGAGACTTGCGGCGCTTTCCCCATTTTTCTGACATCACGCCATAGCATGATCGCCACCCCAGTACTCAGCACAATATTGGAGATGGGCAGCGCAATCCACACACCACTTAAACCAAAAAACTTCGGCAAAATAAACAGGAATGGCAGCATAATCGACATATTACCAACGGTAATAAACATGGCTTTACCACCACGATTGGTCGATTGATAATACGCCGCACTCACCACCAAGAATCCATCCAGATACATAGCAAACAGGTGGAGTTTGATCCCCATCTGTGCACCGGCCATCAATTCGCTGTCATCGGAGTTAAAAATCGCAATCGCCTGCTCGGGGAATAGATTCAGCACAACAACAAACACCATGCCCCCCAGTACAGCAATGCCCATGGCTAAGCGTAATAGCTTACGAATGTGATCATAGTTACGTGCCCCAAAATGATAACTGGCCAGCGGCTGCATACCATTTGCAATCCCTTCAACCGTCAGATAATAAACCGTCACTATATAGCCCATCACCGCATAAGCGCCGACCATGACTGCATTGCCATACTCAATCATCAGAGTGTTATGCAGCGCCACCATGGTTGAACCGTAGGCATACATAAAAAAGCTTGAGACACCAATCGCGAAGATCTTAGGTAAAGAGTGCCACTCCAACTTCAGACAGCGACGTGTTAAGCGCATTTTGGCTCGTGCGGAGAAGAAGTATGCCAGCCCCAACAAGGTAACTACCAGCTGGGCTATCGTCGTTGCAATAGCCGCCCCAGTCAGTTCCCAGTTAAGCCAAGCGATAAACACATAGTCGAGAACGATATTGCTGACCGCACCAATCACCATCAAGAGGGTAGCCAAATTGGGGCTGTGATCGTTACGCAGCAAAAACGGCATAGCAATCGAACCCAAAGTGAAAATACAGCCGACGATAAGCACTTGCAGATACTGTAAGCCTAATTCGAATACACGACCTTGTGCTCCCTGCCAATGCAGAAAATCATCGGCCATAAACCACAAAACTAGCGCAACAATAGGGGCAAGTAACAACAAGCTCATTAAACCCGTGGCGAGAATACGCTTGGCACTCTCAGGATCGCCCTCACCTTGTTTGATTGAGGAAAGCGCACCAGTACCAACCCCAACCAACATACCGATACCGAGAATAGTACCGATCACTGGCCAAGCCACATTGATCCCAGCGAGACCTTCAGCCCCCACATAATGGCCGATGAAGATACCATCCACCACTTGGTACAGACCATTAACCAGCATCGCAGCGACCGTGGGAATGGTATAGCGAACAAACTGTCGGTAAATTGATCGATTCATCATAAAGACATATCTATTTAGTTAGTTTATCTAATAAAAACCACCACTAGCGTAGTGCTTTACCTAGCAGCATATCCAACATCAAGGCTTCTTCAGGAGACAAATGTTGCGCGACTTGCTGCGCTAAAATTTGATAGACTCGCGCTTCGCTTGCTAAGTGCAGCTCAGCTTGCTCCGTCAATTCAAAAAGTCGCGAACGTGCGTCTTCTTCACATTGAACTCGTTTCACCAACCCTCGCCTCTCCAGCTTTTTGAGCATGTTAGAAGCGGAAGGCTTACTCACTTCCAAAGCCAGTGCTAAATCGGTTAAACGAATCGCCTGTGGTGAGCTTTGAATCACTTTCAGGTAGTCGTATTCGTTGAAACTGAGCTGAGCAAGAGGATCTTCTTTGCCATATTTACGCCAAACCTTGGCAGCAAAGCGCTCCATCTTCTCTAAATTGATTTCTAGCATGACAAGCAATCATATAGTTAGCAAAGCTAACTATTTTGCCAAAGTAACAGCGATAAAAAAAGCCGCAACATGCCTGTCTCTTATACACAAATCCCCCGTCAAGTACGGGGGATTTTTTTGAACTCTGTTTGATGTTGTCGATCTGATCTTCATTACAACATCAGGCAAGCACTATGAACTTTATATCAAACTCTGCACAATGGGCTAAACATGTCTTTCAACATGCCAACTTAGGTGATAGCCGACGCGTTAAC
>NZ_AOMO01000021.1 GCF_000338875.1 Vibrio mimicus CAIM 602 | reverse complement strand
AAATGGTACCGCACGTCTATCGAAGGCAAACAAGAAAACTTCTTCACCACTAAGCTGGAAAATGCGTCTATCGTGGACATCCACTGTGAAATGCCACACTGCCAAGACCCAGCAAAATCTGATTTCACTCAGAATGTCACTGTGTCTCTGTCTTACCGCAAAATCACTTGGGACCACGTTAACGCGGGTACTTCAGGTGCGGATGACTGGCGTAAGCCAATCGAAGCGTAATTTACGCTCCGAGAATGTCGCTCACCTTCGGGTGAGCGATTGTAAACCTTAAACCCAGAGTATCGTTTGATGCGGTATTGTGGGTTTAAGGTTTTGCCATTTTTAATGTAGGGGAAGGAAAGGCAGGATGGCGACATTAGCGTACAGCATTGAGGTGGAAGGGCTGGAAGATGAGACTCTGGTGGTCAGAGGCTTTCATGGGCAGGAGTCATTCTCTAATAGTGTCTTTTTAGAGCAAGCCTGTTACGGGTTTCGCTACGAAGTGCAACTGGCGAGCCGGTTATCAAACCTGACCGCCGAGCAGATGGTCGATAAGCGTGCTGAGCTGAAGCTTTACCGCAACTCACAACTGGTGCAACGGGTCCATGGCATCGTGCGTGCCTTTAGCCAAGGCGACATCGGGCATCACCATACATTCTATGCACTCACCTTAGTCCCTGCCTTAGAGCGCTTATCACTGCGCCACAATAGCCGCATCTTTCAAAAACAAACCGTCCCTGAAATTCTCTCCGTCTTATTGCAAGAGATGGGCATCAACGATTACGCTTTTGCGCTCAAACGTGACTGTGTACAGCGTGAGTTTTGTGTGCAGTACCGCGAAAGCGATATGGATTTTCTGCATCGCCTCGCCGCTGAAGAAGGGCTGGTATACAGCTTTGTCCATGAAGCAGGTAAACATACCCTCTATTTCAGTGATGCCAGTGACTGCCTAAGCAAGCTTCCTGAGCCGATTCCTTACAATGCTTTAGCGGGTGGTGCGATAGACATCCCTTACATCCACGGCTTAACCTATCACACCCAAGCGGAAGTCAGTGAAGTCCAACTCAAAGACTACAGTTTCAAAAAACCAGCGTACTCCTTCTTGCATACCGTACAAGGCACAGAACTTGGCTATCAGCAAACCCATTACCAACATTTTGATGCGCCGGGGCGCTACAAAGACGATGTAAACGGTGAAGCCTTTAGCCAAATCCGTTTAGACTACCTGCGCCGCCATGCCCACACCGCGACAGGGCAGAGCAATGAACCGCTACTGCGTGCCGGCTATAAGTTTGACCTGCAAGAGCACCTTGACCCTGCGATGAACCGAGATTGGGTGGTGGTATCGGTGAATCACCAAGGTGAGCAGCCGCAAGCGCTACAAGAAGACGGTGGCAGTGGTGCAACGACCTACAGCAACCAGTTCAGCTTAATTCCTGGGCATCTCCACTGGCGTGCCGAGCCACAACCTAAACCGCAAGTTGATGGCCCAATGATAGCGACAGTTGTCGGCCCTGAAGGAGAAGAAATCTTCTGTGATGAACATGGGCGGGTGAAAATCCACTTCCCGTGGGACCGCTACTCCAACGGTAACGAGCAGAGCTCCTGTTGGGTGCGGGTGTCACAAGGTTGGGCGGGCAGCCAATACGGCTTTATCGCCATTCCGCGCATCGGCCATGAAGTGATTGTTTCTTTCTTAAACGGTGACCCAGACCAACCGATTATCACCGGACGCACTTATCATGCGACCAATACGCCGCCATACACCTTGCCTGAGCACAAAACCAAAACCGTGCTGCGCACCGAGACGCATCAAGGGGAAGGGTTTAACGAGCTCAGTTTTGAAGACCAAGCAGGCAAAGAGCAAATCTACCTGCATGCGCAGAAAGACTTCGATGGTTTGATTGAAAACGACCACACCACGGTCATTCGCTATGACCAACACCTGACCGTTGAAAATGACCAATTTACTCAGATTAAGCACAACCAACACCTGACGGTGGAGGGGGAGAGTCGAGAAGCGGTAACGGGCGAACAGGTGCTAAGTATAGAAGGCTCGCTGTATGTTAAAGCAGGGAAAGTCTGGGTGAATGAAGCGGGCACAGAAATTCATGTAAAAGCTGGGCAAAAAGTGGTCATTGAAGCGGGATCTGAAATTACCATCAAAGCGGGTGGAAGCTTTGTCAAAGTAGATCCAGCGGGTGTACATCTTTCTGGTGCGGCAGTGAATCTTAACTCTGGTGGTGGTGCCGGAAGTGGTAGTGGATTTGGAGGTGCAAGCCCCACATTACCGGGAGGCTTAGAACCTGCAGTGACGCTTGCTCCACCTCAGACCATCTCTTACCAAGCTTTGCTCAAAGCCGAAGAGGCAAACGTACCTGCAGTGAAGGTGTGTCCATTATCTGGAGCAAACACATGATTCAAGAATGGCTAATGGAGCAACAAACCCCCGTATTCTGGTTATTAGATCAACAAGGTTTCAAACAAGTAATCGCTGCCAATAACGGAGTGGTTTTTGAGGACACTTTAATTGTGTTCCATGGCGAAATATTTGCTCCAGTGATGAGTTTGTCACCTTGGTTAGTCCCTGTAACTGAAAAGGTTTTGCAACTACCGGATGAACAATTTCAACAGGGTATCTTTTTGACTAGTAATAGTTTAGCAACGGAATTATTAAGCCATCTACAAAGCCTACTGATAGCCGCACTAGAGGGCGAAGAAGTGCTGTTTCGTTTTTATGATACCGAAGTCATTTTGCCTATGTTGGATGCGATGCTAGAGCATGAGAGGAATGATTTCCTTGGCTCTGTAGAAAGACTCGCCACTGCCCATAAGGGGACTTTCCGAATTTGGGAAAATACTCGAATGGATGATTTTGTTTCTCGGCCTACGATATGGTGGAAAATGCAACCCTATCATCTAGCACCACTTTACCGAACGCAGGTGCATGCTCAGGTTTTAGAGCGTCGATTCTGGGAAAAGCTGCCCTTTGTTATGGAGCAAATTGATGAACCTTATCAGTTCATCAAAACCGTTTTAGATGAAGGAATAGAGTTCGGCTTAGATCCTGAGCAAGCAGAATTGTTGGTTTTAAATAGCACAATCGTCCACTCTTTTAGTTCGATAGATCGGCTAAGGGATGCTTTACAGCTTAATCAACAAGAACTTCAGGAAATTATCTATATTCGGGAGAAGTTAGCATGAGAAGTACAGGTTCTAACCCTCATTGCCAACCTTGTGAAAACCTAAAACATTGGATTGAAATTGTCGTACGTGATGAACATAACCAACCTTTTGAAAGGGTGAGTGGTGTTTTGATTGACGCAATGAAAAATAAACATCCGATCGAACTGGGTTCCGCGCCGATTCTGATTGAAAATCTTGCTCCAGGGCCAGTTGAAATTCAGTTGGATTACGATCAATGGTTGAAAGCCGCGCAAGATAAAAGTCATCCAAGAAATGAAGAGAAAAATAAACCTGTTGAAGAATTTTCTAGCAGCTACAGTGCCCACAAGAATGGTCCGGTTATTTATCAAGAAATTACAACAGGTGATTTGACCAAACTGCCCAAAGCGATCGTCTTGCCGACTAATCATCAAAAAAGCAAAGCCGGAACGTTAAAACTCTTTACGGATAAAACCTATATTCTTCAAGTTAGGGCATACAAATTTATTACCCTCCGAGTTGGTATGTTCTTTGATGGCACTGCTAACAATACGTACAGCGCTCAATGGGGAAAACAGCAATTAGAAAATTACTATCGTAAATGGAAAGCTAAGTACGATGCCGAGTGCGAGATTAATGCCAAAAACGGCAATGGAACAAAAAAAGATATTCCTATTACGAAACTTTCTAATGATTGTTTTGCCTACCCCAAAAAAGATAATTTCTTTGTTTCTTTATTTAAGAGTGAGGACGGTGATGAAGAAACCGTAGCGGGTAGTGCAACCAATGAACTCACGAATGTTCAAAAGTTATATGAGTTGTTTCTACGTAATGAATACTCTCCAGAATCAAATACTCTTAATTATGCCGAATATATTACTGGGATTGGCACCGGAAATAGCACAGCGATTGCTCCAGCGGATGAATCGATCGTTGTGGGGCAAGGTTTGGGGATCGGTGACTATGGAGTTACAGCTAAAGTCACTACAGGTATTCAAACGCTTTCTCAAAATATGGTAAAGGTTGCTTCTGCATTTGAGAATGAGCTTGAAATAAAAGTTGATGGAATAGAAAAGCTTCAGTTCGATGTGTTTGGATTCAGTCGTGGAGCTGCCGCCGCGCGACATTTTATTAATGTGGTATTGGATGGTGAAAAAGGTGAATTTGCTAAGGCTTTTACTCTAGGGTGCCAACAAGCCGATTTACCACTCACTTACGATTTTGATTGGGATGAAGTAGACGAAATAAAAGCGAAATGTGAAATTACCTTTGCAGGCTTATTTGATACTGTAGCTTCCGTAGTGAATATCACTTCTAGGAACTCTCCATTTGGTATAGATCTTTCTACCCATCACGATAATGGCGATGCCAGATTATGGATCAACCCAAAACGTGTAAGACGTGCTGTACATTTAACGGCGGATCCAACCATTGAATGCCGAGATAACTTCAGTCTTAACCATTTAAATTCTACTGATGAAGAACATTTCTATGAATTTGTTCTGCCGGGTGCTCACTCAGATATTGGGGGCGGATATCATTCTAGGTTAAGTTTTGACAATCAAGACTATCTGCTACCTGTTTTAGAAAGGAAGCTTGTCAAACGTGTTAGCCGTACGTTTTCTGATCGCTGGGACGAAGAGAAAACCAAGCAGTATGTGCGAGAAGAGCTAGAAAAGTATAAAGCACGAGATAGGCTTACTGGTTGGAAAAAAGAGGATTACGTGATTGAGCCATTGGACGTTCGTCAAGAAGGTAAGAACGATGGGGGACGAGTGATTGGAAAACTGTATATTCAACGTCAAGTTGAAGGTGATTTATCGCGTTTGTACTTACGCCTAATGTACGGTTTGGCAGAGTTTCATGGCGTTCCAATGTCAGACAAAAACGAGGAAATCTGGCAAGATCCTAAAAAGGCCTATTATCGTATTGATGATTCTAATAGTGCATTCGCCGAACTTAACTCAAAAGTTTTAGATCTGGCCAAACAAGGGCAATATTCAACCCTTCAAAAGAGATTTTCAGCGTCAGAATTGAAGGGAAATTTAATGGCGTTGAATCTTTTCCATCATTCATCGGGTGGTGACATTGGAATGTCTCCGCTTTGGGACAAAAAAGCAGGTTGTTACAAAAGAGCCAGTTATCCATGTGAGGAAGGGAAATAAAATGAATAAATGTATTTTAGTATTATCGATACTATTATTGAGTTCTTGCTCAACCAATGCAGCATATGAAACAGAACAACCTTGGATTTGGAGTGTAAGCGTAACAATGCCTTCTTTTTATCCAGTTGATGTTACTCAAGCCTACGGAGTGAATAATAAAGAGGACTGGACAGTGCTTCTACATGGCTATATGCATACTATGCGTAATAGTGAATTGAAGAGAATACAAGGAAGATTTTCTGACTACGATGGTTTTGGTTTACCTTTAGCTAGATATACAAGAGGTGTACAAATTGGTACTGGCACAACTCGTTTACCTGATACGCTTTATCTGTATTGGGTGTCTTTATTTGATACCAAATTTTATGTCACTAAGTATGAGCTCCCTAACCGCGTAAAGCAGTTAATAGCTACGAAAACGACTTATACTAAATCTAATGGATTTATTATTGATCCATGTTATCGCGCAGAGTTTATTTTTGGGTTGCTACCTAATGGGAATGCTAAAGTTTGGTTAGATGGCTGTGGTGAGACTATTTATTTGACCGAGTTAGCACCAGCTCAAACTCTTGATCGTGATAGCAATGGTTTTAAAAATGAGACATATAAGCTATCACCAGATTTGAACACTATCCAAAAACGAGCAAAAGATGCAGGTGTTGAACTAGAACCCATCCCTTGGGATAAAGTGAATAAAGTCTATTCCATAAATGAGATTAAGACGCTTAGTGAGTAAATCGGCGTGAATTGAAAAATCTTCATAAGACACATGAGAGGCTTTGCGGTATAAGAAGAGCTTGCTGATTTTCTTTCAAGGATTGATATGGTTATCCAGAATTTCGAAGCTTTTCTTATCGCTATTACTATTTTGACGTTAACTCCGGGGCTAGATACTGCTTTGGTTATCCGTAATACCTCACGGGCAGGGTTTGCGGATGGGTGCACAACCAGCTTGGGTATCTGTTTTGGATTGTTTGTTCACGCGACTTTCTCTGCCATTGGTATCTCTGCGATTCTTGCCCAATCTGCTGAGCTATTTCAAATCGTTAAAATGATTGGTGCGGCCTACCTGATTTGGTTGGGTATTTCGAGCTTGCGATCATTGATGAAAACAGGGCAGGGCATTGAGGTTGCGAGTCTAAGCCATTCGCAGTTCCGCCTGACACGTTCATTGCGTGAAGGTTTCCTCTCGAATGTGCTGAACCCGAAAACTGCCGTTTTTTACTTAGCTTTTCTGCCGCAGTTTATAAATCCTGAATATTCACCGTTAGCCCAATCTTTGCTGATGGCACTGATTCATTTTGCGATTGCGATGGTATGGCAATGTGGTTTAGCAGGAGCTTTGAGTAGTGCTAAAAACCTTCTGAAAAACGTTTCTTTTATGCGTTGGATGGAAGGTACAACGGGGTTTGTTTTAGTCGCTCTAGGTATCAAACTGCTCTTAGAGAAACCTCAAGCCTAGGTTGTAATAAAGGTTTAAATGTAGAAAAAGCGCCGTTGGGCGCTTTTTCTTTGTGCTAAGACCAATTGGATGTTATTGAACTTGGGCTTCGGCTTCAGCGTATTGAAAACGCGCGGCAAAATACTGCTTCGTTTCTTCAACCACCACATGGCGTAAGGCAACAAGACCGATCAGATTGGGAATCGCCATTAAACCATTCACAATGTCGGCGATAATCCAAATCAAATCGAGGTGCAGAAATGCGCCTGATGCAATCAATCCAATAAAGACGATTTTATAAGGCAGTACAGCTTTGGTACCGAATAAGAACACCATGCAGCGTTCACCGTAGTAGTTCCAGCCCAAAATCGTGGTGAAAGCAAAGAACATTAGACCAATTGAAACCAGCATTGGGCCGATGGTTTCAGCGTTTAAGCCGGTGGCAAAGGCGTAAGTGGTCATCGCCGCACCGGAAAGATCGCTTTGCCAAGCACCAGTTAAGATGAGAGCCAAGCCAGTCATAGTACAGATGATGATGGTGTCAAAGAAAGTCCCCGTCATCGAGATAAGGCCTTGCTCAACACAGGAGTCGGTTTTTGCCGCGGCCGCGGCCATGGGCGCACTGCCTAAGCCGGATTCATTCGAGAACACGCCACGTGCAATGCCAGATTGAATTGCCAGCATGATGCTCGCACCTAAGAAACCACCTGTCGCAGCCGTAGACGTGAAAGCGGATACCAGTACCAATTCCACTGCGTCTGCCAGTTTGTCCGCATTGGTGACAATCACGCTTAAACAGGCAACAACGTAGAACAGCGCCATCGCAGGAACCACTTTTCCTGCGACTTTGGCGATCGATTGAATTCCGCCGATAGTCACAATCGCAACCAGTACGGTCAGTACAACCGCAGAGGCTTCACGAGGAACGCCAAAAGAGATTTGAGTAGCATCCAAGATCGCATTGACTTGCGGGAAAGTACCAATACCAAAACAAGCTACCCCTACGGCAAACACAGCAAATAATACTGCTAGCGTTTTTGAACCCACTCCGTCACGCAGGTAGTACATCGGCCCGCCGACCATTTGCCCTTTGTCATCCACTTGGCGATATTTCACCGCAAGTAAACATTCTGCGTATTTGGTTGCCATGCCAAACAGCGCAGCCAGCCACATCCAGAACAGTGCACCTGGGCCGCCGAGCTTGATTGCGGTAGCAACACCAACGATGTTACCTGTACCAATGGTGGCGGAGAGGGCAGTACACAATGCAGCGAAGCTCGATACATCCCCTTGTTTATCTGAAGACTTTTCGCAGCCAAAGACCATCGCCAAAGCGGTAGGTAGGCGGCGAAATTGCAGTAAACCCAAGCGGAATGTGAAATAGACACCAGTTCCCACCAAGAGAATTAATAGTGGTGGTCCCCAAACTAAACTATCAACAGTTTGCAGAAAAGATTGCAGGTTATTCATGATTTCCCCTTAAAAAATAAACATAAGGAGAAGAGAGAAAGGGTGCGAAAAATGCACAGCAGAACCCTAGCGGGCTAACTAAAAGATTGGCCTTTCACTCCTCTGTCCTTTTGCCTGAGAGTTTCACTCTGCCTATGCGCAGAGCTTGCTCCTTCGGCGACCGATTGAACGGTTCTCTCCAGAGGTTCCTCCAACTACAGTCCTCGCTTATTCATTTCGATAAATCGATAAGAATAATGCACCTGAAAGATTTACTTCTTCGGCGGGTTATTTGGCTCAGATGTTAAAATCTGGTTAACAACCACTCTCCTGCAGTCTTCAACGGAACAATCGTCTTGAAAAAAACGATTTGCAGACCGGATACTAGCGAAAAGAAATTGTGATGTCACCTACAAAAGACGTTGTCTGCCTAACTCTTGTTCAAGTCTTCTATGAATCCACTTTTCTCTGACGTTAAACTGCGTATAAGTGGTATAAGATAAACACGCTAGGGGGCTGTATGGTGAGATTGATTGCAATAGCTTTGTTGATAGCGTTAGCGTTCGTATTGATCCGCTATCGCACCAATGAAAAATTGCAGAAGGGGGTCGTAATCGTCATTTTGGCGACCTTTGTTTTATACACCACCTTCTTGGTGATTTCAGAATTGATTCGCTGACGCAAAAGGAGCGAAGCGTGAACAAACAAAATGAGTTTGACGACAACGAAGAAGTTGTTGTTATCGAACGAAGAGATAAACAGAGTTATCTCTACATTGCGATTGCTGCTGCATTAGGTGTTGCACTTGGGGGATTAATAGGCTCATCAGTGACAACAAGTCGTTGGGAAGCCTCCTATCAAGCGTTGCAGAACCAACTAGAGCAATTAAAAAATGCTAAGACAGAAGTTGTTAAAGCTGCAGAAGTGACTGAACAGAATAAAGATGAGCAGTGGCAGATCAAAATGGATCAAGCTTTAGCCAAGCAAAGAGAAGAATGGCAAGCGGAATCCGTACAGCGTGATAAATACGTAGCTGAATTAGAAAAACACAACGTAGACCTCGAACAGCAACTCGATGATCAGAAGAAAGCATTAGAGATAGCGGATGCTCAAAACAATCAATTGAATCGCCAAACGGATATGCAAGCGACGATGCTTGAGCGTTCTCGTGAATTGTTTCAACGTGAGCTTAAAATCAAACAAGAATTAGAGGCACTGCAGAAAGAGCGTGATTCACTGGTGCCTAAAGTTAAAGTCTTCAAGAAAGAGTGTGATATCTACCTTGAAGGAAAATCATGGGACGCGAAATCAGATTCTTGTGATAAACAAGATGAGGCAAATTCACGTATTAGCCAGATTGATCAGATGATTCGTGTGCATCAAATGGATCTTGAAGAGATTAAATCTCTCTCAGAAGAGATCGGTTTATAAATTAATTTGGGTATTATTTTTTGTAGACCCCGTGCCAGATTTGCTTTGTTGTTTCATTTGATACATAGCTTTGTCTGCACGGGTTAATGCATCTTGAATCGTTGCTTCTGTCGCTTGAGTAATGCCATAGGCGAAGGTGATATTGAGCTTTCTTGCCATGATGCTTAATTGTTCAATAAACTCTTCAGCTCGTTGAGGCGTAAGAAGAACAATAAATTCATCGCCACCAAGACGAATTGGATATTCTTTTTTTAAACAACATTCACTCAATATTCTGGAGAATTTGACTAATAGTCGATCTCCCGCTTCATGACCTTGAGTATCATTAATTTCTTTAAGGTCATTTATATCAAAATAAATAAGATCAAACTCTTTTAGAGGTAACGATTTAAGTGCCTTGCGATTCATCAATCCCGTTAGATCATCCGTTTTGGCTAACCGGATAAGGTGATGATTGCTCTCGCTTAGCCCATAAGCAATAAGGATGAATGCCAGTGAGGTGAGGCCATCATCCAACAAGGCATTAGTGAGTTTAAATTGATTACCGATATGACTTAAATAAGCAATCTCTGTTAATAAATCATAACCATGGTTTAAAAGTAATAATATTGAGCCAAGACGAATCTTAACATTCTTTAACAAGCTGTCTTTAGTGATTAAGAAAATATACAAAACAACAGAGAATGTATAGAACTCAAAATAGAAGTCATGGTAGGAATCTACTTCAAAACGGTTTCCAACAAAATAAGTTAAAACCCCTAACAGGAATATTATTGTTAAATAAGTAATCGCAAGTTTTGGTTTATTCTTTTTCACTCTTTAACCATTGATGATTTTGCTGACACAGGTAAGTGTAGCCTAATTTCCCTTAAGGCAAATCAGAATTGAGGTTCATATGAGATTAAGTGGCTAATAGATGACCTAATACGGCTTTCAGTTTAACGGGCGATGTCGGTTTATTGAGTAAAATGAAATGATTTTGGCGAACTTTAGTGAGTAATTTTTCACTACGATCAGCACTGATCACTATGGTAGGGAAGAGAGTTTGGGATTGCTTTTGTAGAAAATGAGCCACAGTAAGGCCATCTTCATCGCCATCAAGGTGGTAATCCACAATCAACAAATCGAGCGGTTGCGTAGATCTAAAATGGGGCGAAAGATATTTTAAAGAAGTATACGTTTGCACTTGGCAACCCCATTCACTCAATAAGGACTGCATGCCTCGACAAATCGCCTCATCGTTATCAACGACTAAGACACGCTTACCAGCAAATACACTAGGGTGAGGTGTTGGCTTAGTCACCAGTGGAACGAATTGTGATTGATGCTGAGCGTACGGTAAGGTGATGGAGAAACGGGAACCTTTACCAGGCAAAGAATGAAGGGCGATCGGATGTTCGAGAACGCGACCTATTTTTTCCACAATCGCAAGCCCTAGACCAAGTGAGGTTCCTTTAAACGAAGGACGAGCATCCAGACGTTTGAATTCTTGGAATATGATGATTTGTTTATCATTTGGGATGCCCACGCCCGTGTCGTAAACATCAATACGAATACCAGATTGGGTTCTGCGACACCCCAATAATACTTTGCCATTTGGTGTATAACGAATCGCATTGTTCACTAAATTTCGTACCACGCGGGCAATAAGAAGGGAATCGCTGTAAACCTTTGCGGTGGTAGGTACATAGTGAAACTGCAAACCACTAGCAATGGCTTGTTCATGAAACTCATTGGCCAAATTTTTGAGCAAATCACCGAGCATAAAGGGTTGTTTATCAGGAGTTATCGCACCTGCATCCAGTTTAGAGATATCGACTAACGATGTAATGAGTGAGGCAACATCCGTGACTGAGTTGGAAAGAGCATGCACAATTTGTTGTGTTGCTGGTTCTGTACTCTTAGCTTCGAGCGAGCCGATAAACAATTGTGCCGCATTGAGAGGCTGCAATAAGTCATGGCTAATCGCCGCAAGGAATTTAGTTTTTGATTCATTCGCTTGTTCGGCTTCACGTTTTGCCTCCTGCAAACGGTTTTGAATTCGCTCCCGTTCATTGATTTCATTACTCAGCTGCGTATTCAATGTTTGAAGTTCCACAGTTCGTTGTTCAAAGCGCTTTTCCAATGTGACATAAGAGTGTTTCAGTTTACGGTGAAATTCAGCTTGGTGCCTTTCACTTTCTGCCTGCTTGAGCAGGGTGATATCGGTATAGAGCATGACTAAACCACCATCAGCTGTCGGTCGCTCACTCACCTGTACCCATCGATCGTTATTTTGCTGAAAAACACGGCCTTCGTTGGGATGCTGCAAAGGAAGTTCTCGAACAATCAAACCTTTCTGTTGGGCTAACGTTTTGATCTCTTTGAGTGTGATCGGCTGTTGGTTTAAGTCGATGTTGGCATCGAGCCAAAATTTGCGGAATCGGTAGTTGCAATGCACTAAACGGCGCGTTTGATCATAGAGTGCAAATCCGTCACTAATGGATTCGATGGCATCCATAAAACGTTGGTGAGACGCTTCAGCGTTTTGTTTGGCTTGGATCAGTTGAGCATTCAGTTGTTCTAAATCGAGTAAAGTGGCATTGAGTGCTTCAGTTTTCTCTCGAATTTGGTCAGAGAGAATAACCGAATGTTGAAAAGCAGCGTAAGGTTCGATTGGATGACAGTGGTTCTGCTCCACGCGATTAACCAGTACATCAATCATCTTTTTCTGACGCAAATTTTCTGTACGCAGTTGTTCAAGTTCTAAACGTTCTTTATCTGTCATCGAATCAACCCACTTTATGTTCTTCGATTGAAGTCAGTTCTAACGAGGCCGGCGATCCAATAGCAACCCCCGTAAAAGTTTGATTGACATGAATACCGCCTAACTGTTCGCCATAAGTGTTGAATCCCACGACATGAAAACGCCTTAAAAGTGTTTGCATTGCTTGATTGCGATGGGTGACTTCGACTTCTTTGCGACGTAGGAAACAATCACAACCAATGATCAGTTGTATTTCGCCCAATTGTTCTCTCACTTTGGTGAGCTTTTGACTTAGATTGTCGATGACATTACCCGGTTTCATTGCTGTAACCACAATGCCGTTATCTACGGCACAATAGAAATCCAAGCTTAAGTCTTGGTTTACTTTCTGGATTGATCGTACGTAAAACTCATTACCAACTTTTACGGCTAATGGGTTGAGTGCATAGATTTCAGGGCGTAACTCATTTACATCTAAGCCAATTTCTCTTGCGTAGACGAGGGCTGCCGGTTCGGCATTAAATTCATAAACTCGGCGATGTTCGCTGTCTGCTTTCGTAACGACTAATTTGCTACCAAGACTCTCTATATGATGAGTACTGAACACTTCAAAAGGGCAGTGAGTATTGACCATAATGACCAGAGCAGATTTTTCATGGAACATACCATCACTATAGACATGAGTATAAGAAAGCCGTTCATCATCACCTGCAGAACCCCCAAAGTGTGGGATACGACCTAAAGCGGTATTGAGAGTTAAGAGGACTGACTCTTCCTGACTGGTTAACCCATCAATCAAAGTCAAAACAAAAGTGCCTTTCTCAATGGGTGCTTTCATCTGGCTTTTACAGCGAGTTATCAGCTCGGCTACGCTTTTCTGCGCACTTTCTAGCGTGAAGTTTTCCAATGGGATTTGCATACCTGAAATAGAAAAATCACGATGGAGAAAGCCAATCGCGCTGATACTGTTTTTGTTGTAACCGGAATGACCAATCTCACCAGCGGTGGTACATCCCATGACCTCTAGATGCTGAAAACGCCGTTTAAGCTCCAACTCCAGCTCTGCTAATGGATAGGCTGATGAACAGAAAAACAAAATAAACCCGATGTCATGTCCCGCGAACTGTTGATACAGCTCATGAACGGCTTTCGTGCTATCGAGTTGAAACGTTTCTGCCGTAATGACAGAACTGGTTGATGGAGCAAACTTGAGACTGTTCATGGTTTAACGGATGTTTCATTGATGTTAAAACATTGTAGTGTTAGATATTGGTTAATGAAATTCTACTTCAGGATTAGATGAGCGAATTCATCCCAAAGTGAATGTCATTCACTATGTGCATAACAAGACTTACAAAGCACAAAACTGAGTCAGGTGATGAGTTGGACTCAATGAGCGAGGATTCACAATGTATACCTTTATTGTTGCTGATGACCATCCGTTATTTCGTGATGCTATTGTCTCTGTGCTGGAAAACCAATTTCCCGGTTGTCATGTTGAACAAGCGGATGACATGCCTTCGACCCTTGCGTTAGTTGGCCAAACGACAGAGTGTGATTTACTGCTGCTCGACCTCAATATGCCGGGCATGGCTGGCCTTAGTGGGCTTTTAGAATTAAGAAATGTTGCGCCGACGACGCCTGTCGCGGTGATTTCAGCAGAATCAGATAAGCAGACTGTATTGCAAACATTGGCTTATGGAGCCGTTGGCTATGTAGCTAAATCATGTGCCAGACAACAGATGGGGGAAGCATTCGCACAAATACTACGAGGGGATGTCTACTTGCCTGCTGATATTTTGCGTGAAAACGTAAAAACATCGCCTAACCATTCTTTGCGTAATCAGGCCGGATTTAGCGCAGAAACACTGCAAACGTTAACAAGAAAACAACTGCAAGTGCTTCAATCTATGTCCAAAGGATCTGCAAATAAGCAGATCGCGTATGACCTCAACATTTCAGAAACTACAGTGAAGTCACATGTTTCTGCCATATTGAAAAAGCTCGGTGTGCATAATCGAATTCAAGCTGTGCTTGGTGCGACTAATATCGATTTTGCTCATTACTTACGTCGCTAAATCTTGAAGATTAAGGGTATTGGCAAGCGAGAGTTTGTAACCCTCGCTTGCGTGCAGGACTAGAAGAATCCTAATGGATTGATGTCATAGCTCACCAAAAGATTTTTGGTTTGTTGGTAGTGATCCAACATCATCTTATGAGTTTCACGACCAATCCCAGATTTTTTATAACCACCAAAAGCGGAGTGCGCAGGGTAGAGGTGGTAACAGTTTGTCCATACTCGTCCAGCTTGAATGGCTCGTCCAACACGATAAGCTCGGTTGACATCGCGAGTCCAAAGCCCTGCGCCGAGACCATATTCGGTATCATTGGCAACTCGAATGGCTTCCGCTTCATCTTTGAACGTGGTTACACTGATCACGGGGCCAAAAATCTCTTCTTGGAAGACTCGCATTGAGTTATTACCTTTGAAGATGGTCGGTTGAATATAATAACCGCCTCCAAAATCGGCAACGGAGCCGCCGAGTAACACTTCTGCTCCTTCTTGGCGTCCAATATCCAGATAACTTTTGATCTTCACGTACTGCTCATCGGAAGCTTGTGCACCAACTTGAGTTTCTGTATCGAGTGGGTTGCCGTGACGGATACTTTTGGCTTTAGCCAACACGCGTTCCATAAAACGGTCAAAAATATCTTCTTGGATCAGTAGACGAGAAGGACAAGTACAGACTTCACCCTGATTGAAGAAAGCCAGTACAGCACCTTCAGCTGCTTTTTCAATAAAAGCTTCCTCTTGATCCATGATATCGGAGAAGTAGATGTTTGGTGATTTACCACCAAGTTCTACGGTGGATGGGATCAGATTGTCCGCGGCGCAGCGTAATACATGGTTGCCAATCGCAGTTGAACCAGTAAACGCAATTTTTGCAATACGTTTTGATGTTGCTAACGCTTGCCCCGCTTCAGGGCCCATACCGTTGACCACGTTCAGCACACCTGCAGGGAGTAGATCGCCAATCAGCTCCATCAGTAACAAAATGGTGACAGGGGTTTGTTCTGCAGGTTTCAGCACAACACAGTTACCAGCGGCTAGAGCTGGAGCAAGTTTCCACGCTGCCATCAAAAGTGGGAAATTCCATGGAATGATCTGTCCCACCACACCCAATGGTTCTTTGATGTGATAAGCCACGGTATTGGCATCCAACTCTGCTGCTGTACCTTCTTGAGCACGGATGCAGCCAGCAAAGTAGCGGAAATGATCAACACAAAGGGGAATATCTGCAGCCAATGTTTCACGCACGGCTTTTCCGTTTTCCCATGTTTCGGCCACCGCCAACATTTCAATATTCTTCTCAATGCGATCAGCGATTTTCAGCAGGATGTTGGAACGTTCGGTGACTGAAGTATTACCCCATGCTTCACGCGCTTTGTGAGCGGCATCTAGTGCTAAATTGATATCAGCAGCATCAGAGCGAGGTACTTCAGCGATGTTTTCGCCGGTACAGGGTGAAGTATCCATAAAATACTGACCATTTATCGGCTCTACCCATTGGCCACCGATGTAATTCTGATAGCGAGGCTTAAAAGAAACGACCGAGCCGGGCTCACCTGGTTTTGCATAAATCATAATTCACCTTCTTGTGTGTCAATCAATCCATAACGTGACTGCCATGAAAATGGCTGTCGTGCTATTTATTGTTGTCGCTGGGTGAGGTGATCGCTATGCATCCTTAGTGGGCAAAATCTCCTTCTTTAGGAGGAGAAAGTGGAAGGTTTTGCGGCTAAATAAAAAAGAAAGCCACCCAGAGGTGGCTATCAATCATAGATACAGTTCAGAGTAAATTAGTCGTTTACTTTGAGCTTTTGGAAATACTCATCATAAAGCACGCTGGCATCGCCAACTTCATCTTGCCACTCGCCATTCTCCATCACTGATTGTGGAGGATAGATGCTTGGGTCGTTAGCAAACTCTTTAGGTAAGAGATCGTGTGCAGTTTTGACTGGAGTTGGATAACCAATCTCAAGAGCGATTTTGGCCGCATTCTCTGGGCGCAATAGGAAGTCGATCATTTTATGCGCCGCTTCGATGTTTTTTGCACCAGCAGGAATCGAAATGCTATCCATCCAGAAAATCGCACCTTTTTCAGGCCAAATGATCTGAATAGGAGCACCTTCTTGACGAGCCATATAGGCAGAGCCGTTCCACAACATACCGAGGGATACTTCACCTGCAAGGTAAGGATTGGCTGGGAAATCAGAGTTAAACACCAAAACGTTTGGCATCAGCTTTTTAAGCTCGCGATACGCCGCTTCGATTTCTTTTGGATTCGTTGTGTTTGGAGAATAACCAAGCTTGCTCAGAGCAATATGGAATACTTCGCGTGAGTCATCCATCAGCATCAGCTGACCAGCCCATTTGGCATCCCAAAGGTCTCCCCAGTTTTTGAGGGACTTTTTATCCAGCATATCAGTGTTGATACCGATACCAGTGGCTCCCCAAATGTAAGGAATGGAGTATTTATTGCCTGGATCAAAAGGCTTGTTCAGATAGTTTGGATCCAAGTCTTTAAAGTGGGAGAGTTTAGAGTGGTCAATCTCTTGCAGCATGCCTTCTTTGCGCATCTTAGAAACAAAGTAAGTGGATGGAACCACTAGGTCATAACCAGAGCCTTGCGTTTTGAGCTTGGCATACATGCTTTCGTTGGATTCATAGGTAGAGTAGATCACCTTGATTCCAGTTTCTTTGGTAAAGTCTTCTAGGACTTCGCTCGGGATATATTCAGACCAGTTGTAGAAATAGAGTTCTTGGTCTTTAGCCATTGCATTGGTGGTGAACAATGCTGCTGCGCACAGAGCACTCGCAAACAGTTTATTTTTCATTACGTTCCCATAGTGTATAGAAAGAACCTAACTAGGCGATAGAAGGGGGGAGTATAACAAGATAAAAAAAAATAGGCAGCAAATGCTGCCTATTTGATGCTTTTCTGCGACTTTATTGGCCGGCTTTCAACTTCATGAAGTACTCTTCGTACTTCACAGTTTTATCACCTACCGCTGATTGCCACTCAACACGATCCAGATCTTCTTGAGATGGGAACAGTGGAGCAACATCTTTAAACTTGTCGTTTGAGGCTTTAACACCCGTCAGGTAACCAGTATCACGTGAAATTTGCTCAGCAATTTCAGGACGCAGCAAGAAGTCGATCATCTTGTGTGCTGCATCAACGTTTTTCGCACCAGAAGAGATAGCGAAGTTATCAACCCAACCGATACCGCCTTCTTTCGGGAATACCAGTTTAATTGGTAGACCTTCTTTTTGTGCAGCAGCGGCAGAACCATTCCACAGCATACCTAGGCCAACTTCGCCTGAAAGGTAAGGTGCAGCAGGGTTGTCAGAGTTGAAAACCAACACGTTTGGCATCAGTTTTTGCAGTTCCGCATAAGCTTCATCAATCTGCTTATCGTCAGTTGAGTTACCTGAGTAACCTAGCTTACGCAGAGCGATGTGGAACACTTCACGCGTATCATCCATCAACATCAGTTGACCTTTTAGCTCAGGCTTCCATAGGTCGCCCCAGCTTTGGAAGTCATTTGGATCATACATGTCAGTGTTTACAGCCAAACCTGTGATAGCAACAACGTGTGGGATAGAGTAGTCGTTGTTTGGATCATAAGGCTTGTCTAGGTAATTAGAATCAAGGTTATTGAAGTTGCTCAGCTTAGATTTATCAATCTTTTGTAGCATGCCTTCATCACGCATTTTTGCCACGAAGTAGGTAGATGGAACTACCAGATCATAACCTTCATTGTGCGTTTTGAGTTTTGCATACAAAGTTTCATTTGACTCATAAGTTGAGTAAATCACTTTGATTCCTGTTTCCTTGGTGAATTGCTCTAGGATACCGCTATTGATATACGGACCCCAGTTCATGAACACCAGTTCCTTATCTTCCGCTGCCGCTGTGCCAGACAACAGAGAAAGCGCACATGCGCTACCTGCTAAAAGAGTAGCCAGTTTTTTCATCGACGTTAGCTCCAAACTAAACGTTGCCCTTTTGGGCGTTGCAAAGAAAAACAGAATGACTTCCGTCATTCTGTTTCGCGTGTTTCCAAACGGACGTGGATTCTACTTCACTTTTTCTCTTGCTAACAACTGTGAAGCGATAACAAGAACTAAAGAAACCACAAGCATGACGGTCGCCAGTGCGTTTACTTCAGGTGAAATTCCCACTTTCACCATTGAGTATATCTTCAATGGCAGAATTTCGTAGGTTGGTCCGGTTACAAATGAACTGATGATCACATCATCCAGCGATAGGGTAAAGCTAAGTAACCAGCCTGCTGCTACCGCAGGTTTAGCGAGTGGCAGAATGATTTTCTTCAAGATAACCCATTCGCCTGCACCAAGATCTTTTGCTGCCTCGAGCATCTTCACGTCAAAACCATTGAGTCGGCTATAAACCGTAACTACAACGAATGGCAGACAGAAGGTAATGTGTGCAATCAAAAGGGTAAAGAAACCCAGCTTTGCACCCATCACTAAAAACAGCGCAAGCAGCGAGATTGCCATCACGATATCTGGTGACATCATCACCACAAACAGCATACCGCTAACCACTTTCTTACCTTTAAATTGGTAACGGAAGAGGGCAACCGCAGTCAAGCTGCCGATCAGTGTAGCAGCAGTAGCAGAAAACACGGCAACATTGATAGAGTGCCAAGCCGCTTGCATTAAGCTGTCGTTATTCATTAGAGCGTGGTACCACTTGGTGGTAAAACCACCCCATTTGATACCAAACTTGTTTTCATTAAATGAGTTTACAATCAGAACAATGATTGGTAGGTACAAAAATAAGTACACCAAACTCATAAAGCTAAATCTAATTGAACGTCCCATTAGTCTAGCTCCACTTTCTTATTCAATAGTTTACCTGCACGATAGTAAGCGTACAGCATGATCGCCATTGCCAGAGTCAGCGCAATACTGGTTGCTGCACCAAACGGCCAGTCACGGGCGTTAAGTACTTGGCTCTTAATTACGTTACCAATCAGTAAGTTTTTCGCGCCGCCAAGCAAGTCAGCGATGTAGAACATACCGAGTGCAGGGAGCAGAACTAGTAAACAACCACCGATAATGCCCGGCATAGTCAGAGGCAGAATCACACGAACTAACGTTTGAAACTTGTTTGCACCCAGATCGCGTGCCGCTTCAATATAAGTGCCATCCAATTTCTCGATAGCCGAATAGAGCGGAAGGATCATAAATGGCAACAAAATGTAAACCAGACCAATCATTACTGCTGTTTCGGTAAACATGATGCGTAATGGGGCATCAATCAGACCCAGTGACATCAATGCTTGGTTAAGGATACCTTGCGTGCCGAGTACAATTTTTAAACCATAGGTACGGATTAGTGAGTTAGTCCAGAAAGGAACAATCACTAAAAACAGCATAAATGGACGCCATTTTTCAGGCATTTTTGCCACTATGTACGCAAAAGGGTAGCCAATCACGAGACAGATTAGAGTTGCTACAATCGCCATATAAAACGAATGCAACATTACTTTTCCGTAAAGTGGATCAAGAAGGCGCGTGTAGTTTTCAAACGTGAAAACAAACTTAATCAGGTTTGCTTCATCACGAGTCAGAAAACTGGTACCAATAATCATTAGGTTAGGGATCAGTACAAACAGCACTAACCAACCTACAATTAAGGCAATAATCGCATTTTGCAGATTAAGCTTTTTGCTCATCATTGAGTACTACCTCCCAGCTTTCAACCCAAGTGATAGCAACTTTCTGCCCGATAGAGTGATCCACATCTGGGTCATCTTCGTTAAAGAATTCGCTAACCATCACACACATACCGGATTCCAGTTCTACCACTGATTCCAGAGTCATGCCTTTGTAGGTGCGGTCTGTCACATGACCTACAATGCCTTTTTCTTCTGACTCTTTAATTTCTTCGATACGTAAGTCTTCAGGACGGAGGAGCACTTGCAGCTTGTCACCAGCCTTTACTTCATCTTCATAATAAACAATAGACTCGACACCTTCGATTTCAACGCGAATGCGTTTTTCATCAATACGGTCTAAAGTCGTTGCTTGGAAGACGTTGATTTCGCCAATAAAACGAGCAACAAAGAGGTTTTTAGGATCTTCGTAGATTTCACGAGGCGAACCGTCTTGTTCAATTTTGCCTGAACGCATAACAATAATGCGGTCTGACATTGACAGTGCTTCTTCTTGATCGTGAGTAACGAAGATAAAGGTGATACCTAATTGACGTTGTAGTTGCTTTAGCTCACTCTGCATTTGTTTACGCAGTTTGTAGTCCAAAGCAGAAAGAGATTCGTCAAGTAGCAGTACTTTAGGTTTGTTGACGACCGCACGAGCGATAGCAATACGCTGTTGCTGGCCGCCAGAAAGTTGATGCGGTTTACGCTGTGCCATTTCAGCAAGGCGTACCATACGCAAAGCTTCCATAACACGAGGCTCGATTTCGCTGTTTGGCACTTTTTGCATACGCAGGCCAAAAGCAACGTTTTCGAACACAGTCATGTGAGGGAATAGAGCATAGCTTTGGAAGACCGTATTGACGTGTCGTTGTTCAGCAGGAACTTGAGTAACGTCTTGATCATCTAGCAGAATCTGACCTTGATCTGCAGTTTCAAAACCAGCAATCATTCTTAACACTGTTGTTTTACCACAGCCTGATGGGCCTAGGATGGTTAAGAACTCGCCATGATTCACATCAAGATTTAGGTTACCAATGATTTCCTTACCATCGAAACTTTTGCTAATGCCAGATAAGCGAATAACTGGCTTTCCTACTGAGTGTTGTTCGTTCAACGTCTGTATTTCTCCCACCTCGGCCTGTAGACAATTCTACTTGTTGGACCTGTAGTTAAACAAAAATAAGGGGCGCATCATAAACACCAAGAGCACGATTTCAAAGTCTTTTTCTTATCTTGAAACATAAAAATTTTTGCCAGTTTAAATCCACTTTATCTAGCATACTGATTTTGCTTAACTCTTAATGCTATCAAGCGGTTAATTATCAATCATATCGACAAGAATGCAAGACAGATTGGTAATCAGATTTTAGCCTGAGCTGCATTTCAGTATAATGAACGCAATTTTCACGTCGAAGCGTGACGTTATCCGCGCATTTGACCGAACTAGGGTAATTTATGAATAACGATATCGAAAGAGAGTTCAATCTTGGCGGCTCGATAGAAAAAGCCTTATCGGGAAGTTATGAATTAAAAGTGGGTGATGTACTAAAGGAAGCTTGGGGCATTACAGTAAAACACTTTATTAATTTCACACCTGCCATTTTTGCGCTGATCTTAGTGCAATTGGCAATCTTCTATTTTGCATTCAAATTGCAGATCGGCGATCTCTCGGTGATTTTATCCGTGTTTGAAGACGGTGGAACATTGCCAGAAGGGCTTATTCAAGCCATGTTCATCGCTAATTTCAGTTATGAAGTGATCAGTGCTCCGATCTATGCAGGGATCAGCCTAATGGCGATGAGTCATGCGGCAGGGCTTAAAACCCAAACGCGACATATCAGCAAAGGCCTACAATTTACCATTCCTGTCATTCTGGCCACGTTATTTAGTTTATTGTTACAAGGTGTGGCAGGAATGATTTTGCCGTTCCTTTCTATGTATTTGTCGATTGCTTTCAGTAACTCGCTGTTACTTATTTGTGAAAAGAAAGTACCACCGATGCAATCTTTACTGCTGTCACTAAGAGCCGTGAATAAGAAAATTTTCCCGCTGATCGCAATTTACTCGGTCTTAATGGTGCTGTTTATGATGGCCGTCTTCTTATACGGCATCGGTTTAGTGCTATTTTTGCCATTCTTTTTCCATGTTAAAGGCATCATCTACCGTAATATGTTCGGCATTCGCCTGAAAATTATTGCGACGGATCAACCACATTCTGACCAGCAAGATAGCAACAAATCATCCGGAGTATTTGATGCGTAATGGGTTAATCTGGCTGGTTATTATTGCTATCGCGGTTTTTGGGGTTTATCGATTTGAAAAGCAGAAAAGACCACAAAAGCTTCCCTTGATGAGAGGTGAAGTGGTGGGGCAAGCTCCTGACTTTGCATCGATGAGTGATATTTCAGAAAGAAAAGAAGCGTTTTTTAGTTTTCTTAAACCCGGTGTGATGTATGAGAACTCGCGGATTTTACAAGAGCGCGCGTTACTTAAACGTATCAAGAAAGACTTCGCAGATGGCCAACTATCCTCGAAGAATTTAGTGCAGGCTGAGCGTTTGGCAAGTGCATACTCATTCGAGTTAAAAGATGGCAATGTTGATGCCGTATGGATAAAAGAGATGTTACATCGGGTTGATGTGATTCCTGAGGCGTTAGTGCTCACACAAGCCGCCAATGAATCGGCGTGGGGTACATCAAGATTTGCTCGAGAAGCGAATAACTATTTTGGTCAGTGGTGCTATAACTCGGGATGCGGTTTGGTTCCTCTAGAACGCGCGCCAGGTGCTACACATGAGGTTGCCAAATTCGACTCAGTTCAAGACTCCATTCTTGGCTACTTTATGAATGTGAATCGCAACGCGGCTTATCAAGACTTGCGTGAAATACGTTTTCAACTTCGCCAAAAGAAGAAGAATCCCATCAGTGATGAAAGCGCTTTTGCTATGAGTAACGGTCTTTTGAAATACTCAGAGCGTGGGGAAGCGTACGTACAAGACTTACAAGCCATGATGTCGGCGAATCAAAAATATTGGAATGATAACTAAAATGAAATCAAAATCTTACCTCCTACTCGCTTCTTTAGCTTTAACTATAAGCACACCTGTAATGGCTCAACAGTACATGTTTACCTACAGTAAGTTGTTTTCTCAGATGAAAAGCAACACGAAAGAAGATCACCCTGATGTGAAAATGGGTATTTTCTTTATTGATGCACAGAGCAAACAAAACTGCGTGATTGAAAAAGCGTGGATGGAAAAAGAAGAGCATTATGAAGAGTTGAAAACAGGGCCGGGTTATGAGCTTTTAGTCCCATTGGATAACAATCTGCGACAAGCGAACCCTCTGGTGTTTGTTGATACACCTCAAGATAAGCGCTGTGATTTTTCTATGGTGGTGATGGCTAAAAAGCCGTTTGAAGGCAAAGTCGCTTACCAAGAAGTGGAAGTGTTGTTACCGCAGATGCAAGCCATGCTTGAACAACTCGGCGGTATGTTTGCAAGTTGGTTTACTCCGGCAGTTGAAGGTGTCACGTTGGAGTTTTCACCAGAAACAGAAGGGGTTATTACCTTGAGTAACGGGCAAACGGTGGCGATTGTGAATCACAAAGCTCAAGTAGCTCTATCTCAAATTGGTCCAGATGGTTGGATGGAATTACCTGCCCCTACCTTACGAGTACTGCCGTATTTACCTAAGGCGAAAAAATAAACGCATATTTTCTAGCGTACATAAAACAAAGGCTGCCTAAGGGCAGCCTTTGTTATTAGTCGGACTTTCGGTTAGAGATTGGTGACATTTAACTGGAGTGCAGGATCGAACTCCACGACCAAATCTTCATCTTCAACCACTTGTGGTGCAATTTCTTCTTTATCGAAACCAATATCACCACCATTGATGACGCCAGAATCTTTATTGATTGACTTAAAATCAAACAATGCGAAATCGGCTAGATGACTTGGTACCACGTTCTGCATTGCTCTGAACATGGTTTCAATGCGGCCAGGGAAACGCTTATCCCAATCGTTGAGCATTTGTTTTACAGCTTGACGCTGCAAGTTAGGCTGTGAACCACATAGATTACAAGGAATGATAGGGTAGCCGCGCATGTCTGAATATTTAATGATGTCTTTTTCGCGACAATAAGCGAGTGGACGAATAACAACATGTTCACCGTTGTCAGAAACCAATTTAGGTGGCATGCCTTTCATTTTTCCGCCGTAGAACATATTCAGAAACAGAGTTTCTAGGATGTCATCACGGTGATGGCCCAACGCAATTTTAGTTGCACCTAGTTCTTTAGCAGTACGATATAAAATGCCGCGACGTAGTCGAGAACAAAGTGCACATGTCGTTTTACCTTCTGGAACCTTGTCTTGAACGATGGAGTAGGTGTCTTCCTCTACAATTTTGTATTCAACACCCAAGCTTTCCAAATATTCAGGTAATACGTGAGCTGGAAATCCCGGTTGCTTTTGATCAAGATTGACAGCAACGAGTTCAAAAGAGATAGGCGCACTTTTTTGTAAGCTCATCAAAATATCCAGCATGGTAAAACTGTCTTTACCACCGGACAGGCACACCATAATGCGGTCACCATCTTCAATCATATTGAAATCGGCAATTGCTTGACCGGTATTACGACGAATACGCTTTTGCAACTTGTTGAAATTGTATTGTTGAGCTTTGGTCAACTCTTGAGTTTGCGCTGTCATTGCTTGGTATCTTAAATCTCGAAACAAAATGAAGTGCGTATGATACGGATAAATAAACGAGATGCTAGATCTATAGCGTGAAGAGATAAAAAATCCCTGCCAATAAGGCAGGGATTAAGAGTTAGACTCAGATTGCAGTTTGCGGATCGAGGGGGCTGACATAACCATTAGGTTTTAGTGCAAGAACATCACAATTGATTTTATCGATAACATGTTCAGCTGTGTTGCCGATAAATACGGCTGAGAGTCCAGTTCTACCTGTTGTACCCAAAATTACCATAGCGGCATTAAGCTGTTTTGCCGCTTCCGGTATGACATCTTCAGGTAATCCTTGTTGCACAATGGTTTGTTCTTCACTTAAACCATGTTTTTGACGCAGAGCTTTCATCGCAGTGAGGTGATGTCCACGAACTGCATCTGTATAAGTGGTCGGATCAAACTCTGGCAGTTCGATGGTAATGTTAGCCGGAGTTACTGGATAGGCGTTGACCAAATAAGGGTTCGCCCCTAGGCGCTGGCTTAGGTTAAGCAATTGATCAACCATGCGGTCGTTTAAATCTATGTGTGTGTCAACCTCTGAACCCACATGTACAGAAGCGATAATGTTGGCATTTTCTGGCCAGTCAGCATTTTTTACTAATAAGACAGGTGTTGGGCATTTACGCATTAGATGCCAGTCGGTTGGAGTAAAAATAACGGACTCCAACATGTCGTGCTTACGTGTAGCTTTGATCAGGATATCGTGTTCGCCAGCAAATATTTCACCAATGATTGCTTCATAGGGGCGGTTGTGCCACACCACCTTGATCTCAAACTGAACAGATTTATCGATGTAAGGTTCTGCAATAGAACGCATCCACTGTTCCCGTTGATGGATAACTCCTTTACGCATGGCATCACGCTCTTCAAATGAAAGCATGGAAGTCATGTCGTAAGAAAAATCATATATAGACAGGAAGAAAGTTACGTGGCTGGTTGAGGTGCTTTTTTGCGCCAGTTGCATTGCCCGAGCTAAAGCAGGTTGTTCATCATGGTTGATGTCGGCCACGACAAGAATTTTACTGTATATGCTCATGAGAAACTCCTTGTTCAGTGAGGAGGTTTGTTAGCTTTACTTTAGCTTAGTTATGAGCAGAGTTTTAGCAAAAAGAGTAGGTATTTAGAAGAAGTATGATGTAGCTCATTAAGAGCTACATCATTGAAGTTATTTAGTTTCTTTTGAAACGCCAGCTAATTCCATCAATTCCGCATGATTGAGAATGGTGATGTATTTGCCTTTAACACTAAGGATTTCTGATTTTTGGAAGCGACCTAACAAGCGGCTGATAGTCTCAACCGTGAGTCCAAGGTAGTTACCAATATCACCACGAGTCATAGTGAGGCGGAACTCACGAGGGCTGAAACCACGCTGAGAAAAACGAGTAGAAAGGTTGTATAAGAATGCCGCTAGACGCTCTTCTGCATTTTTCTTTGATAGCAACAGGATCATTTCCTGATCGCCTTTAATTTCGCTACTCATCAAACGCATGATTTGCTGACGAAGCTTTGGCATTTTACCAGAAAGGTCATCGAGAATTTCATATGGAATTTCGCAAACCATTGAGGTTTCAAGCGCTTGAGCAAAGCTTGGGTGCTGATCTTCAGTAATGGCATCAAATCCCACCAAATCACCCGCTAAGTGGAATGCAGTGATCTGCTCATCCCCTTGTTCAGTGATGGTGTAGCTTTTAATGGTGCCAGAACGAATGGCATAGAGAGAGCGTAGCTCGTCACCAGCTTTGAACAGCTCCTGACCTTTCTGAATCGGTTTTTTACGCTCGATGATCTGGTCAAGCTGATCAAGCTCAGACTCATTCAAGGTAAAAGGGATACACAGTTGGCTAATACTGCAATCTTGACAGTGAATAGCACAACCACCCGATTGAATGCGCTTCGCAGCAGGCTTTTCGGAAATCATAACAACCTTTCACTAATTGATGTACGTCAATATTTTAGCATCGCTTAACCCTAAAGGGTAGTTAAAATAAATCAGCAATAACTAAACCATCAACCGAGATTAACCATAAGCTTTATGGCGTCATAAGCTGTGTATACACCATAGGCAATTAACAATAACGCTGCACATTGGCGGAAAAAAATTGAATTTTGCCAATGTATTAACTTATTTGCTCCCCAGCCACTTACCAACATAGCGGGTAGGGTTCCTAGACCAAAAGCCAGCATGATCAACGCACCTTGAGAGAAACCTCCAGCCACTGCTGACCAAGTCAGCATGGAGTAAACCAATCCACAAGGAAGCCAGCCCCAAATCAATCCAAAAGGCAAAGCATGCCACTGCTTTTTCAGTGGTAAAAGTGATTTGCCTAGCGGGGAAATCAATGGCCATAGCTTCTGGCCGATTTTTTCAAGGCGAAGTAAGCCAAACCACCAACGGCCTATATAGAGGCCTAACACAATCATTAACATAGCCGCAATGATTCTGAGCCATACTAATGCTGACTGAAGATCGATCAAACCAGTAATAGAAGAGGTAATTCCCCCTACAATTCCGCCAATCAGTGCATAACTGAGTAACCGACCCAAATTGTAGTAGAGCAATAAAACAGGAGAGCTTTTAGGTTGATTGAGGGTTAATAGGGTACTTATACCACCGCACATTCCAAGGCAATGGCCAGCACCGAGTAACCCTACAATCCAAGCACCCAAGTAATCAGGGCTCACTGCTTATCCTTATTCTGCTTTTCATCGTCTTCAAACAAAATATTATGTCCTTGCCGTTCAAGATCTTCGAATTGCTCACTTTTCACCGCCCATAGGAAAATTCCAACCGCGACACAAACCAGCACGATGGCAATGGGAATGAGCAAATATAAGCTTTCCATATCTATCTCCCTTGCTTCTTAAGCAAACGAAGTGAATTGGTGACGACAATTATCGAACTTCCGGACATTCCCACAACTGCAATATAAGGCGCCACTAATCCAGCAACAGCGAGAGGCAAAATCAGCAAGTTATAACCTAATGACCAAGCAAGGTTTTCGCGAATGATTTTACGCGTTTTGATGGCTAATGTTCTGGCTTCAAGTAATTTGTCTAAACGGTCGCCAATCAGCACCATATCGGCAGAAGCTTTTGCGACATCAGTACCACCACCCATGGCTACCGAGATATGTGCACCTGCAAGAGTCGGAGCATCATTAATTCCATCACCAACCATCATAGTGACATCGGTTTTATTTAGCTCTCGTAGATAGGCTAGCTTGTCTTCTGGTTTTGCTTGGGCGACAACCTTATCGATTTGCATCTCTTTCGCAACGCTTTGTGCATTGGTTTGTGAGTCTCCCGTCAATAAGGTTATTTTTATTCCCGCTTCATGAAACTTATTGATGAAATCTTTGGCTTCTTTGCGAATCGGATCTCGATAATGGAAAGTGGCGATATGCTGATTATCTAAAGATAAGAACACGCAGTTTGTTGCAGTGTCGTTCTTAGAGTTCAACACAAACTCGGCACTACCAATTTTGATTGTTTGATTTTGGAAAATACCCTCAATCCCGCTACCGATGATGTTCTTTACATCACTTACTTGAACATTGTCTGCTTTGTAACGGCGGAAAGCTTTAGCAATCGGGTGATTAGCATGGCTCTCAAGCTCAGCGGCAATGCTCAAACATTCTTGTTTGGTTAATTGCGCAAAAGTTTCTACAGAGCTGATTTCAATATTGCCATGAGTGAGGGTGCCTGTTTTGTCGATAACTAAGTGATTGACTTTACAGAGTGTTTCAAAAACATGATTTTTCCGCAGCATCACACCAACACTGCCCATACTAGAGGTAGCGCAGGTTAATGCTGTCGGGGTCGCGAGTGATAAAGCGCAAGGGCAGGTTGCCACTAAGACGGAGAGCATGATCCAAAATGCATCTTCAGGACGAACTTGATGCCAAAATAACCAGGTTCCTGCAGCGATCACTAGGATAATTGCAACGAAATAGCGTGCGACGATATCGGCGATTTCGGCAATTTTGGGTTTTGAAGATTGCGCATCATCTTGAAGCCTGACGATGTTAGAAATGACAGAATCAGCTTTAGAGGCTGTCACACGCAAATCAAATGATTCATCGCCGTTAAGGGTTCCAGCGAACACTTGATCACCGTCGCTCTTTACTACAGGCAAAGATTCACCCGTGAGCATGGATTCATCAATATGAACTCGACCATGCATTATCTCCCCATCGGCGGGGATATGTTCACCAGGAAGAACGCGTACACAATCTCTTGGTTTGAGTGTTTTTACTGGAACTTGTTTACCATCCAAAGTGGTGGCAATAGCAGGAATAAGCTTGAGTAGATTACCGCTGGCCGCAGCAGCTTTTCGTCTAGCTCGCATTTCGAGAAAACGACCAACCAAGAGGAAGAAGGTGAACATGGAAATCGATTCAAAGAAAACTTCTCCCTTTTCAGTAATCGTTGCGACCAAGCTTGCCACATAAGCAAAAATTAGTGCCAATGATACTGGCACATCCATACCTAAGGTTCGGCCACGAATACTACGCCATGCATTGAGATAAAAGGGTAAAGCCGAATAAAGCAGAACCGGTGTGGCAAAAATTAAGCTCACCCAGCGAAAATAGTTTTTAAATTCAGCATCCAGGTCACCGAAAGCTTCTAGATAGAGTGCCACTGCCAGCATCATGACTTGCATGCTGGCTAGCCCCGCAATCCCCAAACGGTACAGATAAGTCTTCATGGCATCGTGATACTGTGCTTCATGCTTATCTGCTTCAAAAGGTGCCGCTTTATAGCCCAATTTATGGATCTGAGCTAAGACATGACTCAATTGTGTTTTTGAACGATTCCAACTAAGTAATGCGCGGTTGGTTGTTGTGTTAACTCGAATGGAAACGACGCCGGGTTCAGTATGCAGTTGTTTCTCTATTAACCACGCACAAGCCGCACAAGAGACACCATCAAGTGACAATGTCACCTCTGAGCAATCTTCTTTGTTGCGTACAAACTCGGCTTGAACATCGGTATTGTCGTAATGAATCAAAGCTTTCAGTTGTTCCGGGACCAACTCTACTTTTTCGGCGGGAGCTGTACGGAACTGATAATAAGAGACCAAGCCACTATCGACTATCGTTTGAGCGACGGTTTGACAGCCCGGGCAACACATTTCACGGTTTTCGCCCAAGATATCAACGCTAAAGTTCGTGTTGGCTGGTACATCTTCACCACAGTGATAACACGTTTTGTTCATGATCTTAATTCATTAATGATGTTGAAGAAGAGGGGAAAGTAACGCGACCTTGAAGGAGCCATTGGCCATCATGAGGAGTCAACTCGATGAACCAAGGGCCTTGCAACTCACTATCCAGTTTCACACGGTAAACACCTTTTGCATCGGCGGTAATGAGTTGTGAGAAGTCTCGGTCAGGCAGTGTACGATGCGCAAACATAGCTTGAATTGCCGGAAAATGCGTCAGTTGACCTTTATCAAATACAATGATCACTGTGCTACCTTCAGAGTGTACCGTCGCTTGTAGGCCTAACTCTTTCGCTACATTGATTTTAGTGAGGTCGATATTGATGCCTTTGCCTTTTTTATAGTAATCCTCAGTGACTAACGAAACTGAGTTATTTGCAAATACGATAACGGTAACAACCGTCCAAATGACAACCGTGAGTGGAAGAATAATCAGAAACCACGGCCAGAATTGCTTATACCAAGGCTTTACCATAAAAAAGTTCTCAACAACGGGGGAAATAGGCTAGAAAATATAAGAAAGACAGCCCCTTGGAAAGGGGCTGTTATTAGAATGTTACTTATTCTCTGAGTTGCTTAAGCTCCATACGTAAGCAGCAACCAATTGAACCTTATCTTCACCTAAGATATCGATCCAAGCGGGCATGACACCAGAGCGACCGTTCATCACAGTCTCTGTTACATCGGCACGTGAGTCACCGAATAGCCAGTCATTATCCGTTAGGTTAGGTGCACCAAAGGCTGGGTTACCTTTACCGTCTGTACCGTGACACGCAGAGCAAACTGCAAAGCGAGTTTTACCTGCTTCCGCTTCTTTTGCATTAACAGAACGACCAGATAGGCTCAATGTGTAACTCACAACTTCTTGTACACCTTGTTCGCCTAGAATGTCTTTCCATGCAGGCATTTGGCCGATACGACCATGACGAATCGTAGTTACGATCGCTTGTGGTTCACCACCGTAAAGCCACGCATTGTCAGTCAGGTTAGGGAATCCTCTCTGACCACGAGCATCAGACCCGTGACATTGAGAACAGTTCTGTAAGAACAGACGCTGACCAACTTTGAGTGCATCACTATCTGCTGCGATCTCTGGGATTTCGCGTAGGTTAGTGGTGCCATCTTGGTAAGCTAAACGTTTAAAGGCTTCTCCGTAATAGGCTTCCGCATCATCCAGTTCTTTTGAGTATTGAACAAGCTGCTTGTTTTGCTGCGCTGCAGCGATCGAAGCACGTGATTCCTCAATAGAACGTACGGTTTGGTCTGAACTTTGCCAGCCGAGAACGCCTTTAAAGCTGCCCAAACCTGGGTAAAGGGTTAAATAAATGGCTGCAAAAATGAAAGTACCAATAAATAGATAGGTCCACCATTTTGGCAACGGGTTGTTCAGTTCGCGAATACCATCGTACTCGTGGCCCATGTCAACGCCTTCTTCAACTCCCATTTTGTCTTTCAGACACCAAACGAGCAGAATAGCGCAACCTAGCAAAGTACCAACGGTAATAACGATGATCCAAAGACTCCAGAATGTAGTCATTACTTAGTCACTCCTTGTTTTTAGAGGTATTTTGCTCTTCATCGGCGAAGATAAGATTGGCTGCTTCATCAAAACGCGCTTTACGTTTTTTGCCATAAGCCCACCACACCACGCCTATAAAGCACATGAACAGCACTATGGTCCAAATACTGTGAATAGTACCGATATCCATAATTACCTCTGTTATTTCATTGCATGACCAAGAGACTGAAGATAAGCAATGATGGCATCCATCTCTGTTTTACCTTCTACATCTTTTGTCGCGTTTGCGATTTGTTCATCTGTGTACGGAACACCAAACTGATCACGGAACAACGTCATTTTTTGTTGAGTGTACTTACCGTCCAGAGTGTTTTTTGCCAGCCATGGGAATGCAGGCATATTTGACTCAGGGACAAGCTCACGCGGGTTCAATAAGTGAACACGGTGCCATTCATCTGAATAACGACCGCCAACACGAGCTAAGTCAGGACCAGTACGCTTAGAGCCCCACAAAAATGGGTGTTCCCAAACACTTTCACCGGCAACAGAGTAATGACCATAACGTTCAGTTTCAGAACGGAATGGGCGAATCATCTGACTGTGACAAACGTTACAACCTTCACGGATATAAATATCACGACCTTCTAGTTGTAATGCGGTGTAAGGTTTAAGGTTCTGTACCTCTTCCGTAGTTTGTTTCTGGAAAATCAAAGGGGTGATTTCGACAAGCGCGCCCCAACTGATTGCAAAAACAATGAAAATGGCCAATAAGCCGACATTACGCTCAAGTAGTTCATGGCGATTATTAGAATTAGAACTCATTGCTTAATTCTCCTTATGCCGGCTGCACAATAGCTTTTAGGCTATTTTTAGGTGCAGAAATTGTCTTATAGGCGTTGTATGCCATCAGGAACATCCCAGACAAGAAGATGAAACCACCAATGAAGCGTACTGTATAGAATGGGTATGATGCCTGAACTGACTCTACGAAGCTGTAAGTCAGTGTGCCGTCAGAGTTAACTGCACGCCACATCAAGCCTTGCATTACGCCTGAAATCCACATTGCGACGATATACAGCACGGTACCAATCGTTGCTAACCAGAAGTGAGCATTGATCAGACTTACAGAATACATGCGCTCTTGTCCAAATAGACGTGGGATAAGATGGTAAACAGAACCAATCGATACCATAGCTACCCAACCTAGAGCACCAGAGTGAACGTGACCAATCGTCCAGTCGGTGTAGTGGGATAGAGCATTGACGGTTTTAATCGACATCATTGGGCCTTCAAAGGTAGACATACCATAGAAAGACAGAGATACGATTAAGAAACGAAGGATAGGGTCATAACGTAATTTATGCCATGCTCCAGAAAGAGTCATGATACCGTTGATCATCCCGCCCCAAGATGGAGCAAACAACACTAAAGACATCACCATACCCAGTGATTGTGTCCAATCAGGTAGAGCTGTGTAATGTAAGTGGTGTGGACCTGCCCAAATATATAGAGAGATCAAAGCCCAAAAGTGAACGATAGACAGACGGTAAGAGTAGACTGGGCGTTCAGCTTGTTTCGGGACAAAATAATACATCATACCAAGGAAGCCTGCAGTGAGCAGAAAACCTACGGCGTTGTGGCCATACCACCATTGCACCATTGCATCGACGGCACCTGCATAGATTGAGTAAGATTTACCCATTGATACAGGTAGCGCCATACTATTAACGATATGTAAAATAGCAACCGTAATAATAAAGGCACCGAAGAACCAGTTTGCAACGTAAATATGAGAGGTTTTACGTTTAACTAAAGTTCCAAAGAACACAACCGCGTAAGCGACCCAAACCGCTGCGATGGCAATATCAATTGGCCATTCCAATTCCGCATACTCTTTACCAGAGGTATAACCCAAAGGCAAAGTGATTGCAGCGGAAACGATGATGGCTTGCCATCCCCAAAACGTAAAGGGAACCAACGGTCCACCGAACAGACGAGTTTGGCAGGTACGCTGAACAACATAATATGATGTTGCAAACAGGGCACTAGTACCAAACGCAAAAATTACCGCATTAGTATGCAGAGGACGTAAGCGACTATACGTCAACCACGGCGTATCAAAGTTTAGCTGTGGCCAAACTAATTGAGCGGCAATCAAAACCCCTACAGCCATACCGACGATACCCCAGAGAATTGTCACAAGGGTAAATTGGCGGACCACGGTATAGTTGTAGTTTTGTTCAAGCTGCTTTTCTTGGCTCATTTGCATGCTTCCAATGTTTAATTAACTACACTTTTACTTCCAACACGACTTTCGTCGTAATGCCACCCAAATCCACAATAAAAACAATGACATCTAAAATGTTAATTCTTATTGCTGACTTTATAAAAAAGTGGCATTTTCAACGTATAACTATACTTCAATTAACAATTCAATGACAGTGTAGTAACCTTACACTCAATCAGGTTTTGGCCTTTTATTTCAAAAATTTGAAGTTTGTTACACGAGGAACCCGCATTCATGGCAGTAGGAAAATTAACAAAAGGTCGACTTGTTCAAATCCTAATCACATTGTCGGTTTTGATCAGCGCATTTATATGGCGAACTTTCACATACGAGAGTGATATCGCTGTGACTTGTCGAATAGATAAACCTTGCCAACTTCGTGTTGACGGTGAATTAGTGACAGTGTCTCGAAAAGAAAGTGCGGCCTATTACACTTTTTCGCCATGGGATGAGCACTGGGAAGTAGAAGTTAATGGTAAAACTGAGTTTCAAGCTGGAATGTTGCTGCTCTTTCCCAATGATGAACCACGAATAGACCTTAAAATTGACCGGAACATCACACTAAAATTGATTGGTGCGCCATAGAATTGTCATTGAAAAATTAAACCATAGATTGACGCTATTTAAACGCATGATTATGTCGGGTATAAAGAGCGCCATGTAGCGTAAGAATATTTGTTTAATGCGGCTAAAAACAACCGTTTCCACTCAAACAGATCTCAAATCTTGTCTCCATGAGCTTCAAAAAGCGATGGAGTGTAGTGATTTATCCAATCTAGTCTGCTACTTCACGCAGGAATATGATGCAAAGCAATTAGCCGAAGCATTGACTGAAGCTTTTCCAAACATTCCAATTATTGGTTGTTCATCATGCCGAGGGGTAATGACACAGGATGGTTATTTCCCCAATCCGGCGGTTGGTCTGATGGGGATTTATGATCAGTCGAATGCAGGGTACGGAAGTGCTTTAATTAATCTCCACGATCAAGCCCCAATTTCATCGCTTATCGATCAAGCTATTGATAACGCATTAGAAAGTGCTAATCGAACAGGGGAGTTACCGAGTCTTGTTCTTTTACACGCGACACCAGGTATGGAAGAGGTGTTGATCGAAAGTATTGATTGTAAATTTGGTTCTCAAGTTCCCATTATCGGTGGCAGTGCGGCAGATAACTACATCAATCAAAATTGGTCGATCTTCACTGAACAAGGAATGACAAATAAAGGTGTTGCGCTTCAAGTAATGTTTCCATCACAGTCAGTATTTAGTGGGTTCAGTGCAGGATATTCGCCAACGGAATTCTCTGGAGTAATTACAAAAGCGAATGGACGAGTGATTGAAGAAATAGATCATGAATCTGCAAGTGAATTATACAAAGAGTGGGTTGGAGATCATTCTGGCATTCAGATAGCTGAGCAATATGTTTTTGATCATGTCACACGCTTTCCTTTAGGGCGAATAGTCGGAAAACATCAAGGCTCTCCACAATATAAATTGACGCATCCTGTGAGACGCACTCAAGACGGTGGTCTAGAAGTTTTTGCAAATGTTGAAGTGGGGGAGCAGATCAGTTTGATGACGGGATCTCAAAATCAACTCATTGAACGCGTATCTCGCGTTATCCAAGAAGCCTGTTATAAACGTTATCAAGACCGAGCTCATTTTGGTTCATTAACGATATTCTGCGCTGGTTCTATGTTACGCCTAGGGAAAGATATACATAAAGTACACAAAAAAATGATAGAGCAACTGAATGGTTGTGATTTTATTTGTCCTTTCACATTTGGTGAACAAGGTCGATTTGTTAATGGTGAAAATGCACATGGTAATTTAATGATTTCTTCTGTTGTATTTTATGAGGCATAAAAATGGATTCTGAATACACAGAGAAATTAAATGAGCTAACTCTTGAGCTACAAAGAAGTATAGATCGAGGGAAACAGCTTGCAGAAGAGAATAGGGTTATTTTATCCGCTATTTCAGCTTTTAGTACAGCCGCAAACAAGAATCAAATTTTTGAAGAGTTAAAAACACTACTCAATCGTTATATTAAGTTTGATCATTTTCTAGTGATTTCTAAAGATAAGGCTAGTGAAGAATTTCGTACCTTACTTACCTCTAATCCAATATTTGAAAAGATTGCATGGCCGAATGGATTGAAATTTAAGCGAGTTCTTGGTGGTGAATGCATAATATTATTTGAACCTTGTAAATTAGAAGAGTTTACCTGTTTAGATAGTAATTGTGTAAATCAAGTCAATTCTGCAATGATCACTGGTATTCAGGCACAAACGAGTGATTCAGTCTTAATTTTGTTAGGTAATCTAAAAGGGCAATTTTCCTTAGAATCAAAAGAGACGTTGTCACGTTTTCGGCCTCTGCTTGAAAGGGCGATATCTGACATTGAGCATAAAGAAGAACTTCAAAGATTGGTTGAAATAAGGACCCGTGAACTCCGTTTAGCGCAAAAGTTGGCAGAGCAAGCGAACCAATCCAAGTCAAATTTTCTTGCCATGATGAGCCATGAGCTAAGAACTCCATTGAACGCAGTTCTTGGCTTAATTGATATATTGCGAAGTGATTCAACGAGTTATCAAGTTGAATTGCTAGAGCAAATGGAGAATTCAGCTGAACTCCTTTTGATAATCATCAACGATATTCTGGATTTAAGTCGAATAGAATCAGGGCATTTTTCGTTACATTGTCACTGGATAGATCTTGAGAAGAAACTTGACCAATCTTTGGTTTATCATAGACAAATCGCACAAGATAAAGGTGTGCAATTTAATGTTCAATCTAATAAGAATACAGCAATTGAATATTACACCGACTCTGCGAGATTAACTCAGATCTTATTTAATATTGTTGGTAATGCTATCAAATTTACAAAACAAGGTCGTGTCGACATACAGTTGAATTACATAGAAGATGGTATTGATATTCAAGTGCAGGATACGGGGATTGGCATAGAACCAAAACGCATTGAACAATTGTTTACTCCATTTATCCAAGCTGATAACTCAATTACAAGAAACTATGGTGGTACAGGATTAGGCCTTGCAATTACAAAACATCTAGTTGAATTAATGGATGGAACGATTAATGTTGATAGTAAAATTGATATTGGCACATTGTTTACTCTACGAATACCACTTAATTCACGGTTAAAGCGCCCTAAAGATCAAGTCACTTATTTACAACAAAGTACAATCGCAAAAAATCATCATATTCTTGTAGTAGAAGACACAAAGACGAATCAAATGGTCATTCAACTTTTGCTGAATAAGATGGGGTACGATGTGACAATCGCTGAAAATGGTTTAGAAGCGATAGAGTTACTAGAGAAAAACAACAATGCTTTCGATCTTGTTCTTATGGATATTTCCATGCCCATAATGGATGGCATCATGGCTACTAGAAAAATTAGAAGTCAGGATATCGATATACCGATTATAGCTTTGACAGCGCATACAGCAGGAAGCGACAAACAGAATTGTATTGATGCTGGTATGAATGACATTGTGCTAAAACCAATCCGAAGCAAAGATATCATGAATGTCGTTAATCGGTTTCTGCCTAATAATCATACTTAACATTGAAAATGATAAATATGATTATTAGGTATTTTATGGTAAATCTAGTTATGTTTAATTCTTCGCAGGAAAGTGGTTCGGGCATTAGTTAGTAAGTTTACTCCCTGCTTTATTTAACATAAGATTGATAATGCGCACCAAGGTGTTTTAGTTTTGGGAGAGTTTTTTAGCGGTTTCACTTAACCTATGAATCTTCCATGTACTGCATTGAGGATCATTTAGCTACAACATGGATTCTCAAGTAACGTTCTGGCCAATCATAAGCATACTGTTTGCCAATTTTGATTGTTTTCTTTGCGACCAGACATATCTCGTGATCACCGAGCGTAGAGACTTTCTTTACGATTGCCTTCTTTTCATGTGAATAATCGATATCTATGAAAACGTCACAATAGCCGTTGAGTGGCTCCTTGCTCTTTTTTATCGATTTTTCAATTTGAGCTTTAATTTTTTTGGCAACACGATTTAACTCTGCATCATCTGCAACTGCAGAATGACTGCAAACAATAGCAATTGTACATATCGTAAATAGATATAGAGACCGCATAGATTGACTCGTAAAAAATAAAACCAAGGAAACAATCTACTGGATTTGTCCCCTTGGTTTATCTGATTTTGCGGTATTTGAGGCTAATGAATGGTTTTGTTGCAAGTTACTTGTCGTGTGTTAATGAGTTTCAGCGACCTTTCTTGAGTGTTGAATTCTGATGTGTAAAACCTTGATGAGGAAATACATTACGAATTCGTTGTTGTACTTTTTTGGGTACTTGATTTGTGAAAGTGAGTTTTGCACCTGTTCTTTGCTGGTAAACCTTAAGTTGCCCTGAGAATGGTTCGTGCTGAGCAATATCTATAAGATTATGTTTAAAAGTATGTGGGAAATGTCCTCTGTTCTTCGTAATGTGGCCATCTTTAAAGGTCACAACTAAAACCGGTCTATCGACTGCAACTAACCAAAAAATAATGATGGCTGCGACTAATATGACGTACAACATACCCATATCCTTATTCTGACAATAATCGGCTGAGATCTTCTTTTAAACTATTGACGGTTTTGCTCGCCTTTTCACTTCTTGATGCTTCGCTAAGTAGATATTCAATCGCATCAGATAACGTGCAGCCTAATTCATTTGCCTTAAGGGATAATTTTTCCCAAACACGATAGTCCAAATCGATAGATTTTTTGCGTGTATGTATTTGTTCGGCATTAAAATGGCGCTTTCGCTTCGCTCGAATTGCTTGTTTGAGCTTATTATCCAGCTCTGGCGACATGTGTTCTTCAATCCAGGACAACACTTGTGTAGGCTCATGTTCAATGGCTTTGAGCTTTTGCACTGCAGCTTCGATTTCACTTCGATCAATGTAGTGAGTTACTTGTTCCCCATCCTTCCATTTGTTGATGAGATATTGCCATTTCCAACCACATTCTAAATTTTCAAGTTGTTGATATTTCATCTCTAGCCACTTTCCCTTGTTATACAGTGACAGCGTAACCCAGTGTTACCTAACCTGCAACTCTCACCACAAAAAAAGCGAGCAAGATCATTGTTGAGTTGTGCTGTTCGCTGCAGGGCTTTTTCTATATAATTTGGCTCTTTTCAATCAGTTCGATATCTCAATGACCCAAAGCATCTGGCGCAGTGTAACGCCTCAATTTGAGCAGTTTAACAAAGTCTTTGAAAACTACCCTAACCTAGCTCTCAATTCACTGATCGATCTTCAACCTCGTTTGACCAGTGCGTTTGAACAATTTGTACATCTAAAAGGGTTTAGTCGAATTCTGTTGATTAACGCTCCCGATAACTCGATTTACCGCGCTCTATTTAAGGAAACTCTCCTCGATGAGGGGCTTGGTGTACCCGTTTTGAGCACGGAAACGTTAGACATTTCAGAGGTATTGGGACAAATCAAAGTTGAGCAAGGTGCCGTAACGCAGAAAACTGCAGGATATCTTGAACAAGCCAACGGTGGATATTTAATTGTCTCTGCCAATTTGCTTTTGGCTAACCCAAGATATTGGCCGACTTTAAAAGCTGCTGTCTTGGGCGAGATGGTTTCACCTATCAACTGTGACCCTAAGTCTCCGGTTCCAAATGGGCTAGGCACAAGCTATGACGTAAAGCTAATTGTTGTTGGTGATCGGACGCAATTGGGTGATCTTGATTTTCTTGATGTCGATATTCACTCCGGTTTGTGCTTATTTTCAGAACTTGAACTTGATCTGAAGATTGATGAAGAATCTATTGAAGATTACTTAGGCTATTTGCTTTGGCTGTGCGAGCAGTATGATTTACCCGCTCTAACCATTCCTGCCATCAAGTCATTGATGACGGCGGGAGCACGCTATACCGAAGATCAACACTATGCTCCTCTCTGCTTAATGTGGCTTCGAGCTTTGCTCGAAGAAGCCCGTTTTGAGTCTCAAAATCAGCTGCTAGATGAGGAGCACATTGAGATAGCGTTAGATAAGCGTTATCTGCGCGAATCTTATCTCCCAGAGCGAGCTTTAGATGACATTCTTGATGGGCAAGTGATTATCGAAACCCAAGGTGAACAAGTTGGTCAAGTAAATGGTTTAACTGTAATCGAAGTTGCAGGACATCCATTAGCTTATGGTGAACCAGCGCGTATTTCTTGCGTCATTCACTTTGGTGATGGTGATATTGCTGACGTGGAACGTAAAGTAGAACTTGGCGGCAATTTACATGCTAAAGGCATGATGATCATGCAAGCTTTTGTGAGTAGTGCCTTGAATTTGGATGGTCCTCTGCCCTTTTCTGCTTCGGTTGTTTTTGAACAGTCTTATAGTGAAGTTGATGGAGATAGCGCCTCGTTAGCTGAACTATGCTCCTTAGTGAGTGCTCTTTCTGAGTACCCTATTGACCAACAAATAGCAGTTACTGGAGCCGTTGACCAATTTGGTCGGGTTCAGGCTGTCGGTGGCCTAAATGAAAAGATTGAAGGCTTCTATCGAGTTTGCTGCCATCAAGGTCTAACGGGTGAACAAGGGGTCATTTTACCTAGTTCGAATCTCAAGCACTTGTCTCTTCATAAATCGGTTGTAGAAAGCATTAAAAATGGTGAATTCAACATCTGGCCTGTTTCAACAGTTGATGAAGCAATTCCTCTCCTAATGGGTAAACCTTTCCGAGGCGAAGATGAAGATAGTGTGATTGCTAAAATCGCTGAACGAATTGATAATTTTGAAAAACTTGTACAGCCACTCGGAATTGTGGAACGGATCAAAAACTGGCTTGGCTGGCACTGATCAGAGTTGTTTGGCGTACACTTGTTCACTAAGATGCACCCAACAAAAAATGGAGTAATCAATAATGCAGAACAAACGTGATTCGTATACTAGAGAAGATCTTTTAGCGTCAAGCCAAGGTAAGTTGTTTGGTGAGGGTTATCCTCAACTCCCTGCTCCTAATATGTTGATGATGGATCGCATTACCAAGATGTCAGAAACTGAGGGAGAATTTGGTAAAGGCTTGATCTTAGCTGAGCTCGATATTACGCCTGATTTGTGGTTCTTTGATTGCCATTTTCCTGGTGATCCAGTAATGCCTGGCTGCCTAGGCTTGGATGCTATGTGGCAACTGGTTGGTTTCTTCCTTGGCTGGGTTGGCGGTAAAGGTAAAGGTCGTGCTCTTGGTGTGGGTGAAGTTAAATTCACAGGGCAAATTTTGCCGACAGCTAAAAAAGTGACTTACGAAATTAACATGAAGCGTGTCGTGAATCGTAAGCTAGTAATGGGATTAGCTGATGGGCGCGTATTGGTAGATGGTAAAGAAATCTACGTAGCGAAAGATCTGAAAGTCGGTCTATTCCAAGATACTTCAGCGTTTTAAACTCATTTTTGAGTCCTTATATACGAATAACAGCCCTTTTAGGGCTGTTTTCCTTGCTAATGAGCCCGAGTCGGGCTTTGTTGTATGGGAAATTATTTGCAGAGACCAGAAAGTTTGTCATTTCTAGCATCACGCCAACCACCTAACCAATAAGAGCGTACTTCCGTTTGTTGATAGGGACATTCATCATGGGATCGGCCGTTTAGACCAGCTTTGTATCCTTGCGATTGAGCTCTTTCTAGGCGATCACGCTTTTGTCTCTTCATAGTTCTGTCCTCATACGGTAACTTTGGTATAACGTACAACTATTAAAGTTGTGTGGATCTTTTATGACCACACAATTAAAGAATCGATCAAATCTGCGCCTTTCTCAAGCAATAAAAAAGGCACAAGCCCAAATCTGTGAGCTTGTACCCTTCCTGACAATATTTACAATTTTCTACGGAACCCTAGTAATCCAAGCACCGCCAAGAACCCAAAACCCAAACTACCACCTTTACGTTCAGAGGCTTGCTCTTCAGTGCTACGGGGCTGAATATTAGCACTTGTTGCATTGGTAATTGGAATTAGCTTCACAGCAACCACGGTTTCCTCACGATCACCACCACCACAAAGTGAATTGTGTGCGGTCGTATCATATCCACCGGCACATTTCAGCGCAGTAGCAGAGATTACTCCAGCATCGTTAATGTCGGTTGCGTCAATAATACGGAATTGGTTATTACCTGTGACTGAACCGTCATTGGTCAAGTCATCCAGCCACCATGCTTTGTTAGCAAAAATGGCCATGCGGCCTACATCGCTGCCATTTGCACTGTATGGATAAATAAAACCTCTTTTGCGACGAGGTTTGCCGTCGTTTTCGCGAGTATCATTAGCGTCAACTTGGCCGACAATTTCATTGTAGTTATTGATTGAACCCGCTTTACCACCGGCACCTGTAAAGAAAATACCGCCAGTCAAAAATGATGCTGTTGGTGTACTTGCAGAAACATCATTTATAACAAATAGACGATTTCCTGCTGCCCCATTTTCTGGTCGACTACCTGCACGTTTCGCGGCACCCAAAGCAACCAAATTGTTGTTCACATCAGTGACAACCGAGTTACTGTGAATATAGTCATCACCAATTTTGGCTTCGGCACCAGAAACAGCCTTGGTTGCCCAATTAGCGATATTCGAAAAATTAGCTAGGATATCAAGTTGAAAAACAGAAGCTTGCATGTAGTTATTGTCGGGATCGTATGTGCTATAACCGACTGCGAATAGCTTACCTCCGCTCTCAATCACATCACGCATACTGCCTTGTGCTAGTCGGTTACTTTTGTTTTCGGTATTACTTGGCCAGTTAAGTTCAACTGCCGTGCCATCAGTTTTCCAAATTGCAGGTTTTGAAGAGAAGTAATCACCTTCGTCACTTTTAAAAGGACGAGACACACTACCTACTGTGTAGTTTCCGTCATTTTTCCATGCGCGAGTATAAAGAAAACCCGCTGTTAAATTTGGTGCAGTGCCTGTGCTGCGGGCGGTAATCGCTCCAGAATTGCGACGATACACTGTCACGTCTCCGGGTTTTACATTGATACCAATAGGTTCTGCTGTGCTAGTAAGGCTATTAATTACTACGTTTCGAGATTCGTCAACAGAAGTTCCTGTTGCACCAGTACCTACAAAAGCGATTGAGTTTGGAATTTGTGATGCGTTGATTTCTGCCTGCCAGCGATTCCAATGTGGTTCAGCCCACGTATTACAAGTCGAGTACAAAAGTTCGCTGTAACAGTAGCGTTCAAAATCTTCACGTTCTTGTACATATAAGAAGGCATTATCAATTCCAAAAGCCACTTCATCACGATAGCTTAAGCCATCAACTGCTTTGCCAGTGCTGGCTTTCTCTATACGAGTTTCACCTGCTAATGCAAAATTTTGGCAGCTGACACCACCGACCGTTGAGTTAGTAAAACAACTATCACTCGAAGTACTTGGTTGAATCGCTACACCCCATGCACTCCCGTAACTTTGCCCAGTACTCGGTGTCACTTCCATTACTTGGTAGAGTGCCGCGTTAGCTGTTTGGGTAGCGAGCATCACTGCAGTTGCTAAGATCGAACGTTTAAAAGTAATACGACTCATGTTTTCTATTCACTTTCCTGTTGCATCGCTTCAAGCTCTTCCCAACGCTCAAAAGCAATTTCGAGTTCCTGCTCTGTTGCAGTTAACTTGTCTAAAATGGGTTGTGTTTTATCGACAGGCTGACTGAAAAAGTCTGGACCATTGACGAGATCCTGTAATGCTGCGATCTCAACTTCCAACTCTTCTAACTTTTGAGGAAGAGCTTCGAGTTCGCGTTGCAGTTTATAAGATAACTTCTTCAGCTTAGTTTTCGATGGTGCGGATTTGGGAGACTCCTCAACCACTTTTTCTTTTTTGACGATATTTTCAACAGCTCTGCTTTGTAAAACTTGTGCACGCTGTTGCTGCGCATCGTGGTAACCGCCGACAAATTCTTCAATCTTACCATCGCCTTCAAAAATCCAGCTTGAAGTGACAGTGTTATCAACGAATTCACGATCATGGCTCACGAGCAGCAAAGTGCCTTGGTAATTGGCAAGCAATTCTTCCAAAAGTTCCAAAGTTTCGATATCTAAATCGTTGGTTGGTTCATCGAGAACCAATAAATTGTTGGCTTTGAGCAAAATACGCGCAAGCAGTAGGCGGTTTTTCTCTCCACCCGATAATGCTTTAACTGGAGTTCTTGCTCGCTTCGGTGAAAACAGAAAATCTTGAAGATAACTTAAAGCGTGGCGAGTACGCCCACCTACCATCACTTCTTGTTTTCCATCGGCTAGATTGTCGATAACCGTTTTTTCCGGATCAAGTAGCTCACGATATTGATCGAAATAAGCGACTTCAAGCTTAGTGCCGCAATGCAATTTGCCGCTATCCGCTTGTAAATCACCAAGCAGAATTTTGAGTAATGTACTTTTACCGCAGCCATTTGGCCCGATTAACGCGATACGATCACCGCGCATAATATTGAAACTGAAGCCATCAACAATCGTTTTTCCACCAATTGTGTAGTGCAGGTTTTCAGCTTCAAAAACAATTTTGCCTGAGCGATTGGTGTCGTCAATTTGCAAATTGACTTTGCCTTGTACTTCACGGCGTTCACTACGTTCTTGGCGAAGGCGCTTGAGCGCACGCACGCGCCCTTCGTTACGGGTTCTTCGTGCTTTGATACCTTGGCGGATCCATACTTCTTCTTGAGCAAGCTTTTTGTCAAACTCTGCATTCTGCAGTTCTTCGACACGCAGCATCTCCTCTTTCTCATTCAGGTAATTCTCATAATCACCAGGGAATGAACTGAGCTTGCCACGATCTAAATCCACAATTCGAGTCGCCATGGATTTAATGAAAGCACGGTCGTGAGAAATGAAAATGATGGAACCGCGGAAATCTTTCAGGAATCCCTCAAGCCATTCAATAGTAGTCACATCAAGATGGTTAGTCGGTTCGTCTAGAAGTAGTACATCCGGATCACACGCAAGTGCTCGGGCTAACGCTGCTTTACGCTGCCAGCCGCCAGAAAGATCCGTCAATTTCGTGTGGCCATCTAATTTCAGAGAACCCAGTACGTTTTTAATCCGATCTTCAAAACGCCAAGCTCCGGAAACCTCAAGTTGTTCCTGAATGTGTGCGAGCTTGTTGATGTTGGATTCTGTTGGATCTGTTGCAACGAGATCTAATTGATCTTGGTAGATCTTGAGTTGCTCACCAATGCCTTGTAGGCCTCCGGATACATAATCAAACACAGTTCCAGCTTGGTTACGTGGCGGATCTTGCTCTAAACGTGACACAACGACATCTTGCATAATTTGCATTTTGCCATCGTCCAGTAGAATCTCACCCGCGAGCACTTTCATCAGTGTTGATTTACCAGCGCCATTACGCCCAACCAGACACACTCTTTCATTTTCTTGCAACGCAAAATCGGCGTTATCCAGTAATGGATGATCACCAAATGCCAACAATCCGTTATGGATGGTAATTAATGCCATTGTTCTGTAACCACTCTATTAATTCTTGTAAGTCAAAAGGCCAATTCAATTCGCTAGTTTGGTAAGCAACAACAGGTATAGTGACCGCGTAACGAGAAAATAGCTGGTCATCAAATGCGATATCAACTACGTTGAGTTGTTTGCTAAGCCCTACTTTATCCAGTAATGCATATGCCATCTCACAGAGATGGCATCCTTCAGTGCTATACAAGGTTATCATTGACTATCCTAGCTTTGATGGGTGATCAACCAGCAGTTGTGGATCTGTTTGTTGCGTTCAAAATCCATCGGCAAGGTTTGATGTGAGATATTCTGCGCATTAAGCTCCAAAGTTTGTAATGCTTCCAAGTCCATCTTGAAATGACGCTTGTTGTTAGAAAACACAATCGTGCCTTCAGGGCGCAGCAAACGCTTGAGATTGGTCATTAAAGTGACGTGGTCACGTTGAACATCAAATGTCTGCTCCATACGCTTGGAGTTTGAGAAAGTCGGTGGATCAATAAAGATGAGATCGTACTGACCTTGTGCATTGGCAAGCCACTGTAAACAGTCAGCTTGAATATATTGGTGCTGACGACCAACTTGCCCATTGAGCTGCATGTTTTCTTTCGCCCACTCAAGATAGGTTTTTGACATATCAACCGTAGTTGTTGATTTTGCCCCGCCACAAGCAGCATGAACCGTTGCAGAACCTGTATATGAGAACAGATTGAGAAAATCTTTGCCTTTAGCCATTTGGCCTAAACGGCGGCGAGTAATTTTGTGGTCAAGGAACAAACCGGTATCGAGATAATCGTATAGGTTGACGATTAGCTTCACACCATACTCATTAATCTGCATGGTTTGTGCTTGTTGTCCTAATTTCTCGTACTGTGAAGTACCCTTTTGTCTTTCACGGACTTTAAGTACGACATTGTTTGCATCTACATCTAGGACTTGGATAGCCGCACGGATAATATCGGTCAAACGACGCTTCGCTTTTTCTTCAGGAATATCTTTCGGTGCCGCGTATTCTTGAATCATCAGATGATCTTGATAGACATCTATCGCAACATTGTATTCAGGTAGATCAGCATCATAGAGGCGGAAGCAATCTAGCCCTTCGCGTTTGGCCCATTTGCCAATCTTGTTGAAGTTTTTCTTCAAACGGTTAGCAAAGTCTGGGGCAACCAGTGTTTCCTGAGTACCCTCATTGGTTGTAGTGTTTTCACGTACCGAAATAGTGTAGTTTTTTTGGTGACAAGGTAACGCACCATTGTTGAGTTTGAACTGTTTGTCAGCCCGCATGCGTAAACAGCTGAGCAATTCATCAGAACTAGAGAAAATAGAGGCTTTGCAGCCGCCAAATTCCGCTTTGAGCTGTGCACCGAATGCCGTGTAAAGAGCAATCAAGCCGGGATGAGTGCCTAAACGCTCACCATAGGGTGGGTTACAAATCACAATACCTTCAGCAAAGTTCTCTGGACGTTTCACTTTCGCGGCATCACCTAAAGTAAAGGTGATCAACTCCTCTACACCAGCACGACGTGCGTTATCTTTTGCTGTCTGTAGCACTCGGCTGTCGTTGTCCACACCGTAAAAATGCGTTTCAACTTTCTTGGCGCCACGTTTGCCTTGCACGCTCGCTTCAGATTTTACACTCGCCCATAGCTCTGGCTCAAAATCTTCTAATGACTCAAAGCCCCACTTCTTGCGTTGTAATCCAGGAGCGATGTTTGCAGCCATCATCGCAGCTTCAATCAGCAACGTACCAGAACCACACATAGGATCTAGCAACGGCTTGGTTGCATCCCAACCGCTGCGCAGAATAATTGCTGCGGCTAATGTTTCTCTTAGTGGCGCTTTGCCTGATTCAGTACGATAGCCACGAGCATGCAGGCCTGAACCTACCATATCGATACCAAGCAAGGCAGTTTCTTTGTGCAAACGTACGTGAATATGAAGATCCGCAAGATCTTTACTGATCGAAGGACGAGGTAGGTTTTTCTTGGTAAAGCAGTCGACAATGGCGTCTTTTACCTTCATCGCACCATATTGGCTGTTACGAATTTCTCGGTTAGTACCATTGAAATCAACAACCAACTTCTTGGAACTGTGGAAATGGTTTACCCAGTTAACGGAGGTCGTTGATAGGTAAAGATCTAAATCATTCTGGCACTTAAATTCAGCCACAATACGAACAAATCTTGATGCGAGACGGCTCCAAAGACAGCAGCGATAGATCTGCTCATTGGTTGCTTTAAATTTAACCCCGGCCTGAACGGGTTTTGCATCGCTGATACCCAGTTGGGTTAATTCTTCAACTAATAGATTCTCAAGGCCGTTAGACGTCACCGCTAGATACTGATTCATAGTGTTCTTTTGCTGATAAAAATGGTCTCAGATTATAACTGACAATGTGAACCATACCTAAAGCTAACTCACCTACAAGCCAAAAAATCTCTGTTTTTCGCTGAAGCTACTTCACTCCTGATCATTTTGGTCAGTGTGCGCACACTCCTTCTCTAGCAACTGATATTTAAGGCTCCCTGCCTTGAAGTGACTACTTATGCACCACTAAATTGGACTATACCAGATGGGTTTTTACACTGTAAATAAGTTACAAAAGACCTAAAAAAGGGAATTTTTAATGGAAATTTCCAGTTTGAAATGAGAATTGGGTCATTAACTATGCTGAAAAGAATGTCTAAAATTTGTACCAAGTTCACAATGTGAGCTAGGTCAACTTAAATGAAAGGTAAAAAAAATCGGCTTACGCCGATAAGAAATGAAGGAACGAAATAGGAAAGGAACGAATATTAAAAAGAAAACTAGCCGACCATGGCCATCTGCTGTGTGAAGAAAAGCGTATTGGCATCAGACATTCTGTCATGCATCACTTTAATCACTTGGCCAAATTCCAACGTTTTGCTGTCATTTAATGCAAAAGGAACGAGATCGGTATAGGCGCAAAGAGTAGCATTCTCCCCCACTTCCAATGCGATAAAAACACCGTCATTGAGAGCGTTACGTAAGCTGACGAGATCCCCTTGTTCTGGTGCATGACCAACGCCTTGCGATTCAAAAAACCAACTTTTAGGTTGTACTGGTTTATGGAATCGTTTAGCGGCAATACAGTAAAGCGCCAGCTCAGCTTTGCGAGGTTCACTTAATGGTAAACAAGCAATACGTTCTTTATACAGCTGAAAATCGGAAGCATCATCGACGGTAAAGTGGTTTTCGACAAACGCGCAATCGACTAAGAGATTACGGCTGAGGTTTGTGCGAAATAACATATCGTCACCAAGGTTGAGCATCAGATAACCTTCGCTATCTGAGTAGTACCAACTCCATTTGTCACTTGGTTTAAGCATTGTTCCACTCTCAACGATATATTTGGGGACTAGGTAAAACGCTTAAATTACCTTTGCCTATGAATATCGGTAATTTTATGAGGGCGCTGAGAAAAAAAAAGAGGAAATGCATAAAGCATTTCCTCTGTAATTCAGCTCGTAGCTTTCAAGAAATTAGAGATTTTTCACAATATCTGCTACTAGACGTGGGCCTTGATAAATAAAACCGCTGTATACCTGAACCAGTTTGGCTCCTGCCATCAGTTTTTCTTTTGCGGAGATGTAAGAATCAACGCCACCGACACCGATGATAGGAACTTCGTCTCCAAGTTCTTTATATAGGCTCTTGATCACTTCAGTACTGCGAGTTTGTAGTGGACGTCCACTGAGACCGCCGGTTTCATCAGCAAACTTCATTCCTTCTACTAATGAACGATCCAAAGTGGTGTTGGTCGCAATCACCCCATCGATCTTGTTTTTTAGTAGAGACTGACAAATCTGCTTAATTTCGTCGTCACTTAAATCTGGGGCAATTTTTAGTGCAAGTGGCACATATTTATCATGCTTAGCTGCCAATTCTGCTTGACGTGTTTTCAGAGCGGAGAGCAACTCATCAAGTGCTTCACCATATTGCAGTGAACGAAGCCCCGGCGTGTTAGGTGAAGAGATGTTCACCGCAATGTAACCAGCATAAGGGTAGACTTTGTCCATACAGATCAAATAGTCCTCTGCCCCTTTCTCGATCGGAGTATCTTTGTTTTTACCAATGTTGATCCCGAGGATCCCATCGTATTTAGCGCGTTTGACATTCTCGACCAAGTGATCAACACCAAGGTTATTGAAACCCATACGGTTGATGATGCCTTCAGCGTGTACTAAGCGGAACAGACGTGGTTTGTCATTGCCTGCTTGTGGTCTTGGCGTTACCGTTCCTACTTCAATGAAACCAAAACCCATAGCGCCAAACGCTTCGATACATTCGCCATTTTTGTCGAGTCCTGCTGCTAAACCTACTGGGTTTTTGAAGGTTAAACCCATGCATTGAACTGGACGATGAGGAAGATGTTGACGGTAGAAGAGATCGAGAGGTGTGCCGGTAAAACGTTTGAAATTAGAGATGGCTAGATCATGTGCTTTTTCAGCATCCAATTGAAAAAAGCCAGCTCTGGCTAAGCGGTAAAGCATAATGCCTCCGAAAGAAAAAAGCCCCGAATAAACGGGGCGTTATTATTGACGCATTCGTGGGTCAATTCAATGCTTATTCTGCAGTTAGGCAATTTAAGTTGAGCAAAGTCAACTCTCTTAGTGCAACAGAGAATTTCGCAAACTCATGTACAGTACCGACTTTGAATTCGTTCAGGATATTCTCCCAACGGCTAATCGATATTTGATTGCGTTCCAACCAGCTATCAAGAGCCTGCCCTACATCCAATTGCATGCCATTGAAATTCCCACCAAGCACTTGAGCAGTCAGCTGACGCTGTTGCCAATCAAGATCCTCACGGAAAGAGGCTCTTGCGAGTGCTTGCCAATGGTTGTCTACGGCTTGTTGGTTAATCTGTTTTAAGAACCAGTGCAGTGATAAGCGATCCCCTAAGCTGAAGTACAGTTTAGCGGTTTGAGCTACTTCAGTGTTTTTCTCTTTGGCAACGCTAGAGATATCAAGTGCTGAATAGAGGCTAGAGAGACGAGCTACATAGTGAGCCAATTCTTTCTCGACACCCTTCTCTATCCATGCCTCGGCCATCAGTTGATGCTCCGCAATCTCCTCTTTCACCAAAACATGATCAAGCTGTTCAGTAATGGCTTTAACATCACCTTGATAGCGCTCCACCATACTCATTACGCATGGTTTACCAGTACGGTTTCGTAGTAACCAACGAGTGAGGCGGCGTAACGTGCGACGCACGAGGAACATCACATCATACTGAGCGCTACTTTGCGCGATGTTGTCCAATTGGCGTACCTTTTCCAGCACTGTACCAAGGCCATAAATTTCGCGTGCTGCAGCATAGGCGTTTGCAATATCAACCACGCTTGAGCCCGTTTCTTCTTGCAAACGAGTAACGAAGTTGCAGCCCATTTCATTGACCATCTGGTTTGCCAGAGCTGTCGCAATGATTTCAACTCGTAGCGGATGATTGGTCATCTGCTTAGAGTAGTGACCGCGTAACTCAGTTGGAAAGTAATTAACCAACTGTTTTGCATGGAATTCATCTTGCGCAATCTCTTCGTTGGCGAGCTCTTCTTTCAGAGCCATCTTGCCGTAAGCCATCAGTACAGAAAGCTCAGGACGAGTTAAACCCATGCCCTGTCTTTCACGCTCAAGCAGAGTTTCATCATCAGGAATATATTCCAATGCGCGATCCAGATATCCGTTTTTCTCCATATGATGGATAAAGCGGATTTGCTCTTTCATCAGAGAAACGCCCTGCGCTTCCGTGACGGAAATTGATTCAGACTGGCCGTAAGCATCTTCAATAACAATGCTTCCGACTTCATCTTTCATCGATTCAAGAATTTGGTTGCGCTGTTTCAGCGTTAAATCACCATTGGCGACTAAGCCATTGAGGAAGATCTTGATGTTGACTTCGTTATCTGAGCAATCCACGCCGCCTACGTTATCCACGAAGTCGGTGTTGACTCGGCCACCCTTGAGCGCAAATTCAATACGCCCACGCTGGGTCATACCTAAGTTGCCACCTTCGCCGATAATCTTGGCATTCAGCTCACGTCCATCAACACGTAAACCATCGTTTGCACGATCTCCCACATCAGTATGGGTTTCGATTGACGATTTCACGTAGGTACCGATACCGCCATTCCAGAGGAGATCAACTTCCATTTTAAGGATCATCTTGATCAGCTCGTTTGGAGCCAGAGATGCCTTCTTGGTGTTGAGCATTTTCTGTATTTCAGGTGTCAGCGTGATGGCTTTTGCCTTACGTGAAAAGACGCCGCCACCTTTGGAAATGAGCTTAGGATTGTAATCTTCCCAACTGGAACGAGGTAGATTGAACAAACGGTTACGCTCTTCCCAACTACTGGCTGAATCTGGCGTTGGGTCAATGAAAATATGGATATGGTTAAAGGCCGCTAGTAGGCGAATGTGTTGCGACAATAACATACCATTACCAAAGACGTCCCCCGCCATATCGCCGATGCCAATTGCGGTAAAGTCGGTCGTTTGGCAATCAATGCCAATCTCACGGAAATGACGTTTCACTGATTCCCAGCCGCCTTTGGCTGTGATACCCATGGCTTTGTGGTCATAACCATTAGAGCCACCAGAAGCAAACGCATCACCCAACCAGAATTGGTATTCGGCTGAAACGGAGTTAGCTAAGTCAGAGAAGGTTGCAGTGCCTTTATCTGCTGCAACAACCAAATACGGATCATCTTCATCGTGACGAACCACATTTTTCGGCGGTACAACCTGCCCTTCAAGGATGTTATCTGTTACATCGAGTAACGCGCGGATGAAGCGTTTGTAGCAGCGTTGACCTTCAGCAAAGATCTCGTCTCGTGTGGTATATAGATACTGTTTCTTACAAACAAAGCCACCTTTCGCACCAACAGGAACGATAACGGTATTCTTCACTTGTTGTGCTTTTACCAAGCCCAAAATTTCGGTACGGAAGTCTTCTTGGCGATCAGACCAGCGCAAGCCACCACGAGCAACTTTACCACCGCGCAAATGCACACCTTCGATATCTGGCGCATAAACGAAGATTTCAAAAGCCGGTACAGGAGCTGGAATCTCTGGGATTTCACTCGGTTTCATTTTGAGTGATAGCCAAGGTTTCGGCTGTTTGTTTTCATCCAGTTGGTAATAGTTGGTACGTAAAGTCGCATTGATCATTTCCATGTAGCGACGGATGATCCGGTCATCATCAAGGCTTTCCACTTGATCTAACTGCTCGGTGAGCAATTTGATCAGTTCGGCTTGGCCTTTTTCACTACCTTTGTGTTTAGGATCAAAGCGATGTACGAATAGATCGACCAGTCCTTTGGCAAGATCAGGATGGTGACTGAGTGTATCTTCAATATAGTGTTGGCTAAATGGGAAGCCCACTTGGCGCATATAACGTGCGTAAGCGCGCAGGATAGATACTTCACGTCCTGAAAGCGATGCGCCTAAAATCAAACGGTTAAAACCATCACTCTCTAGCTCACCTGCCCAAATCGCAGCAAAAGCTTGCTGGAATCGGTCACGAGCCTCACGAAGATCAACCTGCTTATCGCTCTTATGCAGCATGGAGAAATCGAGGATCCAATACACTTGTCCATTGGCTTTCACCACCTCGAAAGGCGATTCACCAATCACACGCAGGCCAAGGTTTTCTAGCATTGGCATCACATCTGACAAATGGATAGGCTCATCTTTGTGGTAGAGCTTTAAGCGTACAGCTTTGGAATCTTTAGCGGTTTCCTGAAGGCGGTAGAACAACATGCCAAGCTTATTGTTTTCATCCAAAGCTTCGAGATGTTCAATATCAGCCAGCGCTGAGCCTGGCATCACTTCTTCTTTATAAGAACGTGGGAAAGCACGTTGATATTCTTTCGAGAGCGGTAATCCACGGCTCTCACCGAAATTCGCGACGATGGCTTCAGCGAGACGATCGTCCCACGTGGTTGAGGCTTCCATTAAGTTCTGCTCTATTTTTTTCACATCAACATTGATGTTGTTATTGTCTACACGAACGATGTAGTGAGTTCTAGCCAGTGGGCTTTCTGAGAAATAGGTTGTGAATTCAACATCTTGCTCACAACCAAAATAGTGTTTAAACACTTGTTGCGTTTTGCGGCGAAGCTCAGTGTTATAACGTTCTTTGGTCACATAAACCATGCAGCTAAAGAAACGTCCGAACGGGTCTTTACGCACAAACAGGCGTAGCAGATCGCGATCTTGCATCTGCACTACACCCATCCCTACTTCAAGCAGCTCTTCTTCACGCGCTTGCAGTAGTTCATCGCGTGGGTAGTTTTCCAGAATATTGTGTAGTGCTTTATAAGCATAAGAACCTTGGCGGTAACCACTTGCGGCTAAGATGCGGCCTACTTTTTCGCGAATAAGCGGGATGCTTTCCACGCTTTGGTTATACACGGCAGAGGTGTACAAACCAGTGAAGCGATGCTCACCAATCACTTTGCCTTTCGCATCAAATTTCTTAATACCGATGTAGTCGGTATATGCCGGGCGGTGAATGCGGGACTGTTTATTGCCTTTGGTGAGGATCAGTAAGAATGGTTTTTTCGCTTCGAGTCGAGCAGAGTCTGGGAATTGAGAGAGTTTTACACTGCGCACACGCTCATGTTCTGAGAATAAACCTAAACCTGCTTCTTTGGTCGGAGTCAGTTCTGTATCGCCATTCTTTTCTACCAAGTCGAACTCTTTGTAACCCATAAAAGTAAAGTTATGGTTACCAAGCCAGCGTAAGAATTGAATGGTTTCATGTAAGCGTTCTGCTTCAATCGGAATCTGTTTTTGTTCTGTTTCCAATTGTTTGATCACATGCTCAAGCTTGCTAGACATAGGTTTCCAGTCTTTCACGACCAAAGCAGTGTCTTGCAGGATATCGAGTAGCTCGTCTTTAAGCTGTGTCATCTCTTCCTTGCTGCTTAAGCGATCCACTTCAATGTGGAACATGGAAATGAGTTGCCCTTCTCCCTGGTTGATGCTTTTCACTGAACCGTCTTCATGACGTTCAATGTATGCCGGCCCATTGAGCATTAAATGAGAAGCCAATCCTAGGCGACTTAATGCCATTTTGATCGAATCGACCAAAAATGGGCTATCTGGCAGAACAATTTCAACAATGGTATGAGTCGATTGCCAACCTTGGCGACTGACCGTTGGGTTAAACACTCGAACTGAGCGTTCGTCCGCTTTCTTTTCATTAATGTGGTGCCATAAGCTAAGCACTGCACCATAAAGATCGGACTCGTTACGTTCGAGTAGGTCGTCTTGCGAAATATTGCTGAACAGGTGTTGTCCAAGTTGAGTGACTAAGGGTTGTTGAGCAAGCTCTAGTTTGTCTTGAATCAGTTGATACACTTTTTCAAGCAAAACTGGCATCAAAGTTTCACGCGCAGTCATGGTCGACTCCAGAATTTGATTCTTATTTTTGTAGGGGGTGTGCAGTAAGCATAGCGCTTACTATTGGTAATGCAGGGCTTATTGTAAGAGTTTTATTGATAAATAGTTAATTGTTTTGGGGTTGCTGTGGAATGAAAGTGTGAGAATGTGACTAAGGTACCTGTTTAAACCACTACAAATTAATGCTTTTACAGAACTTCTAACTTAACGAAACGATTACTCTGGTCAGTTGTTAACCGAAATCGACCTTTTACTCCAATTTGGCTTAAAAATGGCCGCAAACGCGTTGCAGGAAGTTGTAACTTTAACCCCTGCTCTGTTGTCACCATAACGCTGCTGGCAGCTCCTGAGTAATGAGCCACGAAGGTTTGATAAGAGATGTTGAGAGAAAAAAAATAGTAGTTCATGCCTGTATCAGGTGGCACAAAGTGCCACCTGGTTCACCTTTCTTAACCGATTATGCTTCGAGTGCTTTGCTCACTTTTTCAAACAAATCACGCGCGAGATTTTCCATTGCTTTCAATTGTTCCAGCTCTTGTTTGATCAGGGCTTGGCGCTGTTCATCGTAGAGACGGAACTTGAGCAGTGGATCGATCAAGCGTGATGCTACTTGCGGGTTACTGCTGTTGAGCTCACGCAGAATTTGCCCAGCAAAGCGATAACCCTCACCTGTTTTCGCATGGAAATTGACTGGGTTTGCATTCAAGAATGCGCCAATTAAGCTGCGAGTACGGTTTGGGTTTTTCAAACTAAACGCTTCATGCTGCATCGCTTGTTGGATCACGTTCAACACTTGTGGTGATGGGTTTGAACCTTGCAGAGTAAACCATTTATCCATCACTAAACCATCGTGTTTCCACTTGTCGCTGTAATCTTGCATCAAGGCTTCACGACACGCTAACTGAGCTTGGTTAGCGGCAGTCATCGCTGCAATGGTGTCCGTCATGTTGTTGGCTTGCGCATACTGTTTTTGCACCAACTGGTTACCTTGCTCTGTATATGCAAGATAGCCTAAACAAACATTACGTAGAGTGCGTTGACCGATCGCCGCATGCTCAATGGAATAAGCGTCTTGTTTTAGTGTGTGATACGTTGCGCTGAGTTCATCTTCAAGTTCGCTAGCCAAAATGGTTTTCATTGACTTCAGTACTTGGGCAATGGCATCAACATCAACGCGCTTATACCAGCCAGACACTTCGTTATGGCTTGGTAGAGAAAGCATTTCTGCAACAAATTCGGCTTCCAAGTTGTCACTGAGCAATACACCACGGAAAGCATCTACTACTGCTTCTGCCAGTTCTACAGGCTTGCCTTGCTGTACTCGCTCAACGTTGGTACGAATGTATTTTGCAAGCAACATTTGCCCTGCATCCCAACGTGCAAACTCGTTACGAGCGTGAACCATCAAAAAGATCAGTTCTTCATCACTGTAGGCGTATTCCAGTTTGACTGGAGCAGAAAACTCACGTAGCAATGAAGGAATTGGCTGTTGCGCTACATTTTCAAAGCGGAAAGTTTGCTTAGCTTGTTTTACATCAAGCACATTAGAAATAGCCTTTCCGTTACACTGTAGCGGAATGACATCACCGTTTGGTGCATAAAGCTCAATATCAAACGGGATATGCAGTGGCTGTTTCTCTTTCTGCTCATGAGTCGGTTCGGTGCTTTGCTCTACCGTCAACTCATAGGTTTTACTGGTTGCATCGTACTCACTCTTCACTTTTAGAGTTGGTGTGCCAGATTGACTGTACCAAAGACGGAACTGTTGTAAGTCGATACCTGAAGCACCTTCCATTGCTGCAACGAAATCTTCGCATGTTGCTGCTGTTCCATCATGGCGCTCAAAGTAAAGCTTCATACCGCGTTGGAAATTCTCTTCGCCAAGCAAAGTGTGCATCATACGGATCACTTCGCTACCCTTTTCGTATACGGTCAGGGTGTAGAAGTTATTCATTTCAATCACTTTATCCGGACGGATTGGGTGTGACATTGGACTTGCATCTTCCGCAAACTGCGGGCCACGAATAATGCGCACGTTACCAATACGGTTTACGGCACGTGAACCCAGATCAGAGGAGAATTCCTGATCGCGGAATACCGTTAAGCCCTCTTTCAAGCTCAATTGGAACCAATCTCGGCAAGTTACGCGGTTGCCTGTCCAGTTGTGGAAATATTCGTGGCCAATTACAGCTTCAATGCCAAGGTAGTCGGTATCGGTTGCTGTTTTCTCATTAGCCAGTACGAATTTTGAGTTGAAAATGTTCAACCCTTTGTTTTCCATGGCGCCCATATTGAAGAAATCGACAGCGACAATCATGTAAATGTCAAGGTCATATTCAAGCCCAAAGCGTTGTTCGTCCCAGCGCATGGAGTTGATCAATGATGTCATCGCGTGATTAGCACGATCCAAATTACCTTTGTCGACGAAAATTTCTAACGCAACTTGGCGGCCAGATTGAGTGACGTACTGGTCGCGCAGAACATCAAAATCACCAGCAACGAGAGCAAACAGATAAGCGGGTTTTGGATGAGGATCTTTCCATTTAACCCAGTGTCGGCCTGCTTCCAACTCACCTTGGGCAATCTTGTTGCCGTTGCTGAGTAGATAAGGATATTGAGCTTTATCCGCGATGACGGTTGTCGTATAGCGCGCTAATACATCTGGACGATCCAGATAATAAGTGATGCGACGGAAACCTTCGGCTTCACACTGAGTACAGAATGCGCCACCGGACTTGTAAAGCCCTTCGAGTGCGGTATTAGCTTGTGGATCGATTTGCGTGACTACGGTGAGAGTCAATTCACTTGGCAGACCACGAATTTCAAGACTAGTTTCAGCTAAAGTGTAATCTTGCCAATCTTGACCATTCACTTTGAGTTCTTTCAGCGTGAGTGCTTCACCATCGAGCGTTAAGGTATTGCTCTCATGCTGCTGTTTAACTTGAGATACAGCGGTGACCAAAGTGGCGTTGTCATAAAGATCAAACACTAAATCGATGTCTGTGATGGTATGTGAAGGCGGTTGATAATCAAGGCGGTATTTGGCTTGAGGTGTATGAGCCATTGTCGTAATCCTTTTGACTTTATGTTCTGCGACAAAAACGCTACAGCGTTAAGTATTTTGAGATGTAAAAAGCTTTAATTGAACCAAGATCTTAGGCCTGAACGAATGAATAACAAGCCCTATACACAAAAAAACAGGGAGTTTGTCTGTAAACTCCCTGCCACTCTTGCTGTTTACTTGTTTATTGAACGCGGTTCATCACTACGGTCATACTGTCATCAATTTCTAAAGTGAGTCGATCTTGATCGAGTACGTAACGTGTATCGTGCTCTCCCTCTGCATACAGGAGAACCAGCCGATTACCTTCTGTGTAGTAAACGCCACGATGCGTTGCTTCATTGCCGTATTGATTGACTATGTGGAATGAAAAGACAAAGTCAGGTTGTAGGGTCAGTTGTATAAGGCTGCGATCGAGAATTTCCCCTTCTAGTGCCTTGATTTGCTCACTACTCCAATTACCAGCTAGTGTGTTGGGTAAACCTTTAGTAAAAGTCACACCATTAAGTGTTAGCAGATGGTGATTGTTTTCGTATTGATAGGTTTGTGGCTCTGAGCTATCCAGACCTAAAATGATGGTTTTTGCATCCGCAGAATAATCACCATTCCAGTGATCGACACTGTAGTCTTTCTTCTGAATATCAATCGAGAAATGGTAGTCAGAAGCCAGACTCAATTTAATCACTCTAAAGTTATCGCTAGATTGTTCTGGATTTGGGTTTAACAAGTACCAGTCGCCGAGCAAAAGAGGTTGATCAAATTGGGTTAAGTCGGCACGGCTACCGTTATTTGCGCTCAATACGGGTGATGAGGCGGCAAACAGTGTGCTGATCAGGCATGCAAAAATCCATTTCATGTGTCTTCTCCTCGCTTTTTTGTAAGCGTAGGCAGAGAAATTATGAAATGCGAAATTATTTGAATCTCATCACATTATTTTTGGAAGTTAAAAAAGTGTAAAAAAACGGACCATGAGGTCCGTTTATAGTATGCCGTTTGAAATGAATGATTTATCGAGTAATCATATCAAGCATGATGTTTACCGATTCATCTAAATACGCATCTGGCGCTTCATAATCTTTCGGTACATCTTGCAAGTTAGCAAAGGCAGATTTACCTAAGGCTTTTTGACGCTGGTTGATACGAGCTAAGCGTTCTTCATCCGCTTTAGCACTTTCATCTTTACGTACTTTTTCGTTCAGAGATAACCGGTTGTCATCTTTTTCTGCACGATATTTCGCAATATCTTGCTCAATGAAACCAAACTCTAAATCCTTAGCGACACGTTGTTGATGCTTCACATCGAGATTGGCAATGATCGATTTGAAGTTATTCAAACGCTCATATTTCGCTTTATCAATGCTATCCCAAGGTAGTGCGTTGTCTTCAACACTCTCACCTGTCTCAGAAGGTTCTATAGCTGTTGGGTACGCAATGTCGGGTACAACACCTTTATTCTGTGTACTGCCACCATCGATTCGATAGAATTTCTGAATCGTGTATTGCACATAGCCTAGCTCTTTATCAAACAAGTCATAGATATGATTGAGAGAGCGGTGTTGCTGCACCGTGCCTTTACCGAAAGAGTTCTCACCCAGAATAATCGCACGACCATAATCTTGCATCGCTGCTGCAAAAATTTCGGATGCTGACGCACTGTAGCGGTTGATCAATACTGTTAATGGTCCGTTGTAGCTAATGTTTCCGTCAGTATCAGAGTTCACATTAACTCGGCCATAACTGTCACGAACTTGGACTACAGGCCCGCTGGTAATAAACAGACCAGAAAGTGCTGTAGCTTCAGTTAATGCACCGCCGCCGTTGTTACGCAGGTCAACAATAATACCGTCGACTTTCTTCGCTTTTAGCTCAGCAAGTAATTTATCTGTGTCTTGAGCCAAACCAACATAAAAACTCGGCACTTCTAGCACACCGATTTTTTTGCCTGCTTTTTCAATAACTTCAGCTTTTACCGCACGATCTTCTAAACGAATTTTATCACGAACAATAGTGACAACGTGACTTTTTGCGTCTTTACCTTCCGGTAAAATCAACAACTTAACTTTGCTGCCTTTCGGGCCTTTGATGAGCTGCACAACATCATCGAGTCGCCAGCCAATCACATCCACCATTTCTTCGCTGTTTTGGCCAACACCAATAATGCGATCTCCCTCACCCAACTGTTTACTGAGTGCGGCAGGCCCACCGGCGACTAATGAACGGATAATGGTGTAGTCATCGGTCATCTGTAATACCGCGCCAATCCCTTCAAGTGAAAGATTCATTTCAGATTGGAATTGTTCAGCGTTACGCGGTGACAAATAACTGGTGTGCGGATCGACCTGACGGGCAAACGCGTTCATGTACACTTGAAACACATCTTCACTCTTGGTCTGTGTGAGACGTTTCATCGCGTTGTTGTAGCGTTTTTCAAGCGTTTCCTTGATTTCTGGCCACTCTTTACCCGCTAGCTTCAAATTCAGTGCGTCGTATTTTACCCGTTGTCGCCACAGCTCATTGACCTCTTGAATGTCCTTAGGCCAAGGTGATTTAGCACGGTCTAACTCGATCGATTCGTCCGTATCGAACGTCATCTCTTTATCAAGCAGAGAAAGCGCGTACTTAAAGCGTTCGAAACGCTTTTCCATCGACAAGTTATACAAATCGTACGCAATCTGGTTGTTACCCGCTTTTAATTGATCATCCAATTGCAAAGACCAAGCTTTGACCGAATCAATGTCGGCTTGAGTAAAAATGTTGCGGCTGTAATCGAGCATCTCAAGATAGCGTTCAAACATAGCTTGAGAAAACTGATCATCCAGATTGAATTGTTTGTAATGGGAACGGGTAAAACGCGAAGTGACACGTTTCGCTGCCGTTTCGTGTTGAGCTTCAGGGGCAAGAAGAGGTAAATCTTCTGGTTTGAGTTTGGCTTCCAGAGCCTGAGCTGAAGAGGCTGCTAGCCAAAGGCTAGCAGCAATCAGAGATATTTTTGAACGGCATTTCATGCGTAGGAGTATCTCCCTTATGCGCGCAAGTGCTCCGCTTTCACAACCATTTGTAGGCCGTTGGCAAGTTGAACACGCACATCTTCCTTACTGATTTCAACGATGGTTGCAGCCATGTTGCCTTTACCCATATTCACATTAACTTCTTTGCCGACGTTGAGCTCTGTCGCTGTCAATGTGCGAGTTTCTACGGGTTTTTTCTCCGCTTTCGGTGCGTTTTGAGGACGACGAGCTTGAGGCTTTTTCGCCTTTGGCTTGCTCGCTTTCGCTTCTTCACGCACTTTCTTTACTTGTTCTTTACGACGAGCTTCAACACGAGCTTTGCTCTCTGCCAATGCCGCTTGTGCGTGTTCCACATGTTGCTCTTCCAGCTCACCACATGGGTTACCATCAAGATCAACACGAACTGCGCCAGGTTTGACACCATGTAAATAACGCCAAGAAGAGGTGTATTGTCTTAACGCGGCACGAAGCTGAGTTTTACTTACTTTAGAGTCGTCATTCAAACGATCAGCAAGATCCTGAAAAATACCAATTTTCAGAGGCTTTGCTTCACCTTCTAAAGTAAAGCAGTTAGGGAAACATTCAGCAATGTACGCGATTACTTCTTTGCTGTTTTTTAACTTTTCAGTGTTTTCCATGAGGATTCCTGGTTATTGCGGCTGCCCGCCAAACATTGAGTGTAAATATGTGCGGTATTATAAAGACCTGCAACGGAAAAACCACAGGCAAAGGGCAAATTATGCCTTATTAGCCTGTGAATTGAGCAGCTTTTCTACTTCGCTCATCAAATAGGTCAGGCCTTGTTCGTCAATTTCACTGAAACGGCCTATGTTTGGACTGTCAATATCCAACACGCCGGCAATTTTTCCGTTAATCGAGAACGGGATAACGATTTCAGAATTGCTCGCGGCATCACAAGCGATGTGTCCTCCGAATTGATGGACATCATACACACGTTGAACACGGTTTTCGGAAACTGCGGTACCACAAACTCCCCTGCCTACCGGAATACGAACACACGCTGGTTTACCTTGGAACGGGCCAAGCACCAACTCATCATCCTGCATCAGATAGAACCCTACCCAGTTAAGCTCTGTAAGTTCCATATTCAGTAAGGCACTCAAGTTAGAAAGATTCGCCACTAGGTTGCTTTCACCTTCTAATAAAGCCACAGCTTGCTTGGCTAAGCGTTGGTACTGCTCTAAATTCATAATAACTTCCATTTGAAAAATAAAGACTTCACGTTCTGAACTACGTACTATATAAATCAATAATAGGATGCATTCTCATTAATATGACGTACTTCAACGACACTATTAGCCGCTCTTGGCTGATAACTCAAGTAAAAAAACATCGCACTAAACTTCTGTTTGCTAACCTAGTTGCAGTGCTAGCAACACTGATTAGTGTGCCAATTCCCCTATTAATGCCTTTAATGGTCGATGAAGTATTGCTTAATCAGCCTGCTAAAGGGATTGATGTGATGAATCATTTCCTCCCACAAGGCTGGCAAACCGCAACAGGCTACATCATGCTGACCCTATTGATGGTTGTGCTGATGCGAATTGCCAGCCAATTGCTGAATATTTTGCAAAATCGTCAATTCACTTTGGTGTCTAAAACGATCACTTACGAGATGCGTCGTAAGATGATTGAGAAGTTAGGCCGGATCAGTATTCGTCAGTATGAAACACGTGGTAGCGGCGGCATCAATGCACATCTCATCACGGATATTGAAACGATTGATCAATTCATCGGTTCAACGCTCAGCAAATTTCTAATTTCTCTACTTACCGTATTTGGTACAGCCATCGTTCTACTCTGGTTAGAGTGGCGATTAGGATTGTTCATTCTTTTGGTTAACCCGATTGTCATCTACTTTTCCCGAATGCTAGGTGGTCAGGTCAAGCATCTTAAGAAACGAGAGAACCAAGCCTTTGAGCGTTTTCAAAATCGCTTGGTGGAAACTTTAGACGGTATCTATCAGCTCCGAGCGGCGAATAAAGAGCGTGAGTTTTTAAACCGACTTATCGCCGATGCGGATGCCGTTCGTGAGAATGCTGATAAGTACGCTTGGCAATCTGAGGCTGCTGGTCGCCTTTCCTTCTTACTTTTTTTGCTTGGCTTTGAGTTGTTCCGTGCTGTTGCGATGTTAATGGTAGTGTTCAGTGATCTCACTATTGGCCAGATCTTTGCTGTGTTTGGTTACTTGTGGTTTATGCTAAGCCCAGTCCAAGAGCTGCTTGGTATTCAGTTTTCTTGGTACGCTGCAAAAGCTGCTTTAACTAGAATCAATGGTTTGTTGGATTTAGAAGAAGAGTTCCGCCCTGTTAGTAAGGTGAATCCGTTTACAAAACCTGGTGAAGTTGAGATTGAGATAGAAAACCTCAATTTCTCATATGATGGTGAAACACCGGTACTGAACAATTTGTCTTTAAGCATCCCAGCAGGTAAAAAAGTGGCCTTGGTGGGTGCCAGTGGCGGCGGTAAGTCAACTTTGATCCAGTTGTTGATTGGCGTTTATCGTGCGCAAAGCGGTGCGATTCGATTTAATGGGCAAAACTGTGACGATATCAGTTTTGATGTGATACGCGATCAAATTGCCGTTGTTTTACAACAACCTATACTGTTTAATGACACTTTGCGGCATAATCTAACGCTCGGTGGCCATTTCAGCGATGAAGCCTTGTGGCAAGCTTTAGAGATCGCGCAGTTGCAAGATGTGATCTCTAAGTTAGATCATGGACTGGAAAGCCAAATTGGCCGTAATGGCATTCGTTTGTCTGGCGGTCAAAGGCAGAGATTAGCGATCGCACGCATGGTGCTCAGTAATCCGAAATTTGTGATTTTGGATGAAGCTACCTCAGCACTTGATACCGCAACTGAAGCTGCCTTGCACCGTGCGTTATCGCAATTTTTGCATGGTAGAACGACTTTGATTGTTGCCCACCGCCTCTCAGCGGTGAAACAAGCGGACTTAATTTATGTATTGGAAGATGGACATGTCAGCCAATCTGGCACGCACAACGAGTTGCTGGAACAAGAAGGCCTCTACCAAACTCTGTATGGGAGTGTCCAATCACATCATTGAGTGTGACAATGTCACTATTGGTGGTGTCTTTTGACAATGATACCGCCATCTTCTCTACACCAGCATTCTGTGCCACCAAACCATGTGCGCTTGTGTCCGGGTTGCGAATTGCCTGTTGATACGGTGACAGTTAGTCAAGGCCACAGTGCATACTGCCCTCGTTGTGGAACTCAGCTCTATCGCGGGGGTACACCTTCTTTATCTGGGAACTTGGCACTTGCCGTTACTTGCCTGTTGCTGTTTATTCCTTCGCACTTTTTTAGCTACATCAATATTCGCTTATTTGGGGTGATGATCCCTGCCACTTTGCCGCAAGGGGTTTTCGCACTGTGGAATGAAGGGTATTGGGCATTAGCCCTACTCGTATTGTTTTGTAGCTCTATTGCCCCACTTATCTTGTGTGTGAGTGTGGTGAATGCCCATCTCGCTTTGCGTTTTCGTCATTTTCGATTGCTGCGTTATTCGCTATCACTTATTCACCATCTCAAGGTGTGGGTGATGCTGGATGTGTTTCTGGTGAGCGTTGCAGTCTCTTGTTTCAAACTCAAAGACTACTCGGACATCTTTATTGGTCCGGGGTTATGGGGTTTAGTGCTTTTGCAATTATTCACTGTCCTTTTACTTAGTCGAATTAGCACGCGTCGTTATTGGGAAACTTGGCAAAAGGAAACGGATTACGATTTACCGCAAAAACAGGTTCATTGCCATAATTGTCATCTTTCTCAACCAGAGAGCGGACACTGTGTGCGTTGCCAGCATCAGCTTCACCACAGAAAGCCCAATTCTATCGAGCGTACATGGGCTTATGTATTGGCGGCAACCGTTGCCATTTTTCCTGCTAACCTTATCCCGATCTCAATTTTGATCACCAATGGACAACGTTTAGAGGATACGATTTTCTCAGGCGTTGCTTCGTTAGTGAAAAATGGCATGTGGGGAATCGCGCTGATTATTTTCGTCGCCAGTATTGTGGTACCGGTGATCAAGATTGTTGGCCTCGCCTACTTGTTACTGGCGATAAAGTTTAAGCATAAAGTACATCAACGTCAGCGAATGATGATTTATCGGGGCATCAAATGGATTGGCAAATGGTCAGTCATGGACCTATTTGTTATCTCCATAATGCTCACTTTGGTCGACCGAGGTCAGATCCTCGACTTTACCCCCGGATATGGGGCTGTGGCTTTTGGTATGGTTGTGGTTCTCACCATGTTGGCAGCGGAAAGCTTAGATCCGCGCCTGTTGTGGGATGAACCCAACTCTACTCGTACTCAACAATAGGTTGTTTGAATGAGTCAAGAAAATACAACGCAAACCTCGTATACACCGGAAGTTCGCAAGCATAGAGGCATCTCTCCGCTGTGGATTTTACCGATCGTGACTATGGTTTTGGCTGGCTGGTTAGTGTTTAAAGCCGTACATGATGCCGGTGTGCGTATTCAAATCCATTTTGAAAATGCACAAGGGTTAATTGCAGGACGTACTACGATTCGCTACCAAGGCTTAGAAGTGGGTATGGTGCGTGACATTAAACTGTCTGAGGGTCTTGACAGTATTTATGTTGAAGCGGATATCTATCCTGAAGCCACTAAATTATTGTCCACCCAAACTCGATTCTGGATGGTAAAACCAACGGCCAGTTTGTCAGGAGTTTCCGGTTTGGATGCTTTGGTATCAGGTAACTATATCGCTATTCAGCCGGGAACTCTTCACCAAGATGATTATCCGACCGAATACAATGCACTAGAATCTGCGCCTTCCGATCCATTGTCGCAGCGAGGCTTGACCATTTCACTAAAAGCGAGTGATTTGGGCGGCATTTCTGTTGGTTCACAAATCGTTTATAAAAAAATCCCGATCGGTGAAGTGTTTAACTATCAGTTGGATGAGGATGCACAATCTGTAACCGTTCAAGCTTCCATCAAAGAGGAATATCGTCACATCATCAACACCGAAAGCCGTTTTTGGAACGTTAGTGGTATTGGTGCCAGCATTGGTTTTGAAGGGGTCGATGTCCGTTTAGAAAGTTTGAGCGCTCTGATTGGTGGCTCGATAGCGGTTGATTCTCCAGATGAAGGTAAACCCGTCGAGCAAAACGCACAGTTCCGCCTGTATCGAGATTTGAAAACCGCGGGACGCGGGATTGCTGTATCAATCATCCTACCGGATGACAACAACATCTCTGCTCCTGCGCCTATCATGTACCGAGGAATCGAGATTGGCCAAATCACCGATTTGCAATTGACCGAAAATCGCAAAGGCATCGAAGCTTCTGCGGCAATCGAACCAGCATTCAGTGACATGCTCAATAGCGGTAGCCAATTTGTGCTGGAAGAGGCACAAGTCTCCTTAGCTGGGGTAGAAAACCTCGCTAACTTTGTTAAAGGCAATTATCTCTCTTTAATTCCCGGTGAAGGCGAGCGTACACGTAACTTTAAAGCGCTACGCAAGAACGAATTTAAATATGCAAGCTCCAACAGCATTAGCTTTAAATTGGTGGCAGATAACTCTTTCGGGTTGGATGTTGGTACGCCAATTCTGTACCGTGGGGTTGCGGTCGGCAGCGTCACAGCGGTGAATTTGAAGTTCGATTATGTAGAGTTGAATGTACTGATTGACGAGCAATATGGCGCATTGATCCGCTCGCAAAACCGCTTTTATATTACAGGCAGTGCTTCTGCTGAGCTCACTGAATCTGGCCTTTCTGTATCCATTCCACCAGCCAAACAACTTTTGCTCGGCTCAATCAGCTTTGCTAGTGAAGGTAGTAGCACACCACTTGAGCAATATCGCCTCTACCCTAGCCAGTCCTTAGCGGAACTCGCGAAATACAATCAATCGGGTTCTCGCTCACTCACGCTATTTGCGAATGAGCTACCTTCGATTAATGCTGGCTCTCCCCTTTTATATCGCAACTTAAAAGTGGGCAGCATTTCGGGTTTTACACTTACTCCAAAAGGTGTGCAGATTGAAGCGACAATCGAAAAGCAATATCAGCATTTATTAACCCCAGATACGGTTTTCTGGAACCGCTCTGGTGTAGAAATCAAAGCCTCCATGGATGGTGTAGACGTAAAAGCTGCGCCATTGCAGACTCTGATTCGCGGCGGTATCGCGTTTGATAATCTTCCGGGTATTGAGAACAAAATCGGATCGATGTGGAAGCTTTATAACGACTACGATCATGCTCGTCGTTATGGCGAAAAGATCACCCTGACCGCCTTAGGAACATTGGGTGTGAAAGTGGGGACACCAGTGCAGTATCAAGGTGTGCCTATTGGTGAGATCTTCGAAGTGATTCCTGATTTCGAGTCCGATTTTGTCAAACTCTCCGCACGTATTGAGCCTCAATACGCGTCAAAAATTGCCAAGCAAAATACGCAATTCTGGCTCTCGCAAGCCAAAATCGGCTTAAGTGGTATTGAGAATGTGCAGAATCTGTTGGGCCATAGCATCGAAGTTCAACCGGGAACGGGAGAAAGCCGTTTTGAGTTTGAATTGCATAAAGAAGCGCGTCATGGTGGTGCAGGAAAAACGTACACATTACAGAGTGAAACCCGCGGTTCAGTCAGTGTCGGTACCCCAGTTCTGTATCGTGATATTGAGGTTGGCAAAGTGATTGATGTACGTTTGGGTGAGTTTGCCGATCGCGTTATTACTACGATCCGTATTGCCCCGCAGTACACCTATTTGCTCCGTGAAAATAGCGTGTTTTGGAATGTTTCTGGGTTAGATATGTCGATTGGTATTACGGGTGCAAATGTCAAAGCAGGCACTTTTGAGAGTATGCTGCGCGGCGGCATTACTTTCTCAACTCCCGAGCAAAAGCATCTGCCACCAGCAGCACCAGAAGGACATACCTTCTACCTCTACTCTCAAGCTCAGGAAGATTGGACTAAATGGCGTACGCCAATTCCCAAGCCTTAACGAGAAAAATGTCACGTGAAGAAAAGCAGCCTTAGGCTGCTTTTCTACTTTAGCGGCTAGCCTTTATGTCATGGAGCTATCTGGTTATAATCGCCGACCTTATTCATCAACGGAACTTGCCTGTGCATCCGAACATTTCTCTTCCCGAAGATTTCATCACTTCGATGGCGAAAATACTGCCCGATTCTACCCAGCTTGCGGATTTTATTGCTGCCTGCCAAAGGCCTCTGCGAAAAAGCATTCGGGTTAATACGCTCAAAATTTCTGTAGCGGATTTTTGCCTACGTGCAGCTGAGAAAAATTGGCAGCTATCGCCAGTGCCTTGGTGTGAGAATGGTTTTTGGATTGAAGCAGATGAAAGCCAAGTTCCACTGGGTAATACTGCAGAGCATATGGCTGGGCTGTTTTACATCCAAGAAGCCAGCTCAATGATGCCTGTATCTGCCCTATTTATGGATCATGCACAGTATGATTCTGTGCTTGATATGGCAGCTGCGCCGGGTTCTAAAACTACGCAAATGGCCGCGTTGATGGACAATCAAGGAGTGCTGGTTGCTAACGAATTCTCCGCGAGCCGCGTGAAAGTGCTACACGCCAATATTGAACGTTGTGGCATTCGTAACACCGCCTTAACCAATTTTGATGGTTGTGTATTCGGAGGCTGGCTTCCCGAACGTTTTGATGCTGTGTTGATTGACGCGCCCTGCTCAGGTGAAGGAACCATTCGTAAAGATCCTGATGCAATGAAAAACTGGAGTATGGATGCCATCCACAGTATTGCGTCTACACAAAAAGCCTTGATTGAAAGCGCGTTTCAGGCTTTGAAAGTCGGCGGAACCCTCGTCTATTCGACTTGCACACTGAGCCGTGAGGAAAATCAGGAAGTGTGTTGGCACTTAAAACAGAGTTATGGGGAGGCAGTGAGCTTTGAATCACTGGACAACTTATTTGAACAGGCTTCACTTGCGCTGACCGAAGAAGGTTTTCTGCATATTTTCCCGCAAATGTACGACTGTGAAGGCTTCTTTGTGGCCAAAATTCGCAAATTGGCTTCAGTGCCCGTTCCAGAAGTGAATAAACGTCTGGGGAAATTTCCTTTTAACAAAGCAAGTCAAAAGCAGCAATCAGAAATTGCTCAGCAACTCAATAAGTCTCTTGGCGTAGAGCTTCCATCGGACTCACAAGTTTGGCTGCGTGATAATGATGTATGGTTATTCCCCCAAGCATTAGAGCCATTGTTGGGTGAGCTGCGTTTTTCCCGTATGGGAATAAAAATTGCTGAAGCACATAAATCTGGATATCGCTGGCAGCATCAAGTTGCAACCTGTCTGGCTTCCGAAAGTATCGATCACAGTGTGGAGTTGGATACTGCTCAAGCACGAGAATGGTTCATGGGTAGAGATGTCAGACCAGAGGGAAAAAGTGGTCAAGGTGAAGTGATCGTTCGTTACGCTAACGATGTGATTGGGTTAGGAAAATGGGTTGGAAATCGGGTGAAGAATGGACTGCCAAGAGAGCTTGTAAGAGACAAAAATTTATTCTGATAGAGTGAACTATAGGATGAAATTCTAAAAGCCTGTCGCTAATTTCAGTATCTGTACTAGTCTTAGGATAAAGCAACTTCCTATATTTTCGATTAGCGCAGGCTCTTTGGAGCCATTCCCCTAGGCCCTAAAACCTTACGTTTTGGGCCTTTTTTTCGGGGGTAAAATCGGTTTAAGCTAAACGAATACCGTCATTTTCAATCACAATTTTGCCTTGCTTATACAGACTGCCGATGGTCTTTTTAAAAGTACCTTTGCTCGTACGGAAAGTGGCAAAAATGGCTTCAGGCGTCGATTTATCGCTCAATGGCAGGAAACCACCTTTCTTTTCTAAGGTTTCTAAGATCTTAGAGCTCAGATCATCCATTTTTTCCATACCAATTTTTTGCAGTGACAGATCGATCTTGCCGTCTTCACGCACGCTCTTGATATAGCCCTTAAGTTTCTTACCGATGAACAATTTGCCAAATACATCTGAAGAGAAAATCATTCCCCAATGGGTGCCGTTAACAATTGCTTTGAAACCCAACTCGGAACGTTCTGCAATCAGCAGATCGACTTGCTGGTTTGGCGTGTATTTCGCGGGTGTCTTATCAAGTAACTTGTTGAACTTGGTCGTACCGACGATCCGGCCAGAGGCTTTATCGGTATAGACATAAACCAATACCGTTTGGCCTGCGACAAAACGGGCACGCTGTTCACTATACGGGATCAGAAGATCTTTGCCTTTGATTCCCCAGCTAGCAAATGCGCCAGTGCTGTTAACCCCTTCGATCTTCATTAAGCCCCACTCGCCCACTTGAGCGATTGGAGTTTCAGTCGTGGCTGCGAGTTGGTTCTCAGAATCGAAATAGAGGAAAACGTCGATAAACTGCCCGATTTCAGTACCTTCTGGCACGAAACGCTTAGGCAGCAAGGTAGTACCGTATTCCCCTGCATCCAAAAAAACACCAAATTCGGCGAATTTCACCACTTCTAAACTATTAATTTGACCAATGTTAATCATATAAAACTGTCTCACAGCAAATTTGCAGAGATTATACGTTATCTCTGTTATGCTTTCTCGCATTCGAGCAATAAATCCGGCAATTTTTACAGGAGTTTTCGTTGATCACCGTAGAGCAGCAAGATGCGGCAACCTTGACGATTGTCAGTCAGATGACGGGCAGCAAAAAGCTCGACCTTAACTTTTATCTTTTTATCCCCGGTGAATTGGATATCTCACCAGAAGTGATCTCTGAGTCTGAGTTTTTCTATAGCTCTATTCACCAGCAGCGCGCCTACTACAGTGACCAGATTCTCCTGCCGCTGGTACACAGCCGCCTTGCTCAACGTGGTCATCTTTCTACAACGCAATACCGAGTGAGTTTGAGTTTGTTTGCTTACCAGTATGTGATTGCGCTGGATAAAGCGGTTTCCCAACTCAATAACACCAGTGATACGGTGACGGCGGAAGAAGTGGATAGCGTCATTGAGTTATCATTGGATATTCTGCGACGTTTGCGTCGTAGTATTCCTTATGAAGAGCAGCTTAAGCGCTATTACGCCAACATTGATAACTACCTCTCTTGGTATACCGAGCAGAGTTTCTTATCCATGATTGCGCACATGACGCGTGATAATGAATACAAGACGAATAAAGAGCGTTTGATTACGCTGGTGGAGAAAGAGCAAGCGCACCGTGCACTCAACCAATACAACTCCGATAAAGCGAATCAAGACATTACGCGCCTGAGTAATAAAATGCGCCTGCTTCGTCGTTTGATTGAGCACCCAGTTATCCTGAATGAAAAAATAGTGTCGCTAGGCAACAACACTAAACGAGCAGTAAAAGGCCTAGCGACCGGTTTGGTGATGGTCGCGGTGACTATTACTGCTATTTCAGCGCGCGATTACTGGGGAGAGATTACCGCCTCGTTCATCATTGCGATGTCTTTTATCTATGCCCTACGGGAAATCTTTAAAGATGATCTCCGTGATATGTTGTGGCGCTGGATCCGTAAAGGTAGACCTAAATGGCGTCGTCACTATTTCGACCCTACTACAGGCAAACAAGTCGGCGATAAAGAAGAATGGCTGGATTACAAAAAGCTGAGTGATCTGCCTGATCGCATTCAAGCGATTCGTAAAAAGCGTATTGTGCAACGTGAAGAGCAGATTCTGCATTATCGCTCCCATACTGAAATGTCGACGTCTCGCTTTATGAGTGGTTACGAGGAGACTCGTGAAACCTTGATGATTGACTTGCGTTCGATCATGCGTCAGATGGACAAGGGCTCAAACCATATTTATCAGCTCAACAATGGTCAAGTGAGCCGTGAATCAGTGGAAAAACGCCATTTGCTGAACCTGATCGTGAAAGAAAACCACCATAAAGGCGAACCGACTTACTATCGTTGGAAAATCGTGCTTAACCGAAGCCGAATTGTGGATATTGAATCTATTCCGCTGACTTAACGGCTTTCAGAGAAAGGGTTAACCAAAACTCAGCCATTGGCTCATCACCATGCAGTGTTGGGCAGGTCGCAATAATATGCACCTCTTGGTTAACCCGCTCACCTGTGCGAGATGTCTCATCCAACATTTGGTCAATCTTCTCGCCTTCCACACAATGAAAATGCACCGCCGCTTCTGGGCGTTTATGAAATTCGCCTCTCACGGCTTTGAAAGCCAATGAAACCTTACTGCCTCTTTGTTTGGCTTTGTGCATCGCCATGTAACCACCTGCGACATCAGCGCCTACTGCCAGCACACCAAAATACATACTGTTAAGATGATTCTTATTGCGTCTTTTCAGCGGAATGCGTACTTCCACCGCGTGATCACTGAGTGCAAGAATTTTCGGGCGACATGCCCAAATTAAAGGCACTTTAAAAAAGCCGAACAGATTAAGATAAAGATTGGCTTTCGCTAAAGGTGACAGCATAAAAACTCCGCATGAGTAAGTTGTCCGACCACTTCAATCGATCACTGAATAAATGTCAAATAATTGTTAATAAAGTGCTTGTTGGTCGCGATTTTCCTAGGTTGATAGTCTGTGCGAAAGGCAACTATCTGTTGATGCATGCGGTGTGGATGGGGAAATTCTCACCAAATACGGTTTTAACGGCACGATTTACACTCGATTCCCAATCTGTTTTCGTCGCAATGGTTTATTCTCGTTGACAAATTCGTTATCTTTAGCGCTTCGCAACAAAAGGACAGGCGCTCCTATGCCACTGAAAACCGATGAATTAAGAACCCAAGCATTGGGACCTATGCCTACTCCGGCAGAACTTAGTCACGCACACCCAATTACTGATGAAGTCGCGCTAAGGATTGCGCAGTCTCGTCGTCAAATCGAAAGCATTCTCACCGGTGCAGATGATCGCCTTTTGGTGATTGTTGGACCTTGTTCGGTACACGATACCGATGCCGCACTGGATTACGGTCGCCGCCTCGCGGCATTGCAAGAAAACTACAAAGATGAACTCTTTGTCGTAATGCGTACCTATTTCGAAAAACCACGCACGGTTGTGGGTTGGAAAGGTTTGATCACTGACCCGAATCTCGATGGCTCCTACGCTTTAGAAACGGGCTTAAACAAAGCGCGTCAACTACTGCTCGACATTAACAAGCTAGGCTTGGCAACGGCGACTGAATTTCTCGATATGATTACCGGTCAATATATCGCTGACCTAATCACGTGGGGCGCTATTGGTGCGCGCACCACTGAGTCGCAAATTCACCGTGAGATGGCTTCTGCTCTCTCCTGCCCGGTTGGATTCAAAAACGGCACTAACGGTAATGTGAAAATCGCGATTGATGCGATTCGTGCAGCAAAAGCGTCACACTACTTCTATTCGCCAGATAAGAATGGCCGTATGACGGTTTACCGCACCAGTGGTAACCCATTTGGTCACATCATTCTTCGTGGTGGTGATACAGGGCCTAACTTTGATGCCGCTTCGATTGATGAAGCTTGTCAGCAATTGGCTCAATTCAACCTTCCAGAACGTTTGGTGGTGGATTTCAGCCACGCTAACTGCCAAAAGCAGCACCGTAAACAAGTGGATGTGGCGCGCGATATTTGCCAACAGATCGAAGCTGGAAGCCACAAAATTGCTGGCATCATGGCGGAAAGCTTCCTTGTGGAAGGCAACCAGCCAATGCACGATCTCAATAACCTGACTTATGGACTTTCGATCACGGATCCTTGTTTAGGATGGGATGATACAGCCGCAATGCTCGACATGTTGGCGCAATCGATCAAAGTCCGTCGCTCTCGTAATTAAGGGAATACCTCATGCCTTCTTTTGATATTGTTTCAGAAATTGATGCTGTTGAACTGCGTAACGCGGTAGAAAACTCAACTCGTGAACTTGCCAGCCGATTTGATTTTCGTAACGTCGATGCCAGTTTTGAGCTGAAAGAAGAGACAGTAAAGTTGTCTGCAGAAGATGATTTTCAGCTTGGTCAGATGATGGACATTTTGCGCGGTAATCTCGCAAAACGTGGTGTAGATGCCCGTGCAATGAAAGCAAAAGATTCTGTCCATATCGGTAAGCACTGGCACAAAGATGCAGAATTCAAGCAAGGTCTGGAAGCTCTGCTCGCGAAGAAGATCGTTAAATTGATCAAAGATGCCAAAATCAAAGTTCAAGCTTCTATCCAAGGCGACAAAGTTCGCGTGACGGGTAAAAAGCGTGATGATTTGCAAGAAGTGATGGCGATGTTGCGTGAAGCGAATCTTGAACAGCCACTGCAATACAACAACTTCCGCGATTAATCATTTCGTTGGATAGACTCCTTGAGTGGGTATGCCCCGCACTAGAGGATGCTGTATCACAAAAACGCCCCATTTATCGGGGCGTTTTTTTATCCGCTTATTCTTATCAGCATTAACTAAGCGTGTTTGTATTGTTTACCTGCTGAGCTATTCGCTGCTGAACTATGCATCGCACGTTTTTGTGCAGCCAGAATTTCTTCAACTAACCTTGGAACTTCAATACTGGCTTTACCGTAGCGTTTCTCTGCAAACTCACTTTCGACTGCGCTTGGTTCCAAGTTAATTTCTATCGTGTGTGCTCCATGCATACGTGCGTCATGCACAAAACCGGCCGCAGGATAAACAACCCCTGATGTACCGATAGAGACAAACAGATCTGCTTCTTCAAGCGCGGCATAAATATCCCCCATGCGCAGCGGCATTTCACCAAACCAAACAATGTGTGGGCGCATTTGTGCAGGCATTTGGCAGCAGTGGCATAAATCGCCGTTACGGATATCCTCTTTTTGCTCAACCGTTTGATTGGATTCAGGACAGCGTGCTTTCAGCAACTCACCATGCATGTGAATAATGTTCTGGCTGCCGCCACGTTCGTGCAGGTTATCAATGTTCTGGGTAATCACAGTCACACTACCCTGCAATTCTTTTTCCAGTTTACCGAGGGCAAGATGTGCCGGGTTCGGCTCAATCGCATCAGAGAGCAATTTACGGCGGCGTTGGTTATAAAACTCCAACACCATATCTGGATCGCGCTGAAACCCTTCTGGTGTTGCCACATCTTCAATACGATGATTTTCCCACAGCCCATCCTGAGCGCGGAAAGTTTGAATACCAGACTCAGCAGAGATCCCTGCTCCAGTCAGTATCACAATATTTCGATACGGTAAGCTCATAACCCATTCCTTTTCTCGGCTTTTGTTTAAGCTTAACACCGAAGCGTTATCAACCCTAGAAAACGAAGATTAGACCATGGTAGTAACAAGGCTATTGATTAGAAGAACGAGAGAGTAGTTGAAGAATGAGTCAGAGAGGAATTGAGGGCTTCCCCACTGAGAAGCCCATGAAAATCTGTATTACTCTTCGCTGGTTGCGGAGATTTTATGAATCGCTAAGTCGGCACCATTAAATTCATCTTCTTGTGATAAACGTAGGCCCATCACTTTGTGCAGTACACCATACACAATCAAAGCGCCGCACAATGCAATCGCAATTCCCATTAGAGTGCCGATCATTTGAGTACCAAGGCTCACACCACCTAAACCTCCCAAGGCTGTTTGGCCAAAAATTCCGGCTGCAATACCACCCCATGCGCCACACACACCATGTAATGGCCATACACCGAGTACATCATCAATTTTGGTTTTATTCTGTAAGGCAGTAAATAGCCAGACAAACACCACACCCGCTACCACACCAGTGACTAAGGCCCCCAGTGGATGCATTAAGTCAGAACCCGCACACACCGCGACCAAGCCCGCTAAGGGGCCGTTATGGATAAAACCTGGGTCATTTTTTCCTGCGACTAACGCAGCGAGAATGCCGCCAGTCATCGCCATTAAAGAGTTCATGGCCACCAATCCGCTGATGCCATTCAAGGTTTGCGCTGACATCACGTTAAAGCCAAACCAACCGACACTTAGAATCCATGCACCAAGCGCTAAAAAGGGAATGTTGGAGGGAGCAAAGTTAGTGTGTTTGCCTGCGCGCACGCGCCCACGACGCATTCCTAAGAAAGCAACGGCAACCAGCGCAATCCAACCACCGACAGCGTGAACAACGACTGAACCAGCAAAGTCGTGAAATGGCGCGCCTAAATTGGCTGCAAACCAGTCTTGTACGCCAAAGTTGCTATTCCAAATGATCCCTTCAAAGAAAGGGTAAACCAGCCCAACTGTGAAAAAAGTGGCGAAAAGGATCGGATAAAATCGCGCGCGTTCAGCAATACCACCGGAAACAATGGCAGGAATGGCGGCAGCAAAAGTAAGGAGGAAAAAGAATTTCACCAAATCATAACCATTGCCTTGCGACAAGGTTGCAGCATCGGCAAAGAAATGATGTCCATAAGCAATCCAATAACCAATAAAGAAATAGGCAATCGTGGAAACCCCAAAATCAGCCAAGATTTTCACCAGCGCGTTAACCTGATTTTTCTTCCGAACCGTACCTACTTCAAGGAACGCAAAACCTGCATGCATCAAGAACACCATGATGGCTCCGAGCAGCAAAAATAAGGTGTCCGAACTTTGGGTCAGGGTTTGAACGGCTCCTTGCACCTGACTTACGCTATCGCTCATTGTTGTGATACTCCATCGTCTGTTATGCACTTATCCTGTGCTTTGTTGTTATTTTCACCAAGTTGGTGAGAAAAGAAGATTCAAGCTCGACAGAGCAAAAGCTGTTCCAGCTTTTCGATTAGAAAATATGTTTTGAAATAGATGAATAATGTATTGATAAATGGAGGGATTTATTTGTAAAGCGAGAGAGGTAAAACCGTGGGTAGTTACAGTTTGCAATAAATCTGCACCAAATTGGTGTAACAGCACCAAAACAACGCGCACAAAAATCAAGCAAGGAAGCCGGTAGAAACAAAAAAATACCCGGCTCAATGGCCGGGTACGAGATTACAGATTAGGCCCTTTTGATGGGGCATGCGGCAAATTGCGCTGGTACTGTTGCATGCCTTGAATCATGCGCCAGATCCAAATGGAGATTGCCCCCACAGCAATGATAGCACCTACATAAGGGATGCCATGCCCGAGCTTGGCAAGCCATGACTCCGGCATCCAGTAGCGATTCACACCCATGATAATGCCGTTAGTGGTCGCCACTGTCACAATCAACACCACGAAGAAAGTGAGATAGAGGAAGAAACTGCGAATTAACCCATAGTAGTGTGAGTTTGCAATCTCGCCATCTTGGTTTTTATCCAATCGATAACCAGCATAGATGATACCAATCACCCCTGAGAGCAAGCAGGTGAATGGAGTCAGCAAGCTCGCAATGTAGACAAACCACACTGACTTGTGGGTTCTATCTTGATTCATGGCTCACCTCTCCTTTCGTTTGATTGAATGAGGCTGGTTGAGATTCCGCACTTACTTCTTCAATTTCACCGCGGCGCTTCACTTCTTCATACCAAAGATCGTGATGCTCTTTCGCCCAAGTCTCATCTACTTTGCCTGTCACCATGCCTTCTAATGCGCCTTCCATACCAAACAAACCAATATAGATATGGAAGATAAAGCCACAGATTAAGATCAGTGCCGAGAACATATGAATGAGGTTCGACAGTTCCATATCACGACGCGTCTGCCCGAAAATTGGGAAATCAAGCACCAAACCACTAATGGCTGCAAAGGTTCCAAACACAATCAGTAACCAGTAAATGGCCTTTTCACCACCGTTGGAGAATCCCGCAGAAGGGTGTGAGCCTTTGTGTTTACCCACCATGCCACCGAGCTTCATAAACCACTGCGCATCCACTTTATTGAAAATAGATTTACGCCACCACTTGAGCAGCACAAACATCAACAGAATGAAAAACAGTGGCCCCATATAGTTGTGATACTGCTTCGCGGCATAGATGATCCAGCCCCACAGTTCACTCGGGATATACGGTTTTAAGAAGTGTTTACCATACACCAGCATCAAACCACTGAACGCCAAGGTCAAGAAAGTAAACGCCATACTCCAGTGCAGCGCCCTATCCCAACGTGACCAGCGATTCAGCTTACGTCCGGTGCGCGGCTTACTCAGCATCAGTGGGCCAACCGCGATATACGCCAGCACCACCATCGCAATGCTGCCAAAAATCGCCACCGCACCAGCCGGAGACATCCATTTCTCTTTGAGAATAAACCAAGTTTCACCCGGTTTACTGATCAACACGCCATGTTCAGGAGACTGAGAAGTGGTGTAACCCGCTTCGCCTTGTCGTACCTGACGCCAAAAGTCTGCTCCTGCCAGTTGGGTCATCTCTTTTTGCACCACATCCGGTTTTGCGTTCTCTTCTGCCATCACTGGTTGAGCCAACCAGCACAGCAGTGCTGCCAATAAAGGCAGCACAAAACGAGTGGCGCGAGAAATTTGTTGTCTCATAGCCACTTAACTCCGAGTTGCGTCATACGCGAGATCTTCACCGTTAGTCCAACCGGCACCTTTCGCGCCACGTTCAACCACTCGTTGACGGAAGACATCAGAGATTTTCTCCGCATCACCCGCCAGCAGCGCTTTGGTAGAACAGAGAGAAGCACACATTGGCAGCTTGCCTTCCGCAATACGGTTTGCACCGTATTTACGACGCTCCTCTTCCGAACCTGGTTCTGTCTCAGGACCGCCAGCACAGAAGGTGCATTTGTCCATCTTGCCGCGCTCACCAAATGAGGCTTGTTTTGGAAACTGCGGAGCACCAAACGGACAAGCAAACAGGCAGTAACCACAGCCGATACAGAGATCTTTGTTGTGCAGCACAATGCCATCTTCGGTATGGACAAAACAGTCTGCCGGACACACCGCCATACAAGGTGCATCGGTACAGTGCATGCAAGCAACGGAAATCGAGTTTTCACCCGGTTCACCATCGTTTAGCGTGACAACGCGGCGACGTTGGATGCCCCATTCCAGAGCATCATCGTTTTCATTTTTACAGGCAGTGACACAGCCGTTACATTCAATACAGCGTTTGGTGTCACACAGGAATTTCATTCTTGCCATGGGTAAGCTCCTTACGCTTTACGAATGTTACAGAGGGTGACTTTGGTTTCCTGCATCAAGGTGACAGGATCGTAACCATAGGTAGTGGCGGTGTTTGCCGCTTCCCCAACCACATAAGGCTGTGTACCTTCTGGATATTTCGGACGCAGATCTTCACCTTGGAACTTGCCACCAAAGTGGAATGGCAAGAAAGCCATGCCCGGTTTCACGCGACGTGTCACCATAGCTTTCACTTTGATGCGGCCTTTCTCTGCACCTTCAACCCAAACCATATCGCCATCAATAAAGCCTAAATCGTTGGCATCTTTCGGGTTCACTTCAACAAACATCTCTTGTTGCAGTTCAGCCAGCCAAGGGTTAGAACGGGTTTCTTCACCACCACCTTCATACTCGACCAAGCGACCAGAGGTTAGGATGATCGGGTATTCCGCCGACTTATCTTGGTCCTGAATCGATTTATAAAGCGTAGGAACACGGAAGATGAATGCTTTGTCATCCCACGTGGGGTAATCGGCCAGCAGATCACGACGCGGTGTATACAGTGGTTCACGGTGCAGCGGCACGCGGTCTGGGAATGTCCACACAATCGCACGCGCTTTCGCGTTACCAAATGGAATACAGCCGTGTTTGATCGCGACACGCTGAATACCGCCAGAAAGGTCAGTTTTCCAGTTTTTGCCTTCTGCAGCCGCTTTCTCTTCTGCGGTTAAATCATCCCACCATCCGAGTTGTTTCAGTAGCTTATCGCTAAATTCTGGATAGCCGTCTTGCAGCTCACATCCTTTCGAGTAGCTGTCTTCAGCCAGCAGGCTCTTACCTTCAAACTCCACACCAAAACGGGTACGGAAGTTACCGCCACCTTCGGCTACGGTTTTCGAGGTATCGTAAAGAATGTGCGTGCCGGGGTGTTTCATCTCTGGCGTTCCCCAACATGGCCAAGGCATACCGTAAGTATCGCCATTCGCAGGGCCACCTTCGGCAGCAAGCGTGGTTTTGTGGAAGGTGTGCCAGTTTTGTTGGTGCGTTTTCAAGCGCTCTGGGCTTTGTCCGGTGTAACCAATCGTCCACATACCGCGGTTAAATTCGCGCGTAATGTCTTCAATCAGTGGCTGATTGTTCTCAACGCGAATGTTTTTACACAGTTGATCGACGATCCCCAGTTTTTGGCTGAGCAGATACATGATTTCGTGGTCAGGTTTGGATTCAAACAGCGGCTCAATCACTTGATCACGCCACTGAATAGAACGGTTAGACGCCGTCACACTGCCGTACGTTTCAAACTGAGTGGTCGCAGGAAGTAGATACACTCCATCCGTGCGATCGTTCATCACCGCCGCAACCGTTGGATATGGGTCAACAATCACCATCATATCTAGCTTTTGCATCGCCTTTTTCATTTCTACGCCGCGGGTTTGCGAGTTCACCGCATGACCCCAATAGAACATGGCACGAATGTTTTCACGTTGCTGCAGGTTGTCTTTGTTTTCCAGTACACCATCGATCCAACGAGATACAGGGATCCCTGGGGTTTCCATTGGCAATGCGCCATTGTAGGTGCCTTGGTCAAAGCGGTTTTTGATCCATTCAAAATCCACACCCCAAACGCTTGCCCAGTGTTTCCATGAACCTTCGGTCAAACCGTAGTAACCCGGCAGCGTATCGGAAAGCACACCTAAGTCGGTTGCGCCTTGCACGTTATCGTGACCACGGAAAATGTTGGCACCGCCGCCCGATTTACCGATATTGCCCAGTGCCAGCTCAAGGATGCAGTACGCACGAGTATTGTTGTTACCTGTGGTGTGTTGAGTACCACCCATACACCAAACCACACAACCCGGACGGTTTTCCGCAAGGATTTTCGCGGTGTTGTAGACTTCTTCTTCGCTTACGCCTGTGACACGCTCAACTTCGGCTGGTGTCCATTTGGCCACTTCAGCGCGAATTTCATCCATACCGAAGACACGTTGACGGATGTACTCTTTGTCTTCCCAGTTATTTTTGAACACGTGCCACAGCACGCCCCAAATAAAGGCAACATCACTACCCGGACGCAATGAGACAAAGTAATCCGCTTTTGCCGCAGTACGGGTACGACGAGGATCGGCAACGACTATTTTGCAGCTGTTTTTCTCTTTCGCGATCAAAATATGCTGCATCGCGACTGGGTGAGCTTCTGCTGGATTAGAGCCAATGAACAGCATCGACTTACAGTTGTGCATGTCATTGAATGAGTTGGTCATTGCACCATAGCCCCAAGTGTTTGCTACACCCGCTACCGTGGTGGAGTGGCAAATACGTGCTTGGTGGTCAACGTTGTTGGTGCCCCACAGGGAAGCCATTTTACGGAACAGATAGGCCTGCTCGTTACTGTGCTTAGCACTGCCGAGGAAGTAAACCGAATCTGGGCCTGACTCTTCACGGATCTTCAGCGCTTTGTCACCAATTTCATTGATGGCTTGTTCCCAAGAGATCTTCTTCCACTTGCCGCCTTCTAACTTCATTGGGTATTTCAGGCGACGTTCACCGTGGCCGTGTTCACGCAATGCTGCGCCTTTCGCACAGTGACCGCCTGCGTTGAATGGGTGATCAAAAGCGGGCTCTTGGCCAGTCCATACCCCGTTTTGTACTTCAGCGTAGATACCGCAACCGACTGAGCAGTGTGAACAGATGGTACGCTTCACTTCCGTTTTTGCGCTGCGATCCACTTCGCTGGCCTGAGCTTTACGGATCATGCCCGGCGTAAACAGAGAGGCGCCTACCGCCGCTCCGCCCGCTGCCAGTGAAGTGTTTTTCATAAATGCACGACGGCTAATACCGAGCTGATTTTGCTCTTTGGTCACGCTGTCTGAACGTTTGATGAGTCTCATCGGGTTGGCTCCTATAGCGTGTTGTAGTAATCACGAATGTGTTGAGTTTCGTGATAGCCTTTTTTCAGCGGCTCTTTGCTCTCGGTGCTTGATTCACTTGCGACCGTTTGAGTGCTTACCCCCGCTACGACAGCGCTAGCGACAGCCGCTGTGCCTAACCCTTTAAGCAGATCGCGTCTGCTTTGGTTTACTTGGTTCTCTTTTTTCATCGATTGCTTCCTTATTGCTTAAGTTTTAGCAACTTAGCTGTGCGTCTTAAGACGTCTGTTTTCTAATTCCGGTTTGTTCACTGCTCGGCTTTATCGGTCAGGTTCTTCACCTCGATCCGATAACGATTCTTGCGACTGCTTGGGGCTTGTGTCATCGCTACTTGTTCTAAACTCAAAAAAGCGTCCAGAAGCTGCGCGACGGCTAAATAAAATTGTGCATGTGGAGCCTGACGAATTTGGCTCACCAGTTTGCCAAACCACGGTGCGATGTGATGGTTGAAGAACGCTTGTTGCGTTTCTTCGTCAGCGTTCTCGTCACCACTTTGCTCACATAAATAAGCCATGGTTTCGCACAATGCCGAGATATGATCTTCTGGCTCGCGCACTTGCTCATCACGCTCCAGCCCCAAGCGGCTCAAATCATCACGAATATCGGCCAGCGGCTTTTCCATCAATGAGCCGGTCAAATGCCATGAGGCAAAAGGCACGACTTCACCACGACCGATACCAATAAACAGCTCTTGATACTCGTCAGCCAAAGAATCAGCTTGAGCGTTTTGTGCGGCGGCGGATATCGCCTGCCACGCTTTCGCCATTTCGGTGCCATTGGCCTCAAAGTCCAATTCAGCCAGAAAGGCACACAGTTCTGCTGAGGGCACATCACGCAGCAGTGTGGCGAGCAGCAGGTAAATGTCTGAACGCATTGACTGTGAACCTATGGATTGCTCTTGCATTGCTTTCTCCTTAATACTTGAGCTGCTGCTCAGGGTCATGAGCCATGGCTTCAAACATGTCGACTACCCGGCAGTCTTCGCACATCGCAATACGATTGAGCGCTTCCGGCGTGGCGAAATGTGAGTGACCGCGTAACTTGGTTTGCAACATGGTAATCATGGACTGTGGTGCGAAAGGTTTATGGCAGCGCAGGCACTTAGCGGGTTCTTCTTGATGCAACGTCACCACACCTTTGCGTGCCGCTTTGTTCCAGTTGAGTTGTGGTGTAGCGCTAAGCACTTGTTCAGGGCAAGCTTTGACACACAAGCCACACTGCACGCAGTCTTGTTCAATAAAGCGTAGTGCTGGGCTATCACCCGCCGGATGCAGTGCTCGCGTTGGGCAAACCGCAACACAGCTCATGCACAAAGTACAATCGCTTGTTTGACATTCAATTGTGCCGTAAGGCGCGCTGATACTAAGTGGTTGAACGCTAGGTTCAGCATTGAGTGTTTCTGCTAACGCATCCAGCGCGGTAAACAGACGTTCGCGCTTATTACCGATTAAGTCACCCAACTTAAGCTCAAGCGGCTGTTCACACAGTACCGGCATTCCCTCACGTAACGATTCGAGATAAAGAATATCAATCGTCTCTTTGGCCAAACCTAAGTGAGTCAGTAAGCTCTGCGCCATACTCACTTCTTGGTTCAGAATGCGTTGAATGGTTTGTGGCATGTGACGACTCGCCGCAAACAACACTTGAGTTGCACCGTTAACTAAAGCAGCAAACCAACTGTCTATACCGACGGAAGGCAGCTCTTCCACCACCACAGGAATGACATTGTCTGGCAACACATTCAATGCCATGACGTTGTAACTTTCATGGCGAGAACTGCAGATCAGCACGATCGGCTTTTCACCGCCGGCTTGGTGGTAATTCGCCAGTAATCGCTCAATAAATTTTTGCGTATCGGTAGGATTAGGCAGTGCGTAGTGAATCGCTTCCGTCGGGCAAGCGGTCGCACAGGTTCCGACGCCTTGACACAAATAAGGGTTAATTTGAATGCGATGCCCTGTTTGATCAGAGCCTTCACTGGAAAGCGCGCCAGCAGGACAAGCATCCACACAGCGTTCACACCCTTTCACTCCACGTGAGCTGTGCGCGCACAAGTCTGTATCCAGACGGAAATACTTAGGTTTATCGAAGGTTCCCATCAGAGTTGGGATTTCTTCCAGCGCATCAGCCAGTTTTGGATAACCACGTCCTACTGGGAAATAACCAGGCACAGGGACTTCTTCACTCATTAAACCGTTGAGTGACATATCCAATACGATATCAAAGGTGTTTCCACCTATAGCGGCTTGCGCCAAATTGACTCGCTTACCATGGTTTTCTACGTTCACCGTGAATGCACCGAGAAAACCGCTGATTTCTACCGTGTCGGCATAGTACAAATTGCTTTGCGTGCTGGGCTCGCCATCGACAGAAAGTAGAGTGATTGAAGCCATGCTACTCAACTGCTCAGCAATGCGCTCAATCAGTGTGGTTGGGCCAGCAATTAAGGTGTGACCGCCACTTTCGTAGCTTATGGTAGGCGGAATAAGATTGGTCAGCTCAACAGTATGCTCAATCGCATACAGCCGCGCCCGACCGTTTGGAGACGTCGCTTGTTGTAGTAGGTTGTTTAACATTGCTTGCTTCCATTATTGGAGTCAACGTGCATCGTCGACTCGTTTTACACAAGCTATAGCAAATAACGTTCCAAAAAATTCGGATGAAAACACAGAGAATTAATCGAGAAATGACTCAGTAATTTGAAGTCCACACAAGGAGTGGGACAATATGTCCCACCCTACCTATTGAGGGGTAAGTCAAAATGTCCCTAGCATCTATGAGGTATATTTTGTCTCACTCGTTGGCAACGCTTCTGAAGGTTGTTTTTTATTGATCGGATCGGCCAATTCGGTGGTGGATGCGAGGTCAGGATCCGCAAGTTCAATGTCGATTTGATTTTCTTTAACGGTTTCTTCAACCACCGCGATTTGTTCTTCACCCTCATCCTGCGGGGAATCCGTTTCTTTCCACCATTGACGTAAGGTTTGCGCGACTTCCGTTGTGAGCGTGGCGGTATTGCTGAAATCCGCGTTGTAATCATCCAGCATGCACACTTCACTAAACTCACCGCTCAAAAACAGCTTACGCAATGCGGCTTTCTTCAGTTCTTGCGAAGCACCTGATACCAACAAGCTCGCCACACTGGGTTCTTCATTCTCTGCTGAATGAGGTTGTTCGACCGCGTTACTCTCCAATCCACTTTCAGTTTCTACCGAGGATTTATTTGCAACCGGCTGTTCTTCCAAAGGCTCTGAGGCTAAGCCTCTGGAGTATCAAGCTGGGGCTCTTGGTCTGGCTCGGCGGCTAATTTACGTTGTGACCAACGGGAAAAGAACGTCTTCTCAGTTGCCACAAGACCTCCCCGCGCCTTCACGTTTCTTGCGGCGGATTTCAAGCAACTCACCGTGACGGCCAATATAGCTTCCATCCACGCCTGCACGGGCAGCGGCATATCGGCAGAAAGCACCAGATAATCGCTATCCATATAACGGCTGGCGACGGCTTGCGATGCGGTCAATTGCACAATTTTAAGCGGCTGATCTTCAATGGGGTCTTCAGCAACAAAGAACAGTTTGGGCGCTTGTGAACTGAGGTTAAAGCGATAGTCGGTTCGCTCATCGCGATACAGTTGCAGTGTTGCGACATATTGACTCTGCACCTCTGGCGTTAAACTGAAACCGTGCAACACCCACTGAGTGGTTTGCCAACGGCCACGCGAGACAGGACGAGGTTCCACGTTACAAGCAAGCGGCCAAGCGCTATCGGTTTTGCTATGAGCGGTATCCGTTAAGGATTCAGGAGAAGTTTGTTCAGTCATAACACATACTAAATTAACAATCAGAGTTTAAATTAAAGCAATAATTGAGCCATTTGGTGTCAATACATAGATTTAAGTAGAAAGACATCATCACTTTTGTTCAAGGTTATTTCTGATTCGGCACCCTTTTTGCTACATTGACGACACTTTTTCTTATTCGCTCTACCCCAAGATTTGTACTGACAGGTCTACCGAGGATAAAGCGAGCAGCACACAGGAATCCAGCGTGGCTAAACCTTCCATCATCAAAACCAGCGAAAATCCTCTACAAACCATTGAAGTTGAAGTGTATGACGAATACGGCGAAAAACTGGTGAAATCGATCGCCTGTGAACGCCCTCTCACAGTATTGCTCAATTGGAAAGAGATTGTGACCTTGATGACGCTAGGTTCGCGGCCAGAAGCTTTGGTGCTGGGTTATTTGAAGAACCAAAGCTTCATTTCCGATCCTGAAGCGCTCGATTCAGTCATCATAGATTGGGAAACCCATTCGGCAGCCGTGGTTACACGTGAAAACATTGACCATTTAGAGCCTGCGCTGAAGAAAAAAACCGTTACCTCCGGCTGTGGCCAAGGCACCATGTATGGCAACGTGATGAAGCAGCTTGAGAATTACCAAGTGCCACAGCAGCCAATTAAACAGTCACAAATCTACGCTGCATTGGAGGCCTTAACCCACTACAACGACACTTACAAAAAAGCCGGCGCAGTTCATGCTGTGCGATTTGCCAAGAAGATCAAGTGATCTCTTTTGTTGAAGATGTCGGTCGCCACAACGCCGTGGATACCTTGGCAGGTGAAATGTGGCTGAATGATATGCGTGGTGATGACAAAATTTTTTACACCACAGGTCGTTTAACCTCAGAGATGGTGATTAAAGTCGCGCAAATGGGCATTCCTGTGTTGCTCTCTCGCTCCGGCGTCACTCAAATGGGGCTTGAGCTGGCACAACGTTTTGGTATCACGACCATTGCTCGCGCTTCCGGTCGTCGCTTCCATGTGTACAGTGGCGCTGACAAAGTGGTGTTCGATGTGAAAGGACACACTGAGCAAGTGGACTGACTTGCAAATCCCCTCCCATAAGCTATTAGTTGAATGTTACTCGCAACAATACTGAAACAATAATGAAACGTGCGTAGTAGCCCATCATCAACGTCATAGGCTATATGGGAGGTGTCCATGTCCGGATCACCTGTAAAACAAGGTCGTACTTTTTCTCTGTCGATCAGAGCAAAACTTTTCTTAATTAACTTCACATTGCTACTTGGGGTCGGTTTTTACGCATTCTATGAAAATGTAAGTGCTAATCGACTCACCACTCTCGAAAATGCCGCTACTGAGAATTTATTGAGTGCGATTGATCTCCTCATGCTTCGTCGACATGAAAAAGATTATTTTGCTCGGCGAAATGAACAGTACATTGAAAGATTCGATAAAACCTATCAGCAACTGCAATCTAGGCTAAGCGATTTAGCCAAAACTCTCGCGGCTGAATCCCTTTCTATTGATGCTGAACATCAGCAAATCGCTTCAACACTTCAACAGTATCAAACACAATTTCATGCCTTAGCGAAACAATTCGTGTTACTCGAACAGCTTGAGAATGAACTCTCCGATGCACGTAACGCGTTAAAAAGCGAAATTCTTGAATCTGCCAACAGCTATTTATCTCCCCAGTTTTTGCAGTTACTCAGCTACGATTTCAATTTTATTAACGACCCAATGGCGGAGAATCGAGATTTACTGCTTGAGAACGTAGCGGCATTTGAAAAATACCTGACTTCCCCACTTTCTTCCTTCGAAAATTACCGCACCCTCACTAAGAAGTACTTAGAGGCTATGGACTTATTGGGGTTAACAGAAAACGATGGCTTAAGAAGCCAGCTAAGAACCAATGTGCACCAAACCGAACAGCTAATTGAAGGATTGGAAGATGACATTAAGCAAAGCATACAAAGTGCGGCCTTGGCAGTGAAATATCAGCTACACATGTTGGGAGTGTTCATCGTCATTTTGCTTTCTGCGTTACTGTTTTTTATTGGACGCAGCATTCTGGCGCGGATCAAAGCGATCAATCAGCTAATGACCAATATCGCGAGTGGCAATGGCGACCTCACTATACGCATGAATGCAAGAGGTGATGATGAACTCGCCCAGCTCTCCCGCTCTTTTGATACTTTCATTAGTCATTTGCATCAAAATATCAAAGAGCTTGCAGGTGTGATGAATATTTTGGGTGAAAACTCATTTAGCTCAGAACAAATCGCGCAACGCAGCATGCAAAATGCCCAGCAACAGAAACTGGAATCCGAATCCGTGGCAACGGCGGTTAATGAGCTTGTCATGACCACCAATGAAATCACGGCCAACATTGAGTCTGCCGCGCAAAATGCCCAGCGCGTAAACAGCGAGGCTGATAAAGCGCTGCAACTCACCCAAAATGCGGGGGTGCGAATTGATACATTAACCACGAGCATTGAACAGTCACAAACTCAAATTCAAGCGTTAGAAATGCAAATCCAAGAGATCAACAAGGTGCTTTCTGCGATTCAGGCATTGCCGAACAAACCAATTTACTCGCATTGAATGCGGCGATTGAGGCGGCTCGCGCTGGTGAAAGTGGACGAGGTTTTGCGGTGGTGGCTGATGAAGTACGTCAACTATCAAGTTTAACCAATCAATCGACCTTGCAGATAGAAACTACGGTACAAGCGCTCAACATCAGTATTTCGCAAACCGCAACCATGATGGAGAAAAGTGTTGAGCAAGCCAAAATGACCAATGTAAATACAAGAGATGTGGTGGCTGCGATTGAGGATATCAGTGCGCAGATCACGGAAATGTTTGATATGAATACCCAGATTGCCACCGCTTCTGAGGAGCAATCCATGGTCTCGGCTGAAATCGATCGTAACATCACCCAAATTGCTCAACTGGCAGGAGATACTTATGAGATTGTTTCAGGCTCCGTCAGATGTTGTGAGCAAGTTTCGGAGATGAGTCATAGATTGGAAGCGATCGTCGCTCAGTTTAAGTATTAACAATGTGTATTGAACATTTGTGGAAAAAAAGAGCCTCTATTCAGAGGCTCTTTTTACAATCTGCGGTGCAATTGACTGGAGTTAATGGCTTGGGATTAACCCTCAACACCACGTGAGCGTAGGAACTCAGCGTAAGTACCTTTGAAGTCGGTGATCTTGCCATCACGGATTTCGATGATACGAGTCGCCAATGAGTCTACGAATACGCGGTCATGCGATACGAAGAACAAGGTACCTTTGTACTGCTCTAGTGCATTGTTCAGAGACTCGATCGATTCCATATCCATGTGGTTGGTTGGCTCATCGAGCAGTAGCATGTTTGGTTTGTGCATCATCAGTTTGCCAAGCAACATACGACCTTGCTCACCACCAGAAAGTACCTTCACGGATTTCTTGATGTCATCTTGGCCAAACAGCATACGACCCAAGAAGCTGCGAACCACTTGCTCGTCATCGCCTTCTTGACGCCACTGACCCATCCACTCCATCAGGTTCAGATCGTCTGCGAACTCGTGAGCGTGGTCTTGCGCATAGTAACCAATATTCGAGTTTTCAGACCACTTGTACATACCGCTACGTGGCTCAAGTACGCCAGCTAGCGTGTTCAGCAATGTGGTTTTACCCACACCGTTCTCACCGATGATGGCAACACGCTCACCCACTTCAAAAATTGCATTGAAGTTGCTGAATAGGTCATGGTCAAAACCTTGGCTGAGGTTTTCAACAATGAGGGCGTTACGGAACAGCTCTTTAGATTGCTCGAAACGAATGAATGGGTTCTGACGGCTAGATGCTTTCACTTCATCCAGTTTGATCTTATCAATCTGTCTTGCACGAGAAGTCGCTTGTTTTGCTTTCGATGCGTTCGCTGAGAAGCGTGCTACGAAGGTTTGCAGCTCAGCAATTTGTGCTTTCTTCTTCGCGTTATCTGCCAACAGACGCTCACGCGCTTGTGTTGCTGCCGTCATGTACTCGTCGTAGTTGCCTGGGTAAATACGCAGTTCACCGTAATCCAAGTCTGCCATGTGGGTACATACTGAATTTAAGAAGTGACGGTCGTGCGAGATGATGATCATGGTGCAGTTACGCGCATTCAGCGTATCTTCCAACCAGCGAATGGTATCGATGTCCAAGTTGTTGGTTGGTTCGTCGAGCAGCATGATGTCTGGATCCGCAAACAGGATTTGCGCCAGCAGCACACGCAGTTTCCAACCCGGAGCCACACTGCTCATCAGGCCGTAATGTTGCTCTAGTGGAATACCTACCGCCAGCAGGAGTTCGCCCGCTTTGGATTCCGCCATGTAGCCATCCATCTCGGCGAATTCAACTTCGAGATCGGCAACACGCATACCATCTTCTTCAGTCATTTCTGGCAGAGCGTAAATGCGGTCACGCTCTTGTTTTACCTTCCACAACTCTTTGTGACCCATGATAACGGTGTCAATTACGGTGAACTCTTCGTACGCAAACTGATCCTGATTCAGTTTAGCGACGCGCTCGTTCGGATCGTAACTCACGTTACCGCCAGTTGGGTCCAACTCACCACTGAGGATTTTCATGAAGGTGGATTTACCACAACCATTTGCCCCGATTAAACCGTAGCGATTACCTTCGCCAAACTTAACTGAAATGTTTTCAAACAGTGGCTTAGCGCCAAATTGTTGAGTGATATTCGCTGTAGAAATCAAAGCCTGTACCTTAGTGCGTTAACATTCCCGCCACGTAAAACGGCGCACTTTCGGTGGCCAAATTAAGCTGACGGGGATCACAAATAGAAAAATCTGCGCAACGTTACTTGTTCAGCGCCCAGACTACAAGCCCTGATTTGCATAACTCGCCAGAAAGTCGGTTATGGCATACACAATAACCGACAATTTAGTGGGGATTTTTTGAGATGGACTTACTGAATCAGTAACGTCTCGCGAAGCTTGGCTTCATTTTTGGAAGGTAAATAGATGCTGAATGTGCTGCCGACCCCCAATTCTGAACTCACTTTCATCTCTCCGCCGGATTGGCTGAGCAAACTTTGTGAAACCGAAAGCCCTAACCCGGTTCCCTCACGCTTGGTGGTGTAAAACGGATCGAAAATGCGTTTGAGGTTTTCCGGCTTAATGCCACAACCTTGATCTTCAATGTGGATCACCGCCCCACGGTTTTGCCCCTCTTCAATCCAATCTTCACTACGTATCGTGATGCGGCCTTTGCCGTTCATGGCGTGAATCGCATTCATCTGTAAGTTAACCAAAATCTGCAGCAGTTGATGACGGTTCACCTCCACCGAATTATGCGCTTTCAGCTCAAGCACAAATTCAATGTCACGCTTTTTAGAGCCAGTTTTGACTAAGGTAATACTTTCATCAATGATCGGGTTGACGTGCTGCCAAGTGATTTCGTCCTGCACACCACCTTGGCGACTGTATTGCAACAAGCTGCGCGTGATGTTTCGGATCCGCTCGATTTGCAGCAAGATAGCATCAATCTCTTCTTCAACTTTGCTGGCGTCATCACCAAGCTGGAAGCGAATTAGCTCGGTATTACCAAGAATGACCGCGGTTGGGTTATTGATTTCATGGGCAATCCCAGCAGTTAGCTCACCAAGTGCCGCGAGCTTTTCATGCACCACCAACTTATTGCGAGTTTGGTTAAGCAACGTAATGTGGTGTTCAAGCTGCGCGGTTTTCTCTTGCAAACTGGCCGTGCGTGACTGCACTTTTTCTTCTAACTCGTGCGCCGCTTGCACGATTTCTTCATTACGCTGTTGCAATTGATCCAGCATGTTGTCGAACTGCTTAGCAAGCTGTGCAAGTTCGTGTTTATCGTCAAGTCCAAGTTGCCCGATACGTTGGTTTTTACCAAGTTGCACCATTTTCACTACCCGGTGAATGCGCTCGATAGGACGAAACAGATCGCGCGAGCCGCGATAAACAAACAGACCTGAAATCACCAGCAGGAATAGCGTGGTGATCCCTACTTCTAAAATATTGGTTACGTAGGCTTTTAAAAACGGCCACATTAAGTAACCGGTGTAGAGCATACCAATTTCGTTATTGTATTGATCGCGAATTGGTTCATACGCGGTGATGTACCAAGCATCATACACATACGCGAGATTGACCCACTGTTCTCCTTCTTTGAGTACTTTATTAAATACTTCTGACGAGACTCGTGTACCAATGGCACGTCCTGCGTGAATATTACTGTCCAACGGCACATTGGTGCTGACGCGTAAGTCATCCAAAAACAAGGTTAAAGTGCCTGTCGGACGAAGTTGGTCTTGGTGACTTGGGTAAATAAGATCCCGAATTTGATCGACCAGCATGGTGCTGTTATTGAGCTGCAAACCGCCATCCAGAAAGCCAATGATGTCGCCGTGTTCATTGCGTACTGGAATGACAGTGCGACTAATTAACCCACGGGTTTCGATCTGCCGAGAGTTAAGAATCGGGATTTGCGCTTGCTTAGCTAAATCAGGATCTAGCCTTTCCAGCTCATTGGCATTCAAAACATCAAAGAAAGATTCACGTTTGGTGAGGTCAAGATAGCGGAACTTCTGTTCTGTCGTATCAACCCGCTCAAAATTCAGAAAATCTAAGCCGTAGCGACTTTTTTGATTCTGCACCCAACGCGGCAAGGTACTGCTGGTTTCGGTGTCTTGTAGTCGCTTTCGAAAATCGTACGATTCAGCAAACGCGCGAACGTGATTGGCTTGTTTCTGTTGCAGCAGCGCCACACTGTTTTGTGCGACACCTAACCGTTCAGAAACATCAATTAAGGCACTGTTCCATGTGTAATGCAGTGACCAGTAAATGGTGATCGCAATCAACGCCAACAGAGTAAGAAAAATCGGCGCTGACGTTAAAATCCACAACCGATAGCGCACTGTAGTTTTAAAACGGTGTCGCCATTTTTGCCACAAAGCAAATTTAGCTTTCATGGCTGGCATCCTCGCTTTCCCACTCTTTGTATTTACGTTCCAACGTTTTACGTGCCACGCCTAAATCGCGTGCAGCGGCAGATTTATTACCGTCATACAAGGCCACGATTTGCTGAATATGTGCTTTTTCCACGGCGCGTAACGGCCAGTCATTAGGATATCCGAAGCTGTTTCTCGTGACATTGTCACCACATGAGGTTTCTGAATCAACACTCAGTGACATTGTCACTTCAGGTTCTACCTGTTCAGGTAGTCCATTCAGTTCCCGCCAATAATGAGCAGGCGGTTTACCCAATAACAAGCAGCGTTCAATCAAGTTTTTCAGCTCACGAATATTGCCCGGCCAATCATAATCCTGCATTGAAGAGATATCTTCATACGCCCATTTGGGCATTGGCATCCCCAGTTCCGCACAGAGCATTTTGGTGAAAAAAGGCAGCAGTTCATGCAGATCTTGCTTGCGCTCACGTAGTGGACTGACTTCGATTTTCAACACATTAAGCCGGTAGTAAAGATCACCGCGGAAACGCCCATTTTCAACTTCTTGTTGCAGATTGCGGTTGGTGGCGGCCACCACTCGCACATCCACACTCACCTCTTTTTCCGAACCGACTGGACGCAATGTACGTTGCTCTAAAACTCGCAATAAAGAGGCTTGCATGGTCAGCGGCATCTCGCCGATTTCATCCAAAAACAAGGTGCCGCCGTTGGCAACGCGAAACAATCCTTCGCGACTCTTTTTCGCTCCTGTAAAAGCACCGGAGGTATGGCCAAACAGCTCACTTTCCAGCAGTTCTGGCGCAATGGCACCACAGTTAAGTGGTACAAAAGGCCCTTGGCGACCACTCGCTTCATGGATACCGCGCGCAACCAACTCTTTACCCGTACCCGATTCTCCTTCAATCAGCACCGAAGCGCGTGACGGAGCAAACTGAACAATGCGCTGCTTCAGTAACTCAGTTTGTACGGAGCTGCCAATGATTTGCGTAGTACAGTGGCGTTGAAAGTCACGCTGCAAGGCATATTGCAAACGCTCATTAAGGCGCTTATTCATGCAGCGTTGCACCGCTTGCAGCATCTGCTCAAGGTTAAATGGTTTGAGAATGAAATCACTGGCACCTAATTTGAGTGCGCTGATTGCGGTATCGAGGTCGGCATAACCAGTCATAAAAATCACATCCGCTCGGTGATCTTGGTCGGTAAAGGCCTCTTCCCATTCAATGCCAGAGCGTCCGGGCAAGTTGATGTCTAAAATCAGCAAGTCATAATGTTGCTGGCTGCGCAACTCTTCCGCCTCTTCAATGCTGCCAGCCGAATCCACACGCGAAAACCACTTGCTCAGTGCTTTTTTGAGCACCATTTGCATGCCAATTTCATCATCGACGACTAAAACGGAGAACGGCTGATATAAATGTGTTTGGTTGAGATCCAAAGCTTGTGACATAGGGAAATTCCATAACTCATTGAGACAGAACGACTCAATTAACCTTACATTGGTTATGACTAATTTGCGACATTTTGTCCCACTGTTATTTATCTGTCACTCAATTTAGACAACATTTTCCTCATCAGCCTACTTTTTAGAGGGAATTTTATCCTGAATTGCCCAGAATGATGTTGGCATCCCATTTGCTATATCCCCCTTTCGCATACACTTATCAGCAATTGATTTCATTCGGTTATATCAATGCATTAAGCGACAGATATGGCGGAATCAAACACACAATCAACATAGTCATGGAATTCACAATGAAAAAAACGACTTTTACCTTAGCGGCAGCTTCGTTAATTTTGGTCAGTTACTCGGCTTCAAGTGCAGATGAAACACGTATTCGCCTTGCGACAACTACCAGTACTTACGATTCTGGCTTACTTGATTATCTGCTGCCAACATTCGAGCAAGAAACCGGTTATAAAGTGGATGTGATTGCAACAGGTACAGGCAAAGCACTCAAAATGGGCGAAAACGGCGATGTAGATTTGGTGATGACCCACGCACCGAAAGCTGAAGCTAACTTTGTTGAGGCGGGTTACGGTGTTCTACCACGTAAACTGATGTATAACGACTTTGTAGTGGTTGGCCCAGAAAGTGATCCTGCAAAAATCGCCGATGAAAAGAGCATCGCGAAAGTGTTTGAAAATATCGCTAAGAGTGGCGCGGTGTTTATTTCACGCGGTGATGATTCAGGCACACACAAGAAAGAACTCGGTATTTGGGCACAAAACAAAATCGAACCGAATTTCGGTGGCTACCGTTCTATTGGTCAAGGCATGGGTCCAACGCTGAACATGGCGTCTGAAATGCAGGCTTATACCCTAACCGACCGTGGTACTTGGCTGGCTTACAACAATAAGCTGGATCTCAAAGTGCTGTTTGAAGGTGATGAGCAGCTGTTTAACCCTTACCAAGTGATCATTGTGAACCCTGAGCGTTACCCTACAACTCAATACCAAGCCGCTAAAGTATTTAGTGATTGGCTGGTTAACCCTAAAGGTCAGCAGTTAATTAACGATTACAAAGTGAATGGCCAACAACTTTTTGTTGCCAATGCGGATAAACAGTAATCACTCATGAGTCTTTGGCAAACAACTCTTGATGCTTTGCATCTTTTGGTGAGTCTAGACGCTAAGCTATGGGAGATCGTTGCGGTCTCCTTTAGCGTCTCGCTGACTGCGATTTCGTTGGTACTGATACCCGCCGTGGTGCTCTCTTTTGTGTTGGCGTACACCAACTTTCGCGGTAAATGGACTCTGCTTTCGCTGATCAACACCTTGCAAGCGGTTCCGACTGTCGTGATCGGTTTACTGCTATATATGTTGCTCTCGCGCGCAGGCCCACTCGGTGATTGGAAGATGCTGTTTACCCAACAAGCGATGATTTTAGGCCAAGCACTGATCTGTTTTCCGATTCTGGTTGCCATGATGCATGGTGCGTTGCAATCGACCGATCGTCGCTCACTCGAAACTTCAATGACGCTGGGAGCTTCCGTACCTAGACTATTTGCAACCTTAGTCTGGGAAGCTCGCTTTCCTTTAATGGCCGCAACCATCGCGGGTTTTTCACGCATCGTGACGGAAGTAGGCTGCTCAATGATGGTGGGTGGGAATATCATGGGATTAACCCGTAACATCCCAACGGCTATTTCATTGGAAAGCAATAAAGGCGCTTTTGCTCAAGGCGTCGCGCTTGGCATGGTACTGCTCGCGTTGGCATTAGGGCTAAACTTTCTGCTCTCTTCCCTGCGGGGTAAAGGCTATTTGAGAACATAAGGCAAATAATGACGATCAAACTTACCGCACAGCAGCTTTCCATGCGTTTTAAAGATCGCGTGTTATTTCATATTCCGGAGATCTCCATTGGCCCCAATGATGCCATTTACCTCAAAGGCGACAATGGTGTGGGTAAAACCACCTTATTGAAAATTCTCGCAGGCCTAGTACAGCCAAGTGATGGCAAAGTACTTGGCCGGAAACCTTGGTGGCAACGCTTGTTTTTGACTTCCGCGACCTCGGAAGTCGTCTATCTTCATCAAAGCCCCTATCTGTTTGATGATACCGTGTATCAGAACGTAGTGTACGGCATCCGTTTTAGTGGTTTATCTGGCCATGAAAAACGGGCACAAGTGATCACTGCCCTGCGTATGGTGGGATTAGAAACTCTGGCCGATGAGCATATTTCTGTGCTCTCTGGTGGAGAAAAACAGCGCGTGGCGATGGCGCGAGCGTGGATCCTCAAGCCCTCTATTTTGCTGATGGATGAACCGAGTGCGTCATTGGATCAAGAATCTATTGAGAGATTGGTTATAATGGCGCGAGATTTATTAGAGCGCGGCTCCAGTCTTGTGATCACCAGCCACCAAACCAACGCCCTTACGGCGCTGTGTAAAAAGCAGTGGTGGATTAAAGATCGTCAACTGATTGAGTCGCCTTTGCTGCAGATTGTGAAAGAAAAAAATGACAACCACACAGACACTTCCCACTCTTCAAACCTCGGACACTAGCTGGGTTATTCTCGCTGGCGGGCAAGCCAGCCGCATGGGGGGACAGGATAAAGGCTGATCCAGTTGAATGGTCAGCCACTTATTCAACATGTCATCGATAAACTGGCACCGCAAACTCCTACTTTGCTCATCAATGCTAACCGCAACCAAGATCTTTATGCGCAATTTGCGCCCGTGATCAGCGATGAATTTCCCGATTACCCAGGTCCGTTAGGTGGCATTCATGCAGGTTTAAGCCATGCTCCGACCGATTGGGTCGGTTTTGTACCTTGTGATAGCCCGTTAATTTGCGATGATTTAGTCGCCCGTTTCTGTCAGACAGTCAAACCTGAGAGCGATATTTTAGTGGCTCATGATGGTGAACATCAGCAACCTGTGTTTACCCTATTTCATAAACGCGTGTTACCCAAACTCAGCGCCTTTTTAGCCCGCGGCGATCGCAAAATCATTTTGCTTTACGATGAATGCCATACCTCTTACGTCGATTTTAGCGATGCGCCGAGCTGTTTTTTTAATTTGAATACGCCACAAGAGTTGGCGCAATTTGGAGCGTTACACCCATGATTCCTTCTGCAAACCAGAATCCTCAACGCCCTAACCTGCCATTACTCGGTTTCGCTGCCTATTCTGGAACCGGAAAAACGACGTTATTAGAAGCCCTACTTCCTAAGCTGACGGCTGCTGGCTTGCGCATTGGCCTACTGAAACATGCACATCACGATTTTGATGTCGATAAGCCGGGCAAAGACAGTTATCGCTTACGTAAAGCAGGTGCATCTCAAATGCTGATTGCTTCACGTAACCGTCATGCACTGATGACCGAAACACCCGATGCCGAAGCGGAGTTTGATTATCTGCTGACTCGATTTGATGCTGAGAAGCTGGATGTCATTTTGGTTGAAGGCTGTAAAAATATCGCTTTTCCAAAAATTGAACTGCACCGCGCTGAAGTGGGTAAGCCTTGGCTTTACCCTCACGATGAAAACATCATTGCGATTGCTGCCGATGAAACGGTAGAAACGGCTCTGCCGCAAATGCACATTAATGATCTCGATGCGATCACTGATTTCGTTTTGCATTATGTTGAGAAGTGGCATGAACAGAAAACGCAGCAATCTGTAGCTTCAGATTCAAAAAACAGTGCGACGGCATGCTGCGACACCTTATCCCCTGCTTTCCTTTCTGTAGAGCAAGGCCGCGAGAAGATCCTTTCGCTCATTTCGCCTTTGGCAGAGACAGAATCGGGAGCGATTCAAGAGTGCTATCAACGCGTACTGGCGCGTGAAGTACACTCTCCGATCAATGTACCCGCCTATCGCAACTCAGCGATGGATGGTTATGCACTGCGCAGTGATGATCTTGAACGCGATAGCTACCGTGTAGTGGCGGAAGTGTTAGCGGGCAGTCAATATCCGAAAACGGTTGAACTCGGGGAAGCGGTGAAGATTATGACTGGCGCCCCCATGCCACAAGGTGCCGATACCGTGGTAATGCGTGAGCAAGCTACGCAAAACGGCGATGTGGTGAGTTTTGCGGGTGCAAAAATCAAAGCAGGACAAAACGTGCGCCAAGCGGGTGAAGATTTGGCACAAGGCCAAGCGGTGTTTCACTCTGGCCAGCGTTTGCTTTCTCCAGAAATGGGCATGCTTGCGTCACTGGGTTTCGCGCACACAGACGTATTTCGCTCTCTCAAGGTGGCGATTTTCTCGACTGGCGATGAAGTACAGGCGCCCGGCGGTGACATTGAGCCAAACTCTATTTTTGATTCCAACCGCTTTACTCTGACAGGATTACTCAAACAGCTCGGTTGCCAAGTGATCGATCTCGGCATCATCGAAGATGATGAAGCTAAAATGATGCAAGTGCTTGAGCAAGCGGCTAAACAGGCTGATGTGGTGATCACCTCCGGTGGCGTCTCTGTGGGCGATGCCGATTTCATCAAATCCGCGCTAGAGAAACTGGGGCAAATTGATTTTTGGCGTATCAATATGCGTCCGGGACGCCCACTGGCGTTTGGTCAGATTGCTGGAAAACCTTTCTTCGGGCTACCGGGCAACCCTGTCGCGGTAATGGTTTCTTTCATCAACTTTGTGGAACCTGCCCTGCGTAAAATGCAGGGTGAACAAGGTTGGCAACCACTGAAAGTCAATGCGATTGCGTTGGAAGATTTGCGTTCTCGCCAAGGTAGAACCGAGTTTAGTCGTGGGGTTTACGCTTTCAATGCGCAAGGTCAACTGACGGTGCGTACCACCGGAAAACAAGGTTCGGGAATTTTGCGCTCGATGAGTGAAGCGAACTGCTTGATTGAAATTGCTCCGGCGATTGACACGGTAAAAGTCGGTGAAAGCGTGACAATCATCCCACTTCAAGGCAGAATCTAGCCCGTTTATTTAGCGTTGAGAGAGAAACATGGCTCGTACCATCATCTACACCTACAAAAACCAAGAGAAAACGCTGACTTTCTCATACGAAAAGCATCACAACATTCATGAAGCGGTTGCGGAAGCTGAAGGCATTGACCTGACCGAATTTCTGAAGATGGAGATGCAGCTGGAAGCGATTTCAGATACCAAATCGGTACGTAACTTCCGTGATAACCATTTCAAAAAGCTCGGTTTTGGTATCATCACTCTACAACCCAAAGAGAATTTTGGTGTAGGCAAAAAACCAAAAGCAACTCGTTAAGCACCAACATAGTTGCGACTTGAATAGTAAAAAGGGCTTGCACTGCAAGCCCTTAATTTATTCTGTTTATCTTCAACTTATTTAATGTTGAGGAAAGCCGCTCCGCGCACACCGCCTGAGTCACCATGTTTGGCTTTAACGATTTTCGGGCATTTTGCAACAGAGAGCAGATGCTTAGGCACACGCTTTGGCATCTCTTCATAAATCAGATCGTAGTTTGACAAACCACCACCTAACACAACGACATGCGGATCGTTCGCGGTAAAGATGTTACCGAAACAGATCGCCAACAGCTCCATAAAGCGCTCAACGTGCTCAACCGCTTTGGCTTCACCCTCTTTCTGTGCGTTGATGATCTCAATCGCCTTTTTCTTTTCGCCGTAGTAGTGCTCATACAACAGCTCAAAACCACGGCCAGAGAGATAGTTATCCATACAACCTTTGTTACCACAACCACAGCTGAGCAATGGCGCTTTTTCACCAAGATGGAACCAGGCATCAATCGGTAGGCGCATATGACCAATTTCACCAGCAACGTGGTTACGGCCTGAAAACACTTTGCCTTCGTAGACTAATCCGCCGCCAAAACCGGTACCTAAAATTAGTCCCATAACAGAGGTGGCCTCTTTTAGCTCATCGTCCCAAGCTTCGGAGAGTGCAAAACAGTTAGCATCGTTTTCTACTTTTACAGTGCGACCCAGTTTCGCCTCCAGATCGGCACGCAGTGGTTTGCCTTTTGCAGCAGGTACGTTCACCGTTAACACGCAACCATCGTCGGCATCTTCCATTCCCGGAATACCAAGACCGACTGTGCCTTCCACACCAAACTGAGCATCGTATTTCTGTACCAGCCCAGCGATGGTGTCGATTAATTTTGCATAATCATCTGTCGGTGTCGGTACACGTTCAGTCGCTACACGCTCTAACTGCTCGTTGAACGCACCAAATTCAATTTTGGTTCCGCCAACATCAAAGCCGTAATACATGGCCTTCTCTCCTCAATTTCCTATCCCAGCCTTGGGGAAAAAATAAAAAACATAAAAGTGACGCGTATTATCCACAAGGCACTGTCAACAGTCCGTGACAAACCACTTATTTATCCCGCGAATGCCACCAATTGCGCAATAAGTGGTCAGCATCACTGTCAAGTTTAGAGGCAGCTCTCGCTTTGCTGGTGTGCGATCCATTTATGCAGCGCAGGTTTAGCGGTGTTGGGTTTATTGCGCGATTTGCACATCAGGTAAGTTTCTTTAAAGGCTTCAAACCACAGCGATAACGTATCCGCAGCATGTTGTTCACCAAACATTTCCAGAACTAAACAAGCCACTTCAGCGGTTGCCAAATGTTGTTCGTTTTCCGATTTACGCATGATGTATTGAGACAAGCGCTCAGGCTCAACCGATACCAAAGGTAATTGCGCAAGATACGGTGACTTACGGAAGATGCGTTTCGCTTCACGCCAGCTACCGTCAATCAGCACCAACAGCGGTTTTTTACCTGCAAACTCAGTTGGGATCGGGCTTAATACGCGGGTTTTATCTTCTTCCGTTTCGGCAGGGAAAATCAGCACAGGGTAATAGGCAGGGTTATTGAGTAGCGCAAGCATCTCAGGATTTGGCTCGGTACGACTCCATTGATATACATAAGTCTCTTTCACCGTATCAGCAATTAAGCGCCCAGTATTGCTGGGTTTGAAGACTTCGTTTTCAGAGACAATCAACAGCACCGCCACTTGGCTTTCAATATCTGGCTGATGAGCACACAAACAATGCGTCAACTCAACCAAGCAGTATGTACAACGTTTGATCTTTCCACCACGCGCCAAAAATGGCTTGGTTGAACGTTCTAAGCGATATTGATATAAGTGATGAAAAGAGTGAATTCTCATGGCGCAAACTACTGACTCAAAAAATGGCAGCGATTGTACTGACCGCTGAGGGTTTGTGCCAGCAAAGTTTATGTATATAAAAAGGTAAACAAAGGAGAGCAGAATGAGTGAACGAATTGAGCTTATTCGATTAGGCATTTTTTTCGCTGTATTGCTGATTTGTGCTCTATGGGAATCTAATCACCCGCGTAAAACGCTCTCGCAAAGCAAATTGGTTCGATGGTTAAACAACCTTGGATTAGTGAGCTTTAATAGCGTTTTGCTTTCTGTGCTGATGCCTTTTCTCGCCTTTAGCGCGGCGCAATGGGCTCAAACTCATCAATTTGGTTTGCTCTATTGGTTAGAGATCCCGTCAATATTGGCTTTAGTCATCTCAGTCGTGCTGTTGGATGCCGTGATTTATTGGCAACACTTATTGTTCCATCGCATTCCTTTACTGTGGCGGCTGCATCGTATGCATCACGCGGATCAAGACATCGATGTGACAACCGGTAGCCGTTTTCACCCGTTAGAAATTCTGATTTCGGCTTGGATTAAAATTGGTGCGGTGACGCTATTGGGTGTCTCCCCCATTGCGGTCGTGGTTTTTGAGGTGGTCTTGAATGCCAGTGCAATGTTCAACCACAGTAACGCCAAGCTGCCCTACAAAATCGATCAATGGTTACGGTTATTGGTGGTTACGCCAGACATGCATCGGGTTCATCATTCCGTGTTAGTGCACGAAACCCACTCTAACTTTGGCTTCTTTCTCTCCATATGGGATCGACTGTTTAGAACTTATATTGCGCAACCTGAAATGGGACATGAACGGATGAAGATTGGTCTGCCACTGTTTCGTCAATCACGAGAACAGTGGCTCGATAAAATGCTGACTCAGCCGTTCCGTGAACAGTAAATCAATCCAACTGGTATTTATGGAGCATCGTTTGTTGATGACCTGCGATGCTGGCAACTTGCTCTGCACTCTCTAACATTGCGTCCAGTTGTCGCTTAGTTCCTGCCCTTGTTCAGAAATTTGCGCGACGGCTTGGCTAACATCGGCTGTCGCGCGTTTCTGTTCTTCGGTCGCATCTGTTATCAGTGCCACTCGGGTACGAATGTGGGACACCGCACTTTCAATCTGCATGAACGTCGATTTCACTTCTTCACTGGATTGCAGAGCTGACACCATCTCTTTACGTGATTCCTCCACTGCTTGGCGCGATTTAGTCGCGGCATTAACCAGCTCATTCATCATGTCACGGATATTGGTAGTCTGTTTACTGGTATCACTGGCAAGCTTACGTACTTCATCGGCGACTACAGCAAAACCTCGGCCTTGCTCACCAGCACGGGCGGCCTCAATCGCGGCATTGAGTGCGAGTAAATTCGTGCTATCGGCAATGCCGCTGATCATATCAACCATTTCACGAATGCTAGTGACGCGCTGATTGAGTTCAGACATTGCCGCTTCATTCACACTTAACGTGTTTTCCAATGCTTGTAAGCGCTGTTGATTCTGCCCGATCACTTTCACACCTTGAGTTGAGTGTTCGGCGGCTTCAACAGAGTCATTGAAAGAATCGTTGCTCACACCCGCAATTTCACGTATCGAAGCCTCTAGTTGATTAATCGTGGCAGCCATGCTCAGTAAGGCTTGATTTTGTGCTGCTAGGCTTTTGTTCGATTGTTCTGCCGAACCATGACTGAGTTCAGCGGTTTGATAGAGGGTTTCACAATTACGCGTGACCAAAGCAATGGATTCATGGGTAGAGGCAATCACTTGGTTTAGCTGGGCAGCGACATTTTGAAAATCTTGCGGCCCTACTAAAGCGATGGAGTGATTAAGCTTATGTTGCGTCAATTGATTGAGGTGACGTGTGATGTTGCTGATTGCCCGCCCAATCCAACGGCGCAGAGTGAACCACACAGCTAAGATCGCGAGCACCAAGATAACCCCACTGATTTCTTGAGTTAAGTTGACAGCGGTAATGGTGCCATTGACTTCTTCCTTGCCTTGCAAGATCTGTTGCTGAGCCAAGATGGACCATTGATTGAGCTGAGTAACAAGATCTTGAGCCACGATGGCAGCCGCCGCGTAATCGGTATTTTGCTGCCGTACATCTTCGAGTTTATTGATGATCTGCTCGATGATGGCTTGACCTTGGAAGCCATCCAACACCATTTGATAAGGTGCAGTTAAACTCGCGTAATCTTTGATTTCGGGATACCACTCTTTGAAATCATCAAAAGCTAACTCCAAACCCGCAACGCGATTTTTTAGCTCTTGGCGATATTTTTGTGCCGCAGACAAATCCTCTTCGATAAACAACAATAAAAATGCACTTTCCATAGCGCTGGCACTGGCCGTAAAGCGGTTCGCTGCATCCATGGCTTCAGGGTTATCTACGGCTAAAAAAGAGGCGATGCGCCCCATTTCCGGGCCAATAGAACTTAAGCCATAGCGAAACTGTTTAGCTTGCTCATTAATTTGTGCCAATTTGCTTAGCTGAAGCTGTTGTAATTTGAGTATTGATTGCGCTAACTGCTGAAAATGAAGAATATTCTGTTGGAATTTCGTTGTTTGCTCGTCCAGTGCCGAGCCTGAAAGCTGTTGAACATTCTGCTCCAAGCGTAATATTTCATCACGTGCTTGAGCATCTAACTTTTGCCACTCACCCAGCACCTTACTTAATTCTTGCTCTGATTGACTACGCGTGCCGTAACCAAGAAATTTCACCTGTTCGAGGAAGTTTTGTGTTAGCGCTGCATTGTTAAGCGCAAAGGGCAAAGCTTGTTCAGACAACTGGGTAAATTGCGCGCCAACCCTCTGTATGCCACGTAAACTGGTGACAGATAAGCAAATCATCAGTATGGTTATGCATAGAAACACTGCACCGAGTGCTTGGGTTAAGGATAGATTTTTTGTCAAAGCCATAATGATGCGTCTTAATTTTGAGAGTCGACGTCATGGTAGGTAGTGGCTGTTTCAGTTTTATTTCATTTTCTTGTCAGTAAGGTGACTCATGTTGGCGGTCAAGCAAACGTTTTCTCTCCTTTTTCTTCTAGCCCTTGTGGGATGTGGCTCGACACCGCCATCTGAACCTGATTCATCATCACTAACAACGGACATCATCGAGCCATCTCTGCCCAGTTTTTCGGGAGTATTCACAGAATGGCATGGGGTACCGTACCGCTTGGGTGGCAGTACAAAGAGAGGGATTGATTGTTCGGCCTTCGTGCAAATTGCCTATCGCGATGCTTGGCAGTTGGATTTACCACGCACTACGCAATCTCAAGCTCAAACTGGTCAGTTGATCAGTTATGAAGAAGCTCAGTACGGAGATTTAGTCTTTTTCAAAACTTCACGTACCAATATTCATGTAGGGGTTTATTTGGGAGAGAAGCAATTTATGCACGCATCGACATCAAAAGGCGTGATAATTTCACGAATTGATAACCCTTATTGGGCTTCGAAATTTTGGCATTTTAGGCGGATCGATAATCCGCCTTTGATGCAAGACTAATGCAGGTGATGCTAGTCGTATTTGGCGACCGCAGAATCGAACAAATTTTTCACTAACGCTATATATTCATCTAAGAAGGCGATCTGTTCATTGGTCGCAGGGCGATACCAAACACCGGCAAGCACTTCCCCCAGGTCCTCAACCACTGAGTCAGCTTCTTTGAGTAATTGGAAGCGGACGCTGGAGTGAAGCTCAGGGTTTTGTTCAAAAATAGCCATGATGTTGCTTGCCACCATATCAGTGATGACATCTTCAACACTTTCCGTTCCCGTATCCCCTTCCTGAGTGAAAACATTCATATTGAATGACAGATGTTCGATCAGGGCCAGATATCCATCGGTTTCTACAACCACATTCGTTCTCCGCTTTACTGCTGCTGTTCGCCAGTTGGTTTCTATCTTGTTTAATACTAAGACATGAATAGCTATTTTCACAGATGGCGTGTGCTAGTTGCTGCACTTTCCACCAAGAGTCCGATTAATTCGCTAAATCTTTGCTTAATTATGAGCTAAAACTGACTGACTGAGAGGAGTTTTATCTCATTCTCCAAAAAAATGTTTGTTGCGCGATCTCATGACGCGCATTGCGCACGATAGTACGAAAGTGAACTTAATGATTTTATGAGTTAAATCACACTTAGGTGTTTCTGTTTCTGCAATTTTTAATCAAGTTAGATTTATGTGCACTCATAAACTTTCATATCAGCGAGCTTGACATACACTAGCTATTAACTAAAGAAAAAAACCGAGAGCTTGAATTATGTGGCCAGCAATTATTCAGCAATTGTCCGAAGAAATGGGCAAAAATTTTCACATGGTGGAAAAAGAAAAAGTGCATGGAGGTGACATTAATGAATGCTTTATGGTCAGCGATGGCGTAGATCGTTATTTTGTAAAAACCAACCAACGCGAATTTCTGAGTAAATTTGAAGCAGAAGTAGAGAATTTACGAGTGTTGCGAGATTCCAACACTGTTCAAGTTCCTGAATATATTGTGCACGGCACAAGTAAAACGCATGCTTATCTTGTCTTAAATTATTCCGCTATTAAACCGCTCGATGACGCTGAAAAAAGTTTTGAATTTGGTGTTCAACTTGCCACTTTGCACCGTTGGGGCGATCAAAAAGAATATGGTTTCGATATCGATAATTATATCGGCGCAACTGTTCAACCCAATCATTGGCATAAAAAATGGGCACTCTTCTTTGCTGAGCAACGCATCGGCTGGCAACTACAACTTCTGCAAGAAAAAGGCATTCATCTGATTAATATTGATGAGTTTGTGGAACTCATCAAAATGCGCTTAGCCAATCATTCTCCACGCCCTTCTCTTCTGCATGGTGATCTTTGGTTTGGTAATGTGGCGAATTCTGTCACAGGTCCTTTGTGTTTTGACCCGGCTTGTTATTGGGGCGATCGTGAATGCGATATCGCACTTGCTGAATGGTTCGGTGGGTTCCAGCCAGAATTCTTCCAAGGTTATGAAAGTATCTGGCCACTCGATTGGGGTTACGAAGAGCGTAAAGACATCTACAACCTTTACCATGTACTTAATCATTACAATCTATTTGGTGGTCATTACTTGGAAGAGGCACAAAAATTGATTGATAAAATATTGTCTTACTGATTTAAAACACATTACCTTTTGATTTTATTGAAAAATGAAGCGTCAAATCTAATTGTTAATTTTATGTTTGTCTTCAAACTTTAGACTTAATTTTCCACCCTAAGAAACTTACCTGTTTAGTATTACTGTATCTCCAAGGATGTAAGGAAAGAGATATGAGAAACTTCACTGAAAAGTCGGTCCTCTGCCCACACTGTGGCCACAGTATCCGTTTAACTCTAGATGCCTCAAATGGAAGTCAGGAATTTTATGATGACTGCCCTGCGTGCTGTCACGCTATCCATCTCAACATGACCGTTGATGAATTGCACGATACAGTTGAATTGTATGTCGATGCTGACGACGAGCAAATCTTCTGATCTGTTTTGTATCGCCTTGATATTGCATATGAGCGCCTACTAGGGCGCTCTTTTCATATTCACAGTTCTATAGTGCTCTACACTTACACCCGTTATAAACATCTATGAAAGCCGGGCATTTTGTGATTTGAATCAGTTTTTCATGGAGCTTATTGCGACATTTCATTATGATTCCGCTTAGTGCTATGAGTTGAGTATTCCTTTGCTCACTTCTGCTGGCACCTCTTTGCTTTCCCCCTTTGGAGAACTCTGTGCATCGTTACAAAAAAGAAGCATCAAATTTAATTAAACTTGCGACGCCGGTGCTGATTGCTTCGGTTGCTCAAACTGGCATGGGTTTTGTCGATACCATCATGGCCGGTGGTGTCAGCGCAATTGACATGGCTGCGGTATCGATCGCTGCCAGTATCTGGCTTCCTTCGATTTTATTTGGCGTGGGCCTGTTGATGGCTCTCGTGCCCGTTGTGGCGCAGCTCAATGGCGCTGGTCGTCAACATAAAATCCCGTTTGAAGTTCATCAAGGATTGACTCTCGCACTACTGGTTTCGATTCCGATTATTGCCGTGCTATTTCAAACTCAATTCATCATTCAATTTATGGATGTTGAACAGGCTATGGCGACCAAAACCGTAGGTTATATGCACGCGGTGATGTTTGCAGTACCCGCTTATCTACTGTTCCAAGCGTTACGAAGCTTTACTGACGGGATGTCACTGACTAAGCCTGCCATGGTGATTGGCTTTATTGGTTTGCTTCTAAACATTCCACTGAACTGGATTTTTGTATACGGCAAATTCGGTGCACCTGAACTGGGCGGTGTTGGCTGTGGTGTGGCCACTGCGATCGTATATTGGATCATGTTGCTTCTGCTGCTGTTCTACATCACTACTTCAAAGCGTTTGGTGCATGTGAAAGTGTTTGCCACTTTCCATAAACCACAGCCTAAAGAATTGATTCGTTTGTTCCGTTTGGGCTTTCCTGTAGCTGCGGCACTGTTCTTTGAAGTCACTCTCTTTGCTGTAGTAGCACTGATGGTTGCACCTTTGGGTTCAACCGTGGTGGCGGCTCACCAAGTGGCGCTTAACTTTTCCTCGTTGGTGTTTATGTTTCCAATGAGTATTGGCGCAGCGGTCTCTATTCGAGTTGGGCACAAACTAGGTGAGCAAGACACTAAAGGCGCAGCCATTGCCGCAAATGTTGGCTTGATGACGGGTCTAGCGACTGCTTGTATCACCGCTTTGCTGACTGTGCTGTTTCGTGAACAAATTGCGCTACTCTACACAGAGAACCAAGTTGTGGTTACTCTCGCGATGCAATTATTGTTACTGGCGGCGATCTATCAATGTATGGATGCAGTACAAGTAGTCGCGGCAGGCGCATTACGTGGCTACAAGGACATGACAGCAATCTTCCACCGCACTTTTATCTCTTACTGGGTGTTAGGTTTGCCGACTGGTTATATTTTAGGTATGACCAACTGGCTGACTGAACAGCCGTTAGGTGCTAAAGGCTTCTGGCTTGGCTTTATCATCGGTCTATCTGCGGCAGCTTTGATGCTTGGTCAGCGTTTATTCTGGATACAAAAACAGAATCATGAAACGCAAATGCATCTCGCTGCTAAGTAATCGGAGATGAAAAGAAAGGCCAGCCATATGCTGGCCTTTTTACTAGGGAATAAGAATGCATTCAAGAAGCTTACTGATCTTGTTATTGGCAACACTCACAGGCTGTGAGCAGCGTGCAGAGATTGAGTCAGATTTTGCTAGCTACTTAACGCGAATTGCTAATGCTCAGGAGCGTGACGCTCTATCACCGCCTACTTTGGTTGCACAAACCCTACCTGATAAGCGTGAACTTGCCATTCCTCTCGAACCTTTGACGATCGGATTATTGGATAGTTACGAATTACGCCAATGTGGGTTGTTTGAACTGATTGCCGAACGCAATTCGATTTTGGGTAAGGTGCAAGATGAGTTTCGTGAGTGGGATTTCCAGATTGCCTTGTTAAATGGACTAGAAAGCTGCTTGCAAGAACCCAAACTCAGTAATGCGCTTAAAGAACAGCTGGCAACAATAAAAAAGATTAAACAGGAGGAACTGCCCGTCCGTTGGAAAAATCTTCTCTATACCAGTGACGTAATGCGCACTCAGCTCAGTGGCTCACAATGGTACGAAACACAATGGAGTACCTCTGAGTTACTTTTAGCTTTTGAACAGCTAAATCAAATCCATTTGCATATACAAGGACAGCAACCAATCCCATCTACAACCTTGTTTAATCATCAAGAAATATTGGAAAAACAACGCTTACTTGGTCATCTAAAATTTTCATTCGATCGAGCAACAGCTTGGCTTGAAACAGTTTCGGAACAACTCAGCCGTTATGATGATGTGATTGTATGTGGTGCTAATCGCAATCCAACCAAGCTCAATTATCTGCGCAACGTCTTTCAAACCCAATATGTCGAAAAAGTGCAGCCTTATTTATCAAGTCTTGACCAAGCCTACTACCAGTTTTCGCCCAACCTTGTTTTGTTTGACGATGCGCATACGCCATTCCCTATTCAGGCAAGTCACCAGCGTTTTCGGCAAGCCATTCAGCACCATGCGCAATATTGGCAACAGCTCTTCAAGCGTTGCGCGATTGCAGTGGGTCAATCTCAGTAGATCTTTCTCACACGCACAAAACGGGCAAATCTCGGCTTTCCATCTGTCGTGAGTCCGTTATAGCGGTAGGTGATCAAACTGCCAATTTCTGGTGGGTCGGCACGTTCTGCATCACTAAACCCACTGCCGATATAAAACTCTACTCCGTCAGATGTGCGTACTAAAATCGATCCCATTTTGCCTTTGTATTTGCCTGAACCTAAACGATAGCCAATTACAGTTGCTTCTGCATCTTGGTGTTTCTTGAGCTTGAGTAGATCATTGCTCCGTCCAGCTTGATATCGAGCATTGATTTTACGCAGCATCACTCCTTCGCCTGAGCGCCCACTAATATTGTCGAGATATGAGAGCAGTTCCTGCTCGGATTGAATTGGAGTGTGTTCAACATATTTGATGTGCTTCTGAGTAAGGTGTCCGACCAAATACACTATGTTGTAATAGCGTTTACTGTAATCACCAGCGGCATCTGGCATATCAAACAACATAAAGCTGATTTGACGCCACGCAGATTCTGTTGGTTGGCTATCCAGTACCGTTTGCTGAACCAGAGAAAAGTTTCCTCGACCAGCCCAGAGTTCACCTTCAAGTGGATACGGGGGTAATGGTTTGGTAAACCACTCTGGTGCAGAAATAGGATTACCATTACGTGTGACTAACTGCTTGCCAGTCCAAATTGCTCGAATACCATCAAGCTTTTCGCTTTTCCAGTAATCGTAAATATTAATTCCGTGTTGGTAATCGTTCGCAAAGGCAATGGGGATAAAGGCTAACGGCCCATCATTAGCCACAGCTTGTTGCGAAGACATAAGTATTGCTGCAGCGGTTAAGGTCAATCGAATCAGCATGAAACACTTTCCTGATGAATATGCGAGCACATTTTCATCAGGAAAGATTATAAGAGAAAGAGGGAATCATTCACGATGCGAAACAGTTCATTAAATCCCTTTAATGAGAAAACTAAGTGTTACATCGCGAGTTTATTCAGTGACAAAAACCTTAAGAGTCTTGTGTTGTCTGTGCTTGTCGCTGCTGAGAGAGGTATTTAATCCATTGCTTGGCACTTTCAGAAGCTGGATGCTTTCCGCTCTCTTCGCCTGTACTAAGGCAGCCTCTAATTGATTCAGCTTATAGAGCGCTCGGGTTTTCGCTAACGCGACTTGCGCTTGTCTATCCCGCTCTTTGACTTGATCAAGTTCAGCTAAAGCCTGCTCATAGTACCCTTCTTGCAATAAGAGTTGCGCCACATACCAGTGATATTTCGCGTCTTTCGTGGAAGCTAAACGCCAGGTTTTAATGGCATGATCCCACTCTTTAGCACGTTGCCAATAAATGGCTCGTTCGGTAATGAGTTGTAGATTGCTTTCCGCCTCTTCCAAGGTTTCCATCACTCGAGCTGCACGCTCTGGTACCCCATTTTGCGCGTAGAGCTGAGCCAGCAATCGCAAATCTTGCTGGTTGAGTTCGACCTTTTGCATTTTGGCGAGGGCTAAAGTGCTGAGTGCATCTTTCTTCAACCCAACACGCAGCTCTAGGCTCACCAGTTGACGCCACCAAGCACTCTTTTGCGGCTCCAGTACCAACAAACGTTTCAAAGTGCTGATCGCAGGTTTCCACTGCTCCAAATTAAGTTCAGCGCCCAATTGTAGTGAAAGTGGCAATACTGCATCTTGCGATTGGAACAGTGCGTACTGCTTAATCCCTTTCAGGACAGATTTCCACTCTTGCAACTGAAAATGCAGTTGAGAAATTCTCAGCCAAAGCTCATCGCCTTTTTGATTTGCTGGAATAGATTCTGACAGCACATAGTAATGCTTCAGCGCCGGACGATACTCTTGTTGGCTAGTCAGTAGATCAGCCAACATTTTCCGCGTTGACCAAGCTTGTTCATCTTGCAGCTCATTACTTTCCACCGCCACTTTAAGTGATGAAATCGCTGCGGGGATTTGCTCATTCTGCCAGTAGAAAACTCCAAGCATACGGGCAACGTAAGCACGGTCATAACTTCTGCTAAGTTCTGTTTGCTTAAGAACTTGAATCGCCTCTTTCACCTTGTTTTCTTGTGCCAACTGGTTCGCCTTGACGACTTTACTGGCCGTAAACGGGCTTAGCTCTGCGGCATGACTTGCAACAGATAAACAGGACAGAAGAAGATAACTTAAGATTCGTCGTTTCATTTTTGTAACTTAAACTCCAGTCGAACCGTCAGCCCGGTTTGAACCACTGCTTTACCATCAACAATTTTCGGTTGGTATTTCCAATTACGCAAAGCCAGCATAGCTTCACGTTCAAAATAACGTTTAGGGTTCGAATCCACCACTTCAATGTCGCGAGTTTTGCCCAGTTCATCAATGTTAAAACGCAAAGTCACGTAACCTTCGACCCCACGTTGCAAGGCTTTCGCAGGGTAGTTAGGCTCGACTCGATGCAAAGGCATCACTTGCTGATTCACCGAAAATTCACCAAATTGTGGTGCATTCACTGCCACGCCTTCAATCGCGGTGCTGAGGTTTAAATCAACCAGCGGATTGAGTGATGACACATCCATCGCTGCGGTTTGCTCAGATCTCGCGGGCGCTTGGGTTGGCACCTGCGGAACTTGTGGTTGCTCAGGGATGCTCCGCTGCCTACGCTGCACATCTTGCTCTTGCTCTGCCATTACCATGGTAAAGCTGAGCGTGCTTGTGGGCTTGGGAATGCTTTTCCCGCCGTTATCCACCATCCAAGCCATCAGGCTAAACAGTGCCAACGTAACGGCGAGAGCAATTGGGCTTGCTAAGATCAAGCGACCCATTAGGGTTTCTCCGCCGCAAGCGCAATGTTTTTCACACCCGCACCTTTTGCTGCATCCATCACTTTCACTACCGTGCCGTTAAACGCATGTTCATCGGCTTGAATCACCAGTGAGGCATCAGGCTGATCCAGCAATAGATGTTCTAAAGTCGCTTGCACTCGTTCCACATCAACCTGACGTTTATCAATGTAGATGTCATTGGCCGCAGTAATCGCAACAAAAATCCCGGCTTGCTTTTGACTCACCGCATGCGCTGCGGTGGGTCGATTGACTTCGACACCCGATTCGCGCACAAACGAGCTGGTCACAATAAAGAAAATTAACATGATAAAGACGATATCTAGCATCGACGTTAGATCGATCTGCGCTTCATCTTGTTTGGAAGGTCTGCGCCCTAGCCTCATGATTGGCTCCTTAACGCTTGTTCTAATTTCATTTCAAGTCCACGGCAGGTTTTGCTTAAACGTGCGTGAACAAAAAGTCCGGCTAATGCGGCCACCATGCCTGCCATAGTGGGTAAGGTGGCGAGTGAAATGCCTGAGGCCATCAATTTTGGATCGCTACTGCCTTGAGTCGCCATTACATCGAACACCGAAATCATCCCTGTTACCGTACCAAGTAGTCCGAGCATAGGGCAAATGGCCACCAGAACCTTAATCAGATTAAGATTCTGATGTAATGCAATGTGCGCTTCACCGAGCCATTGCTCGCGAATGGAACGGGCAAACCAACTCTGTTGATCGCTACGTTGTAACCACAAGGTAATCCAATGCTGACGTTGCTTTGGAAACGCCAGCGTTAGGAATAATACGCGCTCAATCACCAGTAACCAGCACAGCAATACGACAGCCGCTAACCACCAAAGTACCGCCCCGCCTTGAGCCATAAACTGCTCAAGCGGCTGCCAGTATTCCAGTAGGAAAGAGAATGCTGAATTCATCATTCGCCCTTACGCGGTTTGTTTAACAAGTGGTTGAACTGATTGAGCGGAGCAGTCAAGCTCTGCTTGTTGAGCAACCAGTCCAATCCCTTGTTTCTCCAGAATATTGCGAATCGCTTCTGCTTGTGCGCTGAGAATATTGTGCGCCAGTAAGAGCGGAATCGCCGCAATCAAACCTTCCACGGTTGTCACCAAGGCCATCGAAATACCGCCCGCCATGACTTTCGGGTCGCCGTTACCAAACTGAGTGATCACTTGGAAGGTTTCAATCATCCCGGTCACTGTGCCGAGCAGGCCGAGCATTGGTGCTAACGCGGCCAGCAATTTCAGCATGGATAGACCCGTTTCAAGGTGGTTTTGCTCATCCACCACTGCTTCCAACAAACGGAGTTCAAGTGCTTCCACACTGCGTTGCTGCTCTTTGTTGTAAACCGCCAAAATGCGTCCCAGTGGGTTATTACCCGGCTGATCAGGATTTTTGAGTTGTGCCTTAATCTTTTGACGAAGGGTTGCTAATACTACACCACGGTACAGAGCGATAATCAGCCCCACACCCAGTAACACGAGAATCACGTTACCAATCACGCCACCGGCTTGTAGACGCTGGCTGAGTGATGGGGTTAAAGCCAGCTGTTCTAGCAATAAACCGCGTGAGGGGTCCACTTTCATGGTGACAACGTCACCTGAGGTGAGTGATTGAATTCGACTTAAGGTTGGGAAATCTGACGGCAGTTGTTGATAACTCACTGCTTGTTGACGTTGGTTATCCCACTTTACATAGCCTTTTTCAGTGACCAATCCGAATGAGCCTAAACGCCATGCAGGTTCAGTTTGCGTTTCGCCCTGCCCGTTTAACCAAGCAATTTCCGTCGGCTCAACTTGTGCACTGGCTTGAATTTCTTCACTCATGGCTTGCCACAAGCCACGCAGTTGGGTCATCGAAGGCAAGGTTTTCGCCGCAACGACTTCATCAATGCTGCTTTGATAAGCACGAGGCTCAACGCCAGTCACTGATTGATCCAGTTCACTTTGCAGCTCTTTCGCGTTTTGGCGTACCACACCAAACATCTCGCCTAAGCTGCCCGTTTCCAGTCGCAACGTTTCTTCAAGGCGCGCGAGCGTATTTTCGTTGTCACTGAACTGAGTAGAGAGCTGATCCGCCTCTTTTTGCAGGCGATTGCGTTCAGCAAGCAAAGCGGCTTTCGCAGCTTGAAGCTCTTGTTCGGTTTGCACAAAACCGGATTCACGCTGCTGGTTATGCTGCTGTTGCTGCGCTTTATCTTGATTTGCTTTTTGTACTAAACCATCTGCCGCGTAAGCAGAGCTGAAACTGAATGCGAAAGGAAGGGTTAATGCCAACGCCAAGGCGGAGTGTTTAAACTTCATTATTTGGCCTCCGCAGCGGTCAACGAAACAGGCAAGTTCAAGAGTGTCGGCGCAATTTGCTGTTGTGCCAGTTGGTAAGCAGCATTGAGATCATTTTTGTTAGCATCCGAAAGTGCTTGCCATGACTGCTGTTTCGCATCCCAATTCCAGAATTGTTCACCATCAAGGCTACGAGCCAGCAGCACTAAACGACCTAAATAAAGCACTTCAGCTTCTACTTGCTGTGCGGAAGACAAGGCAATTTGCGCTTGGTAAGTACCCAGCTTGTTACCGTAATCCAGTTCGATTTGGTACGCCTCAAGAATACGGCGATATTTTTCAGCATCACTGACATCAGCACGCGGCATCAGCTCTTTGAGCTTTTCAATGCGTTCTTGACGGGCTGTGAGACGGATCGGCTTATCCTGCGCCACCCACTCTTCTAATCCCTCAATCATGTCGTACATCAGTGGCACAATACCTTGACGAGTACGTTTGATTTCTTCCGTTTGCTGCTCAAGACTGGTCATCTCTTGCTCTTGGTTCGCGACCAGAGACTGTAAATGATTACGATAGATCTGAAGGTTTTTGACTTCTTCATTCAGTTGCTCAATTTCCGCGCGTAATACCAGAGTCTTTTCTGCACTGCGATCAATTTTCTGTTGGCTTTGTGCAGAAGCTTGGTTGGTACTGTTTTTAATTGCTTGCGCTTGATCGAGCGAAGCAGCATGCGCGGGCAACAATGCCGATGCGCAAAGGATTGAGAGACATCTTTTCATGAGTTGTGATTAGCCTTTTTCGGAATGGCTAGGATTCTATTGAGAAACGCTCTCATTATCAACCACGTTAAGTGATTGTTTGCTTTTCCAAGCCACTTTAATTCGCGATTCGCAGAAATGACCTCTTTATTACTGCCACGTTGAATGATTTCTTTGTCATTAACCCTCCATAAATCTTTCATATTTCTGCAATTTATTAGCCACGGCTCTGTAACTTTATCTCTCCACTATACCTTCTAACGAAACACAAACAGTCTCGTTCGAAACTTACAAGGAATGAAACAATGAATAAGGTATGGTTAACCGGTTTGCTGACCGCAACCGCTTCTGGCGTTTTTTCTGCCTCAACATTAGCAGCGACTGAAATCACTTGGTGGCATGCCATGGGTGGTCAATTGGGCGAAACCGTCAATCACCTCGCTAATGAGTTTAATGCTTCGCAAAGCGATTATAAGCTCACTCCTGTTTACAAGGGTTCGTACACAGAAACGCTTACCGCAGGCATCGCCGCCTTTCGAGCAGGCCAAGCCCCAAACATTCTACAAGTGTTTGATGCGGGTGCAGCAACGATTATGAGTGGTAAAGGCGTGGCGAAACCGGTGCAAGATCTGATGATCGAATCTGGCTACCCCTTTACTTCACAAGATTACATTGCTGGCGTGCGTAACTTTTATGCGGACAACAAAGGCAAAATGGTGGGCATGCCATTCAACAGCTCAACGCCTGTGCTGTATTACAACAAAGATATGCTGGCTTCCGTCAAGGCGAAAGCACCGCAAACGTATGAACAGCTAGAGCAAGTGGCCGCTAAGTTAGCTGAAAAAGGCCAAGCGGGATTTGCCCAATCTCTAACGCCGTGGATCATGTTTGAAAACTTCAAATCTCGCCACAACCTGCCACTTTCCGACAAGCAAAATGGCTATCAAGCGCTCTCCACCAAAATCATGTTTAACTCTGATGACATGCTGATGCATGTGAAAAAACTCAAAGAGTGGTCAGATAAAGGTTATTACAAGTATTACGGCAGTGATTGGGATGCCAACCAAACCTCATTCGAGCGTGGTGAAGTGGCGATGTGGATGGGCTCTTCTGGCTCATTCGGAGGTCTGCGTAACCGTGTGAAATTCAATCTTGGCACTACCTACCTGCCTTATTGGGAATCGGTCACCAAAAACCCGACTCACACCTTTATTGGTGGTGCAGCCCTGTTTGCTCTGCAAGGCCATAGTAAAGCGCAAGACAAAGGTGTAGCGGCATTCTTCGCTTATTTGACCAAGCCTGAAACGCAAATGTACTGGCACAAAACCACTGGTTACGTGCCGGTGACGAATGCGGCATACGAGCTCACTAAGCAATCAGGCTACTATCAAGAAAACCCCGATGCGGAAGTGGGCGTAAAACAGCTCAGCTTGCCGGATGGCGAGTGGACCAAAGGCTATCGCCTCGGTTACTACCCACAAGTGCGTGAAGTGATGCACCGCGAATTCGATAACATTTTTGCTGGCCGCTCAACGGTAGAGAGCAGCTTGAACAAAGTGGAAAACGAAAGCGCCAAGCTGTTGGATCGCTTCGCACGTACTGTGCAATAGCCTCAATGGCCGCCATCTGAACGATGGCGGCTTATTTTCTCTTACGTCAATTTTGAGTTTATCTGTGCAACGTCGACAACATTTCGCTCACACTCCGCTGCCCTATTTGCTGCTTGCGCCGCAGATAGTGATCATCGCGGTGTTCTTTATTTATCCTGCCGCTCAAGCGATTTATCTCTCTTTTATGTTGGAAGATCCTTGGGGGCTTTCCTCCACGTTTGTCTGGTTTGAAAACTATCAAGAGCTGTTTAGCTCGGCGGAATATCTGAATTCACTGGGGTTTACCCTACTGTTTTCGGTGGTCGTCTCTTTCCTCTCGCTGGCGCTTGCGCTGCTTTTAGCGGTGAAAGCCGACAACATCATTCATGGGCAAAGTGCGTATCGCGTTACTTTGACGTGGGTGTATGCCGTGGCCCCTGCCGTGGCGGGCATTATCGGCGGCTTTCTGTTTAATCCGCACATTGGTGTACTGACTGATCTGTTTCAGCGTATTGGGTGGCAGTTTAGTTTTCAAACCGACCCGTTCGATGCTTCGATTGCTCTCGTTCTGGTTTCTGTCTGGAAGCAAGTTTCGGTCAACTTCCTCTATTTTCTGGCCGGTTTGCAGTCGATTTCCTACGCCGTTCGCGAAGCGGCGCTGCTCGATTGCCAAAGCGACAGCAAACGCTTTTGGAGCATCACCTTCCCGCTGCTCGCACCGACTGGATTTTTCCTGCTGGTGATCAACCTCACCTATGCCTTTTTCGATACGTTCGGGGTGATTGACACCATGACCAACGGCGGCCCCGGTGGCAGTACCACCTCACTGGTGTACAAAGTGTATCGCGATGGTTTTGTCGGTGCTGACCTTGGCGGCAGTTCGGCGCAATCGGTGGTGCTGCTGGTGTTGGTGCTAGCACTCACATGGTTGCAGTTCCGTTTTGTTGAAAAACGCGTTCATTATTAAGGAGTCATGATGAAAAGTAATCGGCTCTCGGATCATGTAATCCTGATTATTGGCGCGCTGTTTATGCTAGTGCCGTTGTGGCTGATTTTCGCCAGTTCTACTCATCAACCTAACGATATTGTTTCTGAAGGTTTGCAATGGACCTTGGGCGATAACCTCAGCGCAGTTTATAGCGAAGCGTGGAATAAAAGCCTTGGCTTTGCGGGTAATGTCACTGCACAAAGCATGATTATGAATTCTATGATCATGGGGTTGGGTTTTGCGATTGGCAAAATCGTGATTTCGATGATGGCGGCCTATGGCTTGGTCTATTTCCGTTTGCCTTATGCCAGCGCGTGGTTTTGGCTAATTTTTATCACTCTGTTGCTGCCGCTTGAAGTGCGGATCATTCCCTCTTACGAAGTGGTGTCCAATTTAGGCATGCTCAACAGCTACACCGGCTTAGTGCTGCCACTGATTGCCTCCGCTACCGCGACCTTCTTCTTCCGCCAGTTTTTCAAAACCATACCGGATGAACTCTTGGAAGCGGCCCAACTGGATAACGCAGGACCAGTGCGCTTTTTTATCGATATTTTGTTTCCCCTCTCGAAAACCATGATGGCCGCAATTTTCATCATCATGTTTGTGGTGGGTTGGAACCAGTACCTATGGCCAATCATGATGACTACCGATGAGCAGTACAACACTATCGTGATGGGCATAAAACAGATTCTCAATAACATCAATGAAACCAGCCTACCGCGTTATGACTACGCGTTTGCCATGGTGATCCTCGCCATGCTGCCACCGGTTTTGGTGGTGGTGATTTTCCAACGTTGGTTTGTGAAAGGATTAGTCGAAAGTGAAAAATAATCAGAACTCCAATATTCATCTGCTGCGCAGCGCCAAACACGCGGAGCCTGTTATGTTAGACATCAAACAATTGGTCAAAACTTACGATAACGGCCATCAAGCGGTTAAGGGTGTGGATCTGTCGATTCATCAAGGCGAATTTATCGTGTTGGTTGGTCCATCGGGTTGTGGAAAATCGTCCATTTTGCGCTCTATCGCAGGCTTAGAGAGCATTACTTCGGGCGAAATTCATCTTGCTGGACGCCGCGTCGATAACGAAAAACCCGCCAATCGTGACATTGCCATGGTGTTTCAAAACTATGCTTTGTACCCGCACATGAGTGTGTACGACAACCTCGCCTACGGCCTTAAAAACCGTGGTGTGGATAAACAAACTATCGCGGCGAAAATTGCTAAGGTCGCGAAAACCCTCAAGATTGAAGAGTACTTAGACCGAAAACCGGCCAAGCTTTCGGGCGGACAACGCCAGCGTGTGGCGATGGGGCGTGCGATTGTGCGCGATCCGCAGCTGTTTTTGTTTGATGAACCGCTCTCGAACTTGGATGCAGCTTTGCGCGCGCACATGCGTTTAGAAATCAAAAAACTGCAGCGTGAACTCGGTGTGACGAGCGTGTATGTAACTCATGACCAGGTGGAAGCGATGACACTTGCCGATCGCATTGTGGTGGTCAAACAAGGCGAAATTGAGCAAGTCGGTACGCCAGCCGAAGTTTACCATCAACCTGCTAGTACCTTTGTGGCGAGTTTTATCGGAAGCCCTGCAATGAATTTCCTGCCCGCTTCCATCAAGCAAGGGCACTTACACATTGCCGATAAGCAGTGCCTTCAACCGCAGTTCTCGCCTACTGACAATCAAACCATCACTTTAGGTATTCGCCCTGAACACGCTTCGCTGCAACCGTTAGAGAATGGGATTGAGCTGGAGTTAGATATTCAGGTCGTGGAGCCACTTGGCCCTAACCAACTGGTGCATGGCAAAATTATCGGTTTAGAAAGCGAGCTGGATTTCATCGCAGTTACCGCGGAAGTTCCGCTAGATGTCCATCAAACATTGCCGATTTGGGTTGCGCTTGAGCAACTGCATCTGTTTGATCAACAAGGCAAACGCCTTATCCATCAACCACGCTCTTGCACACTGAGCAGCAAAGTCGCAGGTACTCGTAACAGTAAAACTCGTCAACAGTAAGGATGCTTGTGAACCTACTCTCTACTCGCCAAAAACAGATCTTGGAATACTTGCAACAAACTCACGGGGTGCTTTCAAGCGCCCTGCTTTCTGAGCGTTTTGATGTCTCGGTACAAACCATTCGCAAAGACATGAACGATCTAAGCGACAAAGGCATGGTGCGCCGCGTGCATGGCGGCATTTCACTCCCTAGCCCGAATGACAATCTTTCTTTCAGTAACCGTGATTTGATCAACCTTACTGCGAAGCAGCGCATTGCACAGAAAGTGGCGCAAGCTCTGCCGGAAGGATGCAGTATTTTTCTCGGCATCGGCACGACGCCAAAGCAGGTAGCACAAGCGCTGCTCGATCATCCCGGTTTGACGGTGGTGACGAACAATCTCAATGCGGCGCTGACGTTAAGCCGCAACCCGAACATCAATTTGCACCTCGCAGGTGGGCTGGTTCGTCACTCTGATGAAGATACTGTGGGTGAAGCGACGACCCGCTTCTATCGCGGCTTCAATATCAAGATTGGTATCTTCGGCGTTGGCGGGCTCAATTCACGAGGTCAATTGCTTGATTTCACACCCGAAGAGGCCAATTTAACCCGCGCCATCATAGAACATAGCGAACAGTGTTGGTTAGTTGCAGACAAAAGCAAATTAGAGCGTTATGCTCCCGTGGTCAGTGGTGAACTGTCTGAAATTCATAGGCTCTTTGTCGATCAGCACACGTCTACTTTTCAGCAGTTGTCTCTTTTGCACCACGTCGAACTTATTGAATCGTGATTTGAGTGTGATTCTCACTAAGGAAGCATGATGCCTTCAATCATCGTCGGTCACCGTGGGGTGGCCGGAACGTATCCAGAAAATACCCGTGTCAGTGTGCAAGCTGCCATCAACCTTGGCCTATCTTGGGTTGAAGTAGATGTACAACCGACCAAAGACAATGTATTGGTTGTGTGCCACGACCATACGATTGACCGTTGCAGTAATGGCAAAGGTCGCATTGATGAGTACACACTCGCCGAGCTAAAACAGTTTGATTTCGGTGCTTGGTTTGATCCCCGTTTTACGGGCGAGCCGATCATGACGCTGGAAGAGTTGCTGGAACTCGCGGCAGAGCACGATTTAGGGCTGAATATCGAAGTTAAAGTCGATAAGCATGATGTGGCGAGTGTCGTTCAGAACCTGAAAGCACAACTTGACCAAAGCCCACTGGTTGCCGACAAAATCTTACTGTCGAGCTTTAGCCACGACATTATTTTGCAACTGTACAAACACTGTCCGGGCTACAAACTGGGGATTTTGAGTGAGCGTTTAACTCAGCGTGATCGCCAAGTACTCAAGGAAGTGAACGCGTTTAGCTGCAACCTCAACTATCGCTGGATCACGGAAAAACACATCCGTGATTTGAAGAATGGTGGCTACCAAATTTGGTGTTACACGCTTAATCAAGTGGATAAATTCCGTTATCTGGACAAAGTCGATGCGATTTTTTCCGACTTCCCAGAACGCTTTATCAAGTGATGTTGACCACGTCACTGGCTGTGATGTCATAAAAAAGCAAAACGCCCATTTTAAATGGGCGTTTTTTATCGATGCCTTTTTGTCGCGACAATATTTATTCAAATAGCGCTTTATCGACCTTGATAACGACTTTACGTACAGGCTCTCCCTCACCTTCTACCGCTATCAATGGACGATGAGGTTGACCGGGGTAAAACACAATGAATTCACCCGCAGCCAAATCGACAAAACGTTCTTCCGCTAATTGCTCACTGAAAGCCAGATCTCGCGTTGCGAGTTGATCATCATCTAGCCCATTGAACGGCGCTAGACTGTAACCAAAACGCTCACGCCCTTGCAGTAAAATCTGCACATCCAAATAACGGGCATGGCACTCGCTACGGCGCAGAGTTAACGGTTGGGTATGATCATCCATCACGAGGAAAAATGCAGAATCGCCCTGCAACTCGTGCTTACCCGTTGGTAGCGGCGTCGCTACACGCTGTAATACTTCATCAATCAGCTGTTGCAACTTAGGTGACAGCGCAGCGCAAAACTGGCGCTGTGCCATATGGCCAATAAACATCAGGAGTTCCTTATTGGTACTGCTCGCCCGCGGCGGCAACAAAAGCCATTTCTACTCGGTAATCTGGGTCAGCCAGTTCTGCTTTCACGCAAGCACGGCTTGGTGCGCAACCTTCAGGGAACCAAGCATCCCAAACTTGGTTAAGTACCGGAAGATCCGCAAAATCGGTGACATAAATCGTCACTGATAAGATGCCCGAACGATCGCTTCCAATCTTCGCCAATTGGCGCTCAGCTTGCGCTAAAACCTGTTCAACTTGGCCTTGCATGTCTGCCGAAGTATCGCTATCTGCCACTTCAACAAAATGGGCAATACCGTTAAAAACGGTGATGTCAGACCAACGAGTGCCTGGATTAATACGATGTATCGTCATGGTATTCTCTTTTTTCTATGTTTTATTCGGTGAGAAGCAATAGCCTCTTCACCCATCAATATCGAAGTGCAGGATAACGAAGATGAAAAGCAAAATCGCCCTCTGCACACGCAGTTTTACTCACTGATCGGTTTTATTAACGAAAAGCACTTTACAGACTCAAAGAGAAAGTCGATTCGCGTACGATCAACTCGCCCTGATAAAGCCGATGTTGTGCACTTTGCGGCTGTTTATTAGCGATCTGAACCGCGAGAGCGACTGCCTGCTGAGTTAAATCACCAATAGGCAGACTCACGCTGGATAAACTTGGGATAGCAAAAGCCGCCGCGGGTTCATTATCAATGCCCATCAAAGAAATTTGTTTGGGTACACTAATACCTTGCTCGTGCATGGCACGCATCGCACCGAGTGCCATATCATCGTTACAGGCAAAAACTGCGGTGATGCTGATGCCGCGTTTAAGCAGTTGTTGCATTGCCTGATAACCACCGAGCAGCGTGTTATCCCCCTCCACAGTCCATGAGAGATCCAACTTAATTCCTTGTTCATCTAATGCGTGCTGATACACCTGATGACGGATTTTTCCCGTTTCGCTACACAGTGGCGAAGTAATGCAGGCGATGTGTCGATGCCCCAGATTCAATAAATGCTGCATCGCCAATTGAGCAATTTGCGTTTGATCGAGAGCAAAGCTGTGTAATTGCGGATCACTTAAACGACGATTGAGGATCACTAAAGGAGGTTGATACTGCTGCTGTACCTCAAGCAGTTGCGCTTCACTCAAGTGGCGACTGTAAAGCAAGATGGCATCACAACGCTGCGTGGCGAGCATCGCTACCGCTTCTTTTTCGCCTTGCTCGCTGTTTTTGCTATTCACGACCAGAAGCTTTTTTCCTGCCTTCTGCGCGCCTTGCTCCGCTTCAAACAAGATGGTGCCAAAATAGCTGCTCTCAAAATGCGGCAACACCAAACCAATCGAGTTTGTAGTATTGGTGGCAAGTGCTTGTGCCAAACTGTTGGGCTGATAACCCAACTGCTGCATGGCAGCAAGCACGGCTTCACGCGTTTGCGCTTTTACTTGCCCCGTTTCATTCAGCACTCGAGATACCGTGGCTTTGGAAACGCCAGCTAATTTGCACACATCGTTTATGGTTGCCATCACAATCCTTAAAACGGAATTCTTAACATCGAATTCTTAAAAATAAACGGCGACTCTAAGGCCGCCGACACTGTTTAGAGTTGTTCACCGTTACTGGCAATCACTTGTTGATACCAGTAAAAGCTCTTTTTCTTCGAACGCGCCATGCTGCCACTGCCATCATCGTGTTTATCCACGTAGATGAAACCGTAGCGTTTTTTGTATTCGCCAGTGGTGAAAGAGACACAATCGATACAGCCCCAAGGGGTGTAACCCATCACTTCAACACCATCATAGGTAATCGCCTGTTTTACCGCCGAAATATGCTCGGAAAGGTAGCGAATTCGGTAATCATCATGGATAGAACCATCCGCTTCGACGGTATCCAGCGCGCCGAGGCCATTTTCTACCACAAAAATCGGCTTTTGGTAACGCTCATAAAGCTCGGAGAGCGCATAGCGCAAGCCTTGCGGGTCAATTTGCCATCCCCAATCTGAAGCGGGAAGAAACGGATTCAAGCGGCTGGTTTCAAATAAAGAGGTAGTTTTTCCTGCTTGTTCTGGGGCAGCAGAGACAATATTGGTCATGTAGTAGCTAATCGCTAAATAATCCGCACAACCTTGACGCAGGATCTGCTCATCACCTTCTTGCATTGAGATCTCAATGCCTTTGCGTTGCCACTCTTTACGCAAATAACTTGGGTAATAGCCGCGAACTTGCACATCACTGAACAGATATTTCTCGCGCATCAGCTCTTGTGCTAACAACACATCTTCAGGGTGTGACGTCGCGGGATAAAGCGGCATCATGTGGATCATGCTACCAATTTTAAAATCGGGGTTAATTTCGTGACCTAACTTCACCACTTGCGCACTCGCAATGAACTGGTGATGCAACACTTGGTACATGGCTTGTTCGGGGTTTTCTTGCTCTGCGTAAAGCATCCCGGAGTTGCAATAGCCAAAGATCGGCAGTTTCCAGTTACGTTGGTTATTAATTTCGTTGAAGGTGATCCAGTATTTCACCTTGTGTTGATAACGCGTCATCACTACTTGAGCAAACTTGATGAAGTGTTCAATCAATTCGCGGTTAATCCAACTACCATACTGTTTCACTAGATGCAGTGGCATTTCGAAATGTGACAACGTAATGACAGGTTTGATATTATGTTTCAGTAGCTCATCAAACAAATCATCATAAAACTGCAAACCTGCTTCATTCGGCTGCGTTTCATCACCATTAGGGAAAATGCGTGTCCATGCTATCGAGGTACGAAAGCACTTGAAGCCCATTTCAGCAAACAGCGCAATATCTTCTTTGTAGTGGTGGTAAAAATCGACGGCTTGATGGTTTGGATAAAACTCTCCCTCAATAACACCATCAGTGATCCGCCGCGGAACTTCATGTGCACCTCGAGTCAACACATCAACAATACTGACGCCTTTGCCACCTTGATTCCATCCACCTTCCACTTGGTGTGCCGCAACTGCACCACCCCACAAAAAATCATTAGGAAAACCCGTTTTAGTCATTGATGACCTCCCTCACAAATTCAAAAACTCATTCTTAGCAATCTCAAACTTCCGACACTATAACTTAAGCTTTCTTACAATGTAACCGGTTACTGAAACCGGTTACAAACAAAATATCCCATATTATTAAAATGGTTAATATTACCTATCACAAGTATCGGCAATTCTAATTAGAGTTACGCTAGAACAGCGTCTAGACTCAAAACGTCAAAACAATATCCAAGTCATTTGATTTCAAGCTGTTTTGGAAATCGAATGATGAATTCGACTTAAGTAACGCGAAGCAAGGAGTAACAGATGGAGCACAACAAAGCTGGTTCAAGCGGTCAATGCCCTGTAATGCATGGTGGCTTGACTTCTACGAGCATGTCCAACATGGACTGGTGGCCTAAAGCCCTCAACTTAGACATCCTTCACCAGCATGATAGTAAAACGAATCCACTCGGTGCTGATTTCAACTACCGTGAAGAGCTGAAAAAGCTTGATGTGGAAGCGCTAAAGCGTGATCTCAAAGCATTGATGACCAACAGCCAAGAATGGTGGCCAGCAGACTGGGGACACTACGGCGGTTTGATGATTCGTATGGCATGGCACTCTGCCGGCACTTATCGTATTGCAGATGGTCGCGGCGGCGGCGGTACAGGTAACCAACGCTTTGCCCCTCTCAACTCTTGGCCAGATAACGCAAACTTGGATAAAGCACGCCGTTTGCTGTGGCCAATCAAACAGAAGTATGGCAACAAAATCAGCTGGGCCGATCTGATGATCCTTGCGGGTAACATGGCTTATGAATCTATGGGTCTGAAGACCTTTGGTTTTGCCTTTGGCCGCGAAGACATCTGGCATCCAGAAAAAGACATCTACTGGGGTTCTGAAAAAGAGTGGCTTGCCAAATCCGGTGGTGAAAATAGCCGTTATTCCGGTCAACGTGATTTAGAAAACCCACTCGCAGCAGTAATGATGGGCTTGATCTACGTTAACCCAGAAGGTGTTGATGGTAATCCAGATCCACTCAAAACCGCGCAAGACATGCGTGTAACCTTCGCTCGTATGGCAATGAATGACGAAGAGACGGTTGCTCTGACTGCGGGTGGTCATACCGTCGGTAAAGCGCACGGTAATGGTAAAGCCTCTAACCTTGGCCCAGATCCAGAAGCAGCGGATCTGCATGAACAAGGTCTTGGCTGGAACAACCACACTAGCCGTGGCGTTGGCCGTAATACCGTAACCAGTGGTATTGAAGGCGCCTGGACCACTCACCCAACCAAATGGGATAACGGTTTCTTCTACCTACTGTTCACTTACGAGTGGCAATTAGCGAAGAGTCCAGCAGGCGCATGGCAATGGGAACCAATCAACATCAAAGAGGAAGACAAACCTGTTGATGTGGAAGATCCAAGCATTCGCTACAACCCAATCATGACCGATGCCGATATGGCACTGAAAATGGATCCTGAATATCGCAAGATTTCAGAGCGCTTCTACAAAGACCCAGCTTACTTCTCAGAAGTGTTTGCTCGTGCTTGGTTTAAGCTGACTCACCGCGATATGGGACCCAAAGCGCGCTACTTTGGCCCAGATGTACCGGCAGAAGAGCTGATTTGGCAAGATCCAGTACCAGCGGGTCGTAAAGATTATGATGTGAATGCGGTCAAAGCAAAAATTGCGGCAAGCGGCCTAAGCATCAGCGAAATGGTCAGCACCGCTTGGGATAGTGCTCGCACTTACCGTGGTTCTGATAAACGTGGTGGCGCAAACGGTGCTCGTATTCGTCTCGCACCACAGAAAGATTGGGAAGGTAACGAGCCAGCTCGTCTAGCCAAAGTGCTGGCAGTGCTGGAGAAAATTGCGGCTGAATCAGGCATCAGCATCGCAGATACGATTGTTCTGGCAGGTAACGTTGGTATTGAACAAGCGGCCAAAGCGGCTGGCGTGAATGTGACAGTACCTTTCGCACCGGGACGTGGTGATGCAACACTGGAACAAACGGATGTAGATTCATTTGAAGTGCTTGAACCTGTTGCAGATGGTTTCCGTAACTGGCAGAAAAAACATTATGTGGTAACACCGGAAGAAATGTTGCTCGACAAAGCGCAATTGCTCCGCCTCACCGCTCCAGAAATGACGGTATTGATTGGTGGACTGCGTGTGCTCGGCACCAACTACGGTGGCAGCCAACACGGTGTGTTTACTGACCGCGTGGGTGCATTGACGAACGATTTCTTCGTTAATCTGACCGACATGAATTACACCTGGAAACCAACGGGTCGCAACTCTTACGATATCGTTGAGCGTAAGAGCGGCAAAGCAAAATGGACTGCGACTCGTGTTGACCTCGTGTTTGGTTCTAACTCCATCCTACGTGCTTATGCCGAAGTGTACGCACAGGACGACAACAAAGAAAAATTCGTGAAAGACTTTGTTGCCGCATGGACGAAAGTGATGAACGCCGATCGTTTCGATCTCGTCTAATACAGTCTTGTAAAAACGACTGTTGTAAAACTCAAAGGCTGCCAATAGGCAGCCTTTTTCTGTTCGTCGAGCTCCTGTTTATCCCCGACTTATTTCCTCATCCACCAATGCCTTGATTTCCTGCCTAACCCACTGGTGAATAGGACTGTGGTGGTGAATTAAGTGCCAGAATTGTTCAACCCGGAAATCCGCGGTTCTGAAAGGCAAATCTGCAACCGCAATCTCATAACGTCCACCCAAATGGGTCACTAAACGTTTTGGCAAGGTGGCAATTAAATCTGTGTTCATTAATAGCTCTGGCACCATAGAAAAGTGGGGAAGCGAGGCGACGACATCTCGCTCTTGATTGAGGCGTTTCAACTCATGATCCATGTCGGTTTTTCCTAATCCATTACCGGAAATGATCACATGCCGACTTTGGCAATAACGCTCCAGAGTCATGGGTGAATTCACGAATGGGTGTTGACGGCACATCACCACGGCATAGTTATCACTAAACAGCCGCTGCTTAAACACATTGGTTGGAGACTCATCGGTGGAATAAAGCAGTAAATCGGCCACTTGCTCTAAATAATCATGCAAAGGCATGTAAGCGTTGTAAGCCACGATTTGCAGCTTCAAATTAGGAGATCTTTGCTGAAAGCGTGCCAGTAATTTCGGCACAATCATCATCATCTCAAAATCCAGAGCACCAATGGTAAGCACACCAGAATAGTGCAAAGGGTCGAACGTCTCTTCCACCAGCATATGGCGAATGGTATTCAGTGAGCTTTCTAGCTCTCCGCGCAAACGCTCCCCTTTGGATGTTAAGCGGTATTCATTCTTCACTTTAACCAGTAAGGGATCATCAAATTGCTCACGTAGGCGCATTAAGGCTCGACTGACGGCAGGCTGACTCATATTCAGGGCTTGTGCGGCTTGGCTTATATGTTTATGAATCAATAACTTTTCTAGAATCGTTAATAAATTCAGGTCGATACTGCGCAAGTTGATGTCGGGAGCGACCATCTCATCACCTTATAGTTCTTTGCGTGAATGATATACATACTATAACAACCATGCATTTTTGATATGTTTGTTTCTCCTTTATCTTTCTTCTCACCTGATTGAGGAGAAAGAACATGAAAATTCCAAACCTAGCTCTAGCCCCTATTGCTGCCGCACTCTTTGCTTTTAATGCCAACGCACATGAACACAAACGCAGCATTTATTTTCCGGATGAGACTTCCAGTAAAGTGGTGCAAACAGAAGTTGAACCATCAGCCACTAAATCACTAAAACTCGGCCAGAAAATTAATAACCTTTATGATCGCCAATTCGACGACAGTAAAGCCACGGTACAGAAATTAGGTAAGAACACCTACTGGGTTGGCGTGAATTACTACAACGCGACTGTGATTGTTAACGAAGATTCCGTGATGCTGATTGACCCGCTTGGCGATGGCCGTATTGATGCCCTATTTAAAGGTGTTCAATCCATTACTAATAAGCCGATCACAACAATTCTGTATTCCCACTATCACTTAGATCACGTGGGCGGCGGAAACCAATTGGTCGAGTTGATTAAGAAAAACTATCCGAGTGTGAATAACGTACGTGTCATTGCTAGCCAAGCGGTTGCCAACAAAATCGCTCAGCATGCGGAAGTGAATGAAAACGGCGTAAAAACAACAAAAGTTCCAGCACCGAATGAAGTGTACGATCTAAGAAAACCGCAAGTTGTGAAGTTTGGCTCAGTAAAAGTTCATTTGATTGCGCCTTCTGGCTCTGGCCATACGCCAGATAACACCATGATTATGATTCCAAGTGATCGTGTACTGCACTTCGCTGACATGATTAACCCAGATCAGCTACCGTTTTACAATTTTGCTGGCGCAGAACACTTCCACGGTTACGAGGAAGATTTACAAAACTTGCTCGGTAAACATCTAGGCTGGCAATGGGATTTCATTAATGGTGGACACGGCAATATCGGCTCAAAGCAGGACGTGAAAGATTTACTGCAATACATCGCCGATGTAAGAGCGGAAGTTGGCAAGCAATTAGAGGTTGTGCCATACACACCAGTGCTGAGTGATGGTAACCACTTTATTTGGTTCAAACGCTGGCAAGATGAAATTACTGCCAATGTGAAGTCCGCTCTCACAGGGAAATATGGCCACATGTACGGTTTTGAATCAGGAGCCGTTGAAACCCACGCCGCAATGATTCTGGCAGACATGATTGATCACTAATTTGCCCCTTAAATTGTGGGATTGATGTCTGCCATTTCCTTTACCAAACAAGCTCTGTCATCCAATGGCAGAGCTTTTTGTATTGAGCCGAATACTTTTTCTTCCACTTCATCTTTATCCCATTCAATGTTTAAAGCATTCCATAGACGAGGATCAATGGCATGAATGGATTAACCATGTTAAAAAACATTGTTTTTTTGAACTTTCCTTATCATCACAAGTCTCACCCCAGTCTGTAATTGATTGATGTGGTAAATGAGTATTTTTATGACAAAACGTTGGACAATATTGGCAACCTTGATCGGAATTGGGCTTGCTGGGGGCTATTACACTCTTTCATATCAGCAGGAATCCGCACCTTCATTACCCACTCTCACGGTCAATCGCGGTACGGTGGAAAAGCAAGCAGTTGCGGTGGGACAAATCATGCCTTCACACGCGGTTGCAATAAAATCGCAAATCAATGGCATTGTCGGCGAAATCTATGTGCGTGAAGGTCAATTGGTTGAACAAGGGCAACCCTTAATCAAGGTGCGCCCTAACCCGACTCCACAAGCATTGACCGATGCTTCAACGGAGTTAATGCAAAGCGAAGCCAATTTAGAATCTGATTTACAACGTTTAGCCAACCTTGAACATTTAGTTAAACAGAAGATCATCCCAGAAAATTACGACGACTACGTCCGTGCTAAAGCAGAGGTCAAAGCCAAAAAAGCGGAAGTGCAGCAGAAACGCCAAAATCTGGAATTGATCCGCAGCGGTGAAGCCTCCATTGGTCAAGCGAAACTCTCTTCTACCCTTTACGCTCCCATCAGTGGCACCATTTTGAATATTAAAGTGGAAGTGGGTGAACCGATTATCTCGACCGAATCAAGCCAAGTGGCAACCGAAATGATGCAGTTGGCTGATATGAAAAACATCGTGTTTAAAGGTAGTGTCAGTGAACACGATGCAGCACAACTCATTTCAGGTATGCCAGCAATCATCACTGTTGCGCCCTACCCAGAACAAGCTATTGAAGGCCAATTGACCAAAGTGGCAATTCAGTCTGAACGTTTAAACAATCCGGAAAATAAAGAAGGCCAAAGCTTCGATAACGGTTTTGAAGTAGAAATCGGTCAATTACAGATCCCAGATAACATTACTTTGCGCTCCGGTTTTTCTGCCAGTGCTCAAATTACATTGCAGCGTGCTGAAGATGTGCTCACCCTTCCTGAACGTGCTTTGCAGTTTTACGGCGACACACCCATGGTGTTGATTGCGGATCAATCTGAAAAAGGCTATACCGCTCACCCGGTTAAACTGGGTCTATCCGATGGTATTCAAGTCGAAATTCTTGATGGTGTCAGTGCCGATGATAGCGTGGTGGATAACAGCATGCTCGGAGGTCACAATGAATAAACGCTGGCTTTCTGTTTGGGTACTCAACGCGATTTGCTTGCCTAACACTGTTTTCGGTATGACGATTGAACAAGCTTGGCAACAAGCTAAGCAGCAATCGCCAGATGCACAGATCGCCGAACTTTCAGTGCAAATGAGTGTGCAGGATCAGCGTTTGGCCAAAAGTGAACTTCTCCCCTCGTTATCTGGTAGTGCTGGTGTGAGTTGGTCTGAGAGCCAAAACAGCTCGAACAGTTATGGAGCCTCGTTAGAACAAACTCTGTGGGATAGCCGAAAATGGAGTGCGCTAGACAGAGCCGATGCCGATTGGGTTTTGGCTCAACTCGAACGCAATCAAACTTATAACCAATTAGCTCATCAACTCCTTACTGCGTATTTTGATCTCGCCGAAGCGCAAGGCAACTTGGCCCTTGCTCAACAAAAACGAGCCGATGGATCACAATTATTAGGCATCGCCGAACAGCGCTATCTGGCGGGAAAAATAAAGTCGGTGGAACTTGAAGAACTTCGCGTCAACCAATTGGATGAAGAATCGACCATTTTAAACGCCAAAGCTGAATTAGAATCTAAGCGCAGCACTCTCGCTATGCTGCTTAATGCCTCTGCTCCACAAGTTAATGAAGTGGCAACCAATCGCCAAACGCCTACTTGGGCTTTCGATAATCAATTGGAACAATGGTTAACCGCGGCGAAAGATCACAGCCCGGAACTCTTGATTGCCATTCAGAAAGTCGCCATTAATCAAATTGCGAAGCAGCAGAGCCAAAGTGGTTATTACCCAACATTGCGCGCGTCAGCGGGTTATCAGGATGGTGATCGTCAAACCGGTGAATTCAACGGAGGATTAACCCTCTCCATTCCAATCGATCTGAATGGCGCGACACGTACTGACACTGAGAAAGCACACCTGAATTGGCTTATGGCTCAGCAACAGCAACGTAAAGTCGAGATCGAACTGGATCAAACTCTGCGTCAGCAAATCCAGCAAGTGGATATTGAATGGCAGCAAATCGCGATGGCGAACCAGCAAGTAACCCATCGCGAGCAAGTACTGCGCAGCAAACAAAAACTGTTTGATGCTGGCTTATCTGAAGCCTCTGATTTGATTGATGCACACAACAGCCTTTTTCGAGCTAAACACAGTTTGGCCAGTCGTTGGTATGCCTATTGGCGTCAGCGCATCATGTTGTTGAAATTAACCGGACAACTGAACGATAACGCCATCGCACAACTTTCCGGAGCGTTTCAGCAATGAGCATTTTGCTGCAGCAATCCTTGCAAACCCTTCTCGCGCATCGACTCAAAAGTACATTAGCGATCATCGCCATTTGTTGGGGTGTTGTCTCTGTCGTCATATTAATGGCACTTGGTGAAGGCTTCTATCGGGCTCAAACCGAGTCGTTTCGCTTTCTGCTTCAGGAAACCCAGTTGGTCGCTTCTGGGCAAACGAGCAAAACTTGGCAAGGAATGCCCGCTCGCCGCACCATTCAATTGACTGAAACACTCATGCGAGAAGTCGCTCAACGCCCTGAAATTCAACGCTATTCGGTTGTATATGATCAGCATGAAGCGGCGATTACTCAACTACACGGCACACCAATAGGCAGCACAGTCAACGGGGTTGACCCAGGGTATTTCTCTCTCGCCGGATTGAAGCTTACTTCTGGCTCACGAGACTTCACCGTTTATGACAGTAAAAACCACCGCCGAGTGGCGATTCTGGGCAATCAAGTCGCAGCGACTAGCCAGCTCAACATTGGTGATTGGCTCAAAATTCGCGGCATCCGCTTCCAAGTGATCGGTATTATGGATGATGAAAGTAACCGAATTTCATTTGGTGATAGTGAGAAAGTGTTTATTCCTGCGGTCACTTATCGAGATATCTGGGATCAACAGCCAAGCATGATGTGGATACTTCCCGCTGACGGTATTTCGGGATGGGCGCTGCGCGAGCAACTTCGTCAAACCTTTGCCAAACGTCTGCATTTTTCACCAACCGATCAGGAAGCCGTTTACCTACCCGATTTGGGCGGTGGCGTTAAAGTGATTACCGCTATTTTGCGTGGCATTCAGGCTTTTCTTGCTACCAGCGGCATGATGACCATGGCAGTCGGGATTTTAGGAGTTGCCAACATGATGTTTTTGGCTGTCACCGAACGTACGCGAGAGATCGGTGTGCGTTTAGCCATTGGCGCAACACCACAACGCATTAAACAGCAATTTCTACTCGAAGGTTTAATGCTGGTCGTGCTGGGTGCATTGGCAGGTTTACTGTTCGCCTATTTGGCGGTTGAGTTGCTTAAACATTTCGGTTTGCCTATGTGGCTCGGCGAACCCGTCATTACCAGTACAAGTGTGCTGATTTCTATGTCCGTAACAGGTGTTTTGGCTCTGGCCGCGGCTTATTTTCCAGCCCAACGCGCCGCTCGTTTAGAACCCGTTATTGCCTTGAGTAGCCGGAGTTAAGCCATGTTGCCGATTAGACAAATTCTGCAAGAAATGGCCGCCGAAAAACTCAGACTCAGCCTGACTATTCTGGCCGTCGCTTGGTCTACTTTGTGTATTGCCGGCTTGCTTGCGGTGGGTGAAGGAATCCGTAGTGGGATTGTTCGCACCATCCAAAATGGCAATGGCAATTTAATCCATATCAGCGGAGGTTTCGCCACGCTAACTCATGGCAGTTTCCATGAAGGGCAAACGCTCAAACTGACTGAACAAGATAGTCAGGTTTTGGCCACTTTACCTGCTGTAAAACGCGCTCTCCCTTCTGCTGAATGGCAGGAGCAAGTCACCTTTGAAGATAAACGCTCATGGATGCTGCCCTACGCCGTTGCTCATGGTTATCAAGCGATGAACAAACTGCGTTTATTACCTGAAGGGCGTTGGTTCAACCCACTGGATGATCAATTGCAACGTAAAGTTGTTGTACTGGGGTATGAGCTAGCCGTGCAGCTTTTCAATCAACAAGAAAGCGATTGGTTTACCGTAAGTGAGCTGGAAAGTAACCCCGTTGGGCAACAAGTCAAAATTGGCGCACATAAGTTTACTGTTATTGGCGTATTGGCAAGAAACAGTGGCAATGTTGAACAAGGTACCCCTATCGATTACAGCAGTTTTACCCCTTTCAGCACTTGGCAACGTTTTCATCCTAACCAAGCCATCAGCGGGATTAATATTGAACCAGTGGCGGGCAGTGATCGCCAAATTTTGGCTGAAACCGCACAGCAAGTGTTAAAACGTAAATACGGTGCCAGTTTGCAAGATAAGCAAATTATCTCGGTGCAAGATCATTTCCTAAGCCAGAAAAGCATGCAGCAATTTCTCCTGCGCTTGCAAAGCTTCCTTGGCATTATTGGGTTTATCACCTTAGCCGTAGCCAGTTTGGGGATCACTAACGTGATGTTCGCTACGGTGAAGCGGGCAACGCGTGATATTGGTGTACGCATGGCAGTCGGTGCAACCCCCAATACTATTCGTTGGCACTACCTAGTGCAGTCTTTGATCACTATGGGCTTAGGCGGCGTGGTGGGATTAGGGGTGACTTTCGCTATTACTCGCCTACTGGCAGCCATTCCGCTGCAAGGAAATCCCATTTACGATCATCTAGGCCAGCCAGTACCTGAATTATCGCTGAGCGTTATTGCGATTGTCGTTTCTACCCTCACCGTTATGGGCATTCTTGCCGCTTGGCTACCCGCCAATCACGCCGCAAAAGTGACACCGTTACAAGCATTACAGAGTGAATAATGAATTCTTTATCTCCCGCTCCGTTAGTGGAGTTACAACAAATCTACAAACATTACGCCAGCGGGCATAATTTGGTGAAAGCACTGGATGGTGTCGATCTCACTATCCACCACGGTGAATTTCTGGCCATTCTTGGCCCTTCAGGTTCAGGAAAATCAACTCTCATGAACGTGCTGGGCTGCTTGGATAAACCGACCGCGGGCAGTTATCGTTTAGAGGGGCACGGCGTAGACAGCCTTAGTACACAACAGTTGGCGGCGATTCGGAACCAAAAGATTGGTTTTGTCTTCCAAAGCTTTAATTTGCTGGAATACGCCAGCGCATTGGATAACGTTGCCCTACCACTGGTTTATGCGGGCGTTAAAGCGAAAGAGCGCCGTAAACGAGCCACTGAGCTACTCACTCGTGTGGGATTGGCAGATCGGCTCGATCACAGACCAAATCAGCTTTCCGGAGGCCAAAAACAGCGTGTTGCCATTGCTCGCGCGCTGATCAATCAACCACAAATTCTATTGGCTGATGAACCAACGGGCGCGTTGGATTCAAAATCCGGCGCTGAAATCGAAGCGCTTTTTAATGAACTGCACCGTGAAGGTCGCACCATCATCGTCGTTACCCATGATAATGAACTGGCACAGCGAACGAAGCGAATTGTTACCATTCGGGATGGGCAAGTGGTGAGTGATGAAGCCACAAGTTAACGTTTTTGCATAAAAAACGGCGCTCATCGCGCCGTTCATCTTTCGGTTCAAATCAAAAATTCAGCGGATTAGAAATCCCAGTCTTCATCTTGTGTTGCTACTGCCTGTCCAATCACGTAAGACGAACCAGAACCTGAGAAGAAATCGTGGTTTTCGTCTGCGTTCGGCGACAACGCCGCCAAGATTGCTGGATTCACTTCACACACTTCTTCGGGGAATAAAGGCTCAAACCCTAAATTCATCAGGGCTTTATTCGCGTTATAGTGCAGAAAATGTTTCACCTCTTCCGTTAACCCAACTGGGTCATATAAAAACTCGGTGTAACTGGCTTCGGCTTCATACAAATCAAATAACAGCGAGAAGGCATAATCTTTGATCTGCGCTTGCTGCGCTTCATCCAACTGCCGATAAGCCAACTGGAATTTATAGCCAATGTAGTAACCGTGTACCGCTTCATCACGGATGATCAGCCGGATCAAATCCGCAGTATTGGTCAGTTTTGCGCGGCTTGACCAATGCATTGGTAAATAAAAGCCGGAATAAAACAGGAAGCTTTCCAAAAATACGCTGGCAATTTTCTTTTTCAGCGGACATTCACCCGCTTGGTATTCATGCAAAATCAGCTGTGCTTTACGCTGCAAATGCGGATTTTCTTCTGACCAACGGAACGCCTCATCAATTTGTTTAGTGGTACACAAAGTCGAAAACACGGAAGAGTAACTGCGCGCATGCACGGCCTCCATGAATGCAATATTGGTCAATACCGCTTCTTCATGTTGGGTAACAGCATCCACCATTAACGCTGGCGCACCAACACTGTTTTGAATCGTGTCGAGCAGAGTTAGCCCGGTAAACACACGGATAGTGAGAGTTTGCTCTTGTTCAGTGAGCAGTCCCCATGTTGATAGATCATTGGATAACGGCACTTTTTCTGGCAGCCAGAAGTTAACGGTCAGTCGGTTCCAAATTTCCAGATCTTTCTCATCCTGCAAGCGATTCCAGTTAATGGCACGCGCAGGCTGTTTTTTTTCTGCCAACATAATCAACTCCTAAAGTGTGCAGGAAACACAGGCATCCATCTGTGTTCCTTGCAAAGCGGTTTGGCGTAATCGAACGTAATAGAGGGTTTTAATCCCCTTTTTCCAAGCGTAAATCTGCGCTTTGTTGATATCACGAGTCGTCGCACTGGCTGGGAAAAAGAGCGTTAGTGACAAACCTTGATCCACATGGCGAGTGGCTGCGGCATAGGTATCAATAATCTTGTATGGGCCAATCTCATACGCATCTTGATAGTAATTGAGGTTGTCGTTGGTCATATAAGGCGCGGGGTAATAAACGCGTCCAACTTGCCCTTCTTTCCGAATCTCAATTTTGGCAGTAATGGGATGGATCGACGATGTGGAATAGTTGATGTAACTGATACTGCCCGTTGGCGGAACCGCTTGTAGATTGCGGTTGTACAAGCCATCACGCATCACCGCTTCTTTGAGCTGTTGCCAATCTTCTTGAGTGGGTAATTCCACCGCGAATCGTTCAAACAGAGCTTTGACCACAGGAGTTTTCGGCGCAAAACTTTCTTGCAGATAGGAGGTGAAGTATTCGCCGCTAGCATAGCGTGAGCGCTCAAAATCATGGAAGGTTTGCTGTTTTTCTCTCGCTATCTGGTTAGACGCACGCAGACAGTGGAAAGCTATCGCAGCAAAATAACAGTTGGTGAAATCAACGCCTTCCTCACTACCGTAATAAATGCCTTCCCGGGCAAGGAAGCCGTGCAAATTCATTTGCCCTAAACCGATGGCGTGGCTCTGATCGTTCCCTTTACGCACCGAAGGCACACTATCAATTTGACTCATCTCTGATACAGCCGTTAATGCACGTACCGCGATTTCCACACTTTGCCCGAGCGCTTGCCCATCCATCGTTTTGGCGATGTTTAATGAGCCTAGGTTACATGAGATGTCCGTACCTAAATGCTGGTAACTGAGATCATCGTTAAACTGGCTAGCTTCACTGACCTGTAAGATTTCGGAACACAAGTTGGACATGGTGATCCGCCCTGCAATCGGGTTTGCGCGATTGACGGTATCTTCAAACATCAGGTACGGATAACCTGATTCAAACTGAATTTCAGCAATCGTTTGAAATAGCTCGCGAGCGTTGATCTTGGTTTTGCGGATTTCAGCGTTTTCCACCATTTCATCATATTTTTCGTTCACGCTGATATCGGCAAACGGTACACCGTAAACGCGTTCAACGTCATAGGGTGAAAACAGATACATCTCTTTGTTTTTCTTGGCGAGTTCAAAGGTAATGTCCGGTACTATCACCCCTAAGCTAAGGGTTTTAATGCGGATTTTCTCATCCGCATTTTCGCGTTTCGTATCCAGAAAACGCAGAATATCAGGATGATGGGCATGCAGGTAAACCGCCCCAGCACCTTGCCTCGCGCCCAATTGGTTGGCGTAAGAGAAGCTGTCTTCAAGCAGTTTCATCACGGGAATAACGCCTGAAGATTGGTTTTCAATCTCTTTAATCGGCGCGCCATATTCACGCAAATTACTGAGCAGCAGCGCTACGCCGCCGCCGCGTCGAGAGAGTTGCAGCGAAGAGTTGATTGCTCGGCCGATGCTCTCCATGTTGTCTTCAATGCGCAGTAAGAAGCAGGAAATCAGCTCGCCTCGGCTCTTTTTGCCTGCATTAATGAAAGTTGGCGTGGCAGGCTGGAAACGTCCACTTAATATTTCTCGCATTAATTGCATGGCAAAGGCTTCATCTCCTCTTGCCAAGGTTAATGCCGTCATTACTACCCTGTCTTCAAATCGCTCTAAATAGCGTTTGCCATCACGGGTTTTGAGTGCGTAAGCGGTGAAAAACTTGTAAGCCCCTAAAAACGAGGGAAAACGAAACTTTTGCGTAAAGGCACTCTGCCAGATGTGATGTAAGAACTCTCGCGAATAAGGCGCAAACACTTGAGCATCGTAGTAGCCTTGCTCAAGCAAGTAATCGAGCTTTTCATCCAGATGATGGAAAAACACGGTGTTTTGATTCACATGCTGCAGGAAATATTGCCGCACAGCGCGTTTATCTGCATCGAATTGGATCTGCCCTTCACGATCTAAAATATTGAGCATGGCATTCAGCGCATGAAAATCGAGATCTTTACGGGAATGGTGTGAAACTGTGGTCATCGAATGTAACCCATGATTGATGAAACTCATTAACGGACGCACCTTGTTCTACGAACAGTGTGCAGCCCAAAATTGTTGTAACCGCCCAGAGACTTCTCGCAGCTCTTTGTCCGTGCCGGCTAATTCAAATTGATAGAGCAATGGCACTTGGCAGTTACGTGCCACAATTTTTCCAGAACAGGCGAACAAGTGGCCAAAGTTACGGTTGCCAGAACCAATCACGCCTTTAATGTTCTGGCGTGCCAGTGGGTGCTTGAGTAACCGAATCACTTCTTGCGGTACAGCGCCTCGGCCATGACCATCAGCATAAGTGGGACAAACCAATACGAAAGGTTCTGTGATTTCAGGTAGTGGTTGTTCAACACCGATGGGAATACGCAAAGCTGGCAAGCCAAGCTTGGTAATAAAGCGCTGAGTATTGCCAGAAGCGCTGGAGTAATAGACCAATAAACTCATAACTGGCCTATGCGATCGGGACGAAAGCCACTCCAGTGATCCTCTCCTGCTACAACCACAGGAACCTGGCGATATCCAAGTGCAGTGACTCTATCCATCGCTTGCTGATTATCGTTCAGTGAAACCACATCGAAAGCGATCCCTTTTGCAGTTAACGCTTTTTGGGTAGCGACACACTGCATGCAGTTCGGCTTGGAATAGACAGTAATTTTCATTCTTACTCCTCAGTTGAGAATAAATTGCGTTTGATAATTATTATCAACTAATAGTTAGAAATGAAAAGCGATATTTCACTATATGTAGTGAAGATCACAAATGAAAAATACAACATATTGAAAATCAGTGGATTAGTTCTGGCTTGCGAAGCCGTTATTTGAATACGGCTGATCATCGCCGCTAACCCTTGAACACGAGTCGGAGTTAAATGCTGTTGTAGCTCTAGTTGAGTCAACCAAGCGTTCATATCAAAGGTAAGAATGTCGCTCGCTGAACGTCCTTGATAAACCAAGATCACCAACGCCAAGAGTCCTTTGACAATCGCTGCATCGCTATCGGCACGGAAATGGAAGAGCCCTTGTTCATCTCTTACTTGCTCGATCCAGACTTGGCTTTGGCAACCACGCACTTGCAGCTCATCCGTACGGCACTCCTGCGGTAACTGGGGCATTTTCCGACCCAATTCAATGAGGTAGAGATAACGCTGTTCCCAATCCATACAGCGCTGAAAATTTTTAACTAACTGTTCAGGAGTCATGCGTTCAGTCCAATAAAGTGGCGATTCGAGTTAAACCTTTTACTAAGGCATCTATGTCCGCTTGGTTGCTGTACATACCAATTGAAGCTCGGCAAACTGAGCTTTCTCCCAATGCCACCAGCAACGGTTGCGCACAGTGATGCCCAGTGCGGATCGCAATACCATAACGATCCAGCAAACTTCCAACGTCATAAGCGTGATGCTGGCCTAGATTGAATGCAATCACCCCATGCCTAGTAAAACCTGAGCCAAAAAGTCGAAGATTCGGAACCGTCTTTAACGCTTTCAGGGCGTAACCCATCAACTTCGCTTCATGATCGGCAATGTTATCGATACCGATTAATTGCAAATAATCGAGTGCAGATCCCATTCCGAGAATACCCGCGATGTTGGGTGTTCCCGGTTCAAATTTCCATGGCGCACCTAGATATGTTGTCCCATTGGGCAAGCTCACTTGGTCAATCATGGCCCCACCACCCTGCCATGGAGACATAGCTTCAAGGCGCTGATGTTGAGCATACAAAACCCCGACCCCAGTTGGACCATAAAGCTTGTGAGCCGAAAACACATAAAAGTCACAGCCCAATTCTTCGACATTGATCGGCTCATGCATCACGGCTTGTGCACCATCAATGAGTACCGGAATGCCCCGCGATTTGGCGAGTGCTATCACCTCTTCAATTGGTGTGCGCAGACCCAACACGTTAGAAACATGCGCTAACGCAATCAGCCGAGAGTGTTCAGTCAAGAGTGGTTCCAACATCGCAAGATCAAGCTGGCCTTGCGGGTTAACCGGCCAGATTTTAATGGTCAGCGGATACTGTTCAGCAAGCAGTTGCCAAGGAACAATGTTGGCGTGGTGCTCTAATTCTGAAATGACAATTTCAACTGGCGTTGTGGTTTGTTGCAAAATCGGACGTAAGAAGCTGTTCGCGACTAGATTGATCGCCTCTGTCGCTCCCTTAGTGAACACAATTTCTTCACGCTTTGCGGCACCAATAAAGTGCTGCACTTTGTCCCGCACCGCTTCCATGTTGTCTGTTGCAGTGCTGCTCAATTGATGAATACCACGATGAACGCTGGCGTATTCACTTTGGTAAAAGTGCTGCATACGCTCAATGACGACTTGTGGCGTTTGCGCTGTGGCTGCCGAATCCAAATAAACCAACGGTACACCACCCAATTGAACACCAAGTGTTGGGAAATCATCACGCCATGGTGAGGTTCCTTCAGTACTGTTGGCTTGCACGACAGTTAAATCACTCATTACGCCTCCAGTTTACTCGACACACGCTGCGCCAAATAATCACGTAATTTAGAGTCGCTCACCGCTGCAATCCGCTCACCTGCAAAAGCGTAAGTCAACATATGCAGTGCTTTCGCACGTTCAATGCCACGCGCTTGCAAATAAAACAGCTGTTCAGGGTCGATTTGTCCTGTCGTCGCACCGTGGCTACATTTCACATCGTCGGCATAGATCTCCAACTGCGGCTGGCTGTTAACCTGTGAGTGATTACCCAAAAGCAAGTTGTGATTGTCCATTTGACCATCAGTTTTTAACGCGCCTTTATCAACCAGAATCAGGCCATGAAACACGGCGTTGCTTTCTTCTTTTGCTATCACTTTGTGGGATTGATAGCTGCGACAGTGAGCGGCTTGATGCCGTAAAAAAGTACGGCTATCGCTGGTCGTATTTGCTTCAGGCAATGACAAACTGTGCATTTGAACTTCTGCCCCGGTTCCGGCAAGCAACGTACTGGTTTGTTGGCGAATCAATTGTCCGCTTAATAAAAAGCTGTGACTTTGCGCCTGACTATCTCGGATTAATCGCAGATCGTTGTGCGCAAAATGGTGTTGCTGCGAGCCTTCTTCGATCACTTTGGCATGCTCCAATTGCGCGCCTTCAGCAACATTGGCAGACACACGAGAGCAAGTGACACCGTGACTTTCATCAAGCGAGAAGTAGTGTTCGTAGAGTTGGCACTGCGCTAAACGCGCCAACTCTAGGTGGTGTCGATAACTGCACAACACACCACGATTTGCCGTTTGAACATGCAGCAGATAAATAGGCTTGTCGGTAACAAATTCGCGGCTGACTGCTAGATGAATCCCTGCATTCGCAGTCGCATCGGTAAGTAATGCAAATGCTTCACCCTGCACCGACTGATTCACTTGTTTTAACTGCTGTTCATTCCACAGCTCAATAGGAGTAATGGTGACGCCGGGAATCACATCAGACCATTCACTCAGCCAAGCACCATTGCTAAACACTAACCGATAGCCCTCAAATTGGCTTAACCAAGCTAAGGTTTCTGGTGTCAGTGGCTGTTTATCAGCAGCCTGAAAACTCAATAGCGCGAATTCGTTGAGCGATGTGTATTTCCACCCTTCATCACGCTCTTTGGGTAGGCCAATCTCTTGTAATTGTGCCCAGCTTTGCTGCTGCCACTGCGCATCACCACGCAGTTTCTCCAATTGTTTGAGCGTTTGTTGGCTACTCTTGTGCGTTAATCCAACCATAACCTTCATCCTCTAAACGCTTCGCTAAAGTGTGATCTCCCGATTTCACAATCCGGCCTTGATACAGCACATGCACAAAGTCAGGTTTGATGTAATCCAAGATCCGCTGATAGTGGGTAACAACAATAAAAGCTCGCTTACCATCGCGCAGTGCATTCACACCTTCAGAAACAGCTTTGAGCGCATCAATATCAAGCCCTGAATCCGTTTCATCGAGAATGCACAACTGAGGTTCCAGCACGGCCATTTGCACCATGTCGTTACGTTTTTTCTCACCACCAGAAAATCCTTCGTTCACAGAACGATTCAGTAAATCCAACGGCATCTTGAGCAGTTGAGCTTTCTGTTCTAGGTGATCTTCAAACTCAAAGCGATCCAACTCTGGCAAACCTCGGTACTGGCGAATGCCATTGAGTGCAGTTTGTAAAAACAGCCGATTGCTGACACCCGGAATTTCCACCGGATATTGGAATGCCAAAAACACCCCTTCCCCAGCACGCTCTTCAGGTTCAAGCTCGGTCAGGTCTTGGCCATTCAGCAAGATGCTACCGCCGGTCACTTCATAGGCCTCTTTTCCTGCGATGGTCGAGGCAAGGGTGCTCTTCCCTGAGCCATTAGGACCCATGATGGCGTGCACCTCACCGGGGCGAACGACCAAATTGATGCCTTTTAAGATGGGAGAACCCTCTACACTGGCCTGTAAATTTTGAATGTCTAACATAGGTTTAACCCACACTGTGTTCGAGACTGATGGAGAGCAGCTTTTGTGCCTCAACGGCAAACTCAAGCGGCAACTCGGAGAAAACTTCTTTGCAAAAACCATTAACAATCATTGAGATGGCATCTTCTTCTGAGATACCGCGTTGCAAACAGTAAAACAGCTGATCTTCACCGATGCGTGATGTTGTGGCTTCATGTTCCACTTGAGCCGTCGGGTTTCTCACCTCGACATACGGGAAAGTATGTGCGCCACATTCCGCGCCAATTAACATGGAATCACACTGTGTAAAGTTTCTGGCACCACTGGCACTAGGTAAAATTTTCACTAAACCGCGGTAGCTGTTTTCACTGCGTCCGGCTGAAATGCCTTTCGAGATAATGGTCGAGCGGGTGTTTTTACCGATATGGATCATCTTTGTTCCCGTATCAGCACGCTGCTCACCATTGGTCAGAGCCACGGAATAGAACTCACCAACCGAGTTGTCGCCAAGCAAAATCACGCTCGGGTATTTCCAAGTGATCGCTGACCCAGTCTCCGATTGTGTCCATGACATCTTGCTATTTTCACCCTCACACAGAGCACGTTTGGTTACGAAGTTGAGAATGCCACCTTGAGAGCCTTCAGCACCGGAGAACCAATTCTGCACAGTGGAATATTTCACTTGCGCATTTTTATGAACGATCACTTCCACCACAGCGGCATGCAGTTGATAGCTATCACGCACAGGGGCGGAACAACCTTCGATATAGCTGACGAAAGCGCCTTCGTCCGCAATTAAAATTGTGCGTTCAAACTGCCCTGTTTTAGCCTGATTGATTCGAAAATAAGTGGACAGTTCACGTGGGCAATGCACGCCGGGCGGGATGTAAACAAAGGATCCATCGGAAGCCACTGCCGCATTCAGTGCTGCAAAAAAGTTGTCTTTTGGTGGAACAACGCTTCCCAAATAACGGCGCACTAAATCCTGATAATCGCGGATCGCTTCACTAAATGAGCAGAAAATAATCCCATGCTGTTTCAACTCTTCACGATAGGTTGTGCTCACCGATACGGAATCAAAAATTGCATCGACCGCAACTTCTGCACCTTCGCGTACTGGCACACCGAGTTGTTCAAAAGCATGCTCAACTTCTTGGGTTAAAAATGGCGTACTACCATCACAGAAGTCCGAATCGTCACCACATTTGGCACAGGCTGGCGCGGAATAGTAACTGTAACTTTGGTAATCGAGAGAAGGATAATCCGCCTTCAACCAATGTGGTTCTTCCATCTGCTGCCAGATACGGTAGGCCTCGAGTCGGAACTCCAACATCCACTCTGGCTCATTACGTTTGGCAGAAATGGCACGCACAACCTGCTCATTGATGCCTTGTTGCAAAGTGTCATTTTCCAGCTGAGTGAAAAATCCTGCTTTGTATTTGTTGCCCATGGCGGCCTGAATATCAGGCTGAATTTCTACTGCTGACATACACTAAACACCGAAACTTTCGCCGCACCCACACAGGGCTTTGGCTTTAGGATTGTGGTAAATAAAAATTTGATTTAAGCCCTGACGCACATAATCCACCTCGGTTCCGTCTAAAAATGGCATTGCTGATAACGGAACATAGAGCTGTGCACCTAGGTGTTCAAAACAGAGTGCATCAGCAGTGGGTGCTTCATGTTGATCAAGAACATAGGCATATCCGGTACACCCTGATGCTTTCACGTTCAGTTGAATGACTTTGCCATCAAGGCTGAGCTGTATAATTCGCTTCGCCGCGCTATCCGTCATCGTCACACCCTGCCACTCTGTTGTGTGCAGTGAAAAGGCTGCAACACCCCGTTCTTGATCTGCCATAGTTCGATTCTCTCGTTTGCAACAAACCACCAAGATGATAATGATTGTCATTTATGATTCAACCACAAAAACTGTGTAACTACCGTTTCACCGCGGCTAAATCAGATCTTTAAATTTGATATTTACGGCAGATACTAAGCAGGCAAGTTGGCATGAGCTATTCAGAAATAACTATCACTTTGATAGTTATTTCGTTATTTACCTCTGAAATAAACGGTCTAATGTATTGAAATAAAATGTTTTTCAACTCTATCGCCATAAAACAAGCCATGCTTTTTGTCTCTTTTTATCTTCAAAAAGCAAAAGTCAGTTGCATTCGACAAATTAGTGATAATAATTATCATTTGAAAGTTGGGAGGGGGTGGTATGGAAAATAGAACATGGTTATACAATGCGTTCTTTAAGGCGCAGGATAGATTTCTGGTGCATGAGATCGAGAGTGGCTTTGAGCCTGATGTGATTTATGACTACATTCACTGTGCACGCCTTATTGCCTCTCATCACTATGAGGGGGCAAAGGAGCAAAACTTCTTACTGTGTGAACTATTTTTACGCCAAATCTACTTCCATTTTTTAGATGCTATTCAAGACCCTACACGCAGTCGTGTATTTCGCCGAGTCTGTCTTGATTCGATTTATATCCTGCTGATGGAGCTGAATAAGTGCTATCAACAAGTCGAGAATGGAGAACGGCAACTGCAGCGACTCAAACAAAAATTACAACAAATTCAAGCTCCACTTGATTAACCAAAGGATCTGTTATGACTCTCAAGTATCGAATCGAAAAAGACAGCATGGGTGAAGTGAAAGTCCCTGCTGATGCGCTCTATCAAGCGCAAACTCAACGTGCTGTAGATAACTTTTCTCTCAGCCAATACACCATGCCAAGCACGTTTATTGTTGCTCTAGCTTATATCAAGCAAGCAGCCGCAATCAGCAATGCACAGTTAGGACTCTTAGAAGGTGATATTGCTCAGGCCATTAGCAATGCCGCGCAAGCTGTGATTGACGGAGAGCATGGCGACCAATTCCCCATCGATGTGTTTCAAACAGGCTCTGGAACCAGCTCCAATATGAATGCGAATGAGGTGATTGCTACCCTTGCCTCACAAGAGTTGGGCTACAGCGTAAGCCCGAATGATCATGTCAACATGGGACAAAGCAGTAATGATGTGATCCCAACTGCGATTCAAGTTAGCGCCGCAATCGGTATAGAGCAGAAGCTGATTCCGGCACTCGCTCATTTAAGCCAAGCACTGGCTGCGAAGCAGTCGGAGCTGGCAGATGTGGTGAAAACAGGACGCACCCATTTGATGGATGCCATGCCTGTCACTTTCGCCCAAGAGCTGGGGGGCTGGAAAAGCCAAATTGATCATGCGATGCAAGGCATAGATCACGCGCTTTCCCCAGTTAAAGCGTTGGCGCAAGGGGGAACTGCTGTGGGTACAGGGATTAATGCCGACCCACGCTTTGCCCGCATTTTTGCTGATAATCTCAGCCAACTTAGCCAAATTACCTTCCAACCCAGTGACAACTTTTTCTATAACCTCAGCAGCCAAGATTGCATTGTTGCACTCTCTGGCCAACTGAAAACAGCCGCCGTTGCCATGATGAAAATAGCCAACGATCTGCGCTGGATGAATTCTGGCCCGCTGGCTGGATTGGGTGAAATTGAGCTGCAAGGTCTACAACCTGGTTCATCCATCATGCCCGGTAAGGTCAACCCTGTGATTCCTGAAGCTGTCACCATGGTAGCTGCCCAAGTTATCGGCAACGACACAACCATTACTGTGGCTGGGCAATCAGGTAACTTCCAACTCAATGTGATGTTACCTGTGATTGCACACAATCTTCTGGAGTCAATTGAACTCCTGACCAACGCCAGCACTGCTCTTGCTGATCAAGCAATCGAGACTTTTAAAGTACGACATGACAACCTTGAAAAGGCACTCGCGAAAAACCCAATTTTGGTGACAGCTCTGAATCCGGTGATTGGATATCTCAAAGCCGCAGAAATTGCCAAAAAAGCGTACCAACAAGGTCGAGCAATTTTGGATGTTGCCGTAGAGGAAACCGATATTGACCGCGCAACGCTCGAGACTCTGCTTGACCCGAAAAAGCTCACCCAAGGTGGCATTGCTCATTAAACCTTTCGCATCTCATGAGCTATCACTCGAAACCCTGTGGAAAGAGTGAATCAATAACATTGTATTTCTGTAATATCCCAAAAGCCGAGTCATCGGCTTTTGGTCTTTTGTCGGTAACTGAATCGTGATGGAAAAATTCTTGAAGATAATTAGAAAGAAGCATCCCTTCTTATGGGGAGGATTGATTTTTTTTATCCAAATCATCCTTTACCTATTAGGTTTACGAGATGACTGTTCCGGTTACGAATCACGACACTGGATTGATTCCAATTCACCGTGGTACGTGCATTTTTCTGTTGCGATGATCGGCATGGCTCTAATGGCTTATAGCCAAGCTCCACATTCAAAGCTCGGGAGGCTTGGCAAACCCATCTATCGATTTATTCTTTGGGTACTGCGACAGAAACGATCAAGAAAACAATATAGCTAGCGGCTCAAGATCGTTAGGCAAACTTGCTGCGAAAAGCAAAATAGACAGCCCCCACCAGACAAAGTCCAGCCCATAGATAATCGAGTTTCAAAGGTTCACGTAAATAGAATACCGAAAAAGGAGCGAACACCATTAAGGTGATCACCTCTTGTAAAATTTTCAGTTGCCCAACATTGAGAGCGGTGTAACCAATTCGGTTCGCAGGAACTTGCAGAAGGTATTCGAACAGGGCAATCCCCCAGCTAACCAAGGCGGCAATAATCCAAGGTTTGTTATTCAGCTCTTTAAGATGCGCGTACCAAGCGAAAGTCATAAATACATTGCTGCAAATCAGCAGCCCGACACTGACCACAATCGGATTCATTTCTTTATTCAGTCCTATCCAGATACCGTACCGAAACGACGGCGGCGCTAGCATAGCTGAGCGCCCTATCCTTTGCATCTTATCTCTGTTTTTCTTTGGTTCGAACAATGCGATACATGTAGAACACTATGATTACGTTGATCAGTAAAGCCGAAATACTCAATAGCCCCGGGTGGGCAAATAGCTCATAGATTTCAAATGGTAAATAAATGGCGCCACTGAGCAAAGCAAACCATTCTGTCCACAATAAGTTATGCCAGAGGCCATAAGCCTCAATCAAACGAATCATGCCGTAAGCCAGTGCGCCTGCCGCGACCCAATTCAGATTGAAATGAGCAATTAGCCCAGCTTCATGCATGACTTTTTCAGGCCAATAGCTAGCCGGGTTTAAATGCAAATGCAGCAACAAATCTTGCAGTAGCTGTTGCAAACTATCACCTGCGAAATGGTGTAGCCCTAAGCCTACAAAAAGAGACACAAGCCCTTTGGTAGATTCTAAAATTGCGACCGCTTTTAAGCCTTGGTGTTTCTCCGACATAACTCTTTCACCATTATTTTGTGCTACAACATATTCACTAGCTGATAAGTGATCACAAACAGCTCATCGGTATTCGGGTAAATCTCTTTGATCAACGATTTGAGTTTTGGCAACTCAATGGCTTCCTGCTCGGCGTGGAACTCATTGATATCATGAAATTTTAATGGCTCAACAGAGACAATCTCGATATCACAGACTTTACGATCGGTTTCTAAAGTAAACACTTCCACGCGAGTTCCCGGAACATAATGACTCTCGGATTTATCACGAATAGTAATGGTCTTTGCGCCAGAAGCCACCAGCGGAGTCAGAAATTCAAAGAAAGTAATTTTGGTTGGGATTGAAGCTGGAATCGTCATCGCGTTCTCTTAAAACTAGAAGGGAGTTTGAGTTAGCGTTTATGACGGATCATGGGCTCTACGTCAAGGCAGAATCAAGGTTTAAATCTGACGATCTGCCATTACATAAAACAAAATTCTGGCCATCTTGTTCTGATAGCCAGAATCACCGGAGACTTAGCTTAGGTTGATTATTGGATCACACCGCAAACGATGCGTGCACCACCACCACCGAGCGCCATTGGGTGATCTGAGTGATTATCTCCACCCGCATGGATCATCAGCGCACGGCCTTTTACATCCGCCATTTTGAATCGAGGTGCCAGTACAGGTTGGTTTGCTTGACCCTGAGCATCAACATAGAGTGCAGGTAAATCACCTAAGTGATTGTCGTTAGTCCATGGGTGACCATGTTTACCTGTATTCTGCGGGTCATAATGCCCACCGGCTGCACCGCCCAATACTGTTTTTCCATCTTTCATACTGGTTTCACACGAGGCATTCGCATGCACATGAAAACCGTGGGTGCCTGCTGGTAAACCCATCAGTTGCGGTGTAAACACCGTGCCATAGTCACTATCCGTTAATGTCACTGTACCTACAGATTGACCTGAGTTTAAATCGGTCATAGCCACCGTTATTTCTTGCGCAAGAACAGGTTGAGAAAGTAAAGCGGCGACAGCAAACAACGTGTATTTATTCATTATCGATATCCTTATTTATGATTGGTGATCAACGCAATCCAACAAGCTTAGTTGACAGATTGCGATTCTGTATGAGATTGCGCTGCCAATTTTTCTTGATGCAGCGTTCTTAACGTTTCAGATTGACCGTACAACTCTGCAAATTCTTTCACTGAAAGTCCTGCCTTATTGCGAATGTCATCTGTGCATTCCGCTTGGTATAAGGCTCTTGCTATTTGAATTTCTCTCTTCAATAAAGCGCCCATCAAGGCAGTATTGCCACGTTTATCTTGCAAACAAGCATTAGCACCTGAATTAAGCAGTAGATCAACCGTCTCTGCGTTACCTTGGTAAGCAGCAACCATCAGTGCGGTATAACTCTCAGAATTTCTTTGATTAATGGGGAAACCAGCAGAAAGGAACTCACTCACAACTTCGTTATTGCCCGTTCTGGCTGCGGCAAAAAAAAGGGTAATCAGTGATTGATATTCTTGTGTTGAATCCACTTCTTCACTGGCAGCAAAGCTGGTTCCGAAAGGTAAAATCAACAACCCCATCAAGATAAATTGCCGAAGCCACTTCATTTTCCATCTCCTTTTATAACCAATGAATGCCCCACAAGAGCCCTGTTTTTCGGGCAGAAAAGAGCAGACTTATCTCTTGTGGGGCAAAACTTTATTGGTTACATCGTTGCTTTTTTCATAACCTGTTTCATGTCTGTGTTGGTCGCATTGGCTAAGCGGGTACCGTAATCTTTATCTGCACGGTAGAAATGGCTGACCATAGTGGCTTTGATCACTTCATCATTCACTTTATTCAGGTCACCAGCCAAATTCGTGATGAGGTCTTGTTTGTCCTGCTCACTTAAGCTGCGATATAGCACACCGGCTTGATAGAAATTACGCGGATTGCTGATCGCTTTCTGCTGCACTGTACCAACGAGTTTGGTTTCCACCGCTTTGAACTCAGGCGCTTCCTTAAGATCAAGCTGGCGGCTTGGTTCGTAATTAATATCAGAGCTTGTCTGAGCGTTGTTGCTAGCTCCGTCTTGGTTATGGCTGTTCACCTCTGCCAACGGACGGTTAATCGGCAGTTGGAACAGGTTGGCCCCTAAGCGATACAGTTGAGTATCGGCGTACGCAAATAAACGGCCTTGCAATAGACGATCTTCCGATGGCTCAATACCTGGAATCAGGTTAGATGGCGCAAATGCCGATTGTTCTGTTTCCAAGAAGAAGTTATCTGGCACTCGATTAAGAGTCATGGTGCCGACTTTCTTCTCAGGTACATCCAACCAAACTTTGGTTGCATCTAAACCGTTGTAATCCAGTTTGCTCAGTTGTTCTGGAGTCAACACCTTCACGTAAAGATCCCATTTCGGATGATTGCCTGCGTTAATTTGCGCATACAAATCATTGGTCAAATGGTTAAAGTCTTGCCCTTGTACTTTGGCCACTTCATCAGGGCGTAAGCTTTCGATACCTTGCTGACTCTTCCAGTGGAATTTCACATAGTTAACGTCGCCTTTTTTATTGATCCATTTGTAAGCGTGAACACCAAAACCATCCATGGTACGGTAGCTGGCTGGCGTACCTAAGTTGGTATATACCCATGTCAGCATATGAGTTGAACCAGGTTCATTGCTGAAGAAATCAAAATAGCGATTCGGATCTTGAATATTGCTAATTGGTGATGGCTTCAGTGAATGAACCATATCCGGAAACTTGATTGAATCACGAATAAAGAACACAGGCAGGTTATTACCCACCAAGTCCCAGTTACCCTGCTCGGTGTAAAATTTGGTTGCAAAACCTCGTGGATCACGCAGCGTCTCTGGTGAGCCTTTTGAGTGAACTACAGTAGAAAAGCGAACAAACACCGGCGTTACTTTACCTTTGCTGGTAAAAGGTGCAGATAGGGTTAAATCACTAAAATCGCCAGACGCGACAAATTCACCGTGTGCACCAGTACCTCTTGGGTGCACAACACGCTCAGGGATTCGCTCTCTAGCAAAACGTTGTAATTTTTGAATCAGATGAACGTCTTGCAACAAAACGCTGCCATTTTCACCTGCAGTCATCGAATTCTGGTTGTCGCCGACTGACGCACCATTGTCTCTCGTTAGAGTTTGTGCCTGTACTGAAACCGCGACTAACCCCATTGATATTAATAAGAAGCTTTTTGACATCTGCATGGTTGCTCTCCAATGCGACCGACCATTCTTGCTCACAAAGCGGAGAATGGGTAATTCAAAAGCTCTTTTCTGCCCAACAAAAATATACTGGCAAACAAGATTTTTACTTAATGGAAAATAACGATGAATTTAATAGAAAAAATCGATATCAATTTGGGTTGTAAAATGTATTTTTCCGTATGACGTTTATGTGATGATGTTATTTTAACCATCGTAATGTGATGTTCGTTCATAAAATATAATTATTAGTAAAGATTAAATTAGCCTTCACTCCATTAGTTTATTTCTTGTTCGCCACTTCATAGAAATGAAATGTTTCATTTTCAAAAATAAATTTTTCCTAATCTTGAATGATTTATTGCTTCTCTCGGGTCATATCATTCGTGCAAGTCAATCTACACAAACTATTTATCTAAAATTTTAGTGAAGCCATCAATATTAAGGAGCCTTTTTTCATGCACAGTGCAACAACTCAAAAACACTCTACCCAATACAGCTATCTTATTGGTGTTATTGGTGTTTCTTTGATTTTAATCTGGCTTGGCATTTACAAATTTACGCCTACTGAAGCTAAGTTGATTGAACCATTAGTCGTTAATCACCCATTAATGAGTTGGACTTATCAAATTCTCTCTGTTCAAGCCGTTTCTAACCTTATTGGCGCTACCGAAATTATTGTAGGAATTGGCTTGTTGGTGGGATTTCGCTCACCGAAAATTGCTTATTATTCCGCTATTGCTGGTGTCGTTATATTTATTACTACTCTGAGCTTTTTAATCACAACACCGAATGCATGGAAAGTTTCTGATGGAATTTTGGTTCCAAACTTCTTCTTATTAAAAGACATCCTATTTTTAGCCGTTGTTGTTCGTGTTATGGAGAAAAATAAAATGTAAGACTTTCGATTATATTTATTGTCCAATTGTCCGTATAAAAATAGAGCGCCATCATGACGCTCTATTCTTGTTTAATGTAAAAGTTTATTGGCTAATTTCATTAATCAGCAGCGGGTTTCGAACCGGTTTAGGGTACTGCTGTGCTCTCACACGACTCTTCCCTGCCTCGGTTATCCCACCTTCATAATGCGGCTTAGGATCCCCCGGATAAACAAAGGCTTTGCTACCTGGATTCCAAGCATCAAAAAACTCGGTTAAATCAGTTTGTGCAGCATATGAAGCGCAAAGCATTAGTTGATCACTCTTACCCAACCCTGTGGCTTGGCATAGATTCTCACCTTTGAGGTTTATAACGCCATCGTCTGCATTACGGGTTAAACGGTGCATCAACTTAAACAGGTTCCACCCTTTCACGCCTGATTCAACCTTGTAGTATGAAGGCAACTCATTTGGGTACCAATCTGCAATATCGAATTCGCTTTCCGCCCACTCTTTTAACTGAGCAAACATCACCAAGCGCTCACCGGCGCCACCAGCACCCCATGCATGTCCATGTTCCATTTTCACAAAATCAGGCGCAATCCGAATGTCTTGTTCAACTCGTGCCATTTTACCTAAATGGCGATCCTGCATATAAAGTGCAAGTAAGTTATTCACTACCTCGGTAGCACCATCAACATTGAAAGGCGCTTCTGCAGCGTTATGCCCCACCTCATGCCAAAGCAACCAGCTATTCAGTGGTGACGTATTCAGGCTTGGGCTTTTAGCATTAAAGCTAGAATTCATCACTGGATAGCCAGAATGTGCAGCACCAACACTGATGGCGATATCATTAACAAAATGATGTCGGTTGTTTGGATTGCTCTCACCTGTTGCTTTGCGATTACGTTTTCCATCAACATTTTCATCGCGCGCATAGAAGTCATTAAGATCTTCGGAAAAGGTATCCAGATCATCTGCAAATTGTGCGATACCACCGTTATAACCAGATGCATTCAAGTTTGCTTTGGGCGCAGTGAACACAAAAGTATTGGAAACAACTTCACCAATTGGTGCTGGGGAATTTAACCCATTTTGCCATTGACCATTCTTATACAACGGTGCATTCACCGTACCACTGAAACTTAGTGTGACCTGCTCACTGTTACCACCTTGTGCATAAATCAAACCGCCGTATGGCACAGTAAAGCTCTGACTTTTGGGTTGATCACCGCCAATCACGAAAGATTTCGTCATTCTTGGTGGCCGTTTCAAACCTAACTCATGCTTTTCACGCCCAGTAAGATCATCCGCCAAGGCAATAGTGATGGTCACTGGAGAGTTTTCTCCAGAAACGGATACCGAAAACTCCTGCTGAGCAACCGCCCACTGCCCTGTAGGCTGGCGATTACCAGCAAACCAAGCCGTCGTTAGGTTACGCATATCCAAGGTAATGTTGCCACCACCCGAACCATTTTCAGCCTCTCCTGGGAATTCACGCACATCCACCTTGATATCCAAATCCCAATAGGAACGGCCAAGCATTAAGCGAGTTAACGGTTTCTCCATATAATTCAATGGATAACTTGGGTTCATTTGGCCTGCATATTCTCCAGCCTCATCACCGTACACCATCTTCATCTGATTAAGTTGTAATTTCAGATCGGTTGGACATTGGGTATTACCACCCGCTTGATCATTGGTGTAACAGTTGAGGAACTCGGTAAAGCGTTTGAAGCCTAGCTCATCGCCATGGCCAGATTCGTAGCGATAATCCAGATCATTCCACAGCCATACACTCAAATTCTGATAAATACGATTCAGGTCAACGCTGTTTAATCGCTCACCTTGTTTTCCTTTGGTACGGAAATAACGCTCATGCTGGTACAGGGCTTCAATATTAGTACCTAAGTTGGCTGCCTTCACCATCGCTTTGGCTTCGTCATTACCCAGCTTCAGCTCAGTATAAATAGGCACATGCATACCACCACTGGTTGGGATCCCATTCCCGGGTCGATATTCCAAACAATTCACTTCGTAATGGAATTCACTATCACGACACTCTTGATATGCAGACTTGCCTTCTGATGTGATAAAAGCATTCAGAATACGCTGTTTGGCGGCGGCTAAGCTCTGTTTATCCAGAATCGGTTTGCCGTTGTCATCGTATATCACTTTTCCATTGGCATCTTTTTGCCAATGGCTTGATTCGTCGATGAAAGCCGCCTGCTTCACTGGATTGCCTTGGCTGTCTTCTTCGGTCCACGTCGCCATCTCAAGCTTAGGTTTATCATCTGGTTTACCATCAACGATGAACTTCCACTCAACGCTACCATCTTCCTTAATGGTGTATGGAAGTGTTGGCGCGACACCATTTTCACCAGTCACTGCGGCATAACGTTCTAAAACCCAAATACCATGTTGGCGCTGGTTACGCACGCGATCAGGATAGCCACCACTTGGCCCATTACCATTAGCAACCACGCTGGAACCCATGCCAAAAGCAATACCGGCACTGTCTAACAATCGTGCGACTTCTCCCGCATTGGTACGGTTAATGATGGTTTCCATCATCAAAACGTTACCGCCACGGCTTACATAGTCGATAAGATCGCTGACATCTTCTTGGGTTAATTTCGGACGCTGTATATCTGCACTCATCGGTAAATCATACGCACCGATACCACTGTGCCCGAGATATTCATACCCGTTGATGATCACAACAGGCATAGTTTCAGGGTCTAGATTTGAGAAATTACTTAACTGTTCGGTTTGCGTAGCAAAACGAGGATCCAATACAAATGGAGCTTGGTTCCCAAGAACCTGACCGCCACGTTTAAAATAGACATAAGGAATATTGGTGCCAACGGTAATTTCAGCCGAGTTTTTTCCTGTCAGGTAATGAAAAACGTTACTGAAAAAGTTCCCCATATCATGGCTGTCACTGTTTAAGGTACATTGGCCTTGTTGATCGACACCGCCATTCCAACTGAAACCATTCGGGCAAACCAGCACACTGTTATAGCGTGCATTACCCAACACCATTACTTTACCTTTGCCTAACTCACCTAAGCTGATGAATGGCAAATTAAACGTCGTGGTTTCTGCCGATACTTTTTCGGGTTTAACTTGAGATGGCGCCTCTGTGATAAAAGCTAGCCCTTGTGAATCCCAAGCCTTTGGCTTGCCAAAATCAATCCAATAGTTGTTGTCATTACGCGCCATCAGCACTGGGAAAGCACTATTGGCAATATTGACTGCAGCCTGACCGCGAGCGCTGCCTGTACTACCGTAGAAATTAGTACTGTCGTGGAAAACATGGAAGCGTTCTACTTTTTTCCACCCCTGCTGCTGTACTTCTGGTGTCGCTCCCCATAGTTTTTGAATATCTGCCTGAATGCGGCTTGCCTCGGGATCCACAGCTGATTTTTGTACTGGCTCGGCCCACGCTTGATAAAAGCTTGTTGGCTTTAGAGCTTGATCAATTTCGGCGGCAATGCCTTGCGAGAACTGCTGATTAAATTCTCCCGGTACGATTTGTGTTTCACCACCACCGATCTCCAATGCCACATCATCATTACTCAACGATAATGAAATCGCCTCATTCACCACATTCGGATATTGAGCAAAAACTTGCGTGACTTTGTCTGAAATCGACACTGAATCATGAGTACTGTCTGCATAACGTAACACTAAGGCTTGTGCATTTTTCCCTTCATTACCCGCCGCTAATTCTGTCAGTTCAAAGGTACTTTTATTGCCGCGAATCTGTCCGAGTTCAAAGGTATCAATCGCAAAGCTGATGGTATCTCCCCACGAGAACTCAAAACGACCATCACCTGTAGCTCGCCCTTCTTTATTCACGCCCGTCACACCACGACTGTGATTGCTGAAATAAGCAATACCGTTGACAGGGCGACCTTGGCTATCAAGCAGTTGTCCTTGGCTAAGGATCACTTCTGTCGGCTTATACACCAACGCCTCTTCAGCATTGGCAGAAACAAAATTGCTGTTGAGATCACTGGATGCCCCTTCCGTTATTGCTGGCGGAATATCAGGCACATGTGTGATGGCTGTTTATCTACTTGATTATCGTTGCTGACTTTTTCCGTAATCAATTCACGAAATTCAGCTTCTGGTAAATCTAAGCTATGGCTTAAATAGTTATCAAAAGTCAGTTGATCACGAGAAGAGCTGAAATTGAGTTCAATATTTTTCCCCTGAATATTGCCCATGTTTTTTATCAGCGTCTGAATGTTTTTTTGGCGCTGGACTGAGTCTTTATATTCATCAGCATCAATGAGCTTTAATAATTCGAGCGTGCTCGAACGATTCATCATACGCGAATTAACTGCATCGAAAGGGGAATTAAACGTCGCCAGAACTCGATCATTTAATGTACAAATTACATGGTCTTTTTGCTCAACGGAAAATTCATAAGCTGGCTGATTATTACACTGTACTGATTCACCAAACATCAGATTCCCATCAAGGGAAAGTTGAGAAAAGATAATGGGATCATCCACGCCGATATCAGGAAGCTCGCCACCGTCAACTGCAGGATCATTGCCATTACCAATATTCGGAATATCAGGCTTAATGCTACCGGAAGAATTATACATAGAGTCATGATTACAACCAGCGATAGTCATCGCAATCATGGCGGATATTAATTTAACTTTCATATTTCCAATTTGAATTATTGTTATCGAAAAGAATCAAGTTAATGATTTAATTTTAAATATATTTTGTCAACAAAGTAACTGTAGGAATAAACTGACGCGGACAAAATTAAAATGGAAGATATAATAAATGAAATCACTTAGATTCATTTTTATTATACAAAACTACTTTGTAATTCTTTTGTTTATTTTCAATATACTCGATTGCTACATCCCATATGTCACACTAGACTCGCCTCGTCAGCGGCCGCAATTGACATTGCGGCGCCGATGGAAGCAACCTATATCACTGTTTTGTTCTCTTGTGGTTTTACTTCAAAACATCAATACGGCTTTCCTATTTTGAGGCAACACTTAAATCGTTACTCCTCCTTTAGGAATATTTCAATTACAGGTACATTGATTTTGGGTCTAACCAATGGTAGCTCAAATCTTACACTACCATCATGTTTAACCTCGGTCCAAAACACCTCACTGGCGTCGTGTAGCATTTGTGCATATGCAACACGGCCTATCAGTTTCTTCACGTGGATAGCTTTATGAGGCCAGTTTTGGATATGGACATAAAGCCGGTTATTTTTTTGGGTAAATCGGCATCCGTCAGGCGCCTCAAATTCAGACGGAACCGTTTCATAGATCGCTCGGCCGTTCACCGCCATCCAGTCGCTATAGACTTTCAGCGCTTCAGCGGCACGAGGTTCAAAGGTACCGCGGGCCGTGGGGCCAATATTCATCAGCAGATTCCCTCCCAATGCCACAATGTCACTCAGTAAATTCACTAACTGTTCGGGCGTTTTCCATTTGAACTCTTCGCGAATATAACACCACAGTCCCGCTAGGGTGTGGCAGGCCTCCCATCCTACCGCATGATCCGGAACTGTCGGACGTGGGGATGGAATGATTTGTTCATGGCAAATGATGTCAGGTTGATATCCTTCTACATCATTTAGGTCGAGACGGTCATTGATGAGAATATCTGGTGCCAATTTGCGGATAAGTTTGACCAGTTCAACACTTTCCCAATCATTGCGACCTTTACCGGGCTTACCATGCCATTCCCAGTCCACATAGGAGAAATCACACCAAATAATATCGATCTTACCGTAGTTGGTCAGCAACTCAGTGATTTGGTCGCGCATATACTGCGCATAGCGCTTCATGTCCCGCCCCTTGTTCATCGCCTCTGCATCGGGGTGATTGCGCTGAGGGTGATTAATATCGATCGTGAAGTCAGGATGGTGCCAGTCGAACAGTGAATAATAGAATCCGATTTTCAGCCCTTCGGCCCGAAAAGCCTCCACGAATGGGGCGATTAAATCTTTACCACATGGGGTATTGGTCGATTTGTACTCGGTGTACTTACTATCAAAGAGGCAGAATCCCTCGTGATGCTTTGTGGTGATAACCACATACTTCATCCCCGCCGCCTTTGCTTGCCGAGCCCACTCTTTAGGATCGTAGAGATCCGGGTCAAAGTGATCGAAATATTTCTGATATTGTTCGGTAGTAAGTTCCTTCTTGTTCTTATGCCACGGATGCCATGCCCCTACGGAGTACAGCCCCCAGTGAATGAACATTCCGAAACGATCCTTGACGAACCACGCCTTTGCTGGTGAATCCGACACCTTGTCAGTAGCCGGAGTTGACTGTTGGTCGTTCATTTCGTCCTCCTCATGAACTATTTCATGATACTGCCCTCGCCCTTCCCAATAGGTATAAGCGTGAGCAACGTCTGGTCGTGCTACATATACTCGGTCAACAGCTTTCAACTGGGATTATGTAACACTACACAATTGGAGATTTACGATTAGTTAGACGCCATCAAACAAAAATGACTCCCTTTTATTCCCATACTTTTGTCATGGTTATGTAAGTTTGAGTTAGGTTATGGTTAAGAGTGTTGAGATAATCAGAGTCGAGATTTTTCAACGCTGACCCTATAGATGATTTAGCTGAGTTGATGTGTGATGAATCAGAGCAGTCTTTACTCCGAACGCTTACAAATAAACTGATAGCGAGTTCGATATTGATAGTGCTCGCCAGGTTGCAAAATACAACTGGGTTGAATCCATTCTGGATGATGTGGTGAATCGGGCAAAAATTGGGTTTCCAAAGCCAGCCCTGCGTAATCCATGTACTCAGATCCGCTTCGATTCGGCGTGCCTGACAACCAGTTACCCGTATAGAGCTGCATGGCAGGCTTATCTGTACTAACGATGAGTTGTATTTTTTCATCGCCAGACCAAAGCTTAGCAACAGGCTTTTGTACATCACGCTTAGGTGCAAAGTAATAGCTGTGATCATAGCCTTTGGCTGCGATTTGCTGATCCTCTTTCAATAAATCTTCACCAACCAATTTCGGCTGTGTGAAATCAAACCCAGTCCCTATAACTGGTTGCAACTCTCCCAGCGGGATGCCGGCTTCATCTGTTGGTAAAAACAGTTTGGCATCAACCCAAAGGCGATGATTAAGACAACTCTCACCGACATCTGCACCATTAAGGTTAAAGTAAGCATGATTTGTCAGGTTCACGGCTGTAGCAAGATCCGTATGCGCTTGATAAGCAATGGTTACGACACCTTGCTCATCCAGAGTATAAGTTACCGCTGCATGCAAGTTGCCCGGAAAGCCTTGGTCGCCATCTTCTGACAATAGAGTGAATGTGACTTGTTGTGCACTTTGCATGGCAATCGTCCATCGACGTCGATCAAAACCTTGTGCACCACCATGTAAAGTATTGCCCGCTTGGTTTACGGAAAGCTGATAATGCCGACCATCTATGCTCAACTCCCCTCGTGCAATTCGATTAGCGTAGCGACCCACTGTCGCGCCTAAATAGCAGCCTTGGCGCTGAGAATCGGTCATGTTACTCACCCCAAGCAACACTTCCCGAGATTCATCACCAACGGGTAAAGTACAACTCAGCCAAGTTGCACCGATATCCATCACAACCACACGCATACCCGCTTGGTTTGTTAACTCAACCAGTTTTGCAGGTAAGCCATCGTAAGCGGGTTGTTCAGCCATAGTATGTAATAAAGTATTCATTACGGGCCTTATAAGTGCTCAACTAAGCCTGCGCCTTCTGTCGCATAACAAACATAGATGGTTTCTTTCAGCCTAGTCGCTATTTGGTATTGTTCAGCAACCGCCTGCTTGACCGCTTCAACCTGACTTGGTGCCACCAAGGCCACCACACAACCACCAAAACCACCACCAGTCATTCGCACTCCACCTTGATCGCCAATGACGTTTTTCACGATCTCCACCAAGATATCAATCTCTTTAACAGTAATTTCAAAATCATCACGCATTGAGGCATGAGATGCCGCCATCAATTCCCCTAGGCGTTTAATATCACCTTCACGCAGAGCCTGTGCCGCATGCAGTGTGCGCTCATTTTCAGTGATGACATGCCGCGCTCGTTTAGCAACAATCGGATCAAGCTCAGCTTGTTTGACGTGAAATCGTGACATCGTCACATCACGCAACGCCTTAACTCCGAAAGCCTGTGCCGCAGCTTCACACTGCTGACGACGGGTGTTGTATTCACTATCAACCAAACCACGCTTTTTGTTGGAATTAATGATCACCACGGCCATCTGTTCAGGCATGGAGACAGCTTCCGTTTGCAGACTGCGGCAATCGAGCAACAGTGCGTGATTCGCTTGCCCTTGCGCAGAGATCATTTGATCCATAATCCCGCAATTACAGCCAACGAACTGGTTTTCCGCTTGCTGCCCATTAAGAGCAATTTCTGCTTGGCTTATTTTTAATTGATACAGCTCTTTAAATGTTTGGCCGATCACCACTTCCAAAGCAGCTGATGAACTGAGTCCAGCGCCTTGCGGAACATTACCTGACACTGCGATATCCGCGCCACGAAACTCAAAACCACGCTCAATCAAGCATTTCACTACACCACGAATGTAGTTCGCCCACATTTTCTCTGGCAGAAAACGAATCTCGTCACGTAAGTCAAACTCATCGGTTTCATTGCTATAATCCACGGCCACCAAGCGTACTGTGTAATCATCCCGTTTGGCTGCAGCGACCACAGTTTGATAATTGATTGCACAAGGCAGAACAAAACCATCGTTGTAATCGGTGTGCTCACCAATCAAATTAACTCGTCCAGGAGCCTGAACGACGTGTGTCGGAACATAACTAAGCACTTGTTTGAACGCAGCTTTGACGTTATGGATTAATTCAGACATAGGGCTTCTCACTTTTAAAATGGGGAACCGTACTCCAAAGCTTTGAGCACAATTCAAAATTATTTCGTTTGCTTGTAATGCACATCACTCACAGTACGTAACCGTTGCGTAGCTTGTTCCGCTGTCAGGTCACGCTGATTCTCGGCCAGCATTTCGTAGCCGACCATAAACTTACGAACCGTGGCACTGCGTAGTAACGGCGGATAAAAAAGTGCATGCAGCTGCCAGTGTTCAATATCCGTACCCGATTCAAAAAACGGAGCAAAATGCCATCCCATAGAATACGGAAATGAACACTGGAACAGGTTGTCATAGCGGCTGGTGAGTTTTTTAATTGCCAATGCCAAGTCATCACGCTGAGCATCACTTAACTCATTCATGCGCCGAATATGCGTTTTGGGTAACAACATAGTCTCAAATGGCCAAGCAGCCCAATAAGGGACAACCGCCAACCAGTGTTCGGTTTCCACGACCGTACGTGCGCCGTCCTGCAATTCGGCTTGCACATAATCAACCAACAAGTTGCTACCATGTTCTAAGTAATAGGCTTTCAGGTGTTGCTCTTTACGCTCTATTTCATTCGGAAGGAAGCTATTCGCCCAAATTTGTCCATGCGGATGAGGTTGTGAGCATCCCATCGTCTCACCTTTATTTTCGAAGGCTTGAACCCAGACATAATCCTGACCCAACTCTTCAATTTGCTCATTCCACGTTTCGATCACGTTTCGGATTTGTGTCAGAGAAAGTTCAGGCAAGGTTTTGCTGTGATCGGGAGAAAAGCAGATCACACGGCTTAAGCCGCGAACAGCTTGGATTTTAAATAAAGGATGAGTGGACTCTGGTGCTTCAGGTGAATCTGGCATTAAAGCCGCAAAATCGTTGCGAAATACATAGGTGCTCGAATAGTCGGGATTCACATCACCGGAAATTCTCGTATTTGTTGGACACAAAAAGCATTGCATATCATAACTGGGGAGTTCTTGTGTCGCTGGCTTTTCATCTTGTCCACTCCAAGGCCGCTTCGCACGATGTGGGGAAACCAAGACCCACTGACCAGTCAATGGATTATAACGACGATGAGGATGATCTACTGGGTTGAACTTAAGCTCAGGCATGATGTTTCTCTCACTTCCCAACCCACAATTGGATGAGAAGATAGTCAGCAATACTCAAACATTAGGCTTACGACACACTGGTCAGCCTTTGCGAAAGCATAGCAACCATTTCCAATCATATTCTGTGAAGCGAATCCCACAGTGTAAACGTTTCCATTTATTTTCATTTGTTGACGCCAGCAGGAAGATAGACATTTCTGCTTCAACTCGCAGTCAGCCATCGCAATATCGCTATTATCAACACAGTTATAAGTGCGGTAACGAACAATGAAACAAAACCAATCTATTTATTATGACCATACAGAATAGCCAATGGTTAAACGTTTACACTTGCTGTTGAAAACAGGATTATTGATCTTGGGCGAATCGACACTGGCTGATTTTTATTACTTCTACTGTTCAGATTTAGGAATCGAACGCGTAGTCATCCAATTGAATTTTCGGGGCTCGTAAAGCGTTAAAAGCACCAAATAATGCCAGCAAAGAGGCGACAGCAAATCCAATGTGGAAAGCATGCAACACTTCATTTTGTGGTAGTGCAGCAATGGCTTGCAACCCACTGTGTGGAGAGATTTCAGGTAATAAAGAGTAGATTAGAGTGCCAAAAAACGCGGTTCCGACTGAGGCTCCCAACGATCGGCTTAGCGAGGCCATGGCGGTAATGCGCCCCAAATTGGCTTTACCCGCAAGAGTTTGTATCAGTACTTGTGTGGATGGCATTACCGTACCCAACCCTAAACCACATAGCGCCGCACACGCACTGACTGCATTTGCCTGCAATGGAAATATAGCCAACACCGCAAACGCACAACTGCTTAAACTCATTCCACATACGGGCAAAAATTTCGGCACTCCCGTTTTGGCAATGACTTTGCCTGTGATGTAGGCACCGCCAATGATGCCACATGAAAGAGGGATCAATAGAAAACCTGACTGTGCAGCATTAACCCGTAACCCTAACTGCAGGTAGATTGGCAAAAAGAAGATCAACGCAAACAGGCAAGCCGCAAAAATGAATGTGGATAGCAGCGGAATGTGAATCTCGCGCTTCGCCAACAAGGCAAGCGGAAGGAATGAAGCTTTAACTCTTTTTTGCTGAGCCACAAACAGAAATGAAGTAACGGCAAATAACCCCACAAGAGTGAAACTGGTGGTCGAGAACCAAGGAAAATAATGCCCACCCGCGGAAAGCCAATAGATGATCAATGTCATCATGCTGGGGAATAAAATCAGTCCAGCAACATCAATCGAGGCATCCGATTTGCGAGAGGTCTGCACAAACTTGAACTTAGATAGTTTGTATAAAGCCAAGCCAACCAGAGGTAAGTTAAACCAAAACAACCACTGCCAAGAGAGATAAGTCACAAGCACCCCACCCAAAACAGGCCCACCGATACTTGCAATCGCGAACAATGAAGAAAAGTAACCTTGGAATCGGGCACGTTCCCGTGGCGGAACCAATTCACCAATCAGAGCTTGCGACAAGCTCATCAAACCACCGCTTCCTAAGCCTTGCACTATCCTACCCGCCACCAGCATCGGCATACTGGTGGCAAAAGCACAGATGACGGAGCCCAATGCAAAAATCACTAACGATGTCATCAGCATCGGCTTTCGGCCATATTGATCGCCTAACCAGCCATACACTGGCACACTGGCTGCACTAGCCAGCATGTAGCCAATCGCAATCCACGATGAAAGTTGTAAATTACCTAGGTCACGAACAATGGCGGGCGTAGCGGTAGCAAGCAGTGTTTGATCCACCGCCGCCAAAAACATTGGCAGAAATACGGTGAAGAAAATACTCAGAAAGGTTTTCTTATCTACTGGCTGTGACATACATCCCCTCACCTACGCCATAGCGCATACCACATTGATTCAATACAAAAAACGCTTACTAATGATAGATCAATGCCGACTCGATTGTGACTCGGTATTTCATACTAAGCTCAATTTATATGAACAGAAATGAGTAGAAAGTGAATTGGCAGACAGAAACAACAAAGCCCACTGAAAGTGGGCTTTGTTGTTTGTTCTTAATGAACGAATTCTGGTGCGTCTAAGTGGACTCGAACCACCGACCCCCACCATGTCAAGGTGGTGCTCTAACCAACTGAGCTATAGACGCATGCTATTTTGTAAGTTTCTCATGGTGCGTCCGAGTGGACTCGAACCACCGACCCCCACCATGTCAAGGTGGTGCTCTAACCAACTGAGCTACGGACGCATCGCTTTAGAACGAGGTGGATATTAGCGGCAGTTTTTCTGACGTGCAAGCCCAATTTCTTTGTTTTTGAACCGTTTGGCTTTTCCGCAATCAGTTTGTTGTTTTTTTGTTCTTTTAAAAATTAATTTCTGATGTCGTTCTGTAAAAACTTCCACCTTTTAAAGAATTAGAGCGCCGTCTACTTTTGTGATGTGCATTCAGAAGCAAAGTTGATCACGACGTTCAACTCTGTACTATAAACGCTTACCTTTAGCCCCGGAGAGGGTCAGTACATGGATGCTAGGTTATTTGACAATACGCAGACGCTACGAGCTTCAGTGCTTTGCGGCCTGAGTTTTTTTTGGGCATTGATTGCTTTTATGATGGCAATGATCAATTTTTTGTCGCTCAAGCAATTCGAGTTAGCCTTAGTTGAATCCGTGTGTGCGATTTACTCTCTCTATATCCATACGCTCGCAAAGAAGCGTGCTCATACTGAAGGGCAAATTTACCTCTATTTGTTTGTATTAACTGGTACCACATTGTTTGCGACTTATATGAAACCCTTGGTCATGGGGGTTTATGTTTGGAGCTGCTTTGTACCGATTCTGTTTTACATTTTTACTTCTGCCCGCTTTGCCTTTTTGACCTCTTCTCTTTTTCTCATTCTTCAAAGCGGTATTGTTTATTGGCAATTGCAAAATGAGCCGCTTATCTCTTGGTCTGTTTCACTTCATTTATCTTTCGCCTATATCGGGATTTGGGTTGTTTCTCATGTGTATGAGCAAAATCGACGTAAAATTGAAAACTCTCTGCTCTACCTCGCCTCGCGAGATCCACTGACCAGTGCACACAATCGGTTATCACTCACGACCTCTTTCCAGCATTTCGAGCAATTTAATGATCAAACCACGCTCAGTTTGCTCGTGATTGATTTGGATTTCTTTAAATCCATTAACGATCAGTTTGGTCATGATACTGGCGATAAAGTGCTGATTGAGACAACACGGCTACTCGCTCAAGTGGTGGGTGACAATAATTTGTATCGAATTGGCGGTGAAGAGTTCTGCGTTACCTTATTTGATCAATCGCTTGAACAAGCGGAGCGGGTTTGCGAGCGGTTAAGAGCCATTATCAGCCAGCACATCTTTGCATTTGGTGATAAACGAGTGCAGGTCACAATCAGTATTGGAGTATGTGAATATCAGCCTGGAGATCAACTTAATGATCTCCTCAAGTTTGCTGATATAGAGCTTTATCGAGCCAAGAAAGCCGGAAGAAATCAGGTTCGCTTATTCAAACATGCACAAACTCAGCCAGATACCACGAGTCAGCAAACCGAAAGCCTCTGATTAGTTGTTATCCGCACTCTCCTCTTCTTCAAATTCATAAACCACATTGTAGTTTTCAGTGTATGAACAGTGTGGTTGTCGGCTGCATGTGAAGAATCGACGCCCGCGGTACTCACCTTGCGTTGCAACCTTGATCACCATCGGGCTGCCACAACGTTTACAGAATCTGACTTCCTGATCAGGTTGAATCAAATCAATATGAGCCGCCAACAAGCGCCGCAATTTACCAACTTGGTAACTCATTCGAACGTTCGTCCCGATGAGCGGAATATTGGCTGATTTACAAACATGGAGAAGTAACTTTTCGCGCTCTACTTTTGCCTTTTTGCAGCTCTTTACCGTCATCTAATTCAATGACAACTCTTGGCTCAAGTGTTCTTGCATCACACACCAAAAAATCAAAGTAGCTTTTTGAAATCTTGTTGTAAGCGATAAACCAATGTTTCTTATTGGCCATTTTATGAGGAGTGATGACATTCGCCATGTTCACCTTCGCCAGTACAACACCATGATCACCAACGGCACTCACTAAAGCGTTATAAAAAGCGCTCTCTTTCATATCAAGCAGTGGCCCTTTCTTTTTATAGCCATACTCCTTGGTGTCATCATGGCGAATCACATACTTCTGGATAAAGATAAAGAACAAGACGAGCAGTACGACGACAATAAAAATTTCAACCATAGAATCATTTGAACCACAGTAAGTGAAGAAGAGTCTGAACCTCATTAGCGCCCAGAAATTACCGCAGTATGGGCAACCTCACAAGGTCGATGACGATCGCATTTCTATTGATAACTGATGTTGCAATGAAAGACCAGTTTCGGTTGCAGTTTTTGTGCGGAAAATAAAGGAGTTAAGTACAAGTTTATTGAGTTTGCTCCGGCATTTTCAGTTCAATCACTTGCCTTTGCTTGAGCCTTAACAGGGTAAGTGATTCCCCCCAATACTTCTCAATCAACGAATTCATTAAACCGGATTCTTTCGCGTTATTCAGCGCTTTTTCCAATATGCCTTGATACTTTGCCGTTTGCGGGCTGAGGTAGAAAACAAAATCACTTTGATATTGAAAAAGAAGATGTTGCTCAATGGCTAGATAAGGGTTGAGCAATGATTCTTGATAAATTTCCGTCACGCCACGCGGAAAATAGTTGACCTCCCCTGTCACAGAAAGCTTTTTATAAAGATCACGCCATTCACCCGACTGAATATAAAAAGGTAGCTGGCTATTACGCCAAACCGTAATGTCTAACCAACGCTCACCTAATCCAGCAACGAGCTGTGTTTTACGCATATCATCCAAGGATGCCACTTTATTAAAGCGCTCTTGCAAACTCGGGGGAATTAGCAGCACACGTTGCCCGATTAAACCGTTGGTTAATGGTACGTCGACATGGGCAAAATGTTTGTCACGTTCTTCACTTTCTAATAGCCAAGTCAGGGAAAGTTGGTCGTTCTCCACCATTTTTACCACACGTTTCTGTGGAAGATGTGAATACGGAGTTTCGATAACTAAGGAGATACCTTGTGCTTCGAGTGCACGAGTGAGAAGTTCATGATAATACGCGTGACCATTATCATTTTGTGCGGGCAGAACTAATGTGATGGTTTGGGGGGCGGCCAAAACACTGGACGAAAGCCAGAGCAGAATCGATAACCAAAATATTCGCATATCACCCCCACCGCGACTTAATTCGCTAGCATTCAAGCATCTACCGATAAAAAGGCAGAAACCATTCACTTTAAAACGCTGTTACGATGGAGAAACACCTATCGATAGAGGAAGCGGAGCTATGCTCCGCATCGCTCACAGGTTGAGTACGTATTTATCCATCATAGACACCATTTTGCCGATTTCCGGCTTGGTGATAGTGTCGTTGGCACCAAGTGCCAGTGCTTTTGATCGGTTATCATCACTCATCAAGGATGAGAACATCACAATAGGCATCGCCGTGTAGGATTCATCATCACGCAAGCGTTTCACTAAGTGCATACCATCCATACGAGGCATCTCAACGTCAGTAACGACGGCATCAACCAGTTCGCTAACGGGGATGTTCTCTTCTTGGGACACTTTCTTAATTTCCATCAGTTTTTCATACGCTTCACCACCGTCTTTACAAGCGATGATGTTGTAACCCGCGGAACTGAGCGTATCTTGAATCAAACTACGAATGAAGGCGGAGTCGTCCACCACCATAACGGTTTTCGCGTTGCGCTTAGTGACCATACGTTGGTTCAGGTCAACTTTTCTATCAACCGTCACATCGTATTTTTCCATACTCAATTCGGGGTTGATGTCCGCGATAATCTTCTCGAAATCGAGGATCATGATGAGCTTTTTATCTTGACGAACAACCGCAACCACACAGTCTTGTTCGCCAGCTTCAAGGAACTGGCTTGGTGATTCCACATCATTCCAAGAGATACGATGAATACGGCTGATGCTGTCAATTAAGAATCCATTGGTCATCCGGTTGAAGTCAGTCACTATCACGTATTTCTTGCTGATATCGGTCGAAGTGGGAACACCGAGCCAGCCAGCTAAATCCACTAACGGCGTTAAAATTTCCCGTGAAGAAAACACACCGATCATGTGAGGTTGTGCATTTGGATAATCTGTGGTTTCCGGAACTCGGATAACTTCACGAACTTTAGCGACGTTAATGCCGTAGTAACACGTCTTGGTTCGCCCGTCAGGAAGCACTTTCTCGAGATGAAATTCAATGATCTCTAACTCGTTAGTGCCGCTTTCAGTCAAAATAGTACTGCTTGGGTTGCTCATAATGGTCACATCTTCTCGGGATGGTTATCAATACTTGTTCAGTATGGCTTGATACCGATTTACACCATTTTCATCGACACTATTTTTAATCAGTTCAATGCCTTTCTGTAAATCATCCAATACTGACTTATCTATATTTTTGTTAAATGCGTAATACAGTGAACCTTGCATCAAAACGTACACCGTTTCAAATTCTTCAACAGGAAATCGATCTTGGCTCATCCACCAAAGCGCTGTCCTCTCATCATAGGCAAGCAGATCAATGCGGTGTTTCAAGAGCTGTTCAGCCAAACTTGTTACTGTCGAGCCCTCAACCATAGATTCTCTTGGCACACCGATTTGCAGTAGTTGCTGCTCACCAATATCATCACGGATTACACCGATTCGATGATTACCAAGCTCAATGGGGTCAGTCACCTTGATATGGCTTGATTTCCGAGCAAATACGACAACTTTAATATCGGCAATCGGGCTACCCAGTTAAATAAGTTTTCTCGATGCACTGTACGGGTGGTTGAAAACAGCACTGCATCTGGTTTTAGCAGCGCCGACCGATAAGAACGTGGCCAAGGCTGCACTAAAATCTGTTCAGGGTCCAAGCTTACATTGACCTCAGCCGCGGCTTGTTGAAGTAAATCAACCGCAATGCCTGTGGTTTTGCCATCTTGAATAAAATTTAGAGGCGGATAGTTTTCCGTGTAATACGTTAACGATTCCAAACCTTGGGCTTGAACACTCAGGTTTAAACCCCAAAAAACACCCAGTACTGTTGTCAAACAAAAACGCCACTGCATCTGTCGACCTCATCACATTCGTGTAATCTGTTTAAACTTTAGATGCAGTTATCCAATCCGTCTAATCAGGAGGTATGGCGTTGTACTTTGCGGTAAGTTCGCTCTGGACGACCAACCGTACCATAACTGAGATCAGCCTCCAACTCCCCAGCACTGATAAGATACTCAAGATATCGTCTCGCTGTTGTGCGGCTGGCTCCAATTTTGTCACCCGCTTCATCGGCTGTGAGCATGCCAGTGGTTTGAAATAACACACGAATTTTATCTAACGTCACCGCATCGATCCCTTTCGGCAAACGCTGAGGCATTGACTCAGAGGTGTGCGGGGTGAACATTTTGTCCACCTTGTGCTGATCAAAATCCGCCAACTGTTTTAACTCTATTTGCCGCATTTGATATTTTTTTAATGCGGCTTCAAGTCTTGGAAACATCACTGGCTTGAGCAAATAATCTACCACACCGCCACGCATGGCTTGTTGTAGTGTGTCCACTTCGCGCGCAGCCGTAATTAGAATGACATCGCAATGTACATTGCGTCCCCGAATCCACTGTAAAAGTTCAAGCCCGGTGCCATCAGGAAGATAAACATCCAGCAGCACCAGATCCGGATTGAGCACTTCCATTTGCAAACGCGCATCAGCTTGTGAAGTCGCGATGCCAACCACGTCAAAGCCTTCCAACTGGCTTAAATAACGGTGATGAAGTTGAGCTATCGCTGCATCATCTTCAATGATCAGGATACGGGTATTCATTACATTTCATCCTTGGGTAAATAGACCGTCATTCGTGTACCTTGTGCTTTACTGTGCATGTCTAATTGTCCTTGATAACGATCAGCCAATTGTTTAACCAAGTAGAGGCCAACACCTCGATTCTGTTTGGCTTTGCTTGATACCCCTTTTTCCGTGAGTTGCCACTGCTCCAACTCTTGGGGTAAGCCGCATCCTTGATCGTCCACTTCCAAAATGATCTCATTACCAAAGTCGCTGACAGAAACTTCAATGATTCTACGCTCTTGCGGCACTGCCGAGAGTGTTCGAATCGCACTCAATGTCGCGTCGAATGCGTTATCAATAAGATTGCCTAAAATAGTCACCACATCTTCCGCTTTAATATGTGGCGGCAAACTTTCTAAACGAGCGCCTTCTTCAACCATCAGTTCCAAACCAAGCTCACGGGCTCGCTCTGTCTTGCCAAGCAACATGCCAGCAATCAGAGGATCTTTGATGGTTTCACGTAAAAACTCGATCAGTGATTGATAGTGCTCTGTTTCCTGACCAATCAATTGCTGCACAGCCTCAAGCTCACCCATTTGCAGTAATCCACTGATAGTATTTAATTTATTTCTGTGCTCATGGGTTTGAGAACGCAGCATTTCTGCGTATTCACGAGTTTGAGCCAGTTGCTCAGTCAGCTCATTGATTTCATCACGCAAGCGAAAACTTGATACCGCGCCCACCACTTTACCTTCCACCACAATTGGGCTGCGGTTGGCGATAATCCAATGCTTATTGAGATAGAGTTCAATGTCGTGGTCAGTACGTCCTGTGGCAAGCACGGTGTAGAGATCGCTTTCCGGCAAGATGGCCGTCAAACGACGATTCAATGCTTGCTCGCGCTTTAGTCCCAAGATCTCGCAAGCGCTCTTGTTGATGGAACGTAAAATGCCTTTGTCATCGATGCTGATAATGCCCTCTTTGAGGGTACTCATAGTGACATCCAGTTCGACATACAACCGGCCGATTTCCTCTGGCTCGAAGCCTAATATGGCACGTTGGAAACGTCTTGATGCGTAACTTGAAACCAGCGCATTGGCCCCGACCACTAAGAGTGCGGTCGCAATCAAATAAAACAGAAATGGCTCGACTCTATCTTGCAAACGCTCAATCAGGTAACCCACTGATACGACACCGATAATCTGACCATTACGATCAACGACTGCCGATTTACCACGTACCGATTTGCCTAATGAACCTTGTGCAAATGATACATAAGCCTCGCCTTCCAACAACGCTCTGTCGTTATCTCCGCCAACCATGGGTTTACCAATTCGCTCATCAAGCGGATGCACAAGCCGAATCCCTTTATTGTTACCAATTACAATAAAGGCGGCTCCGATAAGCTGAGTGAGTTCACGATAAGCTTGTTGTTGCTCTTCAGTGGCGTTACCCACTTTGATCATTGAGATAACTGCGGGAGTTTGGGCAAGAAATGCAGCGACACCCAAAGCCTTTTGCCCGACATCCTGTTCCTGAGAATGTTTAACGTACATGAACCCAGCCGCAACCAAGAGTAGCAGTTCAATCAATCCTGATAAGGTCATGATGATTAACATCCGCTTGCGGAAGGTAATGCTACTCCACACCATAGTTCACTCCTTGTTGGCGAGTGAAAATTAACATCAATTTAATATTGGCGCGAAGTCTGCAATGAATAAGTGTGAGGCTGGCACGGGATTCGCGTATCCCATACTTCTCACTGGTTAAATTAGCCCCAAACAAGAAAACTAATTGCATATTGAATTTATGGCACAGCTCACAACAATTGTGCGTTTTGTCGCCACATCCAAAAGGTGACAGGACTATACTTAATGCGCAGTGAGCATAAACTTAACTGGGATGCAATCAGGCATAAAAATGAAAATAGGCGGTTGCGACCAAGTTCACTCAATAATACGTCAGAAGGAATAGGAACATGATAAGAGATGCTTTTGGAATATGCCTTTCCAAAGACATGCTTTGTGAACATCTACACTCGACATTCACCCATGTGAGGGCTTATGAAATCGAGTCAGAGGCACATGATGAAATGCGTGTATTGTTTGCGTTTCCTCAGATGTCTGGCAAAGACGTACTCACAACGATGCAGGGAACTAAAAAGTTAGTTTGGAGAGCTGATTACCATTGCCCTTCCTACCCGCATTGCTAACTGCTTATCCTTTGAATCAAGCAGAGAGTAAAAAAACCACACCAAATATCGTTTTTGGTATTTCTATTCGTTATCCACAGAACTGGCTTGCTCTTGCAAGTCAGTTTTTTATACTGCATCCATAAACTCTTTGTTTGACTTAGTTTCCTAAAAAATAGAGCATTAGCTCTAAACCTATTCTGTCGAGCCCAAAATGAAAGTGAAACTTCTCTCTCTGGTGGTCTGCTCATTACTCTCCGTGCCGACTGTCCATGCTGCTCCCCTCTCATTTCAAGACGCTTGGGAGATGCTACAGCTGCAAAATAATTCGCTGGCAGCACAAAGAGCCAATGTTGAGCGTTATGCACACCTTAAAGACGCAACGCAAAATCTTAACTTGCCTTCAGTCACTGTGGGGGCAAATTTTACTCGTTTGGATCAAGATGTAACCCTTTCTGGCAAGCAGATCTTTGATAGTACAGGTCAACCGTTGCCAGCATTACCCCCGACTCTCGGGCAATTAGTTGCAGGTTTAGGCTCAATTCAATCCACCGTTACTGAGCGCGATATTTTCACTTCCTCCATCCGTGCGATTTGGCCCATTTTCACTGGTGGGCGCATCACCGCCGCGCAAGATGCCGCGCAAGGTAAAGAACATGAGGCACAAAGCCAACTAGCGATGGAAGTGCAAGCGCGTTATGAAGATTTAGCTAAGTATTACTTCAGTGTAGTGCTGGCTAAAGAAGTGCTCGCAACTCGTATCGCTGTCGAAGAAGGGCTAGCTCAACACCGAGATAACGCCGTTAAGCTTGAGCAACAGGGGCAAATTGCTCATGTTGAGCGTCTGCAGGCGGAGGCTTCTCTCGATAAAGCAAAAGTGGAGCGTAAGAAAGCCCAGAAGACCTTGGATATTGCACAAAGTGCTCTCACTCAGATCTTAGGCGCTTCAGATCCGGTGGAACCCAACGGAACCTTGTTTATTAATACCAGCCTGCCGCCGATGCAAGCCTTTATCGAGCAGACTCTAAACACCTATCCCGGCCTAAGCTTGCTGGATGCAAAAGAAAAACAAGCCAGCAGTCTCATTAAAGCGGAACAAGGTAAATACTACCCAAATGTTTATCTCTATGGCGATTACAGCCTGCATGAAGATGATTCACTCGCTAGTCAAATGAAACCTGATTGGTTAGTGGGCGTTGGGGTGAGTATTCCGCTGATTGAAAATACAGGGCGCAGCGAACAAGTGAAAGCCGCGAATAGCGCCGTCAATCAAGTTCGTTATTTGAAAGCGCAGGCCAAACAAGACCTGAGCGTTTTGGTTGAAAAAACTTATCTAGAAGCTGAGCAAGCGCTAGAAGAAGTCACCGGACTCAACTCAAGCCTACATTTGGCACAAGAGAACCTGCGTTTACGTCAAAAAGCATTCAGCCAAGGTTTATCCACCTCTGTCGATGTGGTGGATGCCGAGCTCTATCTGGCCAGCATTCGTACTCAGCAATCTCTGGCGAGCTTTAACTATCTCATTTCACTGAATAAATTATTGGCATTGGCTAGCGAAATGAACAGTTTCTCCACTTACAACCAATCTGCAGTTTCACTCTCTTCACTGCACCAAAACGCAACGGCTAAGTAAAAGGAATCGCAATGAAAACGGTAAAAACAACCATAATGACCCTCACTGCTGTCGCCGTTGTTGGCTGGATTGGTTATCGATTTTATCAAGCATATCAACCAGAACCAGTTACTTTACAAGGTCAAATTGAGTCTCAACAGTACAGCATTTCCTCTAAAGTGCCGGGGCGTATTGACCAAGTTTTAGTACGTAAAGGCGATCAAGTTGAAAAAGGCCAACTGATTTTTACCCTGCTCAGCCCTGAAATTGATGCCAAGTTAGAGCAAGCCATCGCAGGTCAAAAAGCGGCTGGCGCTCTTGCTCAAGAAGCGGAAAATGGCGCTCGCGAGCAGCAAATTCAAGCTGCGAAAGATCAATGGCTCAAAGCACAAGCGGCTGCAGATCTCGCCGAAAAAACTTATCTCCGTGTAAACAACCTTTATAACGATGGTGTGGTTTCTGAGCAAAAACGTGACGAAGCCAAAACTCAATGGCAAGCGGCGAAATACACCGAAAGTGCCGCGCTACAAATGTATGAGCTAGCAAAAGAAGGCGCGCGTGAAGAAACCAAGCAAGCCGCCCTCGAAAAAGCTCGCATGGCAGCAGGTGCGGTGGCTGAAGTAGAAGCTTACGCAGCAGATACCAAAATTCAAAGCTGGTTTGACGGTGAAGTTTCACAGGTTTTGATGCACAGTGGTGAACTTGCACCGCAAGGCTTCCCTGTTGTCACTGTAGTGGACACCCAAGATACTTGGGCGGTGTTTAACGTACGTGAAGACCTACTCAAACACTTTACTCAAGGCACACAGTTTGAGGCCTACTTGCCTGCCCTCGATAAAAGCGTTGAGTTTAAAGTGACTCATGTAGCGGTAATGGGAGACTTCGCGACATGGCGTTCTACCGATGCAACCCAAGGTTTCGATCTGCGTACTTTTGAAGTCGAAGCCCGTCCGGTCAAGCCGACCGAAGGTTTGCGCATGGGCATGAGTGTCGTGGTTAAGTTATAAAATGAAACATGCAATCCCTGCTCAATGGACGTTACTGCGTCACGATAAATGGTTGCTCTCATGCTTAACTTGGGTGCCGCTCCTACTCGCGGCCTCAATCTGGTGGATTTTCTCACAAGGCATCGCTCGGGATCTGCCATTCGGCGTGGTGGATTTATCCCATAGCCAACTCTCTCGTCAATTGATTCGTGAAGTCGATTCCACTTCAACACTGCATGTTAATGAACATTATGCGAGTGTTGATGAAGCCAGTGAAGCAATGCGCAGTAATCAAATTTATGGCTTTATGGTGATCCCTGCGCAGTTTGATAAAGCGATTTATCGCCAAGAGCAACCGCAGGTGACCACCTTTTACAACAGCCAGATGATTCTGGTCGGAAAACTGGTGAATTCCGCTGTCGTTCAAGCGCAAGGCACGTTTAATGCGCAGGTGGATGTGATGAAAAATCTCGCGACCAAAAGCCATACTACGCTTGCTGCAATGGGGCGTTCGGTGCCTGTACGTACGCAAATCACCCCTCTTTTTAACCAAAACACGAACTACGCACAATTTTTGGTTTCAGCTATTGTTCCCGCGTTATGGCAAATAACTATCGTTGTGAGCACCATTTTGATTCTGGCGGCTAACTACCGTCACTATGGTTTGAAAACTTGGTTAGCTGACTCACCATTACGCCATTTGACTCGTACTCTACTTCCTTATCTGCCGATCTTTATGTTGCAGGGGTTAGGCTTTTTAATTTGGTTTTATGATGTTCTACGCTGGCCAATGTTCGGGCACTTTTCCGTGTTATTGGTTGCACAAGCTATTACTGTTATCGCTTGCGTCATCATGGGGGCGTTTTTCTACTTCCTGACTTTGGATCCTGCCCGCGCCATGAGTTTCGCCGGAGCCTTCACCGCGCCAAGTTTTGCGTTTATGGGCATCACCTTTCCGGCCAGTGACATGAATTCGCTCGCCCAAGTATGGCGTAACCTATTGCCAATCAGCCATTACATTGAAGTGCAGGTGAACCAAGTCAGCTATGGTCTCGATGCATTAGCGTCGCTGCAACCTTTATTCGCTATGATTGGGTATCTCATACCACTGGGTTTGGTCTTCATTTTGCTCCGCAAACATCTAGCGCATGAAACCGGAGAAGCCGTATGACGTTGTTTGAACTGATCAAAGCTGAATTGAAAGCACTCATCACCAATCCAGTCGTTGTGCTCACGGTTTTTGGTGGAGTGATCTTTTATTCCTTTCTCTACCCGCTTCCTTACGCGAAGCAGATCCCGCGCGAACAAACTGTTTCTGTCGTCAATCTCGATCAGAGTCAAGCCAGCTACCGTCTTGAACGCATGGTAGATGCCACACCGCAGGTTAAAATTGTTCGTCGCGATCACACCCTTGCGGATGCCAAACAAGCTTTTTTAGATAAAAAAGTCGCTGGTATCTTAGTCATCCCTGAGCACTTCTATAAGGATCTGCTGTTAGGAAAAAGCCCGACTCTCGCCTATGCAGGGGATGCTTCCTATTTTCTGGTGTACGGTACGATTGTTGAAGGCTTAGCCCAAGCTGGCGGAACACTGGCTGCTCAAACAAAAGTGAGCCGTTTAGTGGTGGAAGGTGAACCAATGGCGTTTGCAGCGCAGCATTTCTCCCCGACCAGCGCCAATCTCAAACCGACGTTTAACCCACGTATGGGTTATGTTGATTACGTGGTTCCAGCCGTCTTTGTACTGATTCTACAGCAAACGTTAATCATGGCTGCGGGACTCATGGTGGGAACCCAAAAACAAGGACATGGTTACTGGAGCCGTGTTTCCCCAGCCAAACTGCTGTTTGTGCGTAGCTTTGTGCTGGTTGCCGTCTACTATCTGTTGAGCCTGTATTATTTCGGTGCCAGTTTTGATTTACACGGGGTGAATACCTTAGCTAAGTCCAGTGATCTTCTCAGTTTATTACTGCCATTTTTGTTAGCCTGTAGCTTTATAGGCATCTGTTTGGGTGCGGCGACCCCAAGACGGGAACTGGTGACTTTGGTGGTATTAATCAGCTCGATGCCGCTGATCTTTACCGCAGGTTTTATTTGGCCAGTTGAGATGATTCCTTCACCACTCGTTTGGCTTGCTCAATGCTTCCCAAGTACGCCTGCAATCCAAGGTTTTCTGGGTTTAAACCAAATGGCCGCCAGTTGGTCAACGATCGCACCGAAATGGACGCTACTTTGGGTACAAGCCGTAATATGGGGCGGTTTGGCGTTTTATCTCTTGCGCCAAGATCTCCAGCGCACCGCAAAAAATCCACAGTAATTCTCACTCTTGCCACTGTTGGCGCATACGTTCGACAGTGGCAACATCTACCCCATGTACGTTTTGATAACTCTCTCGGCATACTATAATAGTGAGCTTGGCTCGATACCTGCGTGCAAGTTTCCGATACGCCGCCATCTCCCAATGCCGCACAAAGGTATTCGATACCACGACATGTTTGCCTTGCTGTAACCAATATTCCGTTTGTTCTTGGCACCATTGATGTGCTTGCGCTAGACGCTCTGGGCGAAAATGGTATTCACCATGCTCATTCACAAAGTACATATCCGCCTCCAAATGTATGGCAGGTAAAGTCTTCGCTAAGGTAGATTTTCCGGAACCGGGTAAACCACGAATCAAGGTTAAATGGGGTCTCATAACAGCTTCACAGTAGGCAATTGAGCCCAAAGATACTAACTTAGATTAAGGTTCCGTGCATTTTGCTATCGACAATAATTTTTGGTTGAGTTATAAGTCTAGATGTTTAGACGTCCAAATTAAGCTTAGGGAGAAAGCTGTGCCGATTAGAATCCCCGATCAATTACCGGCAAGTGATGTGTTACGTAACGAAAATATCTTCGTTATGTCGGAATCGCGTGCTTCGACGCAAGAGATACGCCCACTCAAGGTCTTGTTATTAAACTTAATGCCAAAAAAAATTGAGACAGAAACTCAGTTTTTACGCCTGCTCTCCAACTCCCCACTGCAAGTTGATATCGAGCTGCTGCGCATTGATGATCGCCCAAGTAAAAACACACCGGAAGAACATCTCAACACCTTCTATCGCCAATTTGAGTTGGTCAAAAACCGTAATTTCGACGGGTTGATCATCACTGGCGCGCCTCTTGGTTTAGTACAGTTTGAAGATGTGGCTTATTGGGACCATTTACAGAACGTGATGACTTGGGCGAAAGCACACGTTACTTCCACACTCTATATTTGCTGGGCTGCGCAAGCAGGCTTAAAACTGCTCTATAACCTGCCTAAGCGTACCCGTGAAGAGAAACTTTCCGGCGTGTACTATCACGACATTCATCAAGCCTTTCATCCGTTGTTACGCGGATTTGATGATCGCTTTTTAGCACCTCACTCTCGTTATGCAGATTTTGAAGCAGATTTTCTGACAGAGCATACTGATCTTGATATTCTTGCCACCTCGGATGTGGCAGGTGTCTATCTAGCGGCGACGAAAGACAAGCGCAATGTTTTTGTTACTGGCCATCCTGAATATGATGCCTTCACTTTGCACACCGAATATGTGCGAGATCTCGGAGAAGGACTCAACCCGGCGATTCCAGTGAACTACTACCCGAATGACAACCCAGATAATAAACCTTGTGCTAGCTGGCGTAGCCACGGGCATCTATTGTTTGCTAACTGGTTGAACTACTGTGTTTACCAACAAACACCGTATGATCTGGAACAGTTCAGTGAAGCCAACTTCACGAAAGACGAATAATAATACTTGGCCGCCACGAGCGGCCTTTTTTATACCGATGGGAATTCAAGCCAACATTAAGCGTTGTGAACTTGATGTGATGACTTCATCAAACACGGAAATAAGCACTTTAGATTTGCCAACTGACTCGCAGACTTCGTTTGCACTGCTCGGCCTCCAGACTGAATTGCCTATCATTGGGGCGTTGACTGGAGGGATGTATGAAAAGAGTGTTTGCATTAGGCGTTTTGTTCGCCCTAAGTGGCTGTGTAACCGTAACTGAATCCTCAGAGGCTGCCGCGCAAAGCAACCCAACTGAAATGGCTGAAGCACGTATCGCACTTGGTTTAGGCTATTTAGAAAATGGCAGCATGATTAAAGCACGCGAGAACTTAGAAAAAGCGTTGCAACATGCCCCAAGCTACTACCGCTCACAACTCTCCATGGCACACTATTTTGAAGCCGTGGGTGAGAGCGATTCTGCACGAAAAATGTATCAAACCGCTTTAAATCAGCATCCTAAAAACGGCAACGTACTCAATAATTTCGGTACTTTTTTATGTAAACAGGGCGACTACGAAACGGCGGATAACTATTTCCGGCGAGCTGTTGCTCAACCTTATTATTATCTGATCTCTGCCAGCTATGAGAATGCCGCACTGTGTGCATTAAAGTCAGGACAAAATGATAAAGCTCGTGACTATTTTAAACGTGCCGTTGATCATGACCCTACCCGACTTCTATCCATTCTTCAGCTAACCAAAATGGAAATTGAAGCCGGCGAATATACTCAAGCTCGCATACGTTTAATGAGCTTGAATCAGCGTTATGGCTATCAAAAAGCCTCACTCAAATTGCTCATTGAGTTAGAGAAACGTGCAGGTAATTCAGCTTTGGAACAAAAATACCAAGCCTTATTCGACACGCTCTCTTAAGGTTTACTTGATATTGGTTGGCCGACCACCACCTTTGCGATCCCGGTAATGAGTACGACGTAGACGGCGCACCTTTTTGGCGCGCTGGATTTTTTGGTATTCGCGATAAACAATACGAATAAAAAAAACAAGTCCAATCAACAACAAGAGTGTAAAAATACTCATAAAAGGAACACACAGCCAGTGTGGTTGGCAGGGTGCGTAGAGTGGGACGTCTTCGATTCTCATCTTGTCCCTCCTTTCGTTTAGTCTTTGATCAAATTGAGCTTATTGTTTAATACTAGTGCCTTAGCAACAGAGTATCACTTTGTCTGCCACCACAGCTTGCGCTGCTCTGCATTTTGAAAACTCCAAGCAATAAAGCGGCTGATCTTCTGTCCTTGTGCCATCTCTATTACCTGTATCGACTGAGCACCCAATTTTTCCAGCTGTTTCTTCATGCCGCGCACATTATCCCCCTTAGAAATCAAGGTGGTAAACCACAGCACTTGCTGAGCAAATTGCTGGCTTTCTACCGCCATTTTTCCAATGAAGGCCGCCTCTCCACCCGGGCACCATAGTTCTGCTTTCTGCCCACCAAAGTTTAATGCTGCGGTTTGTGCTGAGGTACGCACCGTTGTACGACCTTTTTTACGTTGATTCGCTTGAAGGTTATTTTGCTTACGCAGCGTACCTTGTTGTGCTTCAGTGAGTGAGGCATGAAATGGCGGGTTGCAAGTAGTCAGCGTGTAACGTTCCCCTTCGCCGATCACACCTTTAAAGATACTATGACTGTCATTTTGTAGGCGACACTCGATCTTACCTTGTAGCTTCGGGTTGCTGTTAACAATCAAACTCGCTTGTTTGATTGAAACTGGGTCAATATCACTGCCTACCCAAGACCAGCCATATTCGGTAGCACCCACAATAGGGTAAATACAGTTAGCCCCGACACCAATATCCAGTGCAGTAACTTGTGAATGCGCTAAATCAGGACAGTCTTTTATAAGCAGATCGGCAGCGCGGTGAATATAATCCGCACGACCCGGGATCGGCGGACACAAAAAGCCCTGTGGAATATCCCAATAAGTGACACCGTAATGAAGAGCCAACAATGCTTTATTCAGTAATTTAACGGCTATTGGGTCAGCAAAATTGATTGTCGATTGCCCTTTAGGATTTTTAATGACATGAGATTGCAGTTCTGGCACGACTTTAATCAACGCAGGAAAATCATACTGTCCACGATGACGATTTCGCGGGTGCAACCCAGATTTTACTGCTGCAACTTCGAGGTCTTGCATTTTGTTAACCTGAGGCCTTTTGATTTGTGGCTTTTTGGCCTGCGGTTTGTTCGCTAGTGATTTGCTGTTTTGCGCTACTTTCAGCCCGATTTTAGGCTTAGGTTTGTTGTTCATGCCTTACCTGCCTTAAGCTCCAGTACCATCATGTATAACCTTGCATCCAGTTCTAACTGATGATAATTCGGTTCCATATGGCAGCAGAGCTGATAAAACGCTTTGTTGTGTTCTTTCTCTTTTAAATGTGCGAGTTCATGCACCACTAGCATGCGCAATAATGGCTCCGGTGCTTGTTTAAAAACATTGGCAATCCGGATCTCATTTTTCGCTTTGAGCTTATTTCCATGCACCCGTGAAACATAACTGTGTAACCCAAGAGCATTGTTTATCAGGTGGATTTTCCCGTCGTACACCACTTTGCTCAGCGGTGCCGTCTTCTTCATATATTGGTTTTTCAACGCCATCGTGAAATCAAACAGCGCTTTTTCACTTTGGATATCGTGTCGATCTGGATAACGTTGCTCAAACCAAGTCACCAGTCTGTCGTTTTCCAGCAGTTGAGCGACTTGTTCAACAATATGTGGGGGATATCCCTGAATGTACTTCAGTGCGGGGTGCATACTCATTTCACACGCTCAGTTCGGGGGGGTTGCAAAAAGGTCGGCAAGTTTACTCAATTTCCACTCAAGAATCATCCTTCACCTGTTAGGACAATCGTTTCAAACGCAGTGATGTTTGCATCTCAACCCGACTCTCGTTACACTTTGCGCCCTTTTGATTCATGAGAGACTTCTATGAAACGCGTGGTTTTGTACGTTAAAGATAAATGCCCACATTGCAAAGATGCCCAGCGTTATCTGGACTCAAAAGGCATTAAATACCGCTTATGTAATGCAAAAATGGAGCGCGGCCGTAAGGAATTGGATGCGCTTGGTGCACGTAGTGTGCCTGTACTCAAAATTGGCGACCGCTTGATGATCGGCTGGAACCATACCAATTTTGAGCGCATCTACGGCAGTAAAGACTGATCACCTCTTCGTTTTAAACGTACTTTTTCACAAATTCGATAAAGGTACGATCGGCATTAGAAAGATAACCTTCTTTCCTCCATGCTAGCGCCAAATCCAACCACACTGGCGGTTCAAATGGGATCGCCTTCACTTCTTGCTCATTACTAGTCACCAATTCAAGCAGTGCCGTAATCGCATATTCATGCTTCACTATGCTTAATATCATGGGCAACAGATTGGTTTCAAAAGAAAAATCAGCGGTAATTTTATACTCTCGGCAGACTTTATCGATAAAGTCGCGGTGAAAATAGCCGGGTTTAAACATCACCAGTTCATGCTCAAAAAATTCCGTAAAGGTGAGATTTGTACGCTGAGCTAGTTCATGGTTTTTACCCACGACAGCCACCATTTGTGAAGAGAGCAATGGATCCGCTTCCAAATCCTCCGGTAAGTCATGGTTTAAAATAACCCCAATATCCAACTCTCCAGACAGCAACATTTTACGAATGGACTGTGTGCCGGCTTCAATCACCGTCATTTTTAAATTCGGAAAGTGACTTTTGAACGCCATGATAATTTCGGGGAAGAAGTAAGAACCCATCATGCTCGGCGCACCAAGTCGAACTTCTCCTTTTACTACCCCTTTAAGCTCATCGACAGCCAATTGTGCATCATTCACTTGCTGCAAAATTCGTTTGGCGTGTTCAAGTAACACTTCTCCTTCATGGGTCAGTGCGACTTTTCTCTCATCCTTTTAAACAGGGTAACGCCTAACTGCTGCTCAAATTTTTTAATTGAAATGCTGAGCGCTGGCTGCGCAATATGCAGTTGTTGGGCAGCTAATGTAAAACTCCCCCATTCTGCCACAGTGACAAAGTGGCGTAGTTGTCGGACTTCCATCATATATCCTGTATATCACTATCATAACTTTAATATATTTCATTAATCATGAGGCCACTGCTATCGTGATCACATCACCGCCTTTTAGTACCTCGGATCGCTGTATGATTGAACTGCATTCTCCTCAATATTTAAAAGTGACGTTTGCCCTCGCTTTCGGATCATTTCTCGTGTTCTGCAATCTTTACCTTTTCCAGCCAATGCTGCCTTATCTGGCTAATCATTTTGCTGTTTCTGAAACTCGAATTAACTGGTTGTTTGCTGCTTCAACGTTCTCTTTGTCTCTCTGTCTTGTTCCTTGGGCAGTAACTTCAGAGGCGGTTGGGCGTCGCTTGGTCATGCTCACTGGCTTATTTGCCATGCCTCTCATTGGGTTAGCGATGCTTTATGCAGAGCAATTTTGGTTTTTAGTTCTGACTCGCGCATTGATGGGCGTTGCTTTGGCGGCTTTTGCTTCGGTAGCTGTAGCGTATATGGTAGAAGAGCTTTCACCTCAGGCCTTTGGTAAAGCCATTGGAGGCTACATTGCCGCTAACTCTCTTGGCGGAATTACAGGGCGTATTGCCGGAGGTTTACTCACTGATGCGCTCGGCTGGCAGCATGCAGTCATCGCAATGGCGATTTTCACGTTGATTGGCGCGCTTTTAGTCGCTTATTTACTGCCAGTACAACAACATTTTAAGCCCCAACGCGGACTGTTTTTCCACCACAATCGTGCTTTAGTGAAGCACCTAAAAAATCGGACTTTGTGGCTTGCAATGTTGATTGGAGGAGTGAACTTTGCGTTATTCGTGAACCTCTATTCAGTCATGGGATTTCGCTTGGTAGCAGAGCCCTATTCACTTCCCATTGGTATTGCTTCACTGATTTTCGTTTGCTATTTGGCGGGCACATTGAGTTCCAAATTAACCGCCAATTGGAATCGGCGTTTTGCTGCCATTCCTGGGATGATGCTTGGCGCGTTGATCAGTATGTCAGGCATGCTCATTGCGCTCATTGAAGCAATACCCGCCATGCTCCTCGGTCTGATTTTAATCAGCTTTGGAGCATTTTTCACCCACACTTTGGCTTACGCTTGGGTGAGCCAAAAAGCGACACAAGCCAAAGCCACCGCAACAGCACTCTATCTAGTGCATTACTATATCGGTGGCAGTTTAGGCGGATTCTATCTACTTTATTGCTGGCAACACGGTGGTTGGGCGATGGTTACACTCGGAGGCTTAATTCTCTATGTTGTATTGTTTATTCTAGGTTGGCGATTAAGCCGACAAAATAAACAAACACCACATGGTAGCCAGGCTTTGGTCAGTCCTTCTGTATAAGATGTGATATGCTCAGCGCCAATTGATAAAAACCATTCTCGTAGCCATCATCAGCGAGTGGCGTCTTAGAGTAATGGTATAACCAGAAGTGATAAACTGAGCTCAACCATGTCAACGGAAACCATCATTCAAGAAGTCGATCATTGGCTTAATCAAGTCGTGATCGGCTTAAACTTATGCCCATTTGCGGCGAAACCACAGCGCAATAAACAAATTAAGATCTATGTCAGCGAGGCGAATGATGAAGAATCTCTGCTGCAAGATATCTACGATCAGCTGCTAGAACTCGATAGTAAAGAGCCACAAGAGCTTGAAACCACACTCGTGGTAGTCCCAAACCTGCTGCACGATTTTGTCGATTACAATTTCTATATCGACTGGGTTGAGGCATTAATTCGCCAGCAAGACTGGGAAGGCATCTTTCAGGTCGCGACATTTCATCCCGATTACTGCTTCGCAGGCACAGAACCAGAAGATGATGAGAATCTTACCAACCGTTCACCCTACCCGATTTTCCATCTGATCCGTGAAGAGAGTATGGAAAAAGTGCTCAAACACTACCCGAATCCAGAAGCGATCCCTGATACCAACATCGAAAGAGTGAGTAACCTTTCTGCTGAAGAAAGAAAACTGCTCTTTCCATATCTGTTTCGCTGATTGCATCAAAAAAGCACGCGCAACAAAGCTCGTGAATACTCACAAGAACAGCAGATTCAAGACAGAAAAATCCCGCCAATCGGCGGGATTTTCTTAACGTTTAATCTTCCTTAATCTGAATTATTGAAGACAGATTATTAATCAGGTCTGTCGCTGAGACTCCGTCCAATTGAATGGTGACATGCTCAGTCACGCTCTTGTTGATAACGATTTCTGAATCCTGTCCTTTCTCGGTTATCTCAATAACATGACTGTTCAGAAGCTGATCTAAAGTTCTTGATTCATCAGAGAAAAGATCACTTAAATCGATCTTATCTTCTCCAATCGTAAAGTCAGTAATTCGATCTTTACTACCATCGAGATCTCTATCAACCCACTTGAAGAGGTCTTCACCTTCACCACCAGTTAAGATGTCATTGCCAAGCCCACCGATAAGAATGTCATCGTCATCACCACCAATCAGTGTGTCATTGCCCTTACCACCATATAACGTATCCTTACCCACACCACCATCAAGATAATCATTACCACCCTGACCAAATAGAATGTCATTACCTAAACCGCCAGTAAGTCTATCATCCTGATGATTGTTTGCAGAAATATCAAACTCCGAAGTATGCTGGCTAATATACTGATGTACTTGGAAATCAGAAACACTCTCTTCACCAAGCTTGTTAGCAACGTAATTTTGAATTGCCTCGTATCCTTGGCCAACAATACCTGAAAATACTACTGAGTCTCCAAATAGAATATCGTTACCTGCACCGCCATCAAGTATATCTTTGGTAGGTACAAGGGTTTCAATTTTCCCTAGGATAGTATCTGCCAGATTAGAAACATTTAGGTCATTCGCAATAATTTTATCTGTATCAAAATCCTTTAAATAGTCCGTTGCGATATTGCTACCAATACCAATCGCTTCAACCGTTACGTTAGTAAGTGTCTGGAATGCGTATCTAGCTTCATCGTAGTCAATAGTTTCTGTTGATGAACCTCCGACTATTTTTACAACTTCAACATGCCCGGTACCATCTGGACGGATATTATATCCAAGATCCTTCCACGTCTGATTTTTGTAATATTGTATTGCTCCATCAACATTAATACGTATTGCTTGATCATCATTTGCAGTCGGAATATTTTGATTCTTAGCAAACTCTAGAGGCGATGTTAATGGATAAGTTAAACTCGCTACAATAGCTGAAAATGATTGTAATGAGGTGCTGCTAGAGCCCACTTTCCAATCTGATATATTCACTGATTCATTATATGCCGTTGCTTTACCATCAGTAATGAAGTAGGCAATATTTGATGCACCAACATTATTAATCGCATCTTGGCTTAAGAACCAGTTAGCTGTCGTTTTAAATACATCTTCATAATTTGTACCACCGCCAGACTGCATCGAATTGAGTACAGACTCTAACTTGGTCAAAGCATCGCCATCAGAAAGATTTACTGATATTGATTGTCTTGATGGGTTATCAAAATCAACTAAGAAGATATTTACCTTACCAGAATATTCTCCAACACTATTTTTTAGTGAACTAAACACGGTAGACAATTGCGTTTTAATCGTTCCAACACTATTAGCATCTAAACTACCTGAGGAATCGACCATAAAGGCAATATTATAATTTTGCCCAGGAACAACAACGGTGCCCTGTAAATCACCCACAGCAACATCATGCTCAGCGCCAAACGTGATATTTTGTTCACCAGGTACCGCTTCATGGCCTGCAAACGAGCTCAGTTGAACAGAATCATGACCAGATGCCTGAACCGAATTGCTCTTCTCTTCAGAAATCGCTGTAACAGTTAGGTTCAGTTGTCCTTCAGAACCACTAGGCACTTTGACTTGATAAGTAGCATTATTATCCCAGCCACCAGAAACGATGATTTTTCCTTCGCTGTTAGCAACACCTAGCAAATCATTACCTCGGTATATTAAGGTACCCTCAATCAAGCCAGACAACTCGACGCTGTCAATTAATTCGCTACCATCGGTATCCGTTAATTCGACAGTTATAGCAACCTTATATTCTGTGTACGACTGCTCTTTAACCCATTCACCCTTGCTTGCATCGAAATAATATGTGCCATCTGCAAATTGAAGTCTCTCAATCGAATAAAGTTGATCAGTTCCCTCTCCAGCATACGGATTATCAACAGTAACAAGCTTATCTTTAACTTGGAAATTAGGTACACCACCTCCGTCATAGGAAATAGAGCCGATTTCATATTCAGAGAAATTCTTAGCATAAACAGCCGTGTCTACACCATCACCACCACGTAGTGCATCATCTCCTTGTTCGCCAATTAGAATATCGTTACCCGAACCACCAGTTAAAGAGTCATTAACCCACTGGATATTCGTACCATCTGAATTACCAAGAATTGCATCATCACCAGCCAAGATTTGGTCATAAGTCGTATTATTTGTTTGAATACTATCATTCAAACCCATACCACGAATGGCATTACTCTGATTGGTATTTATGACATTCGGGTTATCTTGTCCGTCTGTTAAAGTGATCTTGTTATACGAAGAATCAATATTATCCCAGCCTAAATAATTTTTTCCGCCAACCAAATGTTCTGGTGTGCCACTAACAAAGGCCCCCTCGGACAGTAGGGCAACAGTCACTTTTGGTTTATCTGCAACCGCAGACACATCAATAACAACAGAATGCTCCCGGCTAGTACTAATGCCATCAGAAACTTTGAAATCAAACTTCGCATAATCCGATTGTTGATCCCCCACCACATTACCTGATTGTGACGTTGTATTGGTGCTTGACTCATCACTTACTGGAGTAAATATCAATTTCCCAGCTTTAATATCTTCATAACTGATTTCACTACCAATAGTGATGAATGAACCATTTAGAGTTAATCGTCCATTGTCAGGCAAAGAACCAATGATTACAGATAATGATGATGGAAGTGTATCGACATCCGTTACTCCGAAATCAGACCACTTAAATACATAGTGTTGATCTTCGTTTGTAACAACATGTGCGTCTTCCGCAACAGGAGTACGATCTGCATTCGAATTGTTGACGGTTACAGTTGCTTCATTACTTAACGAACCTTCACTATCAATAGCCTGATATTTAAACGTTTCATCTGCTGGCAAAGACTCCACGTATCTCAGCTCCCAGTTACCATCACCAAGAGTTGAGAATGAAAGTTGAGTGATAGTCAAACCACTAGGAGCAGAATGACTCCATTCTTGTAGCAATCCTTCATCGCCATAAACTCCACTTGGCTTACGTACTTCGAATTGTTCTGTCGTTCCATCACTGTAAGTAACAGTAATTAATGCAGCACCAGGATCACGACTTTCGAACAAACCACCCAACCCATCTAAACCAACTTTAATTTGGTGCGCTGGTTCAGAAGAGAAGTTGATTGAAATGCGCTCACCTGCTTCAATTCCTGAACCATCATTGTCTCCGATTCCATGACCGACATGGCTAGCCTGATTTTCGTACTGCGTTAATGGCCCAGAATTACTGGATATGGTAATAACATCGCCATTGGCTAATTCAACCTCACGGACCTTACCTTCAGCATCAATCTGGCTGCCCCAATTTAAGAAGCCGCCTCCTTTTAATGAGCTATCTGGTACATCTTTAGAACCCAACAAGAAACCAAGGCCATCAGTAGGTTGATATGAAACCCGATCAGATTCAAATTGTGATTTTGCAGTAACATCCTCAAGAGTAATTACACGAGATACACCATTGAGATCTGTATAGATCAATCGACCAGCTTCCGGTAACTCAGTAATAATAATTTTTAGAGCAGCATTGCCACCATTAGCAGCATCATCTTCCTCATCAGAAATATTATCCCCATGGGCACCATTAGGGTTATTAAAACCAATTAGCACCCCATAATCTGAGTTGGATTCAATCATAAAATCTTTGGCAATTGGACCGTCGTTTTCTGCCGCATACGTTGGCGTATCGCTGTCCGTCGCCGTCGCATTTGCGCTATCGGTCGCCGTCAGGCTCACCGCTGGCAAGGTCACGCCCGCATTGACCGCGTCAACACCCGCTGGCGTCAACACCACATCGGTGCCGCGGATTTCGTAGTAACCCTCGGTGTT
>NZ_AOMO01000020.1 GCF_000338875.1 Vibrio mimicus CAIM 602 | reverse complement strand
TCAAAACACTCACCAAAGAGTTAGAAAGACGCTTAGGCAAACGGGAAGAATGGGACTTCGCGACTCTGCGTAGCCTGTTTGACAGTCTAGCGCTTGGCCGCAAGCGCCGCCGCCGTTCAGAGCTGCATGAGAAGAACTGGCTGCGACTGGCCGGTTTCAGCCTACGTCCCGGTTTTGGTGATGCCACCGACAGTTGGCGGATTGAACAAATTTGGGCGTTGTACCAACAAGGCATTCAGTTCGCCAACACTCAAGGTTGGACGGATTGGTGGGTATTCTGGCGTCGAGTTGCCGGTGGTTTAAATCAGGAACAGCAAGAAACCTTGCTTGCGGATATTGCTAAATACCTGCATCCGAGTGCTATGCGTACTCCTGCTTCGACCAAAGAAGCCCAAGAGAAAGGCTATGAAGCATGGTGCGGTTGGCGGCTTCGTTAGAGCAGCTACAGGTTGAAGATAAAACACTACTCGCCACTTGGTTTTTGAATAAGGCACTGAATCACAATCAATACCAACAAGCGCACTGGTGGGCTTTAGGGCGTTTAGCAGCGCGCATTCCCTTCTATGGCAGCCTGCACGCTACACTCCCGAAAGAGCAGATCCAACAATGGCTACCTAAGATCTTAGAGCAAGATTGGCAAAAAGAACCCATGTGCGCTTTCGCCACCGTGATGATGTGCCGCAAAACGGGCGATCGCAGTCGCGATATATCCGAAGAATGGCGCACGCAAGTATTAGATAAACTCAAGCAGAGTCGCGTTGCAGATTCATGGATCAATTTGGTTAGCGAAGTGATAGAACTGGATGAAGCAGAAACTCAACGTACATTCGGTGAAAGTTTACCAAGCGGTTTAATCTTGTTGACTCACTGAGTCTCCTTAGCACAAACACCTTCATCGGAGCCGTAAGGCTCCGATGGTTTATGGGATTAAGCAGAGTGTATCGTCTGCACCATGACACGGTTTCGGCCTTGTTCTTTAGCTTGATACATTGCGCTATCCGCTTTGCGTAGCGCCTCACCATAATCGAATGGAGTATCGAACAACACTGCACCAATACTCACAGAAACTTTGAGTGACTGATTTTCAATGCAAAAACCTTGTGAAATAGCGTCACAAACGCTACAAAACACCGCTTTAACTCGTTCGGCGTCAGCTTCACGAGCAAACACCGCAAACTCTTCCCCACCGTACCGTGCCACTAAACAATCCGTTAAGTTCAATGACTCTAATTTCCGGACCACAAAAGAGATCACCGCATCCCCCATATCATGACCATAAGAATCATTAATCTGTTTGAAATGATCAATATCGATCAAAGCAACCACATAAGGTGTATCTGACTGGTTAAGCTGGCGTTGAACTTGTTCTTTAAAATAACGGCGGTTGAAAGCTCCCGTTAACTCATCACGTATTGAACGTAAGCGATGCCATTCAATTTCTTCAAACAAAAACAGCATCAGCATGGTACCGAGAGTGATAAAGAAAAAGAGATTTTGTACCACAATGGTCGATGCCCGAAACACAGCCATTAATGGTAATGTCTGGTAAGTCACTACTGGTATGTAGAGCATCACCATCATGATCGCCAAAACAGCCGCCAATAAGGCTTGCTCTGGTCGTCCGCGTTGCCCATTTTTAGCCGCAACCAAAGCCGTAACCAAATATACAGACGACATGCTCACAGACGCGACCATAATACGTATTCCCATACCATCAGGGTTCATCTTAAACAAGGTGTACTCAAGCAGAGCAAATAATAATGAATGACCTAGAGCAAGGAGATACAAGCCCGCGCTAAGCGGCTTTTGATACCAACGCAATACCGCAAATAACATGCAATAACAGCCTAATTGATAGAGCAAATTATTCGTGAAGATGGCAAATCCCATCGGTAAGATAAAACGTAGCGAAGAGGTGGTATAACCCAAACCACAAGCTAGAAACAGCAGTACAAACCACGTTGCCGTATCCAATTTATGGTCGGCCAGTTTACTTCTTAACATGTACAGAAACAAAGCGGCTATCGAACTACACGCAATATTATTGATTACGTTAGCTATCTCCAAGAACGAAAGATCCATCACACTTGGCCATCCTAAATGCACAGAAAGATATTCAACAAAACAATCATTTTGGCGCTCTTCATGAAAAATAACTACTAAAATATTAATTAGCTAACAACTTAGGCTCGCATTAATGTCTATAAAGGGTGTAGAATTCGCCTCCCAGATAAAAACTACAGTCTAAATAGACACATTACGTCAACGCCTTTGGTTAGTAACTGCTGTGACAGTTTGCTCTTTTGCTTAATATCGGCTTTCATCCGCACTAACGTCGTAAGAAAGCCCATCTGTAGGTAACACAAGCTCTGGTTGCAAATATACTGATGGAACAAGATAAATTTACACACATTTTTCGTTTGCCAGGTTCAATTCAAGTCCGTATTGCCAAGTGGCAGCAAACCTTTCGAGGCAAATCTGACTTGGTGCTTCACCAGGCATTAGTGGCTCGTAATCGTCAATATAAGAATGCAGACTTCCAACCTAAAGGTTGGTGCGTCAATCTCTTTGATCCTGATGATATTTCGATTACTCATCATGGTGACTATATCCAAACAGCAATGCGCACAATGATCGATAGAAAAGTGTCTTATAAACGCATCTATTTATCTCGCATGCCTTTGGAACAGGCCACCGACGAACTGCGCCGTTTTAAATTAGCGTGGATTAAGAAACACAATACCATTGCTCAGCGCTTTAATCAGATCCAGAAAGAAGCCTTCCTCAATTATGCTCGAGAAGAGATTGAAACACTCTATCCTGCTATCCCGGAACAAAGTTTTGATCGTTCTCTGTGGAACCGATTGGTAAAGCAAGAGTTTGGGCATGCGGATAACTTTGAAGACCCTTATTTTGTGGTCAAAAAAGTGAAGGCTCAGCCAAGTCAATCAGAGCGTAACCGTTCGAAACACACAGAAGGCCGTAAGCCTCCACGTCGTTTCCAACCAAAACGTTTTGAAGCAAGAAATGCCAACCACTAGTTACGAGCAATCGCAGTGTGAGCCTATAGCCAGTCACACTGCGATTATCAGGAAGATCTAGCCAACCAAGGTTTCTTTATCATCTTTGTCACGATAAGCACAGTAGATCATGCTGCCAGATTGGTGTTTTGCAACGTACATCGCTTCATCAGCAACACGCAATAATCCCGGCATTTGTGTACCCTGCTCTGGGTATAGTGCAATGCCTATACTGACTCCTACGATTAAATCTTCATCGTTAACTCGTATTGGTTTCAGCAGCTTATCAAGTATCTGGTAGCTCTTATCTCTCACGCCTGAATGATCTTGCAGAATATCAAGGCAGACCACAAACTCATCGCCACCCAAGCGTCCACAGAAATCGGATTCGCGAATCGTTGCTTTCAGCCTTTGTGCCACTTCTCGGAGCACAATGTCACCCACGTCATGTCCTTTTGAATCATTGATTTCTTTAAATTTATCCAAGTCAAAAAACAGTAAGGCAAGTTTCAAATTGGAACGTTTGGCCTTGATTAACGCTTGGCTGAGCTGCTGCTTGAACGCTCGACGATTCAAAAGGCCAGTGAGTGAATCCCTTTCAGACAGAAAACGTAACTCTGCTTTTTGACGTTCCAATTTAGCAGTTTTTCTTGCTACTTCAGCTTGCAATTCATCTTTGGTCACCGTTGTACTTTGCAAGTAAGACTTCATCTGGTTAAAGAACTGTGTTAACTCAACAAATTCTAGCTCGTTGTTTTCATTTGATATTCGGCTTGTCAAATCACCTTTTGCCGTGGAGTCAATCCCCTCGCGCAATATCTGACAACCATGTCGAAAACGACGTAAAACAATTAAGGCGATGCCACACACTACAGAAGAAAACACCAGTAAATGAAGCATAGTTGTGAGCAAAAGGGAGCGTTGGCTTGTAATGCTGCTTTCCATCACCTGACGCTGAATAAAGGTTAATTCTTCATTCATGTTCTGCACCAAAATATTGTAGCGAGAGTGGAACAATTCATAGGTGCCTAACCCATCCACCAAAATAGTGATGCCGGATTCTTGTGCCATGCGGCGCTCTTGCTCTAGCAGCCCTGCCAAACTGTTATTCATTCTTTGAATACTACTTAACTTTTGCTCAGCCACCATTTCCACGGTCAGTTGTCGTGCAAGCACTTGTTGAGATCGGTAAACCAAATCCAGGCTGTTGGCATCCTTGTACTGTAAGAAAATCCAGAGCTGGCCGCGAAGCATGGCGACACTATTCTGAATTTCTAAAATCGTGTTTAACTGAGCATTCGTTTGCTGCTGTTTTTGCGCCAGATTGAACAGTGAAAACGCAATAAAACACACCAACGTCAGTGAAGCAATAAAGAGCACCGTCATCTTGCGCGTCAATGAGTTAATCATGGTTTACTCCCCTCACGTTGTAACGCCTCGATGAAGAGTTCATCAGCCATGAATTGTCGATAATCGGGAAGCTGCCCAAGCACAAGCCGGCTATCCAAAGCCCAGCGTCCTTGCATTTGTAGATTGGTGAGTAATGTATTGCCCAACGAGAGACGAAATGAATAATCCTGCCATGACCATTTCAACTGTTTTTCATCAATGCCAAGCACCCCTGCCACTCGCTGCCGTGTGCGGTCTGGGTTTTGGTGCATCCAGTCAATCGCCTGCTTGAGTGCTTTTAGCAGGGCGAGCGCATTTTGCTTTTCTGTTGTAAGCGTATTTTTCATCACTAATAAGTTAAACGATAGGGTATAAATTCCCGGTAAACTGAGATTGGTCACTTTGGAATCAGCAGTAACATCGATTTTGTAACCCCATGGTTCCCATATAGAAACGGCATCAAGCTGTTTATCAAATAACTGTTGATAGAGTTGATCCGCCGAGCCATAGACCTTATCAATCGGCATTAAACCTTTTAAGTTATTCGCGAGTAGCAACGAATCGAAATAGAATTCGCTGGAGCTGGCTTTGATCATTCCCACCCGTTTATTTTGCAGATCGCTCACTGAACGAACGCCATCACTTTCTAAAGCGAGCAGCTTTACGTCATTATCAGACTGCACAAAACTCGTCAGTATTTGAAAATCTTGTCGCTCAAAGCTGGTGAACATCACTACAGTTTCCGAGGCAGTAGCGTAACTCACATCACCATTCATCAATGCCTGACTACATTGAACACCACCACTGCACGCTATCAATTCCACATTGATGCCCTGCTGTTTAAAAAAGCCCAATTGCTCGGCAATATAAAAAGGGGAAGAAAGAGGCGTTTGTGATACCGCTATTTTGACTAAAGAAGTCGGTAGAGTCGGAGCATTCGATGCAGCGAAAGACTCCCACCCTCTCCACAAGCCAAAAACTATTGCGATTGCTAATAGGAAGACCACCCATCGATGGTATTGCCCAGCCAAGAACATGCCAACCTCTGAATCTGTTTGTATATAGTTATATACTCAGTTTAGATGCTAATTGGCTATTCGCGAGTGTTGTCACGGTAGAACAACACTCTGCGATGAAGTTAAATGGGAGTAGTAAATATACCTATATGATTATTCGGTAGTTTTCTTCTGAAATTAATGGGTGACATCATCAGGTCGTCCACCAAAATCCGCTTGATCATAGATGTCGGCTAACGTTTTTTGGCGTTTCTGAGTACTCTTCCGATGCTTTTTCGGTTCAAAGTATTGCTCTACATGCTGCAAGGTTTCTTCGTGCTGTTTGGCAGATTGAAGAAATTCAGGGTTGCTCATCGCTTGCTGGCGCAGACGATTAACGCGTTCTAGTGTGTCCCAAAACATATTTCGCCCTCCTTCACTGTATATAATTACAGCTTAGTTAACTTTACAGGATTGTCAACCAATAAACTGTTTTTTTATACAGTATAAGGATATATTAAGGAGGCAAGTTATCAAAAGCTGGCGAAGTAGACAGGGAACAAATACCTCACTTCAAGTAATTCATAGGGTTAGCATTGTCGTCGTCATCACAAAATTATGACTGCGAACATAATAAGCCATTGTTAATCAACAGATCGTTCTATATATTTTCCGAACTAAGATCACACAATTAAATTATGAAACTTTATTTTAAACGCTCGCTGCTTGTCCTAGGTCTGTTTGCATCACTCTGTGCCGCTTCCGAACGCACAGCGTGGGAGGAAGTCTACTCAAAATCCCTCCATAAACATGATGAATCCGCGTTACAGCTATTGCGCGATCGTTATCATTCCCTCCCCAATGGAGCAGAAAAGCTCTACTTGGCCTCCAAAATTCAAGGCTATTTTGTACTAAAAAGTCAGCCCTATTATGGAGAAGCAACCAGCACGCACGATGCATACGCCGCATCCGAGCAACGCTTCTTAGAAGCATTGAATAAAGAAGAAGCGTTGGACTATGGAACAGCTGAAGAGACTTACCTCTCTTTCTACTCCAGCATGAAGCAAGAAGATAACCAAGATGGCATGCTGTTATTTGAATACCATCTTTGTCGGCTTTATCAGCGTCATGGCCGACCTTATAAAGCGCGTTTTTATTGTTCACAAATGGATCAAAGGCTACTCAATGCTGAAGACCCATTATTCCCGCGCTATCGCGGTTTGCATCTTGTGGCCAATAATCTTGAGTTTTTAGGCGAATACCAAGAAGCATCCGAAACCTATGATCTTCTACTCAATTTACTGCCTGATTATGTTGACCCTTCCGCCGCGTATAACGATGTTGGGCTTTTAATGAGTACTTTGGGGCAACATCAGCTCGCATTGGAATATCTAAACAAAGCCTTGGAATATCGAATTCAGCAAGGGAATCCTTTACTGATCGCACAAGTTGAGCACAGCTTAGGTGATGCCTATTTTAAACAAGGCCTTTACCAGCAAAGCATTAACCACTTTACTCAAGCGGAGAAGTTGCTCTCTCCTGCTAACTATCTGTTCGGCTTAGCTTATGTCCATCTTGGGCTTGGAAAAGCGCATGTTGAATTAAATCAATTCGTCCAAGGAGACCAACACTTATTAAAAGCGTTGGAGTACGTTAGCCAACATAAAGACCAATTTTTACAGGGGCTTATCTACTTATCTCTTTCACAAGCGCATTTTAAAGAAGAGAAATTTGAAGAAGCAGTTGAATACGCGAACCAAGCGATCGCGATTAGTGAATCTGCCTCTCTACCTCGTCTTAAAGGTAAAGCCTATCTACAATTAGCCACTATTGCTGATCACCAGCAGCAGTACCAACAAGCGCTCGAATGGTACCGCCAATATGCAGAGAGTGAATTACAACTGCGTAATTCCGAGCAACGCAAAGCCTTTGAGGCGTTGGATCTCTCCAAAGCGGAGATAGAGCAAAAACACAGTGTTAATCTCTGGCGGGAAAACTACCACATTTTGTCGGATAAATATGAGGTGTTGAAATGGCAGCGCATATCACTCTCGCTACTGATCCTCATGCTCGCCATCGCACTACCCTTTGCTTATTATCGCCGTAAAAGAGAAAGCGAATTGACAGGCCAAGACCATTTACAAGGTGTGTTAAACCGTAGCTCTGGCCTTGAACGTTTAACCCAAATCAAATCAAATAAGCAGCCTGAACAAGCTCATCTGCTGGCTTTGTTAGATGTGGACCAACTCCGACTGTTTAACGAACGTTATGGTTATGAAAAAGGTGACGCGGCTTTGCAAAGCATGATTGATACTTTGCTGAAACAACTTCGTTCAGAGGATTTCTTGTGCCGACTTGGCGATGATGAATTTCTGATTGTGATGCCAAACAGTGAGCGCGTCAGTGCTGAAACTCGTCTTTTCGCCCTTCATCACTCAGTGAATGTCAAAGCCGAAGCAACACCACATCAATCCGGGTTGAGTGTGACGATGAGTTATTTAGCACTTGAGGGAGATTTGGCGAATTTCCATCGCTACTATCCAAAATTGGATGCTGCTTTGAATATCGCCAAACAAAATAGTCGAAGCGGCGTTGTGGATGCCGCCGACCCAACTAATGCTCTACTGACTGCTTGTCCATAAGCGCATTGAGTACGCTATCACGGTTGTTTAGATAGTCATTCAGACCAGCCTTGCGAAGATGGCAGGCTGGACACTCTCCACAGCCGTCACCAATCAATCCGTTATAACAAGTTAACGTTTGGTGGCGGATCAAATTCAAAGCACCAAGCTGATCTGCCAGAGCCCATGTCTCTGCTTTATTCAGCCACATTAACGGAGTGCGGATGGTTAACGACATATCCATCCCTTTCGTTAAGGCTTGATTCATTGCTTGCACAAAGTCATTGCGACAATCTGGATAACCAGAAAAATCGGTTTCACACACACCGGTGATCACTGTTGCGGCACCAATTTGATAAGCGTAAATTCCAGCCAATGTCAGGAAGAGAATATTGCGTCCTGGTACGAATGAGTTCGGCAAGCCATTCGCTTGCAGCTCATGTGATACCGGAATGTCATCACGTGTCAGTGAGCTGATGGCTAATTCATTTAGCAAGCCAACATCCATCACTTTATGTGCAGCCACGCCTAATTGCTTGGCAAGTTTTTGAGCAACTTCTATCTCTAGCTTATGGCGCTGACCATAATCAAAGGTGATGGCATGTACTTCATCAAACTCTTTTAACGCTTGTACCAAGCAGGTAGTTGAATCTTGCCCACCACTGAATACCACGACCGCTTTTTTCATGTTGCGTTCCCCTTAAGCAATATTGAGATATTTATGAGTTTGGATAGAAAGACGCCAGTTGCGCGCTATACATGTACGGATACAAAGTTCCGTAGCACGAGGCTTTTGGCTAATGGGTTGCAGCGCGATAACCGTTTTCTCATCTACACTGGCACGCACCAATAACTCATCGAGGTTACCAATATCGTTCTCGGTCGCGACCGGATGTTTGATTTCATTGGCACGTTGTAATGCTGAATCCAGTATTGGTAGTTTACCCTTCATTGCCACTTTTGGTGACACTGTCACCCATGTGGTAGGCGTAGCAAGAATCTCATAGGTACCACTGGTTTCAATCTGGCACTGGCAGCCTATCGCTTCAAAAGCTTGCGTTAACTCTGTCAAATCATAAATGCAAGGTTCACCACCAGTAATCACAATATGCTTGGCTTGATATCCCTGAGCTCGATAACGCTCTATAACGTCTTGAGCACTGGCTTGACACCAAGTAGGGGCATCACTCGTTTTGAGCAGAATTTGGGGAAATGAGGTTTGATCTGATTCTAAGGTTTCCCACGTTTGCTTGGTGTCACACCAAGCACACCCGACAGGGCAACCTTGCAAACGTACAAACACCGCAGGCACGCCAGTAAACACGCCTTCGCCCTGAATGGTCTCAAACATTTCATTGATTCGGTACAAGATGAACTACCTAACATGGATAAACAGAGTTGCAGGGGGCAGACCATAATGGAGAAGGCGATCAAGGTCAATTTAAATGGATAGCCAGCTCGCAAAATTGCTCACGTTTTCATTTTTAGCCGTGATGGCTCACAGTTCAAGCGGGAAGTGTATATAATCGGCTTCCTTCACCTCTTCCACTTTAACTTTACGTAGGTAACCGATGTACAAACTGATTGCGCTCGACATGGATGGTACGCTGCTCAATAGCCAAAAGCAGATTTCTCCTCGTACAAAGCAGGCGATTGCTAACGCTCGCCAACAAGGAATTCAAGTTGTGTTGGCTTCTGGCCGCCCTATCGATGGCATGCGTAGCAAGCTGGAAGAGTTAAACCTCACTGGTCATAACGATTATGTGTTGTATTACAACGGTTCTATGGTTGCTAACGTAGGTAGCGGGCAGATCATTCACCAACAGATCATTGATGGTAAAGCTGCCAAACGTGTGGCTCGTCTTGCTCAAGAATGGGGGCTCAATGCCCATGCATTTAGCCAGATTCATGGTTTGATCACCCCAAAAACCAGCCAATACACCGAAGTCGAAGCCGCTCTTAACGGCCTCACTATTACAGAAATGGATTTTGAACAGTTGGCAGATGATCACCCAATTATTAAAGCCATGATTGTGGGTGAGCCAGATAAATTAAGCCATGCAATTAGCCAAATGCCAGAACAGTGGCGTAAAGAGTTCACCGTGGTACAAAGTGCGCCCTTCTTTTTAGAATTTCTCAATACAGGAAGCAATAAAGCGTCGGTGTGAAGGCGATTGCGGAACACTTAGGCATTCAAGCAAACGAAGTGATTTGTATGGGCGATGCGGAAAATGATCACCATATGCTTGAATACGCAGGTTTAGGAATTGCGATGGCCAATGCGATGGAAGAAACCAAACGCATTGCTGACCACATCACACTGAGTAATGACCAAGATGGTGTAGCTGTCGCGATTGAACGTTTTGCACTCGGTTGCCTAAGCGAAGCTTAATGTCTTTTGAGGTAAGGCAATCTCTGCCTTACCTTTTGTCTTGCCTCTTGATCCTACTGAGCCAGTTTTAATACGCGAGCTTTACCTTGCAGTAAGGCATACTCGTTACTGCTTCCCGGTATCAACACACAGACTGTTTGCGCTTCATTCTGAGCTTGAGACAGCAAAGTGCTCAATTCTACCGACGAGTGAAAACTTTGCCGTTGCGCATCACGTCGACACAAATCAATAAACTCAAACGGGCAATCTTGAGTATGCAACACCAACTCAGCTTGCTGCATGTGACGTAGCGCTTTGAGAGACAAAAGTTCAACATCACGTCCAAACTCAATCCAAGTCGTGGCAAACATTTTGTCTGCGGACTGGCCGATCAATTGAATATATATGCGTTCTAGTGTTTCTCTTTCTTGGGCGCTTTTTACTTCAGGATGAGCAAAGAAACGCTCCCAAAATTGGCGACGTAAGTCGACATTGGGTAAGAAGTCTTTGATCGAGTTTCGCTTTGAAGCACCGAAATCCGCTAATAATGATAAATTCTGAGCCAACACAGCTTCGAGTGTTTCTCGGATATTGCGGATCAACACTGGCGAGGCTCCACCACTGGAAATTGCCAGTTGGATACGTCCTCGTTCAATCATTGATGGTGTAATAAAATCACAGAAGGGTTGATCATCCACCACATTCACTAAGATGCCCTGCTCTTTCGCATCTTTATGTACTTGATGATTGAGCTCTGGATTATCCGTAGTTGCCCACACCTGAACGTAACGTTTATCTAACCAATGTGATGAATAAAAATGCTGAATCCAGTGGCATTTACCTTCATTAATCCAGCTTTGCAGTGCTGGTGCAACTTGTGGCGAGATCACAGTCACTTTGGCATCCGCTCTAAGCAGTGCATCAATTTTTCGGCAAGCTACCTCACCACCACCAACAACCAGTACGGGTTTGTTAGTCAGATCCAGAAACAACGGAAAATAGCGCATAGTGACATCTTATGAGTTGTCTATCCTTAACTTGGCTACATGCTACCAAAAATGGGGCAAGAAAAGCATCTGATAACCGGAATGAAATAAATTCTGTGCAAATTTCACCCATAAACTAGTGAATCTGACTAAATCACCATTAATTAATAGAATTATTAATTAAAACTTAATTGCCTCACCACCATCCCATTCTGTTGCACCATTCCGTAACCCAGTTGCACTATTTACATTTATTTAACATTTAGACATCCTTGGCGCAGTTAAGGAATTGACGAATTAATCAACTCTTTTGATGAGTTGTTTGAGAAATCCAACATCCTTACCTACGCTTACAACTGGTTGATTTGTCAATGTGCAACAACAATGACTGCGACCAATAACAAATAATTCAATAAACACAACATAGCTAAACTCTTGTATCAGGTGTTACCTGGTCAAAATACGGATCAAACAGGAAGGATACAAATGGCGAATAAACTCACTGTTCTTGCTTCTGTCGTCGCTGCCTCATCTGCACTACTCGCCCATTCGGCGTCAGCCGCAGAAAGCACACTAGACAAAGTGTTAGCTCAAGGTTTTATTACTTGTGGCGTCAGTACCGGTTTACCAGGGTTCTCTAACCCTAATGCTAAGGGGGATTGGGAAGGGATTGACGTTGAGTATTGCCAAGCACTTGCCGCGGCTGTACTAGGCGATAAAACCAAGGTTAAATTCGTTCCACTCACCGCTAAAGAGCGTTTCACCGCGCTACAATCTGGCGAAATTGATGTTCTGTCACGTAATACCACCTGGACTTTGCAGCGTGATAGCGCTCTAGGCCTTAATTTCGTTGGGGTGAACTACTACGATGGCCAAGGCTTCATGGTGAAAAAAGATCTGGGAATCAAAAGTGCTAAAGAGTTGGATGGGGCTTCTGTGTGCGTTCAATCCGGAACCACTACTGAACTCAACCTCGCGGATTACTTCCGCAATAGCGGGATGAAATATAAACCTGTGGTATTCGATACCGCAGCGCAAACCTCAAAAGGTTTTGATGCAGGTCGTTGTGATGTTCTTACCACTGACCAATCCGGTCTGTACGCATTGCGTCTGAATCTAGAGAAACCAGATTCTGCGTTAGTTCTCCCTGAAATCATTTCCAAAGAACCACTTGGACCAGTAGTGCGCCAAGACGATGATAAATGGTTCAACGTTGCGAAATGGGTACTGTACGCGATGGTGAACGCAGAAGAGTACGGCATCACCTCTAAGAACGTCGATGAGATGATGAAATCTGATAACCCTGAGGTAAAACGCATTCTCGGTCTTGACGGTCCTAAAGGCACAGGCCTTGGCATTCGTGACGACTGGAGTTATCAAATCGTGAAACAAGTGGGTAACTACGGCGAAAGCTTTGAGCGTACGGTCGGCTCTGGTTCACCACTGCAAATTGACCGCGGTGTGAATGCGCTCTGGAATGCGGGCGGCTTCATGTACGCACCACCTATCCGTTAATCAATAAACATAATCCCTGACCAGCTTGAAGCAGCAGTACGTGGAGTGTAACCGCGTGCTGCGGCTTCGAGTAAACAAGGAACCTGTGCTGGGCTGATTGCCGAGCACAAAAATGGATAAGAGGTTACTGCTGTATGAAACCCACAAATCACGCTGCGTCACAACATGCTGACGCGCATTCTAAGCATGCCAATTTACTTTATAACCCCACCTTTCGGGCTGCTGTTTTTCAATTTCTTGCTGTGTGTGCATTAAGTTTTTTTCTGTACACCATAGTCAACAATGCATTAAACAATCTTGAATCTCGGGGGATTGCAACCGGATTCGCGTTTTTGGACCACGCTGCCGGTTTTGGTATCAGCCAATCTCTAGTGGATTATGACGAAACCTATAGCTATGGCCGAACGTTTTTGGTCGGTCTGCTGAATACGGCTTTGGTCTCTGTTCTTGGGATTATTTTCGCCACCCTATTGGGCTTTGTTCTCGGTATTGCACGTCTATCAAGAAACTGGCTCATCAGCCGTTTAGCCGCTGTTTACATTGAGACGTTCCGAAACATCCCATTACTGCTGCAGATTTTCTTTTGGTACTTCGTTGTGCTGCAAGCTCTCCCCTCTGCCAAGCAAAGTATGCATCTGGGAGAGTGGCTTTATTTAAACGTCAAAGGCCTTTATTTGGTGAAGCCAGTTTTTGAAGCAGGCAGTCTCTGGGTATTGATTGCTCTACTCGCTGGAATTGCCTTTTGCTGGGTATTAAGTATTTGGGCAAACAACCGCCAGCGATTAACGGGACAACAAACACCGATGGGACGATATGTGCTCATCTGCTGCGTTGTTTTCCCACTTTTGGTTTATTTTGCGCTCGGCCAGCCTATTTCGGCAGAGTATCCCGTATTACGAGGCTTTAACTTCCAAGGCGGGCTGACTGTCTTACCCGAACTTGCTGCATTGCTCGTGGCTTTAACCATCTACACCGCGTCATTTATCGCGGAGATTGTACGCTCGGGCATCAATGCGGTCAGCCATGGCCAAACCGAAGCCGCCATGTCACTCGGACTGCCGCGCGCAAAAACCTTAAAGCTGGTCATTATTCCTCAAGCTTTGCGCATCATTATTCCACCACTGACTAGCCAATATTTGAACCTAACCAAAAACTCTTCTTTGGCGATGGCAATTGGCTACCCAGATCTGGTTTCTGTGTTTGCTGGCACTACGCTCAATCAAACGGGTCAAGCGATTGAAATTATTTCGATGACCATGCTGGTTTATCTGAGTTTAAGCTTGCTCACTTCAGCACTCATGAATTTGTACAACCGCAAAGTGGCATTGGTGGAGAGATAATTATGAAGACACATCAATTTCAACCCAGCCTACCGCCACCAGCCAACACAACTGGCCCTATCGGTTGGCTACGTAAGAACTTATTTAATGGTCCATTCAACACCATAGCGACCCTAGCTTTGGGGTATTTGGCGGCGCAAGGTATTTGGAACATTCTTGATTGGGCCATCATCAACGCCAATTGGAGCGGAACAACGCGCAACGACTGTACTCTTGAGGGGGCTTGCTGGGTATTTATCAGTGCCCGTTGGGAGCAGTTTATGTACGGCTTCTACCCTGCCGCTGAACTATGGCGACCAAGGCTATTTTTCATTACGCTCGCAATTTTCGTAGCACTGCTTGCGTACGAGAAAACGCCGAAAAGAGGCTGGATATGGCTTGTTTTTGTCAACATTTACCCTTTTTTCGCCGCCATTCTTTTGTACGGTGGATTGTTTGGTCTGGAAGTGGTCGAAACCCATAAATGGGGCGGCTTGCTCGTCACCTTGATCATTGCCTTGGTCGGCATCATTGCCTCATTGCCAATTGGTGTTGCGCTTGCTTTAGGCCGTCGATCCGACATGCCGATCATTCGCAGTTTATGTACTGTGTATATTGAAGTGTGGCGTGGTGTTCCACTCATTACCGTGCTGTTTATGGCTTCTGTAATGCTGCCCCTGTTTTTATCTGAAGGCTCTGAGATCAATAAACTGCTGCGTGCCTTAATTGGGGTAGTCATGTTCAGTGCCGCTTATATGGCCGAAGTGATCCGTGGCGGCTTACAAGCCATCCCGAAAGGCCAATATGAAGCTGCAGATGCCCTTGGCCTAAGTTACTGGAAAAAAATGGGGCTGATCATTTTGCCGCAGGCTCTGAAAATCACCATTCCATCCATTGTGAATACCTTCATCGGCCTGTTTAAAGACACCAGCTTGGTGCTGATCATCGGCATGTTCGATGTTTTGGGTATAGGTCAATCAGCAAACACTGACCCTAATTGGCTTGGTTTTGCTACGGAAAGTTATGTTTTTGTCGCGTTAGTGTTCTGGATTTTCTGCTTCGGCATGTCGAGATATTCGATTTGGCTTGAAGGCAAACTCCATACCGGTCACAAACGATAAGTCACTCTGCAAGGAACGTATTATGACGCAACAACTTAATCAAGAACTCATGATTCAAATTAAAGACATGAATAAATGGTATGGCGAGTTTCACGTACTGAAAAACATCAATTTAAATGTCAAAAAAGGCGAAAAGATTGTTATTTGTGGCCCTTCCGGCTCTGGTAAATCCACCATGATCCGCTGCATTAACCGCCTCGAAGAACACCAGAAAGGCCAAATTATCGTTGCCGGGAATGAATTAACCGAAGATTTGAAAAACATCGAATTGGTACGCCGCGAAGTCGGCATGTGTTTTCAGCACTTCAACCTTTTCCCGCATTTAACAGTATTGGAAAACTGTACTCTCGCGCCAATTTGGGTCAAAAAAATGCCCAAAGACAAAGCTGAAGAAATTGCAATGAAATACCTCACTCGTGTACGTATTCCTGAGCAAGCAGATAAATATCCGGGACAACTTTCAGGCGGTCAACAACAGCGTGTGGCAATCGCTCGCTCACTATGTATGAATCCACAAGTCATGTTATTTGATGAACCCACATCTGCACTCGACCCTGAAATGGTACGGGAAGTGCTGGATGTTATGGTCGAATTAGCCGAAGAAGGCATGACCATGCTGTGTGTAACCCATGAAATGGGCTTTGCCAAAGAAGTCGCAGATCGCGTTATCTTTATGGATGCGGGGGAAATTATTGAAGAAAATAATCCGAAAGAATTCTTTGAAAATCCGCAATCGGATCGTACTCAGAACTTCCTTTCACAAATTCTGCACCATTAATAACGAACGTGCATTCCCCATCCCTAAATTCAGAAGCGTTAAACGCTTCTGAATTCTTTTAAAATCATAGAAATAAAATAATTACATTCAGCCAACTCAATGAAATATCGTGTTACAACTCCACATAACGTTAACAAGCGAATTTGATTATTATTGATTTAGACAGATCAAGGGGCTTGAAATTTATGGCATTGAGCCTCATAACTGTCCCTGTAGCAATCAGTACTTTCAACAGAGGAAAAGTATGAATACGCCAATGTTTACCAGAACTTCCGGCATGGAACGTACTCTCGAAACTAACAAAGTTTTGAAGAATACTTACTTCCTGCTTTCTATGACCCTAGTCACCAGTGCTATTGCAGCGATGGCGACCATGGCTATCGGCATCTCTCCTATCTTTGCTTTGGTGATGCAGTTGGCTGCCATTGGCATTCTGTTCTTCGTAATGCCAAAAGCGATTAACTCTTCATCAGGTATCCTATGGACTTTCGTCTTTACAGGATTGATGGGTGGTGCTCTTGGCCCAATGCTGAATTTCTATGCTGCGATGCCAAATGGCCCAATCGTGATTGCGCAAGCCCTTGGCTTAACCGGTATGGTGTTTTTAGGTCTGTCGGCTTACACGATTACCAGCAAGAAAGATTTCTCTTTCATGCGTAACTTCCTGATCGCAGGTCTGATCATTGTGATTGTGGCATCGTTGATCAACATCTTCGTTGGCTCAACCGTTGCTCACCTAGCAATCAGTAGTGTTTCTGCACTGGTGTTCTCTGGTTTCATTCTGTTTGATACCAGCCGCATCGTACGCGGTGAAGAGACTAACTATGTGTCAGCAACAATCTCTATGTACCTGAATATCCTGAACCTGTTCACAAGCTTGCTGAGCATTCTGGGTATTATGAACAACAACGATTAATTCGTTAGATTGTTTATCCTTAAGCCCGATAATTTCATCGGGCTTTTTTGTGCTTGAGCCATGCCTTGAGCTTCGCTACCCTATGCGAAAATTTCCAACCACAGAAACTCATCATGCTTGAATACCAAGGCCAAACTATCGAAATCGATGCTCAGGGTTACCTTCTCGACTTTACCCAATGGGAAGAAGGAATGATCGCTCTGCTGGCAGAACAAGAAGGGATTGAGCTGACTGAAGCTCATTTAGAAGTTGTCCACTTTGTTCGTCGCTTTTATGAAGAGTTTAAAACCTCGCCCGCGATTCGTATGCTGGTGAAAGCAATGGAAAAAGAACACGGCCCAGAAAAAGGCAACAGCAAATACCTGTTTAAGCTTTTTCCCAAAGGTCCTGCCAAACAGGCCACTAAACTTGCAGGCTTGCCAAAGCCCGCCAAGTGCTTGTAACTCTTAAGCAAAACACAAAACTGAACAATGAATAGGGCGAAGTCAGTGAAAGCGGCTTCGCCTTTTTATATTGCCATTAAAGAATTTCAAATCCCGGATAAACTCTTTCTAGCTCGCAGCTTGAGCGAATCACTTGTTTGACGCTGGCCGTTTTGGGGCCATCTTGCAACCATATGTAGAATTCATCTAGCTTTTCAGGCAAGCCGCACGCCACGACTTCTACATCACCAGAATTGAGGTTTTTTGCGTAGCCAGTCAAACCCAATTTCAGGCCTTGATGAGAAGTATGGTAGCGAAACCCTACCCCTTGCACATGTCCGGACACTATGAATCTGTCGCATTTTGTTACCATCGCCTTAACCCCTTAATCTGCCGAGTGATATACTCCGCATCTCATAACCCTTCTGATGCCCTATTCACCAGAACACGAGCCGTAAAATATGAAAGAGATCCCTTTTCGTTGGATAGACAAATACCTCATCCATCTCAAAATCCAAGAGAAATTCTATCTGCTGTTTTTACTCCCTATGTTGGCACTGATTATCGTCACTCTCGTATTAGACAGTGCTGCCGATCTCATGCTTCAGCAACTGTATCGCCAAGAATTGCTGCTGATGAAAGATCTGATTGAAGCGGGTTCGCTCTCCCAACAACAAGTCTCTTCAATAATAGCCAACTCTAGCACTATTGCCTTTGGCAATGGTGCAAATGCGATCTCCGTTATGGATGGTGCATTTGGCTTAACCACTTTGCATGATGTCGACTTGTGGCATACCTTAACTTGGCATCATTGGTTGGTCATTGGTGTGACTTTACTGGTGATGGCAGCAGGTGTTTACTACATCATGACGTTCATTGGCGGAGCCATGTACTCTTTGCATAAGGCGCTTGAAACACTAGGAAAAGGTGATTTGACCTATCGTATGAACTATTTCCCAGTGCGTGATGAGTTCAGCGAAATTGCGATTACTTTTGATAAAGTGGCACAGCGAGAACAAAAACTCGTTCACTCGATTCAAGAATCTGTAGCGCTCATGCAGCAAATCAGTTCTGACCTTAACCTTTCCGCGCAAAGCAGCGCAAGTGCCTCAGAGAGCCAGCAAGAGCATCTCAACTCACTCGCCAGTGCTACAGAACAAATGGCTTCAACAATCCGAGAAGTGGCTGGCCTCGCCCATGATTCAAGCCAACAAACGGAAGAAGCCAAACGAGTAGCGAATAGCGGGCAGGCAAAAGTCACGCAAACTCTGACGTCAGTAGGACAACTCGCTCGCGAAATAGGTTCCGCCTCTCACGCTGTAACTGAGCTTGATAGTAACGCAGCGCAAATTGATGCTGTGGTCACAACCATCAACGCCATCTCCGAGCAAACCAACCTGTTAGCGCTGAACGCTGCCATTGAAGCAGCTCGTGCGGGTGAACAAGGGCGTGGTTTTGCTGTCGTGGCAGATGAAGTACGCGCTCTCGCAGGAAGAACGCAAAGCGCAACGGTTGAAATTCAATCCATGATTGAGGCGTTACAGCGCAATAGCCAATCTCTGACCAAATTGATGGACGTTACTGTGGCGAGTGCTAACCAAGGCCACCATCTGATGAGTGAAGTCAGCGGTGAAATTAACTCCCTTGCTCAGAAAAACCAGTCGATTTCCGACAGTAGCGTGCAAATTGCTACCGCAGCCGAAGAGCAAGGCGTGGTTGCCGATAATATTGCAGCCAGCGTGGAAGAAATTCGCGAACAAGCATCGGGTATTCATAAAACCATCCAATCCACCACACAAACGATCAAGCAATTACGTCAGCAAAGCGATCAATTAGAACGTTTACTGACCGGGCTGAAAGCCTAGTACCAGAGCCGCTTATCGCGGCTCTTTTCTTTTGCTTTTCTTATTCAGTTCCACGACAATAGCCGCCCATTTGTATTTCCATCTGAGTAGCGTAATGACTCCTGCAATTTATTTGGTCAAAGGCCGTGACAAATCTTTGCGTCGTAAACATCCATGGATCTTTTCTCGTGGTATCAGCAAAGTCGAAGGGACTCCTGAGTTGGGTGAAACCGTCGATGTTTATTCCTTTGAGGGTAAATGGTTAGCGAAAGCCGCCTACTCACCGCATTCACAAATTACCGCACGCGTGTGGAGCTTCGAGCAACAGCCGATCGATCGTGATTTCTTCATTAAGCGCATCGAACAAGCACAACTTCTGCGTAACGATATTATTGAGCGTGATGGCTTAACCGGTTATCGCTTAATTGCTGCAGAATCTGACGGTTTGCCGGGTATTACTATCGACAAATATCAAGATTATCTCGTTTGTCAGTTACTGAGTGCTGGTGCGGAATACCAAAAGCAAACCTTAGTTGAAGCATTAGTTCACTGCTTCCCTGAGTGCCATATCTATGAGCGTTCCGATGTTGCGGTACGTAAGAAAGAAGGTTTGGAAGAGCGCGTTGGTGTACTTCATGGTGAATTACCACCCAAATCGGTAGTCATTGAAGAAAATGGCGTCAAGATCAGCGTTGATATTGTGGGTGGACATAAAACAGGTTTCTATCTGGATCAGCGAGACAGCCGTTTCCAATCCATGAAATACGTAAAAGACAAAGAAGTCTTGAACTGTTTCTCTTACACCGGTGGTTTTGGCTTATACGCACTTAAAGGTGGAGCCAAACGTGTGATCAACGCCGATGTATCTCAACCTGCTTTGGATACTGCAAAACTCAATGCAGAATTGAACGAATTTGATATCAGTAAAAAACGAGCGGTTTTCTTAAACGCTGATGTATTTAAACTGCTGCGCGAGTATCGTGACCAAGGTACACGTTTTGATGTTGTGGTAATGGATCCGCCGAAATTTGCTGAATCTAAAGCTCAACTTGATGGCGCATGTCGCGGTTACAAAGACATCAATATGCTGGCGATGCAGATTCTAAAACCAGGTGGCACACTGCTGACTTACTCTTGTTCTGGTTTGATGGACCAAGTGCTGTTCCAGAAAATCATTGCTGATGCAGCACTTGATGCGGGTCGTGATGTAAAATTTGTGGAGCGCTTTGAGCAAGCGGCTGATCACCCAACTGACACAGCTTACCCTGAAGGCTTCTACCTGAAAGGCTTCGCTTGTAAGGTTCTGTAAGCAAAGAATAGATGTATAAACGGTCTCAATTGAGACCGTTTTCTATTTGCCACGTTTCACTTTTCACCACTCGGTTACGACCGAGTTTCTTTGCAGTTAGCAGTGCATGATCCGCTAATTTCAGCACCGACTCATAACTCTCTGCCTGTTGCGAATCCGCAAATCCCACACTTACCGTCACAGTAAGTCCGGGAGCTACGGTGGAGAAATCGACCTGTTCTATCGTGCAACGCAGTTTTTCGAAGTAGCTCCAAGCTTCCTTGGGATCGCCCACATACAAAATCGTAAACTCTTCACCGCCCCAGCGAGCCACTCGAGTCTTATCCCTAACATACTTGAGTAACTGTTGTGATACCGCGACAATCGCCTGATCACCTATGATGTGAGAATAACGATCGTTAATCTGTTTGAAATGATCGATGTCGAGCAAACCAATACTCACTTGTTGTCCAGGGTGATCAACACGCGAAAATGCCTGTTTGAGATACACATCAAACGCCCGACGGTTCGCAAGTCCAGTTAACTCATCCTCTTTTGACAGCCTTTCAAATTTTTCTGCCTGAAAACGCAATTTTTGGGTTTGAAGCGCTACTTGCTCAACTAAGTACCACTCACGCCTCTTCAGCGTTCTGATACGCCACATCACCACGGAAATAAACAAGGCGACAACTAACATCCCCAACATAAAGATGACTTCTTTACGCTGCCAGAAATGAGGAGCAATAGTGAATGAGTAGCTGTAGGTCGCGTCATTCCATTTACCGTACGGATAACGAGCGCTGACAAAAAAGCGATAGTTCCCCGGTTCTAAGTTGGTGTACTCCGCCAAGGTATTGTGACCTCGGTAAGACCAATCCTCATCGAAACCTTCTAGCTTAGTGCGATACTGCAAGCGTTCCGACATCACAAAACCCAAGCCTACATAACCGAAACTGACTCGGTTAGTTCCTGCTTCAGCTATCTGTTGTTGCTCCGGATTAATATTCTCACCATCAAAGCTGACAGATTCCAAAACCACAGGTAAACGCAATTCACTCAATTGTTGTAAACGTTTGACCTTAATACTAGCGACGCCTTTTGCCGTCGCAAAATAGAGCTCTCCACTTGGTAGACTGGCGGCCGCAGGGTTAGTCCCCCCATTCGCTTGACTGGTCGCCATTCCATCACCTTCGTCAAAGTGCTCAAATTCGAGCTGAGTGCTCATCCCATCGGCAACCGCAAGCATCTGATCATAATTCAGTTTCCATATCCCTCGGTTGCTTGATAACCAAGCATGCCCCTCATTATCACGCAGCATCTGGAAGAATTTATCAATCGGCAACCCCGCAGCACGACCAATTAAAGATGTTGTACCATCACTCAGTCGGTAGCGAACAATTCCACGATCGGTTGCCATCCAAACGTAATCCGCTTCCATATAGAAACCAAATACATATTGTGCCTGTTCCATTTTGGTGAGATCGACCGGATGGATTTGTCCTTGATCATCAAAATAAGCAACTCCGACTGCACTACCCACCCATAGCCGCCTTTTTTCATCAATCGCCAACGCCATGATGTAGTTGTCAGGAAGCCGAGAGTTGCTCTTATTGTAAGTCGTGAGCTCCCCTTGAACTGATCGTTTGACTATGCCATCCGACGTACCTATCCAAAGATTGCCCTGTTCATCTTCAATTATGGCTCTCACTTCATTACTAGGCAGACCATCTTTTTCACCAAGAATTGGGGATAATGAGCCGCTTTGCCAAAGTAGTAGCCCTCGTTGTACGCTGCCAACCCAAACGCCACCCTCTACAGTGCTGGATTTGGCTAAACTCAATACGGAAGGACGAGTGCCAACGTGTGGCTTGATCGCGCTATGAGCTAAACCATCTTCAATAATGCTTAAACCACTGCTGGTTCCAACCATGATGCGTTGATCATCAAGTGGCAGTAGAGAACGCACATAGTTACCAATTAAACCTTTATCACAGTTGATATTGATAAAAGGAGCATCACGCAAACGCATCAAGCCGGCATTTGTACCAACCCATATGCTTCCTTCGATATCCTGATACCAAGACAACACACGGCTATTCGGCAAGCCACGATTAGGCTCTAAGAATTGCAGCTGTTGATTCTTAAGTCGGGCGATCCCACGATTGACGGTGCCAATCCACCAGTTTCCGACGCGGTCTTGCTCGGCTAAAGTCACCACTTCTTCCTCTAGTGGTGGAAAGAGTGATTGAAAGCCCTCTCTTGCCGTATCCGCAACCCAAACTCCATGATCTGTTGCGACCACAAGCTCTTGATTCAAACTGATGGAGATATAGTTAATCCGCTGATAACGACCTTTGGGCAATTCAACAACCGAGGGTTGTTGATCATCAAATTGGTATAGCCCTTTATCGGTTGCTGCAAACACTACGCCTTGCTGATTTTTCACTAGTCGATAAGCGCTGACATCCGTTAGTAACCAACGATCTGGGCCATACTGACCATCCCCGATATAAGGACGAATCATGACCCCTAAACCTTCAATGGCTAACCACAGATTTTGCTTTTCATCGATGAGAGCGCCATTCACCAAGCTGGGAGCCGAGCGAAAAGAAAGCCAACCGTAACTGAGCCTTTGCGTTAAGCTACCTCGCGCACCGCCAACCAATAGGCCATTGTTGCTCATAGGTAATAAGGTGCGAGTGCCTGAATCTTCCATCCCGGTTTGTGGGCTACGATCGAACAGCTGAAAATTGAGACCGTTGTAGCGAACCACACCCTCCCACGTTGCGAACCATAAATAGCCATCGCGTGTCTGAGCTACGCTATTAATACTGTTGTGTGGCAAACCATCAGTAGAAGTCCAGGTTTCCACAAAGTAATCCGAAATATGTTCCACTACAGCGTAAGCAGATGAACTGAGTAGCAACATGATCGCTGTACACATCTGCAGCCAACGGCAAGCCAAAAGCCTAATTCTTTTCATTATTCTAATTGTCCTTCACACCAGAAATGCCGACCGTTTGGTCTTAACCATTTCCAGCATTAATCTGGATAATTTTATTTTGTACTCATTTTTTAGAAGCAATACAAAACACCACATTTCCAACGACGATGTGTGGGTTTCTTGTTATTTGATGACTAGCCTTTCTAAACTCACTTATCTTTGAAGTGACTTGAGATATCACTGACGTCGATTGGCAATGGTGGTATTCCTTCGTGGTCGTGGTTTAATTCCATTTCTAGTTGTCATCCACCAAGATGCCAAGGTTTCATTACTTTTTATGAGATCGTCAATCAAAGCGGTAAATTATCTATTTTCTGATCACACTATTCACTGAGTTTATTTCAATTTTGTCGCACACAAAGCATTATGAAAAATAAACTAACTCATCGAGTTTCGTTAAAAACTCAATCGAAATAGTGAGCTCAACTTAGCGTAGGTTTAACTCTCGACAATCCACCTTTAAGCTATGCTATACCCCTAATAACACTCTGTATTTGTTTGGCTCGTAAAGCACTACACTAGAGTTGTTTATGCCTAAATGACTTGAGCGAAGGCTTCAAGTCTTCAGGATCTGCCTACCGAAATTAAGGAAAAGATGATGATTCAGATTGGACAAACTTTACCAGACGTTCAGCTAAGCCAAAGAACCAGCGAAGGCACGCTAACGCATTCAGTAAAAAACCTGTTTGCTAACAAAAAAGTAGTGCTGTTTGCGGTACCGGGTGCATTTACCCCAACGTGCTCAGAAGCGCATTTACCAGGTTACATTGTTCTTGCCGACAAACTGAAAGACAAAGGTGTTGATTTGATCGCTTGCGTATCCGTCAATGATGCATTCGTGATGAAGGCATGGGGCGAAGCTCAAAATGCCAGTGAAATTCTCATGCTTGCGGATGGTGATGCCAGCTTCACTAAGGCTCTAGGCCTTGAAATGGATACCGGTAACTTTGGTGGTATTCGTTCTCAGCGTTACGCTATGGTGATCGAGAACAATGTGGTGACTTTACTCAATGTTGAACCACCAAAAACCTTTGAGCTGAGCAAAGCTGAAACTGTTCTTGCAAGTCTCTAAGCGACTCTAGAAACAGACGAATTTCTGACACCTTGCTGCTTGATGCAGCAAGGTGTTTTTTCCTCAAGGCTTCGCGCTTTAAAGTGCTGGGTAGCTTTCCAACAATTGCTTCGCTTGCTCAAAATCGAAGTTTTCAATTGCATTGATGAGCGCTTCCTGCTGGGCAGAGTTCCAAACCGTTACTTGCCGAATCGGTTTGCTCAAGTTAAGAGCAATCACATCATAATCACTGATCGCCTGATGAAGTTGCTGATACCACTGCGCCCAATCTATGCTGGCATCTCGCTCTGACTCCTTATGTTGATTTTCCCATATCGAGAGTTCGTCATCGACCTGCATAAGAATTGTGTCGACCCGTTCAATCAGCTCTGTCTCCAATTCTAATTTCTGTTCTAAGTCATTTTCCATTTTCGCGGCTAATTGTGCCAATTCATCCAAGCCTAGGTTGGCAGCAGAGCCTTTCAGGGTATGCGCCACACGAGTAGCAGAAACCCAATCCTGCTCCTTAATTAAACCCGACAAGCTCTCCAATTCTTGTTTTTGACTATCAATAAAATGGCGCAAGATTTCAAAATAGCGTTTTCGATTCCCTCCGATTCGGAAAATGGCTTGTTCAAGGTCAATGCCGGTAAGCGTCGGTAAATCACTCTGCGATACGGTGATCACTTCATTTAAAAGGCTGGCGGTATCTATTGTGTGATTGTTTTGCGGTGCAGTATTCGTTGATTTAAGGAATTGCTTTAGCACCTGATAAAACTTATCAACTTCGATAGGTTTGGATAGATGCCCATTCATTCCCACTTGCAAACAGCGTTCTATATCCGCTGCCATAGCATTTGCGGTCATTGCCACAATTGGCAAGTTTTTCCAACGCCCATTAGTTCGGATATGTTTCGTGGCAGTAATCCCATCCATAACCGGCATTTGCATATCCATCAACACCAAATCAAAGTCAGCATTCTCCAGTTTTTCCAGCGCTTCTTGCCCATTATTGGCTATCGTAACGCTGAGTCCGGTTTCTTCCAGCAGCCCTAATGCCACCTCTTGGTTGACCTCATTATCTTCAACCAACAATAACTTCTGCCCTGCGAAGTTGGGTCTTGAATGCTGAGGAAGTTCGTTCTGTTTATGTCTTACATGATCAATTCCATAGCTGGTCACTATCGCATCAAGCAGATTCGACGGATTCACAGGTTTCACGATCAAGGCATCAATGAGTTTACTGTTTTCGCTATCTAAATTGATGTCACGACCATACGCCGTGACGAGGAAGCATTTCGTGTGATCACGCAGACCCAGTGATTTCACTCGTGTGAGCAGTTCTATGCCGTTCATACCCGGCATATTCCAATCCACGAATAACATATCAAACGGTTTGTGCTGAAGTTCCGATAATGCCTCAAAACCATTGCTGACCGTCACCACATTAAAGCGCATTGCAGTCAGTAATGAATCCAAGATATTGCGTGCCGAATCATTATCATCGACCACCAACACCCGCTTATTCGCCAAACCATACAATGGCTGAGCAATGTCACGCATTTTGGCTTCTTGCAGTCCACACACAACCGAGAATTCGAAGGTGGAACCTTTCCCCTCTTCACTGTGTACGGAGATTTGCCCACCCATTAATTCGACCAGTTGTTTACTGATACTCAAACCGAGCCCAGTACCTCCATACTGGCGTGTGATGCTGTTATCGGCTTGAGAAAACGCATTAAACAGATCATCCAATTTTTCTTGCGCAATGCCAATGCCAGTATCTTTCACCGCAAAAAGTAGCATCACTTGCTGTTCATTGAGTTGTCTGACTCGTGCCGAGATAACAATTTCACCTTGTTGGGTAAACTTCACGGCATTACCACACAAATTGACCATGACCTGCCCAAGGCGGAGTGGATCACCAATCAACCCTAGTGGAATATGCGGATCAATATCCATCAAGAACTCAATACCTTTCTCCTGAGCTTTCAATGAAATAACGGCAGTTACATTGTCCAGCACATCGTCAAGGCTGAAATCTATCCGTTCAACATTGAGTTTCCCCGCTTCGATTTTTGAAAAATCGAGTATGTCATTAATGATGCCCAGTAAGTTTTTGGCCGACTCATTAATACGCGTGACGTACTTACGTTGGGTGGCATCCAACTGAGTATTCAGTGCCAAATGCGCCATCCCTAAAATAGCGTTCATCGGCGTGCGGATTTCGTGACTCATGTTAGCTAAAAAGTCCCCTTTGGCCTGACTCATCGCATCAGCCGCGTCTTTGGCTTCACGCAGTTCTTGCTCCATCTCTTTGCGTTCAGTCATATCAAGTAAAATACCCACAATGCCATTAACTTTGTCAGCACGATCACTGAATGACGCTTCATAGACCAACATCTCGCGTTGAACACCAGCGTAGTCAATCAAGGAAATTTCATAATTCTGGCTGCTCTGCTGCTGAGTCAGTATTTGATGTGCTTGGGCAAAACGTTCGGCCACCGATGAAGGGAAAATCTCCTGCGGAGGTTTACCAATCACATCGTTGTTATACAGCCCCATGAGCTCAAGAAACTTCGCGTTAACTGTCAAAAAGGTACCGTTCGCACTTAAGCAATACATAGGGTTTGGCGTTGCATCGAGGATTTCTTGATTGAGCTGAGATTGCTCCAACACTTTACGTTCTGCCAAGCGTTGCAGTTCCGCGTTTTGAGTCAATTGAATTGCGACAGACAGATCATCCAGCATCTGTGACAACCAATGGTACTGCTGCATGCTCAGCATTCCCACGGTTCCCAATTCAAGCAATCCGATAGGTTGATGATTAACTTGCAACGGCAAGTAATACACTTCATTCAGTGCGATAACCCCTGAGGTAGACACTACTTGGTAATTACCATTGAGTGTTTTCATGGCGTACGGCTTTCCAGATCGCAGCACACTGAAATACGTGGTTGTGGGATCGCTATATTCACGCTGAGCAGATTCTACTTGACCAACACCGGCGATACGGGTCAGCACGCCCTCTCGATAAATATACAAACCAATCAATTCGACAGGGAATTGATGCAATAAGAACTGTGTAACCTGATTACATAAGGCTTCGGTAGTGGGGTTATTACGAATGATGATGTTGAAATCTTTAACAAGCGTATTAAAACTTAATTGCTCGGCTATGTGGTGGAAAACAACATTCAAACTGTCGATAAAACGCTGCAATTCTCCATACGCTTTTTGAGTCAGAGTAAATTCGTAGTCTTCACTGCGCACTTGTTTGACTACGGTTTTCAGTAATGTTGTTAATGGCGCGATATACACCACCCAAAGTAAAACAAAGGAAGCAATAATGGCGGAAAGTAAGAGGCTGACTAAAACAATATTGACCTTTTCGTAATACTCCGCTTGACCTTCAGCCGCTTTCACTTGAGATTCAATACGCCGAACAATATTGGAGTGAGCAGACCCAATCGCAGCCATGATTTTGGCTTTCTCAAGAAAGTATTTTTCGCTGTAGAGTAACGAGCGCGCGAAGTTAAGATCAGGCTCGCCAGTATATTTGTAGTCTCCCGCAAACTCTTTTTTCCACCCTTTCACGGCCATAAAAGCTTCGCGCTCAAGTGAGACTAATTGATCCGACAGCGCTAGGGCGTTTTGCAGTTCGAGAAATTCCACCGAACTGATGCCCGATTGACGAACTCGCTCAATCAGTGCTGGATAACGATTTTGAGAGACTTGATCCAGCTCTTTGCTGTCGTTGAGTACCACCACATCCCAGAATTCATAATCATTATTCGCTGGCGCAGGCAATTTACCATTGCGCACGTCCAACACTTGGTTAAAAAGGCGAAGCCAACGTTCATTCCCCGTACTGGCATAAGCGCGGGCAAACTTTGTCAGATGATCCGAGCTCTGTTTTAACTCCTGTGATAACCGATAAAACTGATAAAGCTGCTCACTGTATTGGTGACTCTCCAACCTCAGATCCGCCACTTGTCGAGTTACCTTAAACATGGCCAGTGCCAACACCGCCATCATGCAAAACAGTATTGCAAACATTGCCTTTATCGAGCGCATGCTATCTCCTTCTTCACACAGGATTTTGTGCAGCTAATTTCCAAAGTTTAGCTATAGTTTAAGCAATGGATGCCATTTTGATCTCAAATCCTTAAACTTTGTGATGGATAGGATATTTCGCATGTCAATGAAAGATTTGACCCAATGCACGATACTGATTGTCGATGACTCACCGGATAATATTGCCTTCATGTCACAAGGCTTGGCGCAGTACTATCGGATTAAAGCGGCACGCTCCGGCAAAGTGGCGTTAGAAATTCTAGAACAATATCCCATCGATCTCGTGTTGCTCGATATTGTCATGCCAGAAATGTCTGGCTATGACGTAATTCACCAGATTAAGCAGAATGCGCACACAGAGAACATCCCCGTAATATTTCTTACCGGTAAAAGCAGCCCTGAAGATGAGCAACTGGGTTTTGAACTCGGCGCGGTAGATTATGTGTTTAAACCTGTGAGCATACCTTTGCTTAAATCACGGGTACAAACTCACCTGCAAAACAAGCTTTCTAAAGACATCCTGCTCAATCAAAACGATTATCTGGAAACTGAGGTGTTGCGCCGTTCCAGCGAATTAGATCGAATGCAAGATGCGGTTGTGTTTGCACTGGCAAGCCTTGCCGAAACGCGCGATCCTGAAACTGGCAACCATCTGCTACGCACTCAGCACTATGTCAAACTGCTCGCCCAACGTTTGGCTACGACAGACAGATACCGTGAAGCCCTGACGCCAAGAATCATAGATACCTATTTTAAAGCAGCACCATTGCATGACATTGGTAAAGTCGGCATCCCCGATAATATTCTGCTCAAACCGGGGAAATTGACCGATAGTGAATTCGCCATCATGCGCAACCATGCACTCTTGGGTAAGCTCGCGTTGGAAAAAGCAGAAAAACTCTCTGGTGCTTGTACTGAACTCATCAAAGCAGCCAAAGAAATCGCCATGGGGCACCACGAAAAATGGGACGGTTCAGGCTACCCGCAAGGACTCAGAGGAGAAGACATTCCTCTGAGTGCCCGTTTGATGGCGCTCGCTGATGTGTATGATGCTTTGATTTGCCGGCGAGTCTATAAAGAACCCATGAGCCACGAAGAAGCTAAAGCGATTATTTTAAAAGGCTGCGGCACTCACTTCGATCCACAAGTGATCGAAGCGTTTTTGACTGAAGAACAGAACTTCATCGCGATTGCGCAGCAATTTTCTGATGAGGAGCCTGAGATAACCGCTCAGACTCCAGCTCAATGGGCATCAGGTTGATTTTCAGGCGCAGCCTTCACAAAAGCGGGTAATGCGCGCAATGTTTCCGCCACCCGTTGCAAAGTGGGGTAACAACTCATATCTAGATTAAACCGCTCCGCATTGTACACCTGTGGTACTAAGCAAACATCGACCAACGATAACCGATTCCCCACACTGAACTCGCCCGCCGTTTGGCTCAATTTCTCTTCTAAGCCTCGAAAACCAGTGTCAATCCAGTGCCGATACCAAGTGTTTTTTTGATCTTCCGATACGGCTAACTCCGCCGAGAGATACTGCAAAATACGCAAGTTATTGATGGGATGGATATCGGCTGCAATATCAAGCGCAAGCGCCTTCACTTGGTAACGCTCTGCACCGCGTGCGGGGATTAAACGAGGTTCAGGATAGATTTCATCCAGATACTCAATAATCGCCAGCGATTGATTCAAATGAAACTCACCATCAATCAACACTGGGATCAATTCACTAGGATTCAGGTGGTGAAAAGTCGCGTGATGCTGCTCCCCACCGTCTTTGCTGAGATGCACAGCTCGCGACTCATAGGTCAACTGTTTGATGTTCAGCGCAATTCGCACCCGATACGCTGCCGATGAACGCCAATAACCGTAGAGAATTAAACTCATTCTGTCTCCTTGTGGTGCGGCATCACACGCTGTTCAATCGCACCAAATACACTTTGTTGTTGCTCATTGAGCATCTCAATTCGCACCGTATCACCAAACTGCATAAACGGCGTTTTGGGTTTTCCGTCACGCAGCGTTTCAATCATCCGTAGTTCCGCAATACAGGAATAGCCCACACCACCCTCACGGATCGCGCTGCCATAATCGATACCTTGTTTATTGGAGACCGTCCCCGAGCCAATAATCGACCCTGCACACAACGCACGAGTTTTTGCAGCGTGAGCAATCAGTTCAGGAAATGAAAAGGTCATATCCACGCCTGCGTTGGGGCAACCGAACAACTCGTGGTTATAAGTAGTGCGCAAAGGTAGCGCGAGTCGTTGATCATCCCACGCCTCACCAAGCTCATCTGGAGTTACCGCAACAGGTGAAAATGCAGAAGAAGGTTTGGATTGATAGAAGCCAAACCCTTTAGCGAGTTCGTTCGGGATCAGCCCTCGCAGTGAAACATCATTGACCAGCATCAGTAGCCGAATGGCTTGCGCCGCTTCTTGATTTGAACTTCCCATCGCCACATCGGAAGTCACCACCGCCACTTCCGCTTCAAAATCGATACCCCAAGCTTCATCAGCCATCACGATCGGATCCCGCGGGGCTAAAAACGTATCTGAGCCACCTTGATACATCAGAGGATCAGTCCAAAAACTCTCAGGCATTTCTGCGCCACGCGCTTTGCGCACCAGTTCGACATGATTGACATAAGCAGAGCCATCCGCCCAGTGATAAGCTCTCGGCAGTGGAGAGAGGCAAAGATCTGGGTCGAACAAACGGGCAGTAATGGTGCGCTCGTTCAGCGCAAAATACACATCCTGCAGTTTGTCCACTAACGTTGGCCAATCATCTAAGGCTTGCTGCAGAGTCCCCGCAATATCCGGCACCGCCACACACAAAGTCAAATCACGGCTGACCACCACAAGCTGACCATCTCGCGTTCCATTTCTCAGGGTCGCTAACTTCATACCGCCCTACTTCCTTTTTACTCTGCCAACTGTAAACATACTGACGATTTTCGACTTGCTGCGCCGCTTCGCTAAAGTGCAGCGCATGGCGGGTATCAATCATCACCGCCACTTCATCAGTGAATTTTTTGCGGTACTCCAGCCCTGCTTGGAATGCTTTCGGATGCGGCCCGTGAGTAAAACCCGCAGGATGGAAAGTCACCATGCCAGCTTCAATATTGTCGCGGCTGAAAAAATCTCCGGCGTGGTAAAACAGCACTTCATCGTAATCATCATTGTTGTGATAAAACGGCACTTTGAGTGCGCCGGGATCACTTTCAATCGGGCGTGGGACAAAAGTACACACCACAAAACCCTGGCCGACAAAAGTAGTATGTGCCGAAGGCGGAAGATGGTAGCGGTGCGACATCAGCGGGCGAATATCGCGCCAGTTCAAGCGCACCACAGAAAGATCGCCATGCCAACCGACCGCATCCAATGGATTAAACGGGAATGTAATGGTGCTGATCTGCCCGTGACGCTTCACCTGCACTTGAGTCTGCAGCTCAGAATATTGCGCTCGGAACTGATCATTGATCGAAGGAACGTCTAGAACCGCAGGATCAAACACTGCATGATTTCCTACTAAGCCTTTTTCCGGCAGTGAATACGCTGCATCGGTGTTTTCAATCATCAGAATAAACATCGGCTCAATCGGCTCTAAACGCCAATTGGTGGAGCGTGGGATCAACACATAATCACCTTCACTCACCGTCAAATGGCCATAATCACAATAGAGATCGGCTTTGCCCTGATGGATAAACAGCAATTCATCGCCATCGGCATTGCGTGCCAATGCTGGCATGGCTTGGGTCAGTTTCCAAATCCGCACTTTCACTTCATGGTTATGCAGTAAAAGAGGCACTTGCCAAGGGGATAAAGCATTCACTCCCTCAACATGGTTGAAGTTGAACGCGCGTGGACGTAGTTCGCCCTCCCACTCACTCCATCCTGTGGGTGCATGTTGATGATGAAAATGTGCCGCTGGGCCGAAAAAGCCGCTACGCCCCGCTTCACGTTCGTAAATAGCGTGCTCAGGAAAGTCTGCATGCGCCTGCCTTGAACAGGTGCCTTCACGATGCGGAAAAGTAATCCATTTATGCATCAGTCAATACTCCACGGCGGATTTGATCTTCTTCAATCGATTCAAACAGCGCTTTAAAGTTGCCCTCACCAAAACCTTGGTTTCCTTTACGCTGAATGATTTCAAAGAACACAGGGCCAATCACGGTTTGGGTAAAGATTTGCAGCAGAATGCCGTCTTTCATCGGTGCGCCATCAATTAAGATGCGCAATTCACGCAGCGCATCGACATCTTCTTGATGTCCAACCACCCGCTGATTCACCTTGTCGTAATAGGTATCTGGAGTCGGCATAAAATCCATACCGCGTTCACGCAAGGTTTTCACTGTGTGATAAATATCATCCGTGCTGAGAGCGATATGCTGGATCCCTTCACCTTTGTATTCACGAATAAACTCTTCGATTTGCGATTTATCGTCAGAAGACTCGTTGATCGGAATACGGATTTTGCCGCATGGTGCTGTCATGGCTCGGCTCACCAAACCGGTTAATTTGCCTTCGATATCAAAGTAGCGGATTTCACGGAAGTTACCAATGCGCTCATAAAAACCTGCCCACTGGTTCATATTGCCGCGCTTCACGTTGTGAGTGAGGTGGTCAATTTCGTACAGCCCCACTTGCGCTTTCGCTAGGCGTTCTTCGCTGTCAGGGTAAAAATGAAAATCGACATCATAGATGCTGTGATCACCATAGCGATCCACGAAGTAGAGCAAGCTGTCACCAATACCCATCACCGCTGGAATGCTCAACTCCATAGGCCCAATCTCGGTTTTGTATTCAACCGCACCATTAGCCAGAGCATGTTTGAGCGCGGCGGCCGCATCTTTCACGCGAAAGGCCATCCCGCAGACAGAAGGACCATGCTCTTTGGCAAACGCTTCAGCTTGGCTGCGTGGTTGAGCATTCACAATAAAATTGATGTCGCCTTGGCGATATAACCAAGCTTCCTTAGAACGGTGTTTCGCAATTTCGGCAAAGCCCAGAGAAGTAAACAGTTGTTTGAGGCTTTCAATACCCTGTTGATCCGCGGCGGTATATTCCACAAATTCAAATCCATCTGTACCTAATGGGTTTAAGCTATCCATCATCATCGTTTCCTTGGTGAGTGTGATTGTTTAAACCATGGCTGAAATGCTGAATAAAGAAAATCCCAATCCGTAAAGTGGGTTAGATGAGTCTCCCTTAGTTAAAAGTAACAAAATAATTACATTTCTAACACACCCGTTTAAAACCACAAATCAATCGAACCATCTTGTACAAAAACAAACCACAAGCTTATGAATACTAACAAATAGTTAAAAATATCTATTTATGTTCACTCTCAAGGACTCATTAATCATTAGAGTAAAGTCCAGCTTACAATGTAATAATATTGTTACTCGCAATTCGTACTAAGGCTTAATCCAGCGTCTCAATTCACCAAAGTGAGGGTTACTTCACTCAAGCACGTATTCCCCACCCTTTTTCGGCCTTTTTTTGATTTAACGCATCTTCTGTGAACTCGATTGCAGGCATGGTGACTGCCTCTGTTCTCAAAGAGGTATTCCTATGAGCCTGATTAATACCCAACGTCTTGTTGACCATTTCCTGCAACTGATCCAAATCGATAGCGAATCTGGTAATGAAAAGCAGATTGCTGAAACCCTAGCTGAACAGCTGGGTGAACTCGGTTTCTCCGTCCAAAAACTGCCTGTTCCGGCGGATGTGTCGAACGGTTTTAACCTATATGCCCGTCTTGATGGCACGTTGAACGATAGCATTCTATTTAGCTGCCATATGGACACGGTAAAACCGGGCAATAGTATCGAGCCAGTGATTGAAGATGGCATTATCCGTTCCAAAGGCAACACCATCTTAGGTGGTGATGACAAATCAGGCATTGCAGCGGTTCTCGAAGCAGTACGGGTATTGCGTGACAGTCAGCAAGCGCATAAAACCATTGAGATCGCCTTCACTGTGCATGAAGAAGGCGGCCTGAAAGGCTCTGAGCACTTCGACATGAGCAAAGTGCAAGCACAAAAAGCGATTGTTCTCGACACAGGCGGCCCGATCGGCACTATCGTTCGCGCAGCGCCGGGCCAACAAAAAATCGTTGCGATGATCAAAGGTAAACCGGCACACGCGGGTTTAGTTCCGGAAGATGGGATCAGCGCGATTTCTGTGGCAGCGGATGCGATCACTCAAATGAAACTGCTGCGTATTGACGAAGAAACCACGGCCAACATCGGTATCGTACAAGGTGGTCAAGCGACTAACATTGTGATGCCTGAGCTGAAAATTGTGGCGGAAGCTCGTTCACTCAACGATGCTAAGTTAGAAGCCCAAGTTCAGCACATGATCGAAACTTTTGAGCGCGCAGCGGAGAAGCATGGTGCACAAGTAGAGATTGAATCCACTCGCGCTTATAACGCATTCAAGTTGGAAGAAGATAACGCGCACATCCAAGCGATTAAAGCGAGTTTCGAAGCGATTGGCGTTGAGCCAAAAACCAAGCTCAGCGGCGGCGGCAGCGATGCCAACAACTTCAATGCTAAAGGGTTAACCACGGTAAACCTGTCAACCGGCATGGCCAAAGTCCACACCACTGAAGAATACATTGCGATTGCCGACATGGTAAAAATTGCAGAATTCGTTTGCGCGTACACAACCGCCTAAACCGTTCTGAATCCGAACTAAATGCAAACCGGAAGCTCATGGCTTCCGGTTTTTTTATCTCTTTAAAACAGATTTCTAGTGTGCGGTTCTTACCACGAGTGCTTTTAAGCAACGACGTACTAGCGCGACAAACAGCAAAACTAATAATGGGTAGCGAAGTGTTTCGCCAATCAGTGAATACCATCCACTGTAGCTAACGAGTTCAATCGCCATAGAGATACCTTCATTCGCTAACAACAGTAAAGCGATGATCAACAGCACATCCCGTAATGAAAGAGGAGCTGATGCAGGTTTTAGCACGGTAACTAAGCCAGAAATCGTCACCAACAACGCCAACCATTGAGTGAAAATAGGCTGTGGCCAAATAATGGAGAGGATCGCACAAGCGATGGTCAGCCCCCACCAAACCGGCTTAGAACAGAGTAAGTTCTGTACATTCACACCCGGTTTCAAGTCGAGACGGATAATGTGCCAAGCCACCAAGGCACCAAACAACGCGCCAGCCGCAATATCACTTAAAAATGCACTACCGGAATAGAATGAAGCAAACGAGAGCCAAACAAACACGCCTGTCCAGCCTCGCATTACCCAACGATGAGTAAACTCTTGTTGCGCATGCCACAGAAGTACACCTAAACAGCTCCACAATGCCACTGGCAAATTAGGAAATGCGAAACCGTAGCTCGGGAATAGCTCTAATCCCGGCTGGTAAACATGTGGCCTTGGTAAAGCAAAGCCTTGCTGGGCAACCAAACAAAGCAGTGACGTCACCGTCATCGCAAACATAATTTTGTAGCAATATGGCTTGCCAAACTGCCAATAAATGAGCGGAAACAGCACTAAACCCATCACAGGAAGATTAAAAATCATCCCAGTTAAGATCAGATGTTGCAGCCACGGCATGCTCTTTTGCACTTGGGCGAAAGCATGTTGCAACTGGTTGAGCCACTCTAATTCCATCTGCTGAAACTTGGGTGCTGCCTTGTGTAGCTCAGCCACATAGTCAACCGATTGATCAGCACTCGATTTGAACATGTCGTTTATGGCGTTCCACTGCTCCGCATAACGATACTGTGCCGCCTTAATATAACTTGGCGTAACCAGCATCGCAGAGACAGTTTCTACCCCGTAATCCGGTGCAAACCAAATTGGCAGCTCATAGCCACCTAAGCCATTTTGGTACGAGTACGCAATAACTTGTGATTCGCTGATGCATTCATACACCAAAGCAGTAGCGGTGTGACCGAGCAGACGACCAACGGATACAACCATTCCTGTCTCTTGCCATGTTTCACGTTGAGCCGCCATTTGTGGCGTTTCACGCGCTTCAATAGTGCCGCCGGGGAGTGAAAGCTTTCCGGTGAGTACCTCTTTCGTCATCACCAATTTGTTATCGGCACGAATCAAACATAATGCGCCGCGATAAGCAGAATCCTCTTCTTGGCTGGACAACGCCGAAAAAGAGATCCCTAAACAGAAGGTGAAACCCAACACCAACAAGAGTGCTCGAACATGTGCCAACAAGGTACTGTTTCCTTTTAAAAAACGAACTGACTTAAACAAGCGGCTTACGTAACCAGTGAATATGCTGAACGAATCCAGAATCCTGATAAAAGTCTTGGGCAGAGCGGTTAAAGTCCCATACTTCAACAAACATCTGTTTCACCCCATAGTCTTTGAAAACCTGCTCTAATTTTTGACATAGCTGGCTGGCAATCCCTTGTCCACGAAATGCCGGAACCACATAGAGTTCATCGACACTGCCCATCGCAACCGCCTGACTAACGGTCGAAACCAGCTCACAAAAATGACCAGTAATAAAACCCACCACCTGATCTTGCTGCTTAGCCACATACACTAAGCATTCTGGATCATCCAAATAACGAGCGATACTTTTCTCTTGCTCAATCTCTTCCGCGGTTTTGAAATGTTCAGGGCACTGCTGATGGTGCTCATCATGCAACTGAAACATCAACTGATTGAGTTGCTCTAAGTCTGCACTGCTTGCCGCCGAGAGTGAGAAGTTGATCATTTTGTGATTATTATCAATTTATAGTGGGGCGAAATTGTATAGGAAGTGCGGAAAAAAATCAGCTTTGACTGTAGGGATTTTGTGCAATCAGGTTGTTATCTTTGTCACATACATGAGATGGGTAACTAAAAAGTGCCCCAATAGGAGCACTTTCTCAGTGTTAGCATACGAAATCAGTGTTGAAACACTTTTTCCAGTTCATTCAGACTCATTGGATCATCAATCGTAGAAGGGATGGTGTAACTCTCGCCATCAGCAATTTGACGGATGATACGGCGCAGAATTTTGCCTGATCGCGTTTTCGGTAAGCGCTCCACCACCATGGCATGTTTGAAGCAGGCCACCGCACCTATCTGATTTCGCACGCTGGCCACCAACTCAGATTCCAACGTTTGCGCATCAATCTTCACCCCATCTTTCAGCACCACTAAACCCAGTGGCAACTGCCCTTTCAGCTCATCATGAATGCCAATCACTGCGCATTCCGCGACAGCTGGGTGTGCGCCGACGATCTCTTCCATCTCGCCCGTCGATAGTCGATGACCCGCGACGTTTATCACATCATCAATACGACCCATGATGAAGAGATACCCTTCTTCATCGAGATAGCCGCCATCGCCCGACACATAGTAACCAGGAAATTGTGCCAAATAGCCCGACTCAAAACGGTCATGGTTACGCCACACGGTAGGCAAGCAGCTTGGTGGTAGTGGCCTTTTCAGTGCCACAAAACCTTGCTGATTGGCGGGCATGTTTTCGCCTAATTCATTGAGAATCTCAACCTGATAACCGGGAATCGGTTTGGTTGCCGAGCCTGCTTTGACTGGCATCAGCTCTAGCCCCGTTGGGTTTCCGGCAATCGCCCAACCTGTTTCGGTTTGCCACCAGTGATCGATCACTGGCTTGCAAGTTTTGGCTTGTACCCATTCCAAGGTCGGTGGGTCAAGCCGCTCTCCGGCCATAAAAATGGTGGTTAACGCCGACAAATCGTACTGTTTTAAATACTCACCATCGGGATCTTCTTTTTTGATGGCACGAAACGCAGTCGGTGCAGAAAACAGCACAGTCACTTGATACTCCTGACACACTCGCCAAAACGCGCCGGGATCGGGTGTACGTACCGGTTTGCCTTCATACAAAATGGTGGTGCAGCCATGGAGCAGCGGCGCATACACGATGTAGGAATGACCCACTACCCAACCCACATCCGAAGCCGCCCAAAACACCCCGTCTTGCGGCATGTTGTAGATGATCTGCATTGAATACTTGAGCGCGACCGCATGGCCGCCATTATCCCGCACTACCCCTTTCGGTTTGCCAGTGGTGCCTGAGGTGTAGAGGATATACAGCGGATCGGTGGCTAACACAGGCACGCAACCGTGTGGCGTGGCCGATTGCACGACCGTGTTCCATTCCAAATCACGTGCATGAGTGAGCTCAGCGCGACATTCGCTGCGCTGATAAACCAAGACTTTTTCGGGTTTCCAGCGGCTATCCATAATGGCTTTATCGACCATTGGCTTGTAGGGAATCACCTTATTGATTTCCACGCCACACGAGGCGGTCATGATCACTTTCGGCTCCGCATCTTCAATCCGCACTGCCAGCTCATTCGGTGCGAAGCCACCAAACACGACCGAGTGAATGGCGCCCAAGCGCGCACAAGCTAGCATCGCCATGGCCGCTTCTGGGATCATCGGCATGTAGATGATAACGCGATCACCTTTGCTTACCCCCTGCGCAGCCAGCATACCGGCAATTTTCGCCACACTGTCACGCAGTGCCGAGTAGCTGTAGCGCTGCTTTTTGCCCGTCACGGGAGAATCGTAAATCAGCGCAGTGTGATCGCCACGGCCTTGTTCACAGTGATAATCGAGTGCTAACCAACAGGTATTGAGCACGCCATCAGGAAACCAGCGCTCAATACCGTGCTCGTCATTGGCCAAAATAGTTTGCGGCGGTTGAAACCAGTCGATCTGCTGCGCTTGTTTACGCCAGAAGGCTTCGGGCTGCTCTTTCGACCATTGATATTGCTCTTGATAGGCAGACATCGCATTACTCCTTGCTCTCACTGAGGGCAGCGTAATTTGCGGGAACGCGTACCCATCCTTCCATTAGAATTCTGGCGCTGCGACTCATGATCGCGCGCTCAATTTGCCACCCTTGCTCGCCTTGCTTGGCTTTCGCTCCGACTTTTAAAGTGCCAGAGGGATGACCAAACGTGACTGACGTACGCTCCCCCCCCCCGCGGCCAAATTGACCAACGTGCCCGGTACTGCTGCTGCAGAGGCAATCGCCACAGCGGCCGTGCCCATCATGGCGTGATGCAGTTTGCCCATCGAGAGCGCACGCACCAGCAGATCCACCGAATCCGCATCTACTGGCTTACCGCTTGAAGCTAAGTAACTTTTCGCGCCACTGACAAAAGCAATTTTTGGCGTATGTTGGCGGTTTTGCGCCTCTTCAATGCGCTCAATCAACCCCATTTTCAGTGCGCCATAAGCGCGCAGCGTTTCAAACTTCGCCAAGGCTTGTGGATCACCGTTGATGGTATCTTGCAGCTCAGTGCCTTGATAGCCGAGCGCTTCGGCATCGACAAAAATGGTCGGAATACCCGAGTTGATAAATGTGGCATTGAACGTGCCGATACCCGGCACTTGCAAATCATCCATCACGTTACCGGTTGGGAACATGGCGCCGCTGTCATCCGCAGGATCCACAAAATCGACCTGCACTTCGGCAGCCGGAAAGGTCACACCATCGAGTTCAAATTCACCGCACTCCTGCACCGCGCCATTGACAATCGGTACATGCACCACAATGGTTTTGCTGATGTTGGCCTGCCACACTTTCACCGCCACTACGCCATTGTGCGGAATACGTTCAGCGGGAATCAGCCCTGCGTGGATCGCAAACGGCCCCACCGCAGCGGAAAGATTGCCGCAGTTTCCGCTCCAATCAACAAACGGCTTATCTATCGCCACTTGCCCGAACAGATAATCCACATCGTGATCTTCACGCGAACTGGCACTGACAATCACGGTTTTGCTGGTGCTCGATGTCGCGCCGCCCATGCCATCAATCTGCTTGCCATAAGGATCAGGACTACCAATCACTCTCAGCAACAAGGCATCACGGGCAGCACCGGGAAGCTGCGCTTCAATCGGCAAATCATTCAGACGGAAAAACACACCTTTGCTGGTTCCCCCACGCATGTAGGTGGCAGCAATACGAATTTGTGACACTGTCTCGTTCATACTGCCTCCTACTGCGCCAAAAAGTCTTGCGCGAAGCGTTGCAACACGCCACCCGCTTGGTATACGTGCACTTCATCGGCCGTGTCCAAACGACACGTCACCGCCACATCGAGCTTCTCGCCATTTTGTCTGGTCACGACTAGGGCTAAATCTGCACCGGGCTTGATCTCTCCCACCACATCAAACAGCTCAGTGCCATCCAACGCTAACGAGTGGCGATTGGCACCCGATTTAAATTCCAACGGTAGTACGCCCATCCCGACCAAGTTGGTGCGGTGAATCCGCTCAAAGCCTTCGGCAACAATCGCTTCAACGCCGGCTAAACGCACGCCTTTGGCCGCCCAATCACGTGATGAGCCTTGGCCGTAATCCGCTCCTGCTATCACAATCAGCGGTTGTTTGCGGTTCATGTAAGTTTCAATCGCTTCCCACATGCGCGTCACTTTGCCTTCCGGCTCAATGCGTGCGAGGGAGCCTTGCTTGATTTGCCTGTTTTCTTTGACCATTTCGTTAAACAGTTTCGGGTTAGCAAACGTAGCACGCTGTGCAGTCAGGTGATCGCCGCGGTGGGTGGCGTAAGAGTTAAAATCTTCCTCCGGCACGCCCATTTTAGTTAGGTATTCGCCTGCTGCACTGTTGGCCAAAATGGCATTGGAGGGAGATAAATGATCCGTGGTGATGTTGTCACCCAAGATCGCCAGTGGTCGCATCGCTTTCAAGGTGCGCGGTGCCGCGAGCGCCCCTTCCCAATATGGCGGACGGCGAATATAAGTGCTCATCGGCCGCCAGTCATACAGCGGCGAACTCACGCTTTGCGTCTCATCGAGTTTGAACATCTGAATATAGATCTGTTTGAACTGTTCCGGTTTCACCGCGCGGCCAACGACTGCATCAATCTCTTCATCACTTGGCCATAAGTCATTGAGATAAATCGGTTTGCCTTGCGCATTGTGACCTAGAGCGTCACGCTCAATATCAAAGCGCATCGTACCTGCTATCGCGTAAGCCACGACCAGTGGCGGCGAAGCCAAAAACGCTTGCTTGGCATACGGATGAATACGGCCATCAAAATTGCGGTTGCCAGACAGCACCGCCGTAGCGTAGAGATCGCGCTCAATGATTTCTTGTTGAATAGTAGGGTCGAGCGCACCGCTCATGCCGTTACAGGTGGTACAGGCATACGCCACGATACCAAAACCAAGTTGTTCAAGTTCAGAGAGCAAACCGGCTTCTTCCAAATACAATTTGGCGACTTTCGAGCCGGGCGCGAAAGAGGTTTTCACCCAAGGCTGACGTTTAAGGCCAAGCTGATTGGCTTTTTTAGCCAACAGCCCTGCCGCAACCACGTTACGCGGGTTACTGGTGTTGGTGCAGGAAGTGATGGCGGCGATGATCACTGCGCCATCGGGCATCAAGCCCTCTGCTTGTTGTGCTTCTCGTTGCTGAGCAGGTATCGCAATGCCGCGCGCACTGAGTTCTTTCGTTGGCAAGCGGCGATGTGGATTGGAAGGCCCCGCCAAATTGCGCTCAACGCTGGAGAGATCAAACTCAAGCACACGTTCGTATTCAGCGTGCTCTAAGCTGTCCGCCCATAAACCTGTGGCTTTAGCGTAGCTTTGAACCAACGCAACTTGCTCTGGCTCGCGGCCAGTCAGTTTTAAATATTGAATAGTCTGTTCATCAATGTAGAACATGCCCGCGGTCGCGCCGTATTCCGGCGTCATGTTGGAGATGGTCGCGCGATCGCCGATGGTCAGCGCTTTCGCCCCTTCGCCAAAAAATTCCAGATAGGCCGAGACCACTCGCTCGCGGCGTAGAAATTCGGTTAATGCCAACACAATATCGGTTGCGGTAATGCCCGGTTGGCGCGCTCCAGTGAGTTTCACGCCGACAATATCTGGCAAGCGCATCATCGAAGGGCGACCGAGCATCACGGTTTCCGCTTCAAGACCACCCACGCCAATCGCCAGTACACCGAGGGCATCGACGTGTGGCGTGTGGCTATCCGTTCCTACGCAAGAATCAGGGAAGGCCACGCCCTCTTTCACTTGCACCACTGGTGACATTTTTTCCAGATTGATCTGATGCATGATGCCATTACCGGCGGGGATCACGCTGACGTTTTTAAACGCGGTTTTACACCACTCGATAAAGTGGAAACGATCTTCGTTGCGTCTGTCTTCCACCGCGCGATTTTTTTCAAACGCATCAGGATCGCAGCCGGAATATTCCACCGCCAACGAGTGATCAACAATCAGCTGAGTCTCTACTACAGGATTGACTTGCGCTGGGTCGCCGCCTTGATCGGCTATCGCATCACGCAAGCCCGCTAAATCGACCAGCGCGGTTTGGCCGAGAATATCGTGGCAAACCACGCGCGCGGGATACCAAGGGAAATCGAGGTCGCGTTTACGCTCGATAATTTGCAGCAGACTTTCGCTCAATTGCTCCGGCGGGCAGCGGCGCACCAAGTTTTCGGCCAGAATGCGCGCAGTGTAAGGCAAAGTTTGGTACGCGCCCAGTTTTAACGCCTCAACCGCCGCTCGCGTATCAAAGAAATCGACCTGAGATTGCGCGGAGCTTAGCGGTAAGGGTTTACGATACAGACTATTCATTATTTTGCTTCCATTGCTGCTGGCCATTGAAATGGCTCTGAACCCTCCACTGGAGGGTTCGTTGTACTTGTTCAGTGTTAGCCACGCTGTTCAATCGGCAGCCAAGTTTGATGCTCAGGCCCCACATAATCCGCGCTTGGGCGAATAATTCGGTTATTCGCACGCTGCTCATAAACATGCGCCGCCCAGCCGGTTAAACGGCTCATCACAAAGATTGGCGTGAACAATTTGGTCGGAATGCCCATAAAGTGATAGGCCGAGGCGTGGAAGAAGTCGGCATTACAGAACAGATCTTTCTCGCGCTTCATCACCGCTTCCACACGCTCAGAGACAGCGTAGAGATGAGTATCACCCACCGCTTCGGAAAGCGCCTTCGACCACTCTTTGATTAAGGCATTGCGTGGGTCACTCTCGCGATAAATCGCGTGGCCAAAGCCCATGATTTTCTCTTTGTTAGCCAGCATGCGCATGGTGCCCGCTTCCGCTTCATCGGCACTGTGCCACTGCTCAATCATCGCCATCGCGGCTTCATTAGCCCCGCCATGCAAAGGCCCACGCAGCGTACCAATCGCGCCCGTCACACAAGAGTGAATATCCGACAAGGTTGACGCACACACTCGCGCGGTGAAGGTGGATGCATTGAATTCGTGCTCGGCATACAGAGTTAACGAGCAGTGCATCACCTGTTTGAACAGCTCGCTCGGCGCTTGGCCAGTGAGCATTTTAAGGAAATAGCCGCCAATCGAGTCTTCGCTGTGATCCGCAGTATCAATGCGCACCCCATCATGACTGAAGCGATACCAGTAACAAATAATCGCCGGAAACAGCGCCAGCATGCGCTCGGTAGCCGATTGTTGGTCTGCAAAAGAGTGTTCAGGCTCAAGGTTACCAAGCACCGAGCAGCCCGTACGCATCACATCCATGGGATGCGCTTCGGCAGGGATCAATTCCAGCGCTTGTTTGAGTTTTTCGGGTAAACCGCGCAGGCCAATCAAACGGGTTTTGTACTGATCTAGCTCGGCTTGCGTTGGTAGGTGCCCCACCAATAGCAGGTGTGCAACCTCTTCAAACTGAGCATGATGAGCCAAATCGGTAATGTCGTAACCACGGTAGGTTAACCCAGTTCCCGTTTTACCCACAGTACACAAAGCGGTGCTTCCCGCGCTTTGGCCGCGCAGCCCTGCTCCGCCCAACTCTTTTGCAGCAGACATGTCGAACTCCTTTTCTGGCTCTCCTTTTGGCGCTTACGCACCGACCTCTTAGTGTCCACCTTCAGGTGTGTCGGGAGAGCAATTTCACGTTATTGGATTTTTCCCTGCCGATCTGGCGTTGTTTGGCAACACCAAATCTTTAGGGGGCACTAATTTTCCTTGGGCTTCCCTCGACTTAAGAGGATTGTGAAAACAGCTGATCTAGCTTGTCTTCGTATTCGTGGTAATGCAGGTAAGCGTAAAGTTCTTTGCGCGTTTGCATTTGATCGAGCAGCGCTTCCTGATTACCGTGTTCAAGCAAATGGCGATACACATTTTCCGCGGCTTTATTCATGGCGCGGAAAGCGCTGAGTGGGTACAGCACCATATCCACATTCACCGCCGCCAATTGCTCACCGCTGTAAAGGGGGGTCTGACCAAACTCGGTAATGTTGGCTAAAATCGGCACATGTTTACCTGTGGCACTGCGCAGTGCCGTCGAAAACTGCTCGTACTGTTTCAGCTCAGTCATGGCTTCGGGGAAAATCATGTCCGCGCCAGCTTCCACACAAGCAATCGCTCGTTCAATCGCACTGTCCATGCCCTCCACCGCTAACGCATCGGTGCGTGCCATGATCACAAACTCAGGATTGATGCGCGCATCTACTGCGGCTTTGACGCGATCCACCATCTCTTGCTGGCTAACAATCGCTTTATTGGGACGATGACCACAGCGTTTCTGCGCCACCTGATCTTCCATGTGCACTGCTGCGGCTCCCGCTTTTTCCATCGCTTTGATGGTGCGTGCAATGTTAAATGCGCCGCCAAATCCAGTATCAATATCCACCAATAGGGGCAAATCGCAGGCGTTGGTGATGCGTTCCACATCCACCAGCACATCATTCAGCGTGGTGATGCCCAAATCCGGCAAGCCGTACGAAGCATTAGCAATGCCACCACCGGAAAGATAAACCGCCTGATGACCGATACTTTTCGCCATCATCGCGCAATAAGGGTTGATCGTGCCGACGATCTGCAACGGATGGTTGGTTTTAACCGCGAGCCTGAATTTGGCTCCTGGGCTTAAGCTCATGGGATTCTCCTTAACCTTGTTGTTGGGCATCCAGCATTATTTGTTGTTCGATCAATTGACGACTGCACGCGATGTGACGACGCATCAGCATTTCTGCCAACTCTTCGTCTCGTTGGCGGATCGCACGCAGAATAAATTTGTGTTCTTCCAAAGCTTCTACCGGGCGCGAATGCGAACGCGGCGATTGGTAACGATACATGCGCAGCAAGTGGTAAAGCTCATCACACAGCAAACCAATCAGTTGTTGATTGCGGCTGGCTTGAATAATTCGGTAGTGGAAATCGAAATCACCCTGCTGGTGAAAGTAAGAAGCGCCTTCAACCTGATCGATATGGGTCGAATGTGTCGACAATAAGCTTTCTAAGCCCGCCAATTCGATTTCGGTGATATTGCGCGCCGCAAGCCTTGCAGCCATGCCTTCTAATGCTTCGCGCACCGCATACAACTCAACCAATTTGGTGGGTGAAAGCTGAGTCACTCGCGCACCAATGTGCGGAATGCGCTCTATCAACCCAAGCCCTTCGACTCGCATTAAGGCTTCACGTAACGGGCCGCGACTGACTTGAAAACGTTTTGCCAGTTCAGGTTCAGAGATTTTGCTGCCCGGAGCGAGCTCCCCTTCCACAATGGCTTCAATCAGATATTCAGTTAGGTTCTCTGATTTGGTGTTCTCTTTTTCGGTGCTCGGCTGACGAGATAAGGTACTGCTTTTCATCAATCGTAATTCTCACTATCGCACCTAGATCTTTGTACCTAGGTACTCATTAATAACAATTCGGTCTGATGAAAAAGTAGCCCAACAAAGTGTCGACAATCAAGCAAATTGTCGACACTTTAGACTAAGGTATAAGAAACATGAGCGATTAATTATGTTGAATTCATGCCACCTTTTCTTGCTGAAAATACTGTTCAATATTGACTTTATCTATCTGTTTTTCAGGCAAAAACATGTGTGCATATTCGAGATAAACTCCTTGTTTTAAGAACAGGAGGAAGAGGTCTTTGTCGATATGTTGGTCGCAGGCCATTTTGTACATGATGTCGACAGCAACACTTAATGGCTTCGCTTTTTTGTAAGGCCGATCCGCCGCGGTTAACGCTTCAAAAATATCGGCAATCACCAGGATCCGCTCAGGGATTGAGAGTTCTTCAGCACTCAGCTTGCGTGGATAACCTGTACCTTTGAGTGTTTCGTGGTGTGTCGATGCATAGCGAGGAACGCGACTCAACTCTTTCGGGAAAGGCAGAGCGTCCAGCATTTTGATGCCGCTGATCATGTGTTCATTGATTTTGTAACGATCTTCCGCCGTTAACGTACCCGCCCGTATTGAGAGGTTATACACTTCACCCAAGTTATACAGGTGTTCAGGCACTTCCATTTTAATTCCCAATTTAGGATCAAAATGGGTTGAACGTTCACGGTGAACAATATGTTCTGGGCGATCCATCAGCAGCTTTTCTTTGACTGGTGGAGCTTTCATATTCTCCGGTTGATGCAGTTCCTCCAACGGCGATAAACCTAAGCGATTATCGAAATGACGTACCCACGTTTGCGTGGCAATGGTGCGGATACGTCGTAGTGATTCGTCACTCATAAACTCACTACCAATATTGGCCTGAGCAATAAAGGCGAAATCCTCTTGCAGTTGCTGCTGCCGTTGTTTACAAGCTCTCTCCGCTTGAGCTTTCGGTGTGCCTTTTAGCTGGGCTTTCAGCGCTTCAATTTGCGCATCACGCCATAACACTTCAAATCGGGTACGAACTTCATGAATTCGGTTGTAATTGGCCTCTAACTTACTGCCCTTGTCGACAATATGTTCTGGCGTAGTGATCTTCCCACAATCATGCAGCCATGCCGCAATCCTAAACTCACGCCACTCTTTGGCATTGGCGAAACGAAAGTCTTTGAAGCGACCTTCGTCACTCTCTTCTACCGCTTTGGCAAGCATCATGCCCAATTCAGGTACTCGGTTACAGTGTCCCGCCGTGTACGGTGACTTATCGTCAATCGCTCCTGCGATGAGCTGAATGAAGGCTTCAACGAACTCTTCTTGCGATTTTTCATGGCGGCGGATCTCTTTCACCATATCCGTCATCGCTCCAGAAAGTTCTGACACTTCTTTAATTTTGCTATCGACCAATTTTACATCCTCAAACTCTCGTCGTTTGATTTTGTGTGTTTCATCAATCAACTGACTGATCGGATTCACAATCGGCGTACCAAACCACCAAGCGACAGGCAGAAGAATGAGCATAACGCCCACCGTCATTGATAGTGATTTCCAAAGTTGTGCGACGACCTGCTCAGTCACTAAGTGCTGCGGAATTAAGACGGCCAAATATTCCTGCTCATCACTCACTGGCACTAAATAAAGGTAACGGTCTTTATCCGCTACGGTAATCGGCAGCATGCGGCCATATTGTTCTTGCTGTTGGCTCACTTCACGCAAAATCGAATAAGGTACCCAACGTGAAAAGGTAGTATGCCCACTGAACCATTTTTCCTGTAACCAAGTGAGCTGCTCTGGCGTGATTTGAGCAAGAGCTTGATTGAATAGCGCCGACAACTCCGCGTATTGCGGGCTCATGACTAAGGAGATGGGGATTTCTGGTTGTGCATCCAGAATTTGAATCTGTGTTTGTTGTTCAAGCCCAGTCAAATTAACGCTTTTCAGTACCTGATAAGCGTTGTAAAACCCTTCCACACGTCCAGCGCGGAAAGCCTCAACGGCCTGGTTAACATCTTCAAACTCTATCCATCGCACGGAAGGCTCATTCATTAATGGCCACTGTTGACCCCGCACAACCGCCACCGTTTGGGGCCAACCTTGTACATTTTCCGCCTTCAATAAAGCAGGTTTATCTAACACCAAAGGAGCGCTCAAAGCGCTGTTTTCACCTTGTGGCAAAGCTACCGCGTTGAGCACATCCAGCTTACCTTTTTGGAACTGATCTGAAAGTTCCTCAAAGCTGAACCCGTTCATGTACTCCAGTTTAATCCCAATCATTTGGGCGACCATGTTCAGCAGATCTATGGTGTAGCCTTGAGGTTCCCCCGCATTAGCAAAATCGTAAGGAAACCAATCGGTTTGATTTGATACTTTCAGAGACTTAATTTGCCTAACTATCTGCTGTTGAGGCTCAGAAAGCACCAAAGGCTGCACCTCAGGTAGCGAGGATTCATTGGGAGATACTTGATTAAAATTCGAGGCCAGAATTTCCCCTTCTCGGTTAAACAAATACGTTTCCACATCTTGCCGAACTCCTAGCCCAAGCGCTTGAGTACTTAATTTAGAGGCTACAGAAGAGAGCACAATATCAATGCCAATTACGGCATTTCGACTTTTTATAGAATACGTTTGGCCAGTAATTTTGAAATGCTGAAACAAGTAAGGATGGGTTTTATTGACTTTGTTTGCTTGCGCTGTGGAATACCAAGGACGCTGAGTCGGAAAATAATTACTGGGCTCGGTAACGATACGAGTCAGGCTTAAACGATCGGTAAAATAGCGAGTAGCACGCGTTCGCTGCGCACCACTCCCATCAATATTAATCACTACCCATCTTTCCCTATCTTCTGCATGTAAACGTTGGCGTACGACTGGGGAAGAATCTAAATTGATTATTTGGTAAAAATCATCGTTCGGCTTTCCATAATAGATGCTGTAAAACAATGGATTATCACGTAAAACCTCAACCAAAAGATCTCGAATTTCACGTTGTGAAAACTTCTCCGTATCAGCCATAGAAATGGTTTTTAAGATACGGGCATTACTCACCGCACTCAGTTCCATCTCGCTGACATATTCGCTGATCGCTGCCGAGGCCATGATCAGTTTCGATAATAATTGTTCTTGGGATGTCTGCTTACCGAAATGAAACTGCAAGGCAATTGCAACTAATGCCGTTAATGTGGTCGCAATTAAAAATAACGTTCCCACTGTGTAGCGAATAGATATTTTTCTAGCCCGACGTATTAAACCACCCATGATGTTGTGTCCTCTCGTGACAGAGACCATGGATCCAACTTTTTATTATTTCCTGATTACACTGCATCACGGATTTTCTTTCCATTCCATGGCTTAAAACAAAAGTATTTACACGATTTCCACTATTAGCAAGTTACCTAAATTAGCTTCTTTCTTTATCTGTGAACTTTATGAACAAAATCCCCTTAATGCCCAATATTGTTTTTATTGACGGATTGAAGACATTTCTTTAACAGCTTTTTAACCTTGTCTACATACCAAGTCATCGGTAGTGGGTCGTTAACCTGTCATTATCGTTGGTTGACGCCCTTTAACCCGACCCTTAGTGGTTGTCGTGAGTAACACGATAGCTTCAGTAGGAAGGGGACAGTACAAAACAATAAGCATCAACGTGCAGTATGATGCGCCGACATAAGGAACGTGAAACATGTTGAAGTTTTTTAAACCCTCTATCACCGCCGCCATGCTGGCCGCTACTTTTTCTTTCTCCTCTCTCGCGGCCGATATTGAGAAAATCCACTTTATCGTACCCGGTGGTGCTGGTGGTGGCTGGGATATGACCGCACGCGCAACAGGCGATGCGTTAATGAAAGCCAAGTTGATCGAAAACGCGTCTTACCAAAACCTATCTGGTGGCGGCGGCGGCAAAGCGATTGCTCACCTGATTGAAACGGCTGATCGTCAGCAAGATACCTTGATGGTGAACTCAACCCCGATCGTCATTCGCTCACTGTCTGGCGTTTTCCCACAATCCTTCCGTGATTTAACTCCTGTAGCTGAAATTGTGTCTGATTACGGCGCATTTGTTGTATCTGGTGATTCAAAATACACCTCTTGGGAACAAGTGGTTGCTGATTTCAAAGCTAACCCTAAGCAAATCAAAATCGCGGGCGGTTCAGCACGCGGTAGCATGGACCACTTGGTCGCAGCCGCCGCCTTTAAAGGCCAAGGCTTAGACCCGAAAGAAGTGCGCTATGTCGCTTATGATGCAGGTGGCTCAGCCATGACAGCATTGCTTTCTGGTGAAACACAAGTGCTTTCAACTGGCTTGGGTGAAGTTCTGGAGATGTCGAAATCTGGTCAAGTACGCGTTCTTGCGATCACTTCACCAAAACGTCTCGATATCGCGCCGGATATCCCAACACTTGCTGACTACGGCAACCCAACCACGTTCGTAAACTGGCGTGGCTACTTTGCAGCTCCAGGCGTGAGTGCAGAGAAAGTGGCTGAGTGGAACGAAGTGTTCAAGAAGATGTTCGCTAGCGAAGAGTGGAAAGTGATCCGCGACCGTAACGGCTGGATTGACAGCTATAAGGGCGATAAAGAGTTTTACACTTTCCTCGAAGAGCAAGAGAAGCAAATGGCTGATCTCATGCGTGAGCTAGGCTTCTTGAAGTAATTGCAGCAGAAGCGGAGTAATCCGCTTCTCTCACCGTTTGCTGGGTAAGCATATACACCGTTACTCCTTTGTTTATGGGTAAATGTTATGGGTGAATCCTTTGACAGGCAGTCCCTCATCTACCCTTACACCTCAAACCTGCCGACATTCGTGTTGGCAGTGTGACAGGTTTTTTACTCCAACTACTTGGCGTTGTCGCTTCAAGTAGGAAGAGAGAGTTAATCGACCTTCATTAACTGGTGTTTACCCGGCTCTTTTCTCTCGTACCGTTCACAAACCCAATGGAGTTGGATATGTCGGACTTGCCAACCAAAATTTTTACCAAAGAGAATTTGCTCTGCCGTGATCGAGTCGGAGCCATGCTCTTTCTGCTGTTTACCTTAGGTTACGGCTATCAAACCTCACTGATCACCATGTTTCCGGGGGATGAGCTCGAACCGTTTAACGCTCGAACTCTGCCTACCATTTTGACTTATGCGGGCATCGCCCTATCGCTGCTACTGCTTGTTGTTGGGCAACCTGACAAGAAAAGTGGCGCAGTACTGGAGTTCAATTGGAAGTTGTTGATCAGCTTTTTAGTCTTGATGGCGCTGTATGGTCTTGGCCTGACGTACCTTGGTTTTGTCATCGCCACCTCCTTCTTCCTCATGGCGGGTTTTTACCTGTTGGGCGAGCGACGTAAAAGCATTCTATTTGGTGCTTCGTTCCCCTTCGTTATCGCTTTTTATTTACTACTGACCAAAGGACTGGATGTCTATCTTGAGCCGGGTCATCTGTTTACTTTCGGATAGGAACTCATCATGTTAGACGGAATTTTACAAGGGCTGGCGACGGCGGTAATGCCGACCAACCTGATGATGGTGATGATTGGTTGCTTCGTAGGAACCTTCATCGGTATGTTGCCCGGCTTAGGCCCTATTTCAGCCATTGCGCTGATGATCCCAATTACTTACGGATTAGAACCCGCTTCTGGCCTGATTTTGATGGCCGGCGTTTACTACGGCGCCATCTTTGGCGGTTCAACCTCTTCGATTTTGATTAACGCCCCGGGTTGTTCTTCAACCGTCGTGACCGCATTTGATGGCTACCCAATGGCACAAAAAGGCCAAGCGGGTAAAGCTCTAGCATTGGCTGCTTACGCATCTTTCACCGGCGGCACACTCTCAGCCATTATGTTGCTGTTTGCGGCTCCTGCACTGGCGAAAGTGTCACTCAGCTTCCAATCCTCAGACTATTTTGCCCTGATGCTGGTTGGTCTTTCAGCCGTTGCCGCGTTTGCTGGCAAAGGCCAAGTGATCAAAGCATGGATGATGACCGTACTCGGTTTAATGCTTTCCACAGTAGGTATTGATAAAGGCATTGGTGTAGAACGTTTCACCTTCGGCCTGACGGATTTGATGGATGGCTTTAGCTTCCTACTCCTAGCGATGGCGACCTTTGCACTTGGCGAAACTTTGATGGGCATCTTAAAACCGGATGCCGACAACAGTGCCAACGAACAAGAGCAGATGAAAAACATCGGCAGCATGAAGCTGACCAAAGAAGAGATCAAAGAAGCGGCTCCGGTTTCACTGCGCTCCTCAATCCTTGGTTTCTTCACTGGTGTTTTGCCCGGTGCAGGTGCGACAATTGCCGCTTTCTTGGCTTACGGTATGGAGCGTAATCTCGCACCTAAAGGCAAGAAAGAAGAATTTGGCCAAGGCTCTATTCGTGGTCTGGTTGCGCCAGAATCTGCTAACAACGCGGCATCCAGCGGCTCATTTGTACCACTATTAACACTGGGTATTCCGGGGTCTGGTACTACTGCAATTATGCTTGGTGCATTGATTGCTTACGGCATTCAACCGGGTCCACGTCTGTTTGTTGAGCATCCCGATATTTTCTGGTCAGTGATCATCTCTATGTACGTGGGTAACATCGTACTGCTGATCCTTAACTTGCCGTTGATTCCGTACATCTCCAAACTGCTTGCAGTACCACGCACTGTACTGCTGCCGATGATTCTGTTCTTCTCAATCACTGGCGTGTATTTGGTGTCGTTCAATACTATGGATGTGTATGTGATGATTCTGGTGGCTATGGGCGCAATTGCTCTGCGTCTAGCGAACTTCCCACTCGCTCCCCTACTGCTCGGCTTTATTTTGGGCGGCTTGATGGAAGAGAACTTGCGCCGTGCATTGATCATTACTGATGGTGAAATCAGCTTCCTGTGGGAACGCCCAATCACTTTAGCCTTTACGGTATTGGCGATTGTAACGCTACTCAGCCCACTGTTTGGCCGCTTGATGGAGCGTAAAAAGCGCCCAACAGGTGTGAAACTGCCGCACTAATTAAAGCTTATTCTTCACGAGAACATGAGAGCGCCACCATTTAGGTGGCGCTTTTTCGTGGGGGAGAAATCACTGTTAATATCTAGCGATGATAAAAATATGACATTTTTAATACAGAACTTCGTTTCATCATTTTACTGCTAGACCCAACAATCAACGAGTCGCTAACGGAAGATTTTCTATATCGAGTCATGATTAATCCAAATGAAATAGAGTATAAGTTTCGTCATGATAAACATTATGTCCTTTCAAAATATAACGAGCTTCAATTTATAGTTATCTAATTTAACTATTTACTACAGACATGTTGTTATCTTGACATAAACTATATGAATTGTGGCTTATATAGTTTTGTGATGGAGGAAAGTGAATGAAACGAAACGTAGTCGCTTTTTTAAGTAAAGAAGGCTTGCTACTTGAAGAAATTCAAAATAGCAAAAAGCAATTTACATCACACTGTAAGAACGAAACCGATGACTTAGTTCTTTGTTTATCAAACCATACAAACCAAGCTGAATGGGCTTCACTATTTTCAGATTACTGCATTGCGGATCAGCACTTCAAACAAAAATCTGTTAAAGGAGCATTTTTTGTTAAAGTCGAAAATCGATATGTAATTTTTACATTCGGTCACGGAAGAAGTCTTCTAGATAAGTCGTCTATTGAACGTGGTTTTGGACTAAGAGTCTCTATGAACCTAGGTGATCCTGAGCAGCTCAAATCAATAGACAAATCAACCTTAGATAGGGTTGCTAGAAATACACGATCTCAAGTGGCACTGAACTCGGGAATTCAAGATTTCGACTTTGCTTTCGACCATGAAATATTGAAATCCATCACAGCAATAGTTAGTAGAAACGATGATGATCTTGAAATGGTATCTGGCAACGACTCAGTATCTTTATATACTGAAATTGATGCTGACAAGTTTAGAGAAATTGCAGAACGATTAGTCGCCGCTTATTTTAGTGATAACTACAAAGAGCAGTATCCTTGGGCTGAATTTATTGGCTTGGAATCAGACCCGGAAATAATAAAGCAACTTGAATCCAAATTAGTTCAAAAATTCCAGACTGATAGTATAGATGGTTTTTGGTTAGCTCCACCTAAAATCATTGATTATCATGACTTCTCTGGTTTTGTTTACTCAACCAAAACAATAAGACATAAAGCACCCTGTAAGCATCCTGAGTTAAGACTAGATATTTTTTTGGCGGAAGCTCCATTTAAGAGTAAGGCATCTATTTCTATCAGCACAATAAAAGCAAAAGAAATCTATTTATATAATGGTGATGATCGTTGCATTGATACAATTGGATTTTTTGAATCTCTTAATGGTGAGTTAGACCATAACGGTTTTAAATATGTATTGAATGATGGCCATTGGTATCATGTTAAACCTTCTTTTGCGAAGGTGGTTGAATCATATTTTTACTCGTTGGACCGCTGGGATGGCCTTAAAGACAAGCCTTATAAAGATCAGCGTGAATGCTGTTATTTAAGGAGAATAGCTGATTCTGAGCAGATAGCTGTGCTTGATCAGCATTGGGTAAGACAAAAAGATGTAAAACAAAACTATGAATTCTGTGATTTAATTACTCAATGTAATCGTATAATCCATGTAAAGCACTATGGCGGGAGTAGCGTATTCAGTCATTTATTTGCACAAGCTACTAACGGGCTAAATATGATGTTAAATTGCCCAGAGGTTATTCCTCAAGTTCAAGAACATTTACAGGAAACATACATAAGCTTTGATTTTTCACCATTGGGGAAAAGAGTTCATAGAGTTGTTTTAGCAATCATATATCCTCATTCAGGAAATCTTAATATTCCTTTCTTCTCCAAAGTTAATCTTCGTCATCATGCACGAGAAATGCAGAATAAAGGCTTCATTGTCGAGCTAGCAGAGATTCCTGTTGATAAAAACCCTTTGAATTCATTGAATAATTCTAAATGCCAGTGTCAATCAAAGACTGCCAAATGTACAAAATTATTAACTGAAAGTGAGTAAACATAAGTAATGTTAGATATTTTTGTCAGGAGCTTTCACCTATAGAGCACTATTTTTCGCTAAGATTCTAAATATTTTTATCCAGTACTAAAATTAGAAAGACCAAAGTCTATTGCCTTTATAAAAAAGAAAAGGCCTGATGAATGTAAGGCCTTAGCAAGCTTGAGTCGAAACACAGTTTATTTCTTATTCGCGTATTTCATTGAATCTAGCGCGACGGCGAAGATAATGATGGAACCCTTGATGATGTACTGCCAATACGGGCTAACGCCGATGTAGGTCATACCGTAGTTAATAACAGTAAAGATCAGCACCA
>NZ_AOMO01000019.1 GCF_000338875.1 Vibrio mimicus CAIM 602 | reverse complement strand
ATCGCAGCGAGCTGCCTATGGTGTTGGCACAAATGGGGGCGGGTAAACTGTTCGTACTGGATGAAGAAGTCACTCGTTTTATCAATTGCGTGAAAGAAGGTAAACGAGCGGCCTTTGAAGGGATTGCTGTCGCTGAGATCCGTAATGCGACGGTTTCCGTCGTGCTGGGTGAAAAAGAGATGCTCGCCAGCATGGTGGTAACGGGAGCTTATGGCGGCCGAGGTTTGCGCGGTAATGAGTTAGTTCACGCGTTAGCGCAGGCCAGTGTGATCAAAGGCATTAACAAATTGGCACTGAAAAAAGTGTTGCTGATGAGTAATCAGCTCAAACCCGGCGAAGTTTTTACCCAACCCGTTGCGCGTGGGAAAGAGCCAATCCAAGGACGCGATACCCAATTTGTACCGCTGGTGGAAGATGTTTCTAAGCGCGTACTGCGCCCACAGAAAAAAGCGGGTGAAAACAAACTCGATATGCGTAACCTTGGGGAAACCATCACAGTGGGTGAGAATGATCCTGTGATGCGTCGCTTACCTGCCACTAAAGGTGAAATGGGTTATACCGTGCAGGGTAAACAAATTCCGCCTAAACCTGGTAAAGAATCCGTTTTGGTGGCTGGCAAAGGAACCTACATTTCTCCGAATGACCCCAATCTATTGCTCGCCAGTCAGGCGGGCATGCCCCTGATCAAAAAGAACACCATAGAAGTGGATAGCGCGCTTTGCTTAAACCATGTCAGTGTGGCAACTGGGCATATCCGTTTTAAAGGCAATGTGGTGATTGCGGGGGATGTTGAACCGGGGATGATCGTTCGAGCCACGGGTTCCATCACGGTCGGTGGTTTTATCGAATCGGCCAATGTTCAAGCGCAAGGCGACATTGAGGTGGGCAAAGGCATTATTGGCCATACAGTTGCCGATGATGAGGAGCCGAGTTGTGTGGTCAAATCGGGTGCGAACATTCGTGCGAACTACGCTCAGTACGCGGAGCTTCAAGCGGCGGATTCTATTCATCTTGCGGTGCACAGTATGGGTAATGTTATCCGCTGTGGGAATGATCTCATCGTGCTTGATAGCAAGCAGACTCAAGGTACTTTAAGTGCAGGTAATGCCAAAGTGGGGGGCAAAATCCTCTGTTTTAACTTGGGTGTGGAAGGTGATACCGCAACACACATTGAGGCTTTTGCTCGTTACCAAAGCTACAAAGAGAGAATTAACAAGCACAAGGATCTCTACAAGCAAGCGCAGGACACGACTATGGCGTTAATTCGCCGCGAGATTGAATTTAAAAAGCGTCCTAAAGCCGAGCGTGGCGAAGATGAAGCACAAGCCATTGAAACCGCCAAAGTTGAAGCGAATACGCAGATGGAGAAAATTAAGCTGGCGCTGGACATGCTCAATGAAGAGTTTGAACAGCAATTGGCGGAAAACACGGTGGAAGCCAAAAACAAAGTCTTTACCCATGTCACCATCCAATTTGGTGATGAGCGGATATTAACCAAGCGAGCTCATGGACCATCAACCTTTACCTTTAATCAGCATGAAATTAAGTTCTCTTCACTCCTTGAAGCGGCAGATATTGGGATTTGAGCTATAAAAAGGGCACTTGAGTGCCCTTTGCGTGAAATGCGAACAGATAAGGATGATTCGTTCAATGAACTGTTCTATTGAATCGGTGTTTTCGTCACTCCACTTTCTTTACTCGCCATGAAGTGTAGAAACTGTCCATTTTCGAATTCTACACCCTGAACGAATTTATTATTTTGGTAGTCTTCATGGTGGTGAACGTCAATAGCTAAGACTTTATGGGCATACAGATACGTTGGTTTATCAAATACAGTATGCCCAATCATCATTTTTTGTGCGTTAAAGAGGGCTAATCCTCGCTCTACTTCTTGTTGAGTGACTAAATTCCGTGCGATGTCTCTATCCCAATAAAAACGTGAGACTAAATAGAAGTTTCTGTCTGATGAGTTGTAACCAGTAATGCTATGTTGGCGGCCAATATTATTAATTTCATTCAGAGGAATTGAACCATCGGTAATTCTGTCGATCAATTCAGGTGTAAAACCGGCGTGTACAAATAGATACTCTCCGGCGATTTCTACGATGTTTTTGGATCTCAGCCAACGGCCTAGTTCTGTATTCTGCCCATACATTTCAATAAATGGCTTCCCGACATAGGCGGCATTCTTGTAGTAGCGTGGGTGAACATACCGAAAGTCACCATAGAGATTCATCATATCGTGGTTACCCATGATGAAATGAACGTTACCTCCTGCCGCTTGAGCTTGTGCTTCTAAGTGGTAAAGAAGCCATAGAGATTCAGCAACATAATCACCGCGATCAAAGAGATCGCCTATGTGGTAAAGGTGGCCTGTACCGTATGTCCAGTGAAAATCTTTATCCATAATCCCGGCGTTGATCAACATATAGACCAAAGCTTCTATATTTCCTTCAATGTCAGAGGTCACGAAAAATTTCTCAGGTGCTTCATAACGAAATGGTGGGGGAGTAAATGTTCCCCGCAACTGAACATCAAATTGGCCTAATTCTGCTGGAAGCGTCACTGTGACTTTTGCATCATGGTGGCTATTGTAGCTTTGACTTGTGAAACCATTTTCTGTGAAGGTTTTAACCACAACTTGCTCATTTTGATAGAAGACATATGGGCCATCCGAATAGCCTTGATAAACATTGTTGGATTTTAAAGTGGCATCAAACGCAACATCAGAGCTTGATATCGTCTGATTTAAAACGTGCACGGACAGTATGTTTTTCCCTTGGGTAAAGGCGCTTGCCGGAATGACGAAGGTGAACTCATCATTAGGAAATGCTGTTGCAGTGGGTAACGTGGAATTATTCTTTATTTCTCCTGAGAGCATGTATGGAGTGCGAGCAATCTCAACACCATTTACATAAATTGCAGCAGCATCATCAACGATCATTTTCAGATAAACATCTTTTACAACGTCTATGTTGTCTACATTCAGCTCCTTTCTAAAGTAATAAGAAGTCGGCTTGTCTCCACCCAAGTCCAGAGTGGAATAATTGGCTAAAAATGTGTTTTGTGCATCGACACCATATCCAAACAAACCACGGCCCGTTTTCCAGTGACTGTCATCAAAAGCCATTGAGGTCCAGTCTTCTGTCTTAGGAAGACCGTCATCTGAGTATTTCCAATAAGAGCCGTAACCAAAATAGAGCTTTTGGTTCGAGCGTCCACGGATACTAAATTGAATGCTCGCTACAGATTGCGTTGAGGTGAGACTATCCGTTACCGTTAGTCTCAATAGAAAGTTGCCATCTTGTAATGTGGTCAGATCCACATCACTTTCTGTGGAAAGTGTTTCACCATCTAATTGCCATAAGTATTCAGCACGAATATGCGCATCGACATTCGCTCTCGCCGTTATAGCTTGATCTCCAATGATTTGGGCAGGTATCCCTTCTATTGATACCTGAAATGCTTTTATTGGACTTTGATTTGTTGATTGTCCTGAATCAACAGTTTCACTGTTGCAGGCAGAAAGTAATAATGTGATGAGTATTATGCTAAGAGGTTGGCATCTAATGACGCTTAAAAGTTTCACAACGGTTCTCCATTTAGGTAAAGCACCGATCATTATTTTTTAACGTGAAATAAGGGCGACGATTTAATGACACTTTTATGTATAAGTGGATTTTTGTTAAGTTGCCGGGAAATGTTCAAAAAACTGACGTTTATAAGTGAGGCTCTGTTAATTCTTTCTAAACCACGAAAGAATGACGACTTATGCATAAGTCTGTTTCTCTAGAGTAATAAAAGCAAAAGGGAACCATCGGGTTCCCTTTTGCTTTTATTGAATTGTCGTTATTGCACGGCGCGCACATTACCTTGGCGTAGGTCATTAAGTACGGAGTGTTTAGGACCATCGGCAATAATGCAGCCTTTTTCCATGACGATAACGCGATCAACCACATCCAACATGGATGTTTTATGGGTGATCAAGATAAGGGTTTCACTCGGTTTTAGTTGACTCAGTTGCTGTTTAATGTGCATTTCTGAGCGGTTGTCCATCGCGCTGGTGGGTTCATCCATCAGCAGTACGGGTGGGCGACCAAGCAAAGCTCGCGCAATAGAAACGGATTGACGTTGACCGCCAGAAAGCAGCATACCACCTTCACCGACCTGACGCTCTAAGCCCGCCGGGTCTTGTTGAGTGAATGCGGTAACGCCCGCTCGGTTAGCGGCATCCATGACTTCGCGATCGTCCGCCAGAGGTCTACCTAGGGTGATGTTGTCGCGAATCGAACCGTAAAACAGTACGCTGTCTTGCGGAACACAGCCAATGTTACGGCGAATATCGATGTGGTGCAGTTGGGAAATGTCCGTATCGTCGATCCGCACATGTCCTTCAGTTGGCTTGTAAAGCCCCATGATCAGCCGCTCTAGCGTGGTTTTCCCTGAACCAATACGACCAATGATCGCCACTTTTTCCCCTGGGTTAATGGTGAGGCTGAGATCACGTACTGACGCGATAGGCGAGTCTGGGTAATGGAAAGTCACACGATCCAATTCCACTTTACCTTGAATGATTGGGCGGTGGATGTAGCGTTTACCTTCTTCTTGTTCATCGGGCATCGACATCACTTGCTCTATGATGGTCATGGATGATTTAGCTTGATTGTAACGAGTAGAGAGCAGTGAAAGTTGCACTAAGGGGCCAATCGCACGGCCACTGAGCATGGTCGCCGCAATCAATCCACCCATAGTTAAGTCACCATTCGAAATCAGATACACCCCGACAATGATCATGCCGATGTTAGCGGCTTGCTGAACAAATCCTGCCGTATTTTGAATGCTGTCTGTAATCCGGCGGCTTTTGATATTCCAGTTGGCCATGTGCGCAACGGCTTCTTCCCAGCGATACTGGAATTGTCCCTGCGCACCAAACAGCTTAACGGTTTCTAATCCGTATAAGCTTTCGATCAGGTTTGCGTATTTTTGAGAAGCGAGTCTTGAACCTTCTTCAATAGCACGTCGCAGCCGGCCTTGGATTAAGATGGAGTAAATCACCAAGATCAATACGCCAATAATGGGCACCCAGACTAAATGGCCAGCCATCAACCAGATCAGCACTAGAAATAGTAGAGCAAATGGCAAATCAATCAGCGAAGAAATGGTCGCAGAGGTGAAAAACTCACGAATCGACTCAAACTCCTGTAAATGACGCGCGAAAGCGCCCACAGAAGGCGGGCGAGCCTCCATGCGAATGCCCATTACTTTGCTAAACAGCTTGGAGGAGATAAGGATGTCTGACTTTTTTCCGGCCACGTCAATGAAGTAGTTACGCAGTGTTTTGAACACGAAGTCAAACAAGAAGATCACCAAGATGCCACTTGAGAGTACCCACAGGGTTTCAAACGCCAAATTAGGCACCACTTTGTCATACACAATCCGTGAAAACATCGGGGCGGAAATCGCAAACAAGTTGATCAGTATTGAGGCAATCAATACATCACGATAAATCTGTTTTGACTTAAAAATGGTGCTCCAAAACCAATGACCGTCTCTGGGCTTCAGCACTTCAGGTGAGCGTTCGTCAAAGCGAAACTGCTTTTTGACCATAAAATAGCGGCCAATATACAGCGCTTCTAAATCGCTGATCGGGTAGGCGACTGGCACCATCCCTGATTCCGCAGTGACGATTTCGGCTTCTTGGGTTTCTGGATTAATGCTATTGAGAACGCAAGCTTCTCCGCCTTTGAGCAACAGCACAACAGGAAAAACTAAATGCGGAATTTTGTCTAATGGAGCGCGGTTTTCTTTGGCAATCAGCCCAGCTCTTTCTGCCGAACGCGGAAAGAGAAAAGGCGTCAGTTTGCCATCAGCCAAAGGTAAGCCGTTGATCAGAGCTTCAGGAGAATTCGCTAAACCGTAATAACGACTCACGTACACCAGCGAATTGAGTAACGTATCTTGCATGCCTCTGACCTTGGTTACTTATCTACAATGAAGCCTTGGAAGACTTCAATAAAATGTTCTGAAAGAAAATCGAGCTGAGTCTGTGTTTCAACTCGTGATGCTATGGTTGTGATCCCCAAGTTGTGCGCGGTGCGTGAGATGGAGGTCAGGGTAAATTTCTGGCGTTCATCATCCAAGTTGTGGGTAAACAGGTAATCCAGTTTGACGTACTTAGGACGGAATTCGTTGATGTAGTCGAGAGACTGGAAGTTGCGCCCATAGTTATCTACCCCGAAATCGGCTCCTGCATTACGTACGGCGTTACAAAATAGCGCGGTGTAGTGCGGTTCATTCACGAAACAGCCTTCAGGAATTTCAAAATGCAGCAAGTTTGCCACAGAGAGATGCTTACTCAGGGTTTGGCTAATCCAACGGATAAAGCTAGGTTGAGAAATACTGCCCTGAGCAATGTTTATCGCTAATGGGTCGGTCTGCTCACCTTGCTCCAGTCGATTAATCACTTGCTGAATGACATATTGATCAAAAATGTGGCTAGCATTGAGCTGTTCAAGGGCAAACAGGAACTGGTTAGCTGTGTAACGTACGCCATCTTTTTCAAATGCCGAGAAGACTTCGCGGTGGAAGGTTTTACCCCAACTACTATTGGCGGCTTGGTAGCGGAAGGTGAACCAATCGTTGTGAATGGCTTCTTCAACCAAGGTTTTCCACTGTTGTTTACCCAAAATCACCTTGTCGGTGTCACTGCTAATGAAACCGTAATTCAATTCAGGGTTGGCTTTCGATTTAGCCAGAGCGTTATCCAGCAAAGAAAGCAGTTGAGTGGTGGAAGACTGACGCTTATTGCTCACCACACCAAGTGATAGGTTAGCTTTGGCCATACCGGTTGGGTCTGGGTTAATGTCATCCACGCAGGTCACTATGCTGTCAGCAACGATTTTCAGCTCACTTTCATCCATATTCGGCATGATGATACCGAATTCGTAAGTTGAGATTCGAGCAATCGAGATGTCCTTGGTCGTGATAGAAGTTTTCAGACGGTCGGCCAGCTCACGCACCATACCATCACCCGCTTCGTAGCCTTTGTCTTCATACAGCTCTTTGATAAATTCGGCTTGCAGAATGGCAACACCGCCAATACCACTTTCTGAAAGCCAACCGCTCAACTGGCTCATGTAGTAAGCGCGGTTGCCCAGGTGAGAAACAGGATCTAGGTATGCGCGCTCACGGAGTTGTTGTGCTTCTTTTGCTTGGGCTTTAAATGCTTTCTCAACCTGTTCTGACATTTTATTAATGCCATCCACCACGTAGATGAGATCTCGTGTGTTAGGACGCGGCAGCGGCTCACCAAATTGGTTGTTGGAGACCTGCTCCATTTTATCTACGATCAGTTGCAGTGGTTTGAGCGAGCGTTTCAAAATGAAAGCCACCGCAAACATACCAATCACTAAGATGGCAACAAACGCAATACTAAGACGAATCAACGCTTCCCATAATTGGGCGTAGGCGGGCCCTGGGTGGCTGACGATTTCGACTTCAGCGAGCTGCATCCAACCACTGGTCACCACTCGTCGATCGTGGATCGGCTCAAAAAGTTTGAGCTGAGTGAACCATTTGGGGACATCATTCGGTTGAATAGGGTAGGAACGGAGAATTTCGGTACCATCATCAAGGAAGATTAAACGGACGATCGAATAGCTACTGCCATCAAACAGCGCATTGATCACCGATTCCACCGCAACGGTATCCTTTTTCTCCAAATAGGGTGCTAAAGCCAAACCTACCGTGTTGATGGTATTGTTGACCTCAGAACGTTGTTGTTGCTCGAGACTGTTGCGGGTTGTGTTGAACTGGATTGTAAAAACCGAGATCAACAACAAAATAAACACCGCAATCATCCCTGCGACCAGTTGTTTGTATAGCGTCATAGTGCCTACTCATCATAGCTAACTAGAGGTTTATTTAATTTTAGTGAGCGCTCTCTTGCTCTTAAGTCGTTCCACAAACTTAGTCTCGAAGAGTCACCAGCCAGTTGTCCGTTATTGGATTTCATTAGCCACAAATTCTTACCGTTAAAGCTGTAGATAGGCAGTAAGTCTTTGCGTGTAGACGCAGGTTTAATTTGTGGATTGATGTTATCCAAAATCACAGGCTCTGCACTCGGGGTTGAGTAATAGGCTAAGACCATATGAAATTGGTTTAACTCAATGGCCTTAACATACACGAGACGAAGTTTTTTATCTGATACACCCAGCTCTAACAGCGAGAAATACTTCGCAATTGTGAAATCTTCGCAGTCCCCAGCATTACTTCCGAGAAACTCCAAAGGCGTTGCCCAATAATCATTGGAACCCCAGAGATTAATATCATTCACGAAGTTGAGCTGATTAAAAAAAGCATTCACGCCTTGGAGCTTTTCTTTCTCTGACAGCGATGCCAATTGCGCCATTTTCTGACGCCATGTTTCCACGCGTTTGCCTGCCCGTGGGCCATAGGTTGCCTTCACCGCATCCACCCACTGTTGCTCTTTGGTATTGAGCGCCAGTGAGAGTGAGGAGGCACAGATGGCCAGAGACAGAACAATCCAACGTTTCATAATGCTGGTTATTCCCTCAGCGCATTATTCTGCGCACTTAAGATCGGTTTCAGCAGGTAATCGAGTACGGTTCTCTTACCTGTAATGATATCGACCGAAGCAGTCATCCCGGGGATGATAGGTAAGTTCTTATCGTGGCCTAGCGTCGTCTCTTTGGTTCGTACCCGAACCAGATAAAAGCTGTTGCCTTCTTCATCCTGAGTGGTATCCGCACTGATGTGCTCTAGGGTCCCCTCTAGGCCACCATATCGGGTGAAATCATAGGCTGTGAATTTCACAATGGCCGGTAATTCAGGACGTAAGAATGCGATGTCTTGCGGAGCAATCTGAGCCTCAACCAACAAAGTGTCTTCGGTTGGGACGATTTCGATAATATTCATCCCCGGTTGAATAACTCCGCCTACAGTATTCACATAAAGCGTTTTTACCGTGCCAGTGACCGGAGAAACCACTACGGTACGGTTTACTTTGTCTTCAAGCCCCACGGCTGATTCTGTTAGCGCTGAGAGCTTATCTTGCGCTTGGTTGAGTTTATCTTGCTGCTCGGTACGGAATTTTTGCGCCGCATTAATACGGCTTAGCAGGGCTTCACGTACGGCTGCTTTCAGCACCGGAATCTTGAGTTCGGTAGAGGTTAACTCACGACGGGTATCGTTGAGTTGGCGTTGCAATTTGAGTAGCTCAATTTTTGGAACCACCCCCTCATTGGCCAGTGGCTCGGTAATGTCTAACTCTTTTTTCGCAAAATTATAGCTTTGGCGAAGGTTAACTACTCGCGCTTCCGCTTCAATCAGGTCTTGTTGCTTCTGTTTGATCTGCTGAGAAAGAACCGACAGTTGGTTACGCAGATTGTCCAGATCTTGGCGATATTGATCGCGCTGACGGTCAACCAGTTCAGGTTGTGTATCGCTTAATACTGGTGGGAAAGCCAATTTGCTGTAGTCAAGGCGCACGCTGTTCGTCCAGTTTTTCTCCTCGAAATCCTCGTTAATGATTACGCTGGAAATAGAAGCCGAAAGCTGTAATACGCTGGCCGTTAAGTTGGCTACTTGCTGTTCACGTTCACGGAAATCGGAGCGAAAACGAGTATCATCGATCAGGATGAGCTGCTGCCCTTTCTGAACTTGTTCGCCTTCGCGCACCAGAATTTGTTTAACCAATCCACCTTCTAAGTTTTGGATCACTTGAACTTGTGAAGAGGGAACCACTTTACCTTGGCCGACGGTGACTTTATCTATCTCCGCCCATGCAGCCCAAGTAATAGCAAGAATGAAAAATGCCACCATGACCCAGAGGATTATTCGAGCGCTGTGCGGGGTGTTGAGTAACAATGCGGCGGTTTTGTCGTCCACATAGTCTAATTCTTCGGCTGTGAGCTTGTTATAACTGCGGTTGCTCATGAGTGGTTCCTGTTGCACACCATTTAATGGGTTGATTTTATTATGCGGCCTAATAATTGTTAAGGATATGCTATCTAGGGCGAAAGGCCTATTCAGCATTTTAATAAATTACGCAATTTTTAGAATCTGTGATCTTATTTTGCAGGGCTTCGCACTTCTTTGGTCGCTTGAGTTATCAGCGGGATAGGCGCACAATCGGGCAAAAATAAGTGAGGAGCAGAAATGGATCTTTCAGATATTCGCCGCGAGTACATTCATGGTGGGCTAAGAAGAAAAGATTTACAGGCCAACCCGATTGATCAGTTTAACTTGTGGTTACAGCAGGCGATTGATGCCAACTTGTCCGATCCTACCGCGATGACGGTTGCGACCGTCGATGAGAATGGACAACCTTTTCAGCGTATTGTGCTACTTAAGAATGTGGATGATGCAGGTTTTGTGTTTTACACCAACTTAGGTAGTCGTAAGGCGCAGCACATTGCCCACAACAACAAAATCAGCCTTCATTTCCCTTGGCATCCACTTGAGCGCCAAGTACACATCACAGGTGTGGCGGAAAAGCTGACTGCGTTGGAAAACATGAAATATTTCATGTCTCGCCCGAAAGAGAGCCAAATTGCGGCGATTGCCAGCCACCAAAGTAGCCGAATTTCTGCACGTGGTGTGTTGGAAGGGAAATATCTTGAGCTAAAACAGAAGTTTGCTAACGGTGAAATCCCTGTTCCGAGTTTTTGGGGCGGCTACCGAATTAAGCCGGAAAGTATTGAATTCTGGCAAGGTGGTGAGCACCGACTGCATGACCGTTTCCTTTACTCCCGCGAAGGAAATGCTTGGCTAGTGGATCGTTTGGCACCATAGGCTAAGAACCTGAATTACTAAGCTTGAAGTTGCAGCAACAATTGCTCGCTGCAACTTCAAGAATCGTGGCGACCCAGAGACTTACATGGTGTGATCGCTTAAGACTACCGAAAGTTGTTTCTTCAGTAAGGTTTTGGGAATCACAGAACCAAAACCGCGATCGAGCGCTAAATCAATCAGTTGATCTTTACTCAACGCGCCAAATTTACTGCGCAATTTTGCTTCATACCCTTCAACCGTTTTTATTGAAATACCCATCACCCGTGCAATGTGCTGCGGTTTTTTGCCATAAAGCAGCAGAAACAACACTTCTGACTCACGTGCAGTGAGTTTTAAATCTGCTCCATCCGTAATCGTTTTGAAGGTTGTTGAGGTGGATAAGCCTGTCGCGCGGCATACCCAGTGTCCCACTTCTAGAATGGCGGTGTCAGTTAAATCTTGACCGAAGAAAATGGTCCCTTGAATATTGCCATGAGTATCTCGCCAAGGTGTTTTGGTAAAGATATGCGCATGCCAGTGGCCATCCGGATAAGGATGGATATCGAGCACCTTCACTGATTGACCTGTTTCAATCACGTAACGGTCTTGCTGCTGAAAATCCGCTGCGCAGGCAGCGGTTGGGCTTGGCATCTCGAAATCGGTGCGTCCGATACAATCTTCTTCGCTTGCTACCCCAATCAACTGACCATAGGCTTGGTTGGCATAAACGAAAACAGAATTGAGGTCTTTACAGCCCCAATAACCGGGGAGTTGTTTGAATAGAGAAATCTGCTCTGATGTCAGATGGTTAGACACGCCGTATCCTCCGCTGGAAAAGCGGCGATATGATACCAAGAGCATGATGGCTTGTAAGCTAATCTCGCCCAGTTTGCGGCCGTTTGGACGAAAAAAAGCCAGCCTGAAGACGGGCTGGCGCAAATACAAGAAACATATCTTGTCGACGTGTAGAAGAGGTTCCATGGATTCAGCGAGGGTCTGCTGAAAACACAGAGGTATCATGTTGATACCAGACATCAGTCATGCAACTCATGTCTTAAGCAATACTTTACCGAACGGGGTACAAATGAAAAGGGGGGAAATCCCCCCCTTTGTGCATGATTTATAGTGCGAAAGTTACAATTCTCGCAATACACGGAAACCGACGTAATTGGCTGCCGTGGTCGGGCTTACAAAGAGCTCACTGTAAGCTTTAGCCATTTCTGGTGAGAAGCTCCAAGCGCCGCCTTTGGCTAGTCCACGCGAATCGCCTGTCCATTCCCAAACGTTACCAACCATGTCATAGAAGCCCAGTGCGTTAGGCGCGAAGGCTTTGACAGGAGACGTGCTCTTATTTGACCAAGTGGTGCCGCCCCAGCCAGTGTTGGCTTTACCTGCACCAAATTTTTTGCCCCACCAGTAGTCGGTCTTGCTGCCTGCTCGCGCGGCGATTTCCCACTCTTCTTCTGTAGGCAGACGATATTTGAAGCCCGTTTGTTTTGAGAGCCAGCGAGCATAGGCTTTAGCATCGTTTTGGCTGATGCATACTACAGGTGATTCTTTACCTTGTTTGAAACCTGGGTTACGCCAGTAGCTGTCAGAAACAGGAGCAACTTCGGATTCATCAACGGAGATACACAACTTTTTCAGCTCTGCATCGGTTTGATAATTGGACTGATTCACGAATGCTTCGAACTGGGCGACAGTCACTGGAGTGGCACTCAATGCGAAAGCATGATCAAGGTTGTACTGCTTCGATGCATTCTCACCTAAGAAGTACTGCCCTGGTGTGATGGTGATGACTTCAGGGATAGGAACCTTACCTTTGAGCGAGTCTGCAAACTTAGCCCCAGTACGAAGTGGGTTGGTTTTTTCGTGTAAATTGACCCGTAAAGTTTGATCAGAAGTGATGTTCACTTCTTGTTGGAAAGAACGGAATCCTTCTTTCTCAATTTGTACCAAGTGTTTGCCAACAGGGAGCATGACTTCTACAGGAGTGCTGCCATAGTTTACGCCGTCCACAGTCACACGATCACCATGCTGATTAGAGCGCAGTGAAAGACTGATCCATGCGATTTCTTGTTGCTGCTGATCTAGTTGCCCTTGACCGGGTGCAAAGCAGTACTGCGAATCAATATTCAACAGTTTACAAGGGGCATTTTCCGCAGGGCGGGCTTCAAGTTGAGCATTCACAATGCTTCTAAAGCGCATGCCATCATAGAAACCAGAATCCAACACCGCGTGTTTCAGTACATGGATGTTCAGGGAAACATTGTTAAGCTGTGGTTTGATGACATTGGATTCGCTGCTCTCATCCACCAGCCACAGTTGGAACTGGTTAACCGCTTTCTGCAGAGCAAGATCGTTGGTTTGCTTGCTACATTGAGCAAACGTCATATCCGCATTACATACGTTGGTAAAACTGACTTTTTGCTCACCAACACGTTGCAACTCCTCGCGCAGTCTATCCACCCGTGCGCGCATTTTATCTTGTTGGAGTAAAGCAATGCTCTGTTCTATGGTCTGCTGCTGTGCTTGGTATTGTGCCAACGCTGTTTGCATCTCTTGCAGCTTTTGCTCGGCATCCAAACGAGCCACTTGGTTTTGTTTGACCTCAGCCCATGCAGCTTGATAAGCGTTTTGAGATGGCTGGATATCCAGATCCGGCTCATCAATCATTTTCTGATAATCACGCTCAAGATTGGTTTTGGCGTTTTTCAGCGCGGTATCCAATGCTTTGGCTTGCTGAGTCAGTCGATTCAGCTCGGATTGTTGATTATCGACGGCCGCTTTCTGAAGCTTGGTGGCATCCGTAGCATTTTGCAGCTCGGTATGTTTGCCAAATAGCGCATCATCAATGGCAAGAACAGAGGAGGCTACTTCCTCTGCTAGCACCGGTGCTGCCATCAAGCAAGGTGAAAGTGCTATTAATAGAGCGGGAATCCCTTGTCGCATGGTGGTCTACTTCAAGTTAGGAAATTAAGTCTAAGTTATGAACATTCTAAACGAAAACGCCATTTTGTCAGAAGTCATCTTTCAATAACTTAGTGACAAAATGGCGTTTTATCTACAGCTTTGTGAATTCAGACAAAAAATCGTTCGATTTTTATGCCGTTAGCTGTCTTTGTTTGGTCTGAGTTTGACCCATACCGTGTCGTGACCGTTAACCGTAATTACACGATTGTAGGTCTCGTATCCTTCTTTCGATACGGTCACTTGATGACGACCTGCTGGTAACACTAATTCAACTGGAGTGCTGCCGTAGTTGATGCCATTGATGGTCACAGAATCATTGTATTGATCTGAACGCACGGTTACGTTTGCCCATTGCTTATCTTGCTTTTTAGGCGCAGGTTGCTCAGCATCACCTTTCAAACAGTAACGTGTTTCTACGTTAAGTAGTTTACAGGCGGCTACTGCGTCAGGTTTAGCTTGTAACTGAGCTTGCATCTGAGTGAAATACTCGTTGTTACCTTCGAAACCTGAACGGATCATCTGGCTTTCTTGAACGTGAATGTTGAGTTCAACACCTTTTAGGTTTTGTTTGGCAATCACAGATTCGGTCAAATCATTGATCAGCTTCTCACGGAATGTTTTGACCGCTTTTTGTTTGGTGAGGTATTGCCCTTGGTTGGCACATTCACCCAACGTCATAGTGGTTGAACAGGTCGTTTTGAAACTGGTTTCCAGCACATCACTTTCGCGCAGTTCAGCGGCTAAACGCTTCACTCGTGCTTCAATTTTGGCTTCTTCCAAATTGGTTAGCTCAGTATTCAAACGCGCTTGCTTCTGTTTGATTTGCGAAAGACGCATTTCAACTTCAGTCACAGCTTGTTCAGTATCGAGCTTTTGCGATTGGTTACCCTTCAGCGCATTCCACGCTTCTTGGTAGCGTTTTTGAAAGGTGACTAGGTCAGTATCTGGATCTTCAAGAAGACGAGTATACTGTTTGTCCAACTCTGACTTAGCTCGGTTGCGCTTGGCGTCTAACTCTTCGCCTTCGCGTTTTAATCGGTTCTGCTCATTTTTCAATTGTTGCAGTTTACCGCCCTCAACCTCGTAGTCGGTGAGAATCGCGTTGATTTCGTTTTGTTTGTTACTTAATTTCTCATCGATAGTTGCAACGGGGTCAGCTTGAGTGACCTCCTCTGCGTACACCGATGCAGATACCCATAAAGGGGATAGCGCAAGCAATAGCGCTGGGATGCGACATTTAATCATAGGTCCCTGCAACACATTTACGTTTAGCCACAAAAAAGTGGGAAAGACAAACTTTTGACAGCTTTGTAGATAGCTGAATTATTTAATGCAAATTTTATTCCGCTTAGTCGAAAATAATCACCAATCCGTGCATTAGGTGACTGATTTTTTGAACTTTAGATCTAAGCATTTTCATTTTGGGCAGATTCGAGAAATATGCAAGCTGAGTTTTCTGATCTACTTTAACGTTTTTAAATTGAGTACACATTGACCGTAATTTATGTGCACTTGATCATTGTTCCGAGATGAGAATCTAACCCAATTGCAGCCAAGTTTTTGTACCAATATGTGTGTAATTGGTTATTAACATTCGCTAAATGGGAGTGATTTCGTTTTGAGACGATTTGGTATACCATGGCCGCGCAAACACCACCTTGTGAGGTTGAAATGGCTCAATCGCATGCTTTTGATGTGGCCAATAGTCCCCAAATTGCCAAAGTTTTGTCGCCTAAGCCGGCAGAGCTGATCACTTTGCCTTCGCACATGGCTTGCCATGATCATAGTTACACGCAAATTGTGATTGGTTTAAAAGGCCAAGCAGAATTTGAAGTGCGTGGCATCGGCAATATTGTTGGCCCGGGGCAGGGGTGTGTCGTGACTTCGGGCTCAGATCACGCGTTTGGTGGCGTAGTCGGACAATCGGATATTCTGGTGTTAAATATGCCTATGCCGAGTGATGATGACCCGCTACTGCTGCGTAAACTGAATGAACTCGCGGTCGGTGATGTCTATTTTCAACTGGATGGTCAGATCCAACGTTTGATCCAAATGCTGGTGCAGGAGATGCAAGCCAGTCCTGACGATCTTCTACTTGGCCGAGCTTGTAACGATACGGTGGTGGCACTTTTGCAGCGTCACATCAGTGCGCTTGCCAGTGCCCACAAAGAATCCCGTTTTGATATGGAAGTGGTGGATCGCTATATCGAGCAGCACTTAGCGCATCGTATTTCCGTTGCACAATTGGCGGGGTGCGTGTTCTTAAGTGAAAGCCAATTCCACGCGCTGTTTAAAGAGCAGATGGGGCTCACGCCGCATCAATATGTGTTGAATAAACGCGTCGATATGGCGAAAAAGCTGATTGAACAAGGGCGACTCAATTTGGGCCAGATTGCGGAGCTGACAGGGTTTTCTAATCAAAGCACTTTCGCTCATACTTTCTCACGACTGCATGGTATTTCCCCTTCGCAATATAAGCGGCGATTTTCTACTGCATCGTAATTGTTATTGATCCTTGGATTCCCAGCTAATTGAGTGAGCTCGCTAAGATGGTGTTGCTCCCAATCCTGCACATTCATTTCCCTCTTGGTACAAAACAATAGTGACTACGCATCTGCCTGCTTAGTGATAGTAGGTAGATCTCTTTTTATCGTTGTTGAGTTGCAACAATTGCAAAATAATTGGCGAGTAAACTCGCTCTAATTGGTGTGATCTTGTTTTTGTTTTGTTAAAACTCAGAGTTATTGACAAAATACTAGGACTTTTTGACAAGTTTTCTTCTCGCGCTCAAAATACACTGCCAGCCATTGCAGGAAACCTGACTCAATCTGTCAGGTATGAGATGAAGGAAACCACATGTTTACAGCAACCGATGTGTTGAACGCAGAGTTTATCGAGCAGCCGCTAGATAAACTATGGTCGCTGATCTCTCCACTGTATATGGTGGACGAATCCCAATGGCTGACCCAATTATTGCCTCTCGCGACCCCAAGTGACGCTGAAAAAGCTTCGATGGCGGAGAAAACCACGCGCTTAATTGAAGCGATCCGCAGCGATAAAAAAGCGGTGCAAATGATTGATGCACTGCTGCTGGAATACAGCTTGGATACCCAAGAAGGTATTTTGCTGATGTGTTTGGCAGAAGCTTTAATGCGTATTCCTGATGCGGAAACGGCTGATGCGTTTATTAAAGATCGCCTTGGTGTTGCGGATTGGAAATCCCACCTGAAAAATTCAGATTCTGTGTTCGTAAATGCTTCAACTTGGGGCTTGATGCTCACAGGTAAAGTGATTGGCTTGGCTGATGGTGACACCGCAAGCCCAGTGCAAGCGGTGAATCGTTTAGTCAATAAGCTGACTGAACCTGTGATCCGCAAAGCCATGCATCAAGCGATGAAGATCATGGGTCATCAATTCGTGCTTGGACGCACCATTGAAGAAGCGCAGAAAAATGGCCGCCCGATGCGTGATAAGGGTTATACCTACTCCTTTGACATGTTGGGCGAAGCGGCGCTGACTTCCGCCGATGCACACAAATATTTCAAAGATTACCTAATGGCGATTGAAGCGGTAGGCCGCGACAAATATGGTTTGGAAACCAGCCCAGCCCCGTCGGTGTCGATCAAGCTTTCGGCTTTGCATCCTCGTTACCAAGTGGCGAATGCCGATCGCGTGATGACCGAGCTGTACAGCACTCTGATCCAACTGCTTGAACGCGCGAAAGAGCTGGATGTGGCCATCACGATTGATGCTGAAGAGGCGGATCGTTTAGAGCTGTCACTGCATCTGTTTGAAAAGCTCTATCGAAGCGACACACTGCGTGGTTGGGGCAAGTTTGGTTTGGTGGTTCAAGCCTACTCCAAACGTGCGTTGCCGGTATTGGTATGGCTGACTGCACTCGCGAAAGAGCAGGGCGATTTAATCCCTGTACGTTTAGTGAAAGGTGCGTATTGGGATAGCGAAATCAAGATGTCGCAGCAACGCGGCTTTACTGGCTATCCGGTTTATACGCGCAAAGAAGCGACCGATGTTTCTTATCTGGCATGTGCACGCTTCCTACTGAGTGAAAGTGTACGCGGTAATCTGTTCCCGCAATTTGCTAGCCATAACGCCCAAACCGTGACGGCGATTGCGGTGATGGCACAGCACAAAGATTTTGAGTTCCAGCGTCTGCATGGCATGGGGGATGCGCTTTATCACCATGCGAAAGCCGCTTATCAGCAGTCGGTGCGTATTTATGCCCCCGTGGGCAGCCATAAAGATCTACTGCCATATCTTGTGCGTCGATTATTAGAGAATGGCGCGAACAGCTCATTTGTCCATCGCTTGGTGGATTCTCGTTGCCCGGTTGGTGCGTTGACTCAGCATCCAGTCGATATGCTGCTTGCGTTTGAAACCTTAAATAACCGTAAGATCCCACTGCCAACGGAGATTTTTGCAGAGCGCAAAAACTCATTGGGGATCAATATCGATATTGAGAGTGAAGCGAAGCCGTTTGAAGCTAAGATCCACGCTTGGTTAGATAAAGAGTGGCAAGCTGCGCCGATCATTGGCGGACACTCTTATTACGAAAGCATGATCAAGGCTGATCACAGTGCAGAGCCCGTCACTGCGCCTTACGATCGCCGTATTCAAGTCGGTCAGGTGTTTCACGCTAACCTTGATCATGTTTCCGCTGCGATCGACTCTGCTCAACAAGCTTTTGCAACTTGGAATGCGCTCGATGCCAGTGAGCGTGCGAGTAAATTGGATGCGCTGGCAGATCTGCTTGAACTGCATATGCCTGAGTTGGTGGCCTTGTGTCATCAAGAAGCGGGCAAAACCATTCACGACAGCATTGATGAAGTGCGTGAAGCGGTCGATTTCTGTCGTTATTACGCCAAACAAGTCGATGTGCTGGGCGAGTTCAGTGTCGAAAGCTTTGATGGATCAACACGTCGTGTCAGCCGTCAAGGTCGTGGTGTGTTTGTGTGTATTAGCCCGTGGAACTTCCCGCTGGCGATTTTCCTTGGCCAAATCAGTGCCGCCTTGGTGGCCGGAAATACCGTGATTGCCAAACCTGCCGAGCAAACCAGTTTGATCGCGTATCGCGCGGTTGAGCTGATGCAAGAAGCGGGTTTCCCAGCCGGAACTATCCAGCTTCTACTGGGGCGCGGTGCAGACATCGGCAGCGCACTCACTTCTCATCCGGCCATCGCGGGTGTGGCGTTTACTGGTTCAACCGCCACGGCGCAACGTATTAATCAAACCCTCGCGCAACGTGAAGCGGCTCCGGTGCCGTTTATTGCAGAAACTGGTGGCCAAAACGCCATGATTGTGGACAGCACAGCGTTGCCAGAGCAAGTGGTGCGTGATGTGCTGCGTTCAGCTTTCGCCTCTGCTGGCCAACGCTGTTCGGCACTGCGTGTGCTGTTTGTACAGCAAGATATTGCCGATCGCGTGATCACTTTGATTCAGGGCGCGATGCAAGAGCTGAAAGTGGGTGTGCCACATCTGCATCAAACCGATGTAGGGCCAGTGATTGATGAGAAAGCCAAACAGAAACTGTTGGCACACATTGAACATATGAGCCAAACCCAGAAGAAAATCGCTCAGTTAACCTTGGGTGAAACTTGCCAACACGGCGACTTTGTTGCGCCAACCGCCTTTGAAATTGATGACATTGCCGCGCTGAGTGAAGAACAGTTTGGCCCGATCTTGCACATAGTGCGCTTTAAAGCGCGCGAATTGGCGCAGATCGTCGACAAAATCAACCAAACTGGTTTTGGTTTAACCATGGGTATTCATAGCCGTAACGAAACCACGTATCGCTGGATTGAAAAGCATGCTCGGGTGGGCAACTGCTACATCAACCGCGATCAAGTCGGGGCTGTGGTGGGTGTACAACCGTTTGGCGGACAAGGGTTGTCTGGCACTGGTCCGAAAGCGGGCGGGCCTCACTATCTTTACCGCTTTACTCAAGTGCAATACCAATAACCCACAGCAAGGAGACGTATCATGGTGCATCAAGTAACCCGTTTTTCAGACGCCTTTTCTGCTTGGGAAAATTGGAATCTGACCGACTTTGACTCGAAATGTGAGTGTTTACTCGCGTTGAAATCTTTATTGGAAAACAGCATGCCCGGTGTGGCAAAAGTGATTTCCTACCATCTTCAACAGGCATCAACCTTGTTGGCGCATACGCACCAACTGACTGGGCCTACCGGAGAAACCAATGAGCTTTATACCGCAGGGCGTGGTGTTGCCCTGATCATCCAAGAGGATAACGGTGTTCAAGCCAAACAAGCCGCAGTAGCTCAACTGACCGCTGCCCTCGTGGCCGGTAATAGTGTTGTTTTTTGTAGTGACGATGCTGAATTGAGTTCTGCGTTAGTGACTGCTTACCAGCAGTCATCCCTTCCGGCAAATCTGTTGCAGTTTGCTTCTTTTGACGCGTATCACCAGCTGATCGAATCAGACGTGAGATGCGTTGGATATGTCGGAAACCTGTCGGTTGAGGCCACGCTCAACCGCCAACTCGCGAAACGTACAGGCGCGATTGTCAGTCTCGTTTCAGAAACGGATTTGCTCACCTTGCCGGTGGCGCATGATCCACATTTATCACTGCGCTTTATTACTGAGCGCACACGCACAATAAATATAACAGCAGTGGGTGGAAACGCGACGCTCTTGGAGCTGGGTGTGGATACTCATTAGTCCTTTCAGCGTTTACCCCCTTTGGATAAAAGGGGGTATGAAGGGCGATCTTGAAAAAGAGGACAAAACACAATGGAAAATAGCTTCGCTATTACAACCACCTTTATCGTCTACCTCATTTTGATGTTGGCGATTGGGGTTTACGCTTATCAGCGAACGAAAAACTCAGCCGACTACTTTCTGGGTGGCCGTTCATTAGGGCCATGGCCTGCGGCACTTTCCGCTGGCGCATCAGACATGAGTGGCTGGTTGCTGCTGGGTCTGCCGGGTTATGCGTATGCGGCTGGTATTGAGTCATTCTGGTTGGCTGGCGGCTTGCTCGTCGGTACTTGGGCTAACTGGTTAGTGAACGCTAAGCGTTTGCGTACTTACAGTATCACCACGGACTCTCTGACTTTACCTGAGTTTTTGTCACGCCGTTTTAACGACAGCTCAAAACTGATCCAAACCATTTCTGCGTTCTTTATTCTGCTGTTCTTCCTTTTCTATACCAGTTCAGGTTTGGTTGCCGGCGGTAAACTGTTTGAAACCGTGTTCGGCTTGGATTACTCCACAGCGGTGATTGTGGGTACTGTTTGTGTGGTGTCGTACACCTTGTTTGGTGGCTTCTTAGCGGTATCTTGGACTGACTTGGTGCAAGGCTTGCTGATGGCGGCGGCGCTGATGATTGTGCCGATTGCTGCGATGGAAGGGGGCTTTACTCAGCTTGATCACGATTTGGCGGCGATTAACCCAGAGCTATTGACTCTGTGGAATGACGCAAAAGGCGAACCTCTGTCCGCGATTGCGATTATCTCGCTGGTGGCTTGGGGCTTGGGCTATTTTGGTCAGCCGCACATTCTGGCGCGTTTCAAAGCATCACGTTCAAATAAAGATCTGACTACGGCTCGCCGTATTGCTGTGGTATGGACAGGTATTTCAATGGCGGGTGCGATTCTGGTTGGTTTAACTGGCCTGATTTTTGTCACGCAATCGGGCACGATTGGTCTTGATGATGGCGAAAAAATCTTCATGCTGCTGGTGAACTCACTGTTCCACCCTGTAGTGGCGGGCATTCTGCTCGCGGCAATTTTGGCAGCGATCATGAGTACTGCCGATTCACAACTGCTGGTGTCTTCATCTGCGCTCGCAGAAGACTTCTATAAGCAAGTGTTCAAAACCGATGCCAGCTCAGAAGAGATTGTGCGCGTTGGCCGTGCCGCGGTTGTGATCATCTCGCTGATTGCGCTGTTCTTAGCCATGACGCCGGATAGCTCAGTGCTTGGTTTGGTGTCCTACGCTTGGGCGGGCTTTGGTGCGGCATTTGGTCCTGCGCTGGTATTGAGCCTCTACTGGTCACGTATGAACCGCAATGGTGCCTTGGCAGGTATCATTGTGGGTGGTGTGACTATCGTGGTTTGGAAGCAGCTTTCAGGCGGTTGGTTTGATGTGTACGAAATCGTACCGGGAATCATTTTGTCGACACTGTCGATTGTTGCGGTCAGTCTGCTCACTGGTGAGCCAGATGAGAAAGTAAAAGCACAGCACCTAACGTTCAAAAAACACCTGATTGAACTTGAGTAAAACAGGTTCACTCTATTTAACAAGCCTCGCTTTGCGAGGCTTTCTTTTTTGCCCTGTATTTCTGTTATTGAGTAATTTTTTAATACAGGTCACGAAATTTGCACAAGAAATTATGTCTGGGGAACCTATCGCTGCAAAATGCGTCAATTGTCAATAGTGATAAATCGGATAGGAGGATCCGGCATGCCAAAAGCATATTGTCGTTGTTGTGGTAAACAAACCGCACATAAAATGGTCATGAAACGTGTGCAGACACAGCCAGAAGGCTGGCAAGGTTTCCAACAATTTCTCACTATGCTTATGCAAGGACAGCATTACTACCAGATGGAGCAACAATACTTTTGCCGAGTCTGTAACCAGCAGAATGAACGTGTTAAGCAGCACGATCGGTTAGCAGGTGCGCGAGTCTCTTAAGCGCGATCGCTTTCTTGCTTCGTTAAATGTAAAACTGCACCACGTCTTTCTGAAGTGGAGAGCATTCATGCGGATTGGTTTCCGTTGTCATCGTCACCTCTCGTTTTCCCCTCATCAGCATTACTTGCCTGTTTTTTCATCAAATATTTGAATGATGCTTCCACACCAATTGGGCAGCACCTCACACTTTAGTAATCCGCCATCATTACAGTTTCGATTGTGGGAGCTTTCACATAGTAATTCGCAGCCATTTCGCTAACTTGATCTCATATTAATGCAATTTAATATGAATGGAGTATTGTTCATGAGATTGAGTTTAAAGAGAAAGATGGTTTTCTCTGTGGTGGTGGCCATTGCAGTAACTGCGGCCGCCTTGGTGATTGCTGGGTATCACACTTTCAAAAAAGACAGTTGGCGGGCGATTGAAAGTGAAAGTCGCAACACTTTACAAGCGCATGCCAAAGGGATTGGAGACTGGTTTCTGGGCAAGCAATTGGCGCTTAAAGGATTGCGCGAAGAAATTGAACGCAATCCGCAGTTGGAGTTGGTGCCTCATTTAAGACAGACATTGCAGTCCGGCTCCTTTGGGCTGAGTTACTACGGTAATGAGCAAGGTGAAATGTTCCGCCAAGATCCGTCTCTCAACACGGCGGATTATGATCCACGTGTTCGAGGTTGGTATAAAGAAGCGAAAGCGGCGGGCAAACCGATTACGACCGATCCTTATGTGAGTGTCACCATGCAAACCTTAGTGGTGACTCTTGCTGAGCCTGTTCGCTATCAAGGTCAATTGATTGGTGTCGCCGCATCAAACCTCGCGTTAGACAAGCTGATTAAAGATGTTTTGGCCATTGAGGTCCCCGGAAAAGGTTATGCCGTACTGGTAAACCAGAAAGGCAAAATCGTCGCACATCCCACTCAAGAGCTCATTTTAAAAGCGACCGAAGAGATTTCTCCGGCACTGACGATTGCACAGCTAGATGCGACTGCGAAAAAACATGTACCACTGCATGCGAAGATCCGTGGCGCTGAAAAAGTGCTGATGGCGGAAGAGATCGAAAATACCGACTGGCTATTGGTCATGGTGATGGACAAAGCGGTACTTGAGCAGCCACTTAACGATATGTTGATGGTGCAAATTGGTATCGGTCTGGGCATCCTATTAGTGATGGCTCTGCTGACCTCTTGGTTTGTGGCTCGTCAGCTCAATGAGCTGGGTAACATTGCCAATGCACTGGCGGATATTGCCGAAGGGGATGGCGATCTCACACTCCGTTTGGAAGTTCGCAGCCAAGATGAAGTGGGTCTACTGGCCGATAAATTCAACAAGTTTGTCGATCGTTTACACCACATGGTGAAAAACGTGCGTGAAGTTTCGGTCGCGCTTAATCAGGGGGCGGATCATGCTGCGGCATCGGCAACTCAAGCGAGCAAACGGATCCGAACTCAACAAGATGAGATCACTATGGTCGCGACTGCTGTGACCGAAATGGCATCGGCGACCGCAGAAATTGCCGGAAACGCCGAAAATACCGCGAAGAATGCCACTCAATCGGTACAACTGGGCGAAGACGGCTTTGCTCAAATGCAACAAAGTAAGCAGTCGATTGACCAATTGGCGAAAGAGTTAACTGGCGCGGTGAGCATCATCAGTGAGCTAGAAGTGCATGCCAATGAAATTTCCACCATCTTGTCGACCATTCGTGGCATCGCGGAACAGACCAATTTGCTGGCACTGAATGCGGCGATTGAAGCGGCGCGTGCGGGTGAACAAGGGCGTGGATTTGCGGTGGTAGCGGATGAAGTCCGTGTTCTCTCGCAGCGTACCCATGCTTCGACGGAGGAAATCCAAGCCAAGATTGCTGGTTTGCAGAAAGTGACCACTACAGCGGTATCGGTGATGACCGAAAGCCATAAGCTGGTGGAAACGAGCGTAACGGATGTCAACCAAACGGGTGAAAGCTTGCAAGCGATCAGTGAAGCGATTCAGTTGATTAGCGATATGGCCACACAAATTGCCTCTGCGGCGGAAGAGCAATCACTGGTGACTGCGGACATTAATGCGAATACGGAATCGGTGCGCGAAGTGTGTGATCAGCTAGCCGAAGAAGCGCAGCATTCGGTGCAGCAAGCCAAATCGTTACACTCGATGGCGCAAGAGCTGAATAAAGAGATCTCCCGCTTTAAGTTATAAAAGCGAAGGAAAAGAGTGAGAGGGCATCGTCAGATGCCCTTTTTTTCGCGTGATGTTTATCACAGCTTATCGCATGACATTTCGGCACGCTTGCAGATGCCAGTATTTTATTGGCGATGAATCATTACAGGATGCAATGTTATGAATCTGGATCGGGTGGATGTGCAAATTCTGCGGATTCTGCACAACAAAGGTCGTTTGCCAGTGGTCGAATTGGCAAAACTCGTCAACTTAACCACTTCACCTTGCTCTGAGCGGGTAAAACGGCTGGAAAAAGAAGGGTACATCAAAGGCTATCACGCGGAATTGAATCCTGAGAAGTTAGGGCTTGATGTGCAGGTCTTTATCCATATTCGGCTCGATCAGAGCAGTTTTTCGATTTTCGATCGCTTTGCAAAAGCGGTTGCCGATATGCCAGAAATTGAAGCCTGTTACTCACTCTCTGGTGATTTTGACACCATGATTAAAGTTCGGGTGAAGGACATGAAAGCTTACCAAGCCTTTATGTCTGGAAAGCTGGGCACTTTGCCGGGTGTGATTCAAACGCGCAGTGAGTTTGTGATAGAAGAACACAAAACCAGTTTTGGGATAAATCCTGATCTGATTACGCATTTTTAACGGGAGGTTTTATGACTCAACTCTCAGTGGTTTCCTCTAAACCCGATTTTGTCAGCGATGAGATTAAAGCGATGCAGGCCGAGTTTGCTCGTCTGCAAACGCAATACAACAATGAACCTTATCCCAATTTGACGCGCCGTGAGCAACGTTTAGTGCAGTTAAAACGTGCTTTGTTGGAAGAGCAAGAAGCCTTGATTGCGGCGATGAATGAGGACTATGGTTTTCGCAGCCGCTTTGATACCTCATTGTGCGATTTACTGCCCTCCCTCAACCACCTCAACTATACCCTCAAGCACCTGAAAGGTTGGATGAAACCGAAAAGCCGTCATGCTGGTTTGATGATTCTGCCCTCGCGCGTTGAAGTGCAGTACCAACCCGTGGGTGTGGTAGGCATTATTGTGCCGTGGAATTTTCCTATTCTGCTTAGCTTAGCGCCACTGATCACCGCCATCGCGGCGGGCAACCAAGTGATGATCAAGTTCAGTGAATACACACCGAAAACCAACCAAGTGCTTGAACGAATCATACGTTCTTTGGGTGATGCGGCGGTGTGTGTGGAAGGGGAAGCCAAAATGGCTTCAGCATTCAGTGCACTACCTTTCAATCACCTTCTTTTTACTGGCTCTACCGTCGTAGGGAAGTTGGTGGCACAAGCGGCAGCGAAAAACCTGACCCCAGTGACCTTGGAGCTTGGCGGTAAATCTCCGGTGATCATCGCTGACGATGCGGATCTCGCGCGCAGCGTGGATAGCATTATGCTTGGCAAAACCACCAATGCTGGGCAAATCTGTGTTGCACCTGATTATGTGATGCTGCCGCAAGAGAAAGTTGCGATATTTGTAGAGCTTTATTTGCAGCGTTTTGCGCGCCGTTTTATCCGTAATGGCCGCTTGGATGTCACGCAAATTATTAACCAAGCGCAGTTTGAGCGCTTGCAGCATTATCTGGATGATGCGCAGCAAAAAGGTGCCAAAGTTAATACTGTCGTGGGTAAAACGGTTGAGTTAGAAGCAAGACAGATGCTGCCTCAATTACTGACTGAGGTGAGTGGCGACATGCTGGCGATGCAGCAAGAGATCTTTGGCCCGATCCTGCCGGTGATCGGCTATCGCACCATTGAGGAAGCGATTGAGCGAGTCAATCAAGGCCAGCGGCCATTGGCACTGTACGTGATGACCAAAGATAAGCATCTGGCGAATCACATTTTACAGCGCACTCACAGCGGTGGTGCGTGTGTGAACGATACCTTGATGCATGTTGCTGCGGATGATGCGCCATTTGGTGGCATCGGTGAATCAGGACAGGGGCATTATCACGGAATCGAAGGGTTTAAGACCTTCTCACACAGCAAAACTGTGCTTCATTCAGCCGCTTGGTTGCCACGTAATGGCTGGCTGCTGACTTATCGTAAATCCGTGCTGCGTCTGCTAACACGGTTTTTCTTGCGTTAATTTACGATGGTTAATATTCACTTCAAGCCGAGTTTCAATTCGGCTTGAAGGTTTTTAAATTCCCGATCATTAAACCCAAGATGTATACCCAACCTACAGCTTCAAGTAGGAAGGGTATAGGTTAAAAGTAGAATTCAGCTTTAATAGAGAGATAACTTTCACTGCTCAGGTAAGCCATCGGCTCATTATTGGCCATGGCAGATAAATAGTAACTCTCAGCCACCCAGCGCCAGTGATGGTTAATCCGACCGGAGGCAGTGAGTTTATAAATCTGCGAAGCATCATCTAAATCAAACAGACCGGAGAGCAACAGTTCGGTATCACTCACATCGTTGGCTTGCCAACGTAGCCCTAAAAATAGGTCATTGTCATAAATGGTTGCCGGGGCAGAAGTATCTCGGTTATCCCAAGTGTATTCCGCAATCAGTCCCAATTGTCCTTGAGAAAAGCTAAAGCCATACAGGGAATATTCAAAGCCAGCGACGAGCGTTCCGTAGGTACTGCCTTCTCCCGACTTCAGTGTTCCTTCCCCTTTGACTAAAAGATCATCCTTTGTCCATTGCAGCTCAGTGCCGAACTGAAAAATTTTGGCGTAACTTTGTTGCCATTCACTCGCTGTTTCTACCAGCAATGGCTCACGACTATTGCCATAGAAAGCGCTTAAGGCAATATCCAATTCATCCTGCCAGAAACTAACACGGCTCGCCAAATCGAGTGGTTGTTCGCCGTCAGGATAAAGTGCATCGCTGCTTACGGGTTTAGTTAAAGCTCGCCTTTGATTGGGTTCACGCCACGTTCTGGTTTGATGGAAGGGCAGTATAAGAAACTGCGTTTCTCCCCACTCTGGCAACCAGCGCATTTGCAGCATAGGTTGCCCCATTTTTTCCTCGTAACCCAATGCGATGCGCCCATCATACTGATTCACAATATTGACGGGTTGGTAGACTTCCGTAACGCCCCAATACACCAATCCATAGCCAATTAGCCACTCGGTGCTTTCCGCAGCATAAGTCAGGTTTGCTTCCCGCAAATTGATGAACCCTTGTCCGGATGGTGCTTCGTATTCCATATAAGGGGTGAAGTTGACTGCCCATCCTTGTTCATTCCACCAAGACATTCTGGGCGCAAGGATCATGGTTGCCGCAAAATGATCACAACACGCCGAGTTGGGAGAGGATTCTTGATAAAAGTCAGCAGCAAGGCCGATATACCCTTCAACTTTCTCCTCGGCTCCGGAGAATGACGCCCAAAGAGAGAATGGCAATAGGGCGTAAATCAGTTTGTTCGCCATCAGTTATGCCTGTATGCATTGCGAAGTTGATTCGGTTCAAAATAAGAAGCGGGAACGTCAACACCCAGCTGCATGTTTTGCCAAATCAGTGTTGAGCTGCGCTGGTTTTGCAGATTGTCCATTTGCGCGAATTTGGGTCGCCAGTAACGCTGGTTAAACTGCTGATACTCCGTTAAAGAAAGCTGCTTAAATAAGCTGCCTTTACGGTCGTAATACTCAATCTTTCTGGGTTGGTAGATGGATTGGTCGATCCAGGCGACCAGTTTGGAATAGCCAGAGTTTTCATATTGTGGGTAGCACGCCAATAGCCAGAATTGCTGGCCGTTTTCCGTCTTTTCCTCAATTAGCTCGTAACGATATTTATCCAGTTCCCAAGAACTCATGTCTTCATAAGCGAATTCACTACCCATAAATGGACCTGAACGGTTATTGGATGAAATGCGTTTAACCCGTTTGACCGAAGGCAGGTAGAGCCATTGATCATCCGCCTCAATCGCGTGGCTGAACGTGAGTAACGCGGTTCCCGCAATGTCCAAAGGTGCTTGAAAATAGGTCACGATTTTGTCGCCATCGTTCTCTTGTTCAATTCCTTTGATCATCAATTGGCGCGTCACGGTATCACCATTCGATGCACTGATTTTCATTTGAACATCAGCGGTATAAGAGAGATAGCCACTATCTCGATTCACCATTTCCGTTGCGATATCTAACCCTGACAGAGTTTGTTGTGCCATCACACTACTGGAAAGTGCTAGCAACATGGCTGACCACATTCTCATCTTCATTTCCTTATAAAAATCCCAATCTCGCAAGCAAAGTACCGGAGTTCGGAGAAAGTGGAACCTGTCCAAGTGGACAGGTTTAAGATCTGAGTGGACAGGGTAAAAATAGAAGGGCAATAGGTAGCATAAAAACTCCAATACACAAATTGTTACGTAAGGAGTTTTTATATTATGGAATTAGAACTGATTAATCTGAGAAGCCAAGGAAAAGAAATCATTGCAACGATTGATGATATTCTTGGCCCTGCTGAACAGCGTTATTTTGGTGAGGGTTATAAGCGCACTCAGTATCAATGTAGTATTCATTATCAAGAAAAACACGCTCAGGGATTAATTAGCGTTTCTTATAAAAATGATTGGTCTAAGAAAAAAACCAAAGAACGAAAGCCGCATTTGAGTACGATCGATGCATTTTTAATTGCAGGCCAAATTTCTTATGGTCTTATTAAGAGAAGCTTCCATCTTTCTAAAGATCAAATGGCACAATCATGGATTAGAAATATATCCATAAAAGCAGGGGCAGAAGCTTTGGAAAATTTAGACTCCGTTATTGTGAATGCTACTTTGGTTAATTCTGAACCTTCTATAGACAGTATGTTTGGTATGCTCAGTCGTGTAAAAACTACATTAGATAGTATGGAAGTTGAAGTCATCATTGATCATTCCATCGGGAAATTGAATCTTTGTGAATTATCTTCAGAAGATAATGATGAATATTTTAGCGATGATTTCCGCCTTAGACGCTGTCAATTGGAAAATAATACATTTAGCGACTCCGTCTGTGCGGTTTCCAGTGAATTAGTTTTCCAATGCCCTGAAAAACAATCTGTTGGTGCTATGGGGCAATACCCTAATGCATTAATGATGGTGGATTGGCTTACCTGTTTTGCTCAATTAGCTCAGCTCATCATGTACCGACTGGATAACTTGGATCGTAGTAATACTCACAACCTTTGGATGCGCTCAGTTTCTGTATCTACACCATATCCCATTATCCCTCGTCGTAAGCACATACTTACATTGAGAAGTTTAAAGAATGCTTTAGTCAGCAAGAATGACCAATCATGGCGTTTATCCACGGTATCCGGCTCTGTTGCGGGACACCCGGAGTTCAACTTAACAGCCAAGCTTTGCCACCAATTACCACAGATGCCACAAGGAGAAGTAGCGTGAAAATTGCCATATCAGGAACCTATTCCACAGGAAAGACAACATTAACCGAAGCGCTTTCTATCGCTACTCAAGTACCACGTACTCAGGCAAGAACAATGCGTGAGATCCTTCCGGATGCTGTACCTGGAAAAACGCTAGAACAGTGTAATCCTGCTGAGTTGCTTAATTTAGGTTTAAGCCGTTTAAGTGAACGAGTTGTCAATGAAGAGCGGTGCGGTGACAAATTTTTCTCAGATGGTTCATGTTTACACGAATGGGTTTATGGGGCTGCACGCCTTGAAACAGGAATTAACCCTAACGACAGTGATTTAGTGTTGGCTATAAAACGTTTAATGGGGAAACCTTATTTATCTGTTCATCGTGGTTATATTGATGCCTTTGGAAATGTCGCTAAACGTCATGCTAAGAAGACGTATACAAAATTTGTCCATTTGCCCATTGAATTTGATCTGGTTGCTGATGGCCATCGACCTGTATCAGAAAAATTTCGACAACTTTCGAATGATCTTCTTTTATCAACAGTTAAAGAACTGAATATTCCCTATATCACAGTAGGTGGGGATCTTCGAAACCGATTAATTACGATTGCTGAGCATTTTAATTTGCCAATCTATGTTGATGTTGATGAAGCAATAGAAATGGCAGTAAAGAAAGTGAAAACAGAAGCGATTGCGATAGAAAATTACCGACTTTCTATTTTGTCTCCACAAAAAGCTTAAATAATATATAGGAAATAATTCACCATGGAAAAATGGACAACGCCCAGAGCTTGGCTAGTTATAATGGCGTGGCTTGCTGTTATGGTTATTGCTTTTATGGGGCTAGGTAAACTCAGCCTAAATAATGATTACAAAGTCTTTTTTAGTCAGGACAACCCAGACTTAGTGGCTTTCGAAGCAATTGAAAATAAATACAACAGCAATGACAGCGTGCTGATTGTTGTACATCCAAAATTGGGTGATGTATTTCAGCCGGAGGTATTGCAAGCGGTATTGGAACTTACCGATTACGCATGGCAAACCCCGCACTCCTATCGTGTGGATTCGATAAGCAATTATCAGTACACCTATGCGAAAAATGATGATCTGATCGTTGAAGATTTCATCACTCAAGCCAACTTGAATCAGCCTCAAGGCTTACAAGAGAAGAAAGCGTATGCGTTAAAGCAACCGGAGTTAGTGAACCGCTACTTGGCCCAGGATGCACACTCGACAGCAATCAATGTGCTCGTCAGTTTGACCACCGAAGGGCAATCTGAAGAAGTGCGTGAAATTGCTCAATTTTGGCAAGACAAGAAGCAAGAGATGGAAGCACGCTATCCAAACCTTTCTTTCTACTTGACTGGGCAAGTGATGCAAAACGATGCGTTTGGTGAGGCCGCCCAACGTGATATGGGGAGTTTGGTTCCAGCGGCATTACTGCTGATCATTGTTGGAACGGGCATTTACTTGCGCAGTGTCTGGAGCTCAGTCGTGATGACACTCACGATCGTCTCGTCCATCTTTATCGCTTTAGGATCGGGAGGATGGCTTGGTATGGCCATTACCTCGCCATCAGCTTCTGCTCCTTTGATCATCTTAACGATGGCGGTCGCGGATTGTATCCATTTCCTACAAGGATACCGACAAGGGATTCAAAATGGTCTGGTGAAAAAAGACGCGCTTCAGTACTCCATGCGTAAACACCGCTTACCGATCATTTTGACCAGCTTGACCACCGCGGTGGGTTTCCTTTCGATGAACTTCAGCGATTCTCCACCGTTTAACGATCTGGGCAATATCACGGCTATGGGCGTGATCGCTGCCATGCTGTTGACCTTATTCTTGGTGCCCGCATTGCTTGCTGTGCTGCCGGTAGGCCGTCAGCGCAAAGTGAAACCGCTGTCCGTTTCAAACCCACAAGGTTCAGCAAAGCCACTAGAGCGTATTGCTCAGTGGTCAATGGTCAAACCGGGGGTGAAAATCGCGGTTGTTGTGGTGTGCAGCCTAGTTGTCGCCGCGAATATGGTTCGCAACGATATTGATGACACTCTATTCGAGTACTTCGATCACTCTTATGCGGTGCGCCAAGCGAATGATTTTACCTATGCGAATCTCACTGGTGTAGCGAGTATTCAATACGCGATCAGACCGGAAAAAGGAGAGCTGGTGACATCGCCCGATTTCCTGAACAAGCTAGACCGCTTTGTGGCAACCGCGCGTGAAACACAGGGTGTTTATCATGTGCAGTCACTCACTGACATCATGAAGCGTTTGAATAGCAGCTTGCACAACGATGATCCGGCTTTCTACCAATTGCCAACGGATCCCGATTTGTCTGCGCAAACCTTGCTGCTTTATGACATGTCTCTGCCTTATGGCTTAACACTCAGCAATCAAGTTGCACTGGATAAACAAGAGCTGCGAGTGGTTGTGACGGCGAAGAAGATGTCTTCCAACGATTTGGTGAGCCTTGAAGCAAACTTACGCCAACAATTGTTAGCTCTATTTCCTGAATCCAGCATAAGCCCTGGAGTAAGTGCCGACATCATGTTTGCTCATATTGGTTACCGTAATAACGTCAGCATGTTAACGGCATCCGCGGGAGCTTTGCTGGTAATTTCATTGTTGATTGGGCTTATCTTGCGTTCAGTACGTTTAGGCTTAATTAGTCTGTTGCCTAACGTGCTACCCGCTTCTATCGCATTTGGTTTGTGGGGCATTCTGGTGGGCGAGGTTGGGCTTAGTCTGTCCGTCATTGCGAGTATGACGTTAGGTATTGTGGTCGATGACACTATCCATTTGCTCTATCGTTTCCATACTGCACGTAAAGAAGGGCAATCAGAAAATGAGGCGATTGTGACTGC
>NZ_AOMO01000018.1 GCF_000338875.1 Vibrio mimicus CAIM 602 | reverse complement strand
GCTGTTTCAGCAGTTCGGTTTYTGTTTTTCCCAGCTTTCCAGAGGGTTATTCGCACCATAAAACTGTGGATGCTGCGCACGCTTGAAAGCTTGTATCGTCAGATTTTGGCCTTGCTGAGCAATCCCACGCGCCGCGATGGCACTTTGCTTTAAGCCTTCTAACTGAATTTGGTCGGAATAAGCAAAACCGGTTTTTTCACCACTGACCGCACGAACACCGACCCCACAATCAATATTGAATGAGCCATCTTTAATGATGCTGTCTTCCAGCACCAGAGATTCATGCCAACTGGACTGGAAATAAATATCCGCATAATCAATCTGGCGAGTCGCAATACTGGACAGGGTATCGGCAATATCTTGTTCGCTCAGTCCGGCAGGCGCTAGCAGTGCCGCTTCAATGTGGTTCATCGTCATCAGTGTGTGTTCTCTATTAATTGATGGGTAAAACGCGTGTGCTGTTCAATCGGCATCGCGCGTCTCACAGAATCGAGTGTGGTGAGATCAAACTCTACCACTTTACTTTGTACTGTTGGGCCTAAATTAGCGATCACTTCGCCCCACGGGCTAATCACCATCGAATGTCCCCAAGTTTCGCGTCCGCAAGGATGGCGCCCGGTCTGGCCGACTGCAATCACCCAACATTGAGTTTCAATAGCTCGGGCGCGCAGTAGCACTTCCCAATGCGCTTGGCCAGTCACCGCGGTAAAGGCCGCTGGAACCAACAAAATCTGTGCGCCTTGGCGACGTAATTCTGCGTATAAGTGCGGGAAGCGCACATCGTAGCAAATCGACAAGCCGAGTTGACCAAACGGCGTTTCTGCCACTACCACTTGTTGACCCGGCGTAAAGGTTTCCGACTCGCGATAACGCTGGTGACCATCGGCGACATCCACATCGAACATGTGCAGTTTATCGTAAACCGCCACCCGCTCACCTTGTGCATTCCACAACAGGCTGCTGGTGCTTACGCCATTCGCATGGCGGATCGGCATACTGCCAATGAGCAGCCACACACCATGTTGTTTGGCGAGGTTCGACAATGCGTGCTGAACCTGCCCGTTATCCAATGGTTCCGCTTGCTGATGGTATTGTTCACGATTGCCCAGCAGCAGTGCATTTTCCGGTGTCACAATCCATTGTGCTCCTTGCTGAGCGAGCAGTGCAACCTGCTCTTGCAAGTAAGCCAGATTGGCACTTACCTCTGACCCTGAGGTCATTTGGATCAGTCCAACTCGTTGCATTTTCTTCCCTATTCTGCCAGTTTTCGCAGCTTTTCCGGCAACTTAAACTCGCCTTTGCTACGCGAAAGCTCTTTCACCGTTGGCGAATCGAGCGGTCCTTTAACTTCATAGTTGACCTGAGTGAAAACTTCCACCACAGGAGAAATCACGGTCGTAATCGCCAACACATACAGCGCCGTTTGAGGCGTTACGGCAAAGGCGGTCAAGACTGGGATTCCCGACGTAATATCAGGGACGAAATTCACTTCTGCATCCACAGTACGGGTGTTGAGATCGGCTAAACCTTTAATCGTCATATCACCGGCCACCGCATCCATTTTGATGTTGTTCGTGACGAAAACCCCTTGCGAAATTTCACCACTGCCCGTGATTGAATCAAACGCCATCCCTTTATCAAACACATCGCTGAAATCGAGCTGCATTTTTCGAATGATCGAATCTAGGCTAAATAAGCCTAGCAGCCTTGCCGCGCCACTAACATCGGAAATCACACCTTTACCCAGTTTGGTTTCAACCTTACCTTGCAAAGTGTTGACTCGCATCGACCACGGAGCACCATCCCACTGTGTTCGTGCGGTGATCTCAAACGGTGCACGTTGAATACCGGAGTTAATCCCAAAGCGCGCCATCAGGTCGCTGTTGTTATCACCCTTCATATCCAAGTTCATTTGCGTGTGGCTCAACTTGTCAGTCAGTGTCCAAGTGCCATTAACATGCAACTGACTGGTACCACTGGCGAAATCGATGCTCTTCCACAGCAGCGTATCGCCTTGACGCTGAAAATCGACATTCGCTTGGCCAATTTTATACCCCTGCAACCAGAAGTCCTTGATGGTCAACGTCAGGTTAGGCATCCATTGATGGAACTGACGGTCGAAATCGGAAATCAGTGGCAGCTTCTGGCGCTCAAGATCAACCAACAAAGACTCTTCCCCTACCTCCTCCAATTGAGGCAAGAAAAGATGTAAGCGATCCAGCGCGATACTCAAATCATAAGGCTCAAGGTAGTTAGCTTGGCCTTTGATTTCTTGGCTATCAACACTCAGCAGCCAGCCCAAATCTTTACGCCGTGCGTTCAAATCCACGTCGTGCCACTCTAAATCACCGAATGTGAGTTCTTTAACCACGGCTTCAATGCGCTCCGGCATCGGAATCACAGGGGTATTCAGACTGGCTAACTTAGATTTCCCTGCTTTCGGCACAGGTTTTTCACTGGAGATGCTCAACCACTCATCAAGGTTAAAGGCTTGGCTGCGAACTTGTACATGGTGCCCAACCACCGGACTAATTTTAAAACTGCCTTGCCCCAATACTAAATTAGTGGCGGCTAACACTGGCACTTTAGGCGTCAGATCGATTTCTGCTTGGTATTTGGCCTGCGGCAATTGCAGACGAGCCGAGACCATCTCTTGATTACCAGATGCTTGCAACAGCGCTTGTCCTTTCACCTTGAGCGCTTTTTTCAGCGGGAACGGGTAACGGCTTTCTAATGCTCTCAGATCCGCTTTACCATCCAATTGGTAAGTAAAGCCGACATCATTGAGCTGAATATCGACACTCGCCTGCCAAGGCGCATGGCCTTTTACTCGACTTAACCAACGTTCACCCACAAAGGGGATCAAAGGTTTGACTTCCCAATCCCCGATAACGTCAATGCTGACCGCATAGCCTCGTTTGACGTCTTCACCTTTAAAATCAATCGAAACAGGCTGTTTGAGCAAGCGGGCATCTAAGCCAGCAGCACTGACCCGATCATTATCAAATTCGATTTTTCCGGAGACAGATTTCAGGCTCATCGGCGGGGTATCAATATCCACCGAGTTATTATTGAGCTCAGCAAAACCCCAAGCGCGTGGTTCTTGCCCGCTGTGAAACGGAATATTGAGCTGAAACTCTGAGCGTACAGGCCCTTTAACTTGAATGGTGGTGAGCGCCGCACCTACAGAATCCACCAGCGGCGTCGCCATCATGTAGTTGCGGATCGAGTTGCCTTGTTTAGCACTCGCCACGGCTTCAATTTCAATATGCCCAAGCTCGGCCAATTCGGGGATGCGTCCTGTAATCCGCTCAGCAGTGACATTCATCAAGGTTGCAGAACGCGAGTCCAAATACATGGCATCGTTTTCAAACAGCAAATCCAATTGAAGATCAGTGATCGGCGGCCACGCCGTATCAAAAGCAAACTTGGCCTGTTTTAAACCTACCCAAGCCTGAAATACTCCGTTATGCATCCGATAAGGGAACTGATCTAACGCGCCATACCAAACCAATTTGGCCGTGTTGACTTGCCCAGCTTGAATGGCTGTTGAGAGGTAATCTGTCAGCTCTTGTCCCAAAGCCAGCCTAGGCAAATAACGCCACGTTTCACCAGCATTGACCAGATCGGCTTCGGCGTAAAAAGAGAGAAATGGGCTCGCGTTATCAGGGAAATCGAGGCGAAATGCACCGAGCGCTTGTAAATCAGGTGTCGCTACTGTGACTTTATCCGCCCACAGAGACCAACCTTGCGGGCCTTGCTGCCAAACGATGTCCACTTCACCCTGACGAATATTGAGTGGAGCTTGGAACACATCACCATAGGGCAACACATCATCAACCAGTGTCGCGTTGACTCGAGCTTCGCTCAGGGAGCCTTGAATTTGCGCTTGCAGTGCATTGACCTGTGGCAGCAGATACCACTGTGCAATCCCACCATCCACTAATGAAGCGGAATAGCGTAACGATTCCAGCGTCTGGCCTTTGGAAATACGCACATCTTCCAACGTGCCTTTAGGCTGCAAAGTGGCTAGCCAGTGATTCAGTGTTTGCGATTCAGGGATTAACTTCGTCAGTGGCAACAAACTATCGATATTGAGCTGAGAGAGATTCAATCGCCATTCATTAGGCTGCCAATCCATTGCCACATCCAACAGCGGCCAGAGTACATCATCACTACGCAAACGCAGTGAGTGGGCATTCACTTGCCAACCTTGCTTGGTCGGTTTTAACTCGACAATCCCCGATTCAAGCAGCAATTCATGGTTTTGTTCCCCGTTTTGCCACACCAACTCTGAAGGTTTGAGTTCGACGTAACCATCGATCGGTTGATTGTGCTCAAGCGTAGCCCAAGCATTAAAGCTTAACTGGCCTTTTTGAATGCCAGTCTGGTCTTTCAGATAGCGAGTCAGCCAAGGTAAAACCCGAACTTTATCAGCGCTGACATAGAAATCGCCGGACACATCACGGAGCGAACCGTGGTCCATAAAGTTAGCGCTCACTAACAGGGAGTTGATGTTAGTTCCCGCGATGCTCACTACACCTTCAGTGAAATGGCGCTGGCCGCTGTTTTGCCAACGCAATTTTTCGATATCAAGCTGGCGCATATCGCCAACAAAAGTTCGATAGAGAATTGCTGAATTTTTTAGCGTGAAATCATCCAGTTGGCGTAGCAACAAATCATCAAGCTGCTGAACCACTCGACCTTGTCGAGACTGTCTCGGGTTAGGGTTTTGCTCCAGCGCCAACCAATCAATCGCTCTGAGATCCAACACCATGCCATTGATGGTGAGATCGGCAATCACAGGTTGCCGCTCCCAAAGGGATTGCAGCAGATCGAATTCAATTTCTATGCTGGCAGCATTAAGCTGGATGTCATTACTGTCCGGCCAATGCGCTTGTAAGGCCTGTAAAGAAAGAGAAGGATGGGTGTTACGCCAGTAACCTTTTACATCGGCAATGGCTACTTGTACGGACGAATTTTGATTTAGCCAATGCTGAATCTCCGCCTGAAAACGGTTCATCTGTGGCAGCAAAATGCGCAGACCAGTGACTGCCAAAGCCAGCACAATCAGCAGGCTGACCAGCAGCCACATAAGGATCCGCCCGAGGCGGGTTACTGTCGAAATCACCCGATGTCCTATCTACATCATGACTACATCAAACTGTTCTTGGTTATAAAGGGGTTCCGCTTGAATACGCACCTCTTTACCAATAAACACTTCCAACTCCGCCAATGCGTGTGACTCTTCTCCTTGCAAAGTATCTGCCACAGCTGGAGAAGCGTAGACAACAAATTTGTCCGCATCATATGCGCGATTGACGCGAGTGATTTCACGTAGAATCTCAAAGCATACCGATTCAACGGTTTTCACACTGCCGCGTCCTTCACACGTTGGACAGGTCGAACAGAGCACATGTTCAATACTTTCTCGGGTTCTTTTGCGGGTCATCTCCACCAAACCGAGCTGAGTAAAGCCATTGATGTTGGTTTTAACCCGATCTTTCACCAACGCCGCTTCTAAAGAAGTCAGTACTCGCTTACGGTGTTCATCTGAGGCCATATCAATAAAATCGATAATGATAATCCCACCGAGGTTACGCAAACGCAGTTGGCGTGCAATGGCTTGAGTAGCCTCGATATTGGTGTTGAAAATCGTCTCTTCGAGGTTGCGGCGACCAACAAACGCACCTGTGTTGATGTCGATAGTGGTCATGGCTTCGGTTTGATCGATGATCAGATATCCGCCCGATTTCAGCTCAACTTTACGTTCTAGAGAGCGCTGAATCTCGTTTTCCGTATCGTACATATCGAAAATCGGTTTATCGCCGTGGTACAGCTCTAACTTCGCGGTCAGCTCAGGAACGTACTCAGAAGTAAACTCTTTGAGGTTCTCAAACTCTTGGCGGGAATCGATCAAAATCTTAGTGAGTTCCGTGCCGACAAAATCACGCAAAATACGCTGTGCCAACCCCAATTCGCCATACAGCATAGAGCGATTTTTGTATTTGCCGCGGCGTTCAATCACTTTTGACCATAAACGCTTGAGAAATGCCGCATCTTGGGCAAGTTCTTTCTCATTCGCGCCTTCAGCAGCAGTACGGATAATAAAACCGCCATGCTCATCGCAGTAATGATTCACCACCGCTTTTAAACGCTCACGTTCTTCTTCACTTTCGATGCGTTGTGATACGCCAACGTGGCTCGCTCCCGGCATGAACACTAGATAGCGCGAAGGAAGGGTGATATCGGTCGTTAAGCGTGCGCCTTTCGTACCCAGAGGATCTTTGACCACTTGCACGACAATATCCTGTCCTTGGCGAACCAATTCAGAAATATCACGGACTTGGAATTGTTGCTTTTCACTTTCCGCAACGCATTCTGTGTGCGGAACAATATCGGAGGCATGTAAAAAGGCGGCCTTGTCGAGTCCAATATCCACAAACGCAGCCTGCATGCCCGGTAAAACCCGGCTCACTTTGCCTTTGTAAATATTGCCAACAATGCCGCGTTTGGCTTCACGTTCAATATGGATTTCCTGAAGGATTCCCCCTTCAATCATCGCCACCCGAGTTTCACTCGGCGTGACGTTTAACAGCAACTCTGCACTCATGAGCGCACCTCAATGATTAAAATGATTAGAATTTGTGCAGAAGCTGGTCAGTCTCGTAGAGTGGCAACCCCACTACCGCGTGGTAGCTGCCTTCAATCCTCGTAACAAATCGTCCACCCAATCCCTGAATGCCATAACTGCCAGCTTTATCGCAGGGCTCACCACTTTGCCAATACTCTTCTATTTCTTGATCTGACAAAGTTTTAAACCACACCTCTGTAGTCACCACCACAGAGTGAGTAATGCCACCTTGAGTTACACTCACGGCAGTCATCACTTGATGTTGGTTGCCGGAGAGCTTGAGCAACATCCGTTTTGCATCAGCAAAATCGCACGGCTTTTCCAACACCTCTTGATCTTTCACGACTATGGTATCCGAACCGATCACTACGGCATCGGCATCAACCATCGCAGCACCTGCCAACGCTTTATCGCGCGAGAGTCGCACAACGTATTGCGCGGGCGACTCTGCCGCTCCGCGCATTTCTTCTACATTCGGTACTACTACTTCAAACTGGTAGCCCATTTGCGCTAACAGTTCACGGCGTCTTGGCGAACCAGAGGCCAGAACTAATTTCGAGATCGTCATTTCACATGCCAATGGCGTCGAACACGGCGCAGTAATAAAAACATCCATGGCCAAAGTATACAGGCAATTACGCCACTCCAGAGTGATAAAGGATTAAATGTCACATTCTGGATCAGGTATTCACCACAGAAAATCAGCACTTCAAGACCCATGGACAACAAACCAATCACGATCGCTTGTTGCCACAAGGCCATATTGCGTAGCACCAAGAAGTTCATCGCCACCAGATAGATCATGATCGACATCATCATGCCGCGGATCCCCAAGGTAGAGCCAAGCAGCAGATCCCACAGCAATCCCATCACTAAGGCGCTGCCGACGTTAACTCTGTGTGGTAAAGCCAATACCCAGTAGCAGCAAACCAGCAATATCCATGGCGGACGGAACAGATCTAATGTTCCCGGCCATGGAATGGTTTGCAAAATCAACGCCAACAGAAATGAGGCAAAAATGACCATGCGGCCTTTAATATCACTGCTGATCATTGGTTTCTTCCTCTAGTAGCAACTGCGGATCCGCCTGCATCACTTTCTGTAAACGATCTTCGTTTGGCCAGATAAGTAGCAAATAACGCAAGCGATCAAACTCCACTACGGGATCAGCTTTGATCGAGGCAAATTCACGGCGTGTATCTTTATCCACTTGCGACACAATCGCCACTGGGTAGCCTTCTGGGTAAACCCCACCTAAGCCTGAAGTCACCAGCATATCGCCCACTTCAATATCGGTACTGGTAGGAATATGTTCCAGTTGGATTTGATCCGTCTGTCCATTCCCCGAAGCAATCACTCGAATATCGTTGCGAAGATTCTGAACTGGAATGGCCGTGTTGGGGTCAATCAGCAGCAACACTCGACTATTGTGCGCAGCAACAAAAGTTACCTGTCCCACAATGCCTTTTTCATTGATGATTGGCTGGCCTTCGTACACACCATCAATTCGACCTTTATCAATCACCACTTGATGACGATAAGGGGAGGTATCCACGGCCATCACTTCGGTCACCACCTTTTTCTCATCACGCAAAAAGGAAGAACCGAGCAACTTACGTAGGCGTTGGTTTTCTTCTTTGTACTGTTCAAGCAGCAGCAAATTACTTTTGAGCGTCAAAACTTCCCGTTTCAGCAGTTGATTGTTTTCTCGTAACTGCTGATGAGAGCTGATGCTGTCATAAAAATCGTCAAACAGTACGCGCGGTAAATCCGCTGCGTACTGAATAGGCGCAACCAGACTATTGAGCAGAAAGCGTACATGTGAGAATGCACCTAAACGACTATCAGCCAGCATAAGGCTGGCTGATAGCATTACCGCAAAAAATAGCCGCAGCTGCAGAGAAGGTCCTCGACCAAAGATAGGTTTCATCCAATAACCATCCTAGCGCTGAGCAAAGTGCCATGCATGAGGCACGACACTACGGATTATTCTTCGCTAAACAGATCGCCACCGTGCATGTCGATCATTTCTAAGGCTTTACCACCACCACGAGCCACACAAGTCAGTGGATCATCAGCGATTACAACTGGAATACCGGTTTCTTCCATCAGGAGACGATCCAGATCTTTCAACAGTGCACCACCGCCAGTCAGAACCATACCGTTTTCAGAGATGTCTGATGCCAGTTCAGGTGGACACTGTTCTAGTGCAACCATCACTGCAGAAACGATGCCTGTCAGCGGCTCTTGCAACGCTTCAAGGATTTCATTGGAGTTCAGTGTGAAGCTACGTGGCACACCTTCCGCAAGGTTACGACCGCGTACTTCGATTTCTTGTACGTCATCACCCGGATAAGCTGAACCGATCTCGTGTTTGATCTTTTCTGCCGTTGCTTCACCAATCAAGCTACCGTAGTTACGACGAACATAATTAATGATCGCTTCATCAAAGCGGTCACCACCGATACGCACAGAAGAAGAGTAAACCACACCATTTAGCGAGATCACTGCAACTTCCGTAGTACCACCACCGATATCAATCACCATTGAACCGGTTGGTTCAGAAACACGCAGACCTGCGCCGATTGCTGCCGCCATTGGCTCATCAATCAAGTAAACTTCACGCGCACCCGCACCCAGTGCTGATTCACGGATCGCACGGCGTTCAACTTGGGTTGAACCACAAGGCACACACACCAGTACGCGTGGGCTAGGTTTTAGAACGCTGTTGTCATGCACTTGGCGAATAAAATGCTGCAGCATTTTTTCCGTCACGTAAAAGTCAGCAATTACGCCATCTTTCATTGGGCGAATCGCAGAAATGTTGCCAGGAGTTCTACCGAGCATCTGCTTTGCGGCATGACCAACTGCTGCAACGGTTTTACCGCCACGGCCTTTGTCCTGACGAATAGCAACAACAGAAGGTTCATCAAGAACAATACCCTGTCCTTTGACATAAATAAGTGTGTTGGCGGTACCTAAATCGATCGATAGGTCGTTAGAAAACATGCCACGAAGTTTTTTGAACATACTCTTCGTTCGTCCTGCAAGAATTGAGAAGATGAAAATTGCACTAAATGTACCAATGCCTTGCCATCACAGCAAGGCGTTGATCCATAAACATGGACTGAAACACGCAATTTCTAACAGTTCTCTAACGGAATGAGAGAAATCTTGATCCATCACGTGCTCAGCACTTAATTGGATTCGCGCCACCAGATCACTCGATCACTGCCGCGATACAAACCAAATTGCGCTCGACCTTGAGTGGTTTGATCAAAGCTGCCGTCACCATCTTTGTCTTCGGCAAGCCACATCAGATCATGAGTATTCAGATTAAGAATGCTATCAATGTACCCTGTTACTCCAGCTCCCGGAGCACTAAAACGGATTGCGCTCTTACCTTGACTGAGATTGCTTGACGTCAAACCCGCCAACACTTGGGGTGGAACTGGAACACCCGTGGTCGTCACATCGTAATCCGTCGATTGCAACGCAAAGTTGTTGATAGAAGACAATGAGGTACAGCTGTCATCTGTGGTGCGTACAAAGCCATTACTGGTGTAATGCTCAACATAAATCGGCTGTTCAAGGGGTTGAGTCTCCGGCCCATACACATCTTGGATCACCAGTTTTCCCCAATACAGTGGCATAGTTCGATCAATTTGCGTAAAGGTAAATCCCTGACAATCAGATGTCGCGTTTTGCCGATAGCAAACATTATCTTGATCCATCAGGTTGGATGCATTCAGCGTAAGATCAAACTCTGAATTAAACACCGCTTTAGGTTGCAGCGGTTTTTCATACCACACACTTTCCCCGCTCAGTACGATCCCGCTATTTGAAGTGGCCTGTCTACTTACGGGGAAAGCCAATGTATTCGTATAATCAAGGCTCACTCCATTAACCGTATCGCTGTAAGTACGGCCATCCCATTGATTGGTGTAGCGCCACCACGGTTCAATCAGATAGTTTTTCGTATCCGCATCATTGGCTGATTTAGGGCGCAAATACAAACCGGGGCTATTGGTGTAGCTAAATGGTTGTCCAAGATAGGTAAACGCGTTATTGGTTTTACATGCCGCATCTAAGGTCACTGTCATCGGCGATACCGCAAAGTAAGCAGGAATAAAGCGACCAACGGAACCTGTAGATACAACGGCAATAGGCAAATTAGCGGCGGCCAAATTAAGCCCGAGATAACTGCTTGGGGCGACAAGCGAGAAATCAAACACACCAACTTCGCTAACTTTTTGCCTAACGGTTGTTGTAGCTCCTAACTCGTGGTGATAACTCTCAGCATCGAGCTCGCCCGCAACACCAGTCGCCGGTTGAACTAATGAATGTTGCAGAGTGATATTTTGTTGCTGATAGTTGTAGGCCGTTAAGTTGTTGGTGAAGTCATTATCTTCATTCGGTTCAGCAGCCACTGCACGTATATTCAGCTCAAAAGCTTCATCCGCTCTGGCAAATACCGCACAACTCAGATCAGCCGCAGGACATTTACCATTACTGCTGTAAAAGTTTTTAGCACTCAACACTAGGGCTCTCGGCACACGAATAAAAGTGCCTTGCCCTTCTAACCGCAAATCCTGCTCATTGCCGCTACCTGTAAATCTTGCATTCAAGGCAAGGTTGCCTGCATCGCGATACGCTACCGTGAAATTCGCCTCACCATTTTGGTTAAAGCTTAGATTGAGAGGCGTTGCAACGTTGGCAGCTTGGCCAATACCCGTTCCATTCACAGAAACCGTATAAGCAGAAAACCCTGCATCACTGCTGTTTGGTGTTAAATAATCACTCCAGAAAGAGACTGACTTCTGCACATTCTGAAAACTTGGTAAACACTGCTGTGAGGCGTTATCTTTGCGTACTGCTTTAATCGACCCCGTCACGGTTTGATTAGCATAGGCATGAGGCACATCCACGATGAAGCCACTATCAGCGAAATTCACGGTGCAGTTAGCGGTAGAATAATTGCCGGGTGAACTCGTATAACTACAAAGGTTAACTTGGTATGGTTTGCTCGACGGCGTTGAGCCAATCACATTCACAGTGACATTGCCTGCCGTGTTCCGGCGTAACTGAGTTGTGGCTATACCATTGGTAAAGGTAACATGTGAGCCGCCAACCCATCCGCCTGTGGCACTAGGGGTAGAGTCCGGTGAGAGGGTTGCAGTCACAGGATTGGTATAAAGCTGGCTACAACTCTCATTTGCACAAGCTTGAATCGTTACATCCGAAGCGCTGCAGGTCAGTCCTTGCTGGGGAAGAGTAAAACGGAAATGATCGACCTGAGGTTCAACAGGGCGCGATTTCAGAGCACACACTCTGAAGTTGTCGATTTCATGGTTATTGACTGATGACCCCGTAGAACCGGCTAAAGACAGCAGCAGATCTTCGGGTGCAGCACTCTGCCCTGAAGCATTCAGTACGTTATACCAGTCAATTAGCGTTTGTTGGGTGCCATTGTAAGTACGATCAACCCGTACCCAAACTGCGCCAGAGGAACGAGAATCTATCGTTAATTTGTAGCGATGACCGGGCCCCGCAGTGCTGGTATTACGAACATCCAACTTCGGAGAAAGATTGGCACCAGTACCTGTTAAATAACGATAACTGGCCGACTCAGAACCTCGTAATGCTACCGCTTGGGCACGAAAACCAGGACCACCAGTACGCCCTTCCGTTGGGTTTGAAAAGTTTCCATACTCATCTAAACCAATGCCTAGCCAACCACCAGCAAAGCCCGGTTTTATTGGAGTAGAATCTGTACGCGGTGCATAACCCAAAGAGCCACCAAAGCCCCCCGTTTTAGGGGTAATTGTCGCATCCGAGAAGATTACGGCAACACCGTCAGCACCAACCCCACTCAAATTCGCCCATGCGTAGTAATCAAATTCTACCGTCACCACGTTACCTGCAGCAGGGAATATTCTCTGATACGTTGCTGCCGTCGCTTCATTGTTCAGCGCCTCAGTTAAGCGCATTCGGCTACTCACAATGCTTGGAATAAAACTTCCTGTACTGGTAAACGGTACCCAGTTTTGTCCAAGAGAAGTGCGATTAAAATCGTCCTCAAAACAGGTTAAACCTTGTTGCTGGTTTTGATTGATTTGAGTGTTACCTTCCATCTGCAATCTACGGCTTGTAGTACGCCCATTGATCACCGATGTGTTATTGAGCGTCAAAGAACCACCTGCATAAACGTAAGCATTAGCTTGGGTGAGTTGGTTTAGCGTAATGTTGTTGTAACCAATAATTGTTATATTTCCAGAGCCGGAAACATTTATCTTTGCACTATTCCAATCTGAATTGTTTTGAATAAATAGGCGAACATCACCATTAACAACCACTTCACTATCGGCATTAAATTGCAGCGACTCAATCCAGTAATCACCGGAGGAAAGCACTAACTTTGCGCTTTTCCCCATATCAAGAGATTTAATTTTATATTCGGCCTGTCCAGAAAAGCTTAGTGTGCATGAGTCATAAAGTTGTATTGTTCCTATATTTGTTTTTGATATGAGAATATTTTGCCCACTATTACACCAACCTATTTCATTCCCACTAACACTAGAAGTTTTAAATGCATTACTTCCTGAAAGACTTAGTGACTGGATAGTATTTCCAGAGGTTTGACAAATATTATTATCACAACGTGCATTAGGCCTTTCATTCGTTGCATTAGCTGAACAAAAATCGACAACCGAATTATTTGTGCCTGTGATTTTTGCATAATTATATTGGATAAACTGCGGATTCGGTGCACCACTACAGCTGCCGTGCCCTTGAGCAACAGCCGGAAAATAAATTGAGTTATCAATATCCTGAAATGCCAAAGCATTAGCAGACAGTACTGCAAAAAAACCAATAACTGCTCTGCTTAACCACTTATTCACCTTTTACTCCTACTTCAATGATGCGTTGTAAGGTCCAATCCCCTACCTGACATCGACCTATCGCACTGAGCTGATACACCTCTTGTCCATTATCCAATGCACCGAGAGACAGACATGATACAGTTGCCTCACATTGTGCTAATCCCTCCCCTGCAAAATCCATAGATTGAGGAGATGTCGTGTAGCAACTGCCTGCACTCTTATTGCTTTGATAAAAACGACTCAGCTCAATATTAAGCGCTGAGCGTGCTGCCATTTCAGCTCGAGTACCTAGCACCATAGACACCAGTTGCTGACTGTTACGTTCTTGGTTGCGATTGGCTATCAGCGCGACAAAGCCCACCACCACTATGATGAACACAACAAGAATCAAGGCATTGCCCTGCTGCTTACGGTGTGTTGTAGACCAAGGCATCATGATCAAACCTTACTTGCTCACCTTTATCAGAAAATGTCAGCTCAATTTTCACTAAACCATTACGCTGCAATTCGGGGGCGACAACACTAAAATTCGCCTCGCTGAGCTGTTGAGCCATCAAGACTCCATTCCCTAAATAAGCGGGCGATAGAACCGCTCTGTGCAAACTATAGTCCGCGTAACGGTAAATGCTGTTACCCACATAGCAATATGCTACTGGTGTTCGATAAAAATAGGCACGATTAGCAGGAGACTGCAAAGTGAACTGCGTGCCTTGTACCAATGGAGTGTTGACCATGGTTTCGTTCAGTGGTGGAGTAAAATCAACATTACTGACCACCTCAGCCACTTGCCCTGCCGCTGGTAATAGCGCAGCTCGTAAAGCAAGTGGATCATTGGGATAAACGACCAAGCGTTCACCCGCTTGAATAGATTTACTCACCGGGAGTAGGCGCAACGTATTCGCAGTGTTAGTCGGTAGAGATTGGTAAATGCCGCTGTTTATAATCGGTAAAAATTCAATACATCCATTAGCTACGAGCATACTATTAGGTACCGCCTCGCGTAGCTCCCGGCTCATACGTTCGGTAACAAAACGACCTTGTTGGATCAATGCTTCACGAGCCGAAGTGTCCGCATAGATCCCCATCGCCTGCCCAATCACATTGCCCAGAAACAAGCCAACAATGCTGAGCAGAATAATGCTGATCACCATTTCAATCAGGGTAAAACCACGACTCATCAGTAGTTCCCCTTAATCGCTGCAAACGGGTAAGGATTGCCTTGCGGATCATAAATTACAATCGCAATCCGTTTGTAGTGGGTTGGCACCGATGAGGGAGAGGCTGAAAACTGCCCGTTGTTATCAGCCTCATAAAACACTTGAATCGCCACTGAAAAACGCTGGTAGTCGCTGGAGATATCATTCCCCAGCACATCTATTACTGAAACTGGATTTGCAGTGATGTAGTCATCTACATCGTTATATTCGGTGTTGCTGCTTTCTCCATCTCGCCCCAAAGCCGAGGGAGCAGTACACAATACCCGACCTGAAGTTGACGTTATTACGCACTCCGGCAAACCACCGTTAGGGCCAGATTGCTGATCAAAGTTGCGTCCTAATATTTCATCTAACACTGCACGCCCTAGCTCTGCGGCCTTCACGGATAAGACTTGTTCCGCGGTTTGCTGTGAGCGTGGATAAAGCGCCGTTGATACGCCAACCAAGGCAATTCCCAGCACCACAATCACAATCACCATTTCAACTAAAGTAAAACCGCGTGGTACACGGCCTGATTTAGCAGGCATAAATGTAGCCCTCAGTATTGACGCAGACTTGGCGAATTTCACTACTCGAGGTGCTGTTAATCCTCACCACACAACCTGAGCTGCGGCACTGAGTCGCGCGCCCCCAATTATCGAAATCGAGAAAGGAACTCGCCCCCGTTAAAGAAAGGCTTACTCCATTGGCTGCGGCATCGACCATGGAAGAATCGGTGGTATTGCTTGGAAAAGCAGTCGAGCAGTTACCCTGCATCGCTTGCGGAGAAACCTGAATGGCGGCGTTGCTGGTCAAAAGCCAGCGATTACAATACCCCGTGCGCTGCATTGCACGACTTTGAGTTAAGCGCAGAGAGGCTAACACTTCACTTTGTGTCGCCAACACGGCAAAAGAGGAAGGTCCAAGAAAACGGCTTGCGGCATACGCAGAAAGAATCCCTAGTAGGATAATCACCACTACCAGTTCAATGAGGGTAAAACCTTGTGCTTTACCCTGACGTGATCCAATACTGCTTTGCCGCATGGCTAGTGACTATAACTCAAACGGTTAAACAAAAAAGGCCAGACAAGCTGGCCTTTTTTAAATTAACAACCAGTAACAACAATAGTAGTTGTAGGTGCCGCACCAGAGTTAGCAGCTTGTTGATAATTAACATAGCAACCTGTTGCTGCAGTCCACCCTGTGGTAGTTTGTCCTTGGAATGTATATTGAATGCTATTAGTACCAATCGCTGGCGAAACTTGCGACCAGTCTGTACTTAAGCCCACAACAGCCTCACCAATACCATCTGCGGTTGCAGCTGGGTACCCAAACACAACGTCAATATTATCTACGTTACCCGTGGCGGCTGTTTCTATACCGCTAATTGCAGCTCTTCCATACACAATCCCCGCCGCACCATCAATTGCACCTTTAAGACCTTGCAAAGAAGCTTCACGCGCATCATTTTGCAAATTCAAGAAACGTGGCGCTGCTGTTACGGCCAAAATACCCAAAATTACAATCACCACTACCAGTTCAATCAGGGTGAAACCGCCTTGTCTTTTCATTATTACTATCTCTCTCTAATGTGAATACGCAGAATTACTGCAAGGAAACGGTCACGCGACCAGTTTTGACTTCGTAAACGAACTCATGTTGGCTGCCTTTTTCATTTTGCACATAGGTGCAAGTGGCAGCTCCAGTATTGGCACTGGCCGAATATTTATAATCTGAACTTGCCGCTGCTTGTGCCACGGTGCCGACTTGCGGTGGGTTTTGCAGCAAATTCTCCATCAAATCAATACAAGCTTGGTCCGAAATATTCGCTGGATACGTCGTGTCATCCGTATTCAGTCCAAGTGGATAACCATCTCGATAACCGCTGTTATCTGATGTCGTTAACCAAAAATCGACGCCATCATAATTAACTGATGGGTACTTATTGGCAGTCAGGGTCGGTCTCGCTTGAGCTTCCCATTGTGCTCTAGCAGAAAGCACTCCCGTGGCAAAACCACCCGCCACCCCTTCAATACTGGCTTTTTTCGCCTCATCGGTCACATCGAGAAAACGGGGCAAAGCCGCAACAGCCAGTAACCCGACCACCACGATAACGATCACCAGTTCCACTAATGAAAAGCCTTGCTGCATTTTCTTCATATTTTTAACTCACTTACCTAACGTACGCCATACATTATACGCGCTTTTCAGCACAATAAGGTTCAATGATGTCAGAAAAACCTTACAACAAAAAGTTGATACTGACCGCAAAATGACGACCTTTTAACTCAACCCATATCGCGGCCTTTTGTCCATATTGATATCGGCATTGGTAGCCATTTGTTGAATTTTCACCATCTATAGTTGGTAACAAATCCAACACCTTTAAATCAGGATAGAGCAAAGTTAACAACTTTTCGCAGTCAACGCCTTGATCACGCTTGGGAAATACCCAACCCGATGGTGATAGAGCTATCGTTTTACCTTCAATATGAACACTTGGTGGCTGACCTTGTAAAAACCATTGTTGTTTATAAAGATTAGCACGTTCAGTCATGCTCAGAGTGGCCACTTCGAACGCGGTTTTCAACGTATTTCGCGACATGCCATTCCACATAGAAAATAGAGCGGAGAGTAGAGTGAGGACTAACAGCGCCCACAGCATCAAACGTGACCGTCCTAACCAGTTAGCCATTATCGTCCTTTGATCGCATCCATCATGCCCCACATCGGTAGGAAAATACCCAACGCCAGCACCAACACCATTGCTGCCACAAACACCAGCAAGATAGGTTCAATCCGTGCCGTAAGAGTTTTTAAATCGTAATCCACTTCGCGATCATAAAAGTCTGAAACCTCAAGCAACAGCTCGTCAATTCGCCCTGTCTCTTCCCCCACAGTGATCATTTGAATTACCAGAGGGGTGAAAATTTTCACATTAACCGCGGTGACAGAAACAGAAACCCCCGCTTCAATCTGGCTTTTCATCTCCAGAATGCGTTGCTCAAGAAATTTGTTATCGATGGCTTCCGCAGAAAGCGCCAAAGATTGGTTAAGCGGAACCCCCGCCGAGAGCATCAGAGAGAAAGTGCGCGAAAAACGCGACAATTGAGCACGATTCACAATACCACCGACTATTGGCATGCGCAGTCGCAGATGATCCCATTTGATCCGCCCATTACTGGTATTTAACCACGCTCGAAATGCGAACAAGGCACCGACAATAATTCCGAGTAACAAGCCCCAATAGTTCACAAAAAAATCGGATGTCGTGATCAAAATACGCGTAGGTAGCGGTAAATCCACCCCAAAGCGACTGAACATGCTGGTAAATTGGGGAATTACTTTGACGTTGAGGATAAACATCGCCGTCACAACAAAGATAATGACGAAAGTTGGATAGCGCATCGCGGTTTTGATCCGCTTACGCGTTTCGACTTCTTGCTCGTAATAATTAGCCAGTTGCAGCAAAGCCTGATCTAAACGACCGGTATTCTCACCGACTTGGATCATGGAAACAAATAATGGGCTGAATATTCCCGGATGCAACTGCATGGAAGCCGACAGACTGCGGCCGTTAGTCAATTCATTACAAACCGATTCCAGCGCTTCTTTGAGCTGTTTATTGTGGCAATTTTGCGTTAAGCCGCGCATAGAACGCAGCAAAGGCACACCCGCTTTGGTCAAGCTATACATTTGCCGACAGAAAATCACCAGTACCTCAAGCGGTACTGCTGGAGTAAACCAAGCTTTCCAATCTATATCAAACGGGCTTTTCGATGCACCGCCTTGCGTAATTGAAGTTGGCACTATGCCTTTACCAAGCAGCATTTCGGCTGCTAACTCTTCGGTCGCCGCTTCAACTAATCCATTGGCTTTACTGCCATCGGCATTACGCCCTTGATAATAAAAAGTCGCCATGCTGACTCCTACAGATAAATCGGCTCAACGAAACCGGAGGAGTCACCTTCACCCAGCGACATGACTTCATCCAAACTGACAATACCTTGCAGCGCCAGCTCCATCGCAGACGCAAGCAGTGGTTTGTAATTTGGGTTACTGCGCGCGGCTTTAGAAAACGCCACTGCATCATTAGCTCGTAAACAATCCATCATAGGCTGATCCAGTTCGAGCATTTCAAACACACCGATTCGGCCACGATACCCGGTTAAGTTACAGTTTTGACAGCCACGACCACGTGAAAAAGTCGCCAACACTTGATTGGGGAATCGCGTGGTAAGCCACTGTTGACGAGCATCATCCACTTCATCATGTCCACTACAGTCTGGACACACTTTACGCACCAAGCGCTGCGCCACAACGGCACGAACCGCACTGGCAACCAAATAACCCGGCGCCCCCATATCAATCAGGCGCAAAGCGCTATCTACCGCATCATTGGTATGCAGAGTACTTAACACTAAATGCCCAGTTAATGCGGCGCGCAAGCCGATTTCTACCGTTTCTTGGTCACGCATCTCACCGACCAAAATAATATCGGGGTCTTGACGCAAGAAAGTACGTAGCAAGGTGGAGAAATCGAGGTTAATTTTCGGGTTAACCTGCACTTGGTTAACCCGTGAAATGCGATATTCCACCGGATCTTCAGCGGTGATGATTTTTTTACCGGACGTATTAAGCTCACTTAAAGCACCATACAAGGTTGTGGTTTTCCCCGACCCCGTTGGCCCTGTAACCAGAATCATCCCATGTGGGCGCTTTAACTGATGACGCAAACGAACCAACAGATGTGACGGAATGCCTGACTCCTCTAGTTTTCTTACCCCTGATGATTGGTTAAGCAAACGCATTACTACGGATTCGCCGTGCTGAATTGGCATGGTCGACATCCGGATATCCACCGATTGCCCTTTAACTCGGATATTAAAACGGCCATCTTGAGGTAAGCGTTTCTCCGAAATATCCAGATTTGCCATCAACTTTAAACGCAAGACGAGAGCGGAAGAGATATTCACTTCATGCAATAAAGTTTCATGCAGCACACCATCGATACGCTGGCGCAGACGCAGCACATTGGCATCTGGCTCAATGTGAATGTCCGAGGCTCCAACTTGAATTGCATCTTCAAACAACGAGTTGATGAGCTTAACGACCGTAACTTCATCACTGTCGGAATCGGTGATTTCAAAATCAAAGGTATCATTGGTTTGATGCTCGGCATGCAACTGCTCAGCAAACGAAACAATCTCTTTGGTACGACGATAATAGCGGTCGAATCCATCCACTAACTGCTTTTCAGGGGAGATAACAAACTCAAAACCGTACTCAGGCAGTTGGTTTAACAGAGCCTCTTGAGCAAACAGATCCGCAGGATCACTCATCGCGATACGCAAGGTATCGCCATTACGACCAATCACCAAAGCGCGCAAGCGTCGGGCGTGTACTTCTGGCAACAAAGCGACGGCGTCGATATCCACATTGGCACGGCTGAGATCTATAACGGGTAAACCCAGTTGTTGCGCCAAAAAGTTCAGTAGTTGGTTTTCACTCAAGAAACCCAGTGAAATCAAGGTATCACCTAAACGACGCCCCGTCGTTTTTTGGGTGTTCAGCGCTTGATCAAGCTGTGCTTCACTGACAATGCCTTCTTCCACCAACAGGTCGCCAAGGCGTTTACGCAGTTTATTAATTGGCACCTTGTGTCTCCTGTAAGCTAGTCAGCACTTGTAAACGCTGATGAATAAAGGCTTGCGATTGGCTCGACAAGCCAACTTTATTAAGCGCTTGCTGATAAGCCTGCTGCGCGGCTGACCATTGCAGGGCACGTTCTTGTTGAATCGCCAATCCAAGCCACCAACGACCATTGTTGGGATCTTTTTCTGTCAGTTGCTGGTAACTTTGCAGTGCCATTTCATCTTGTTTGGTTTTCTGCGCCAGAGCGGCACGCAGTGACAAGTATTCGACCGACGGTTGAGGTGGTAGGTACACTAAAGGAACCAAAGCGGCAACATCTTGTTTTTCTTTGGCTAATAGCTTGGCCAATGCCAAACGCAGCACTTCCCTATCAGGATTGCGCTCAATTCCAGCTTGCATCAAATCAAATGCTTTACGTCCATCACCTTTACCGTAATAAAGCGCAGCCAGCTTCTGCCTTGTCGAGTCATCATCCGGCGTATAACGCAAAGCTTCGCCATACGCATTCACGGCCATTTGAAAATCATTACTTTCCATCGCCTTTTGCGCACGTTGCAGCGCTTTTTGTGCAAGCTGATCCGGTGTTAACGCCACCTGTTCAACAATCATCACGGGCTGAGTGGCTGGAGCATCAGAAGAATCGAGCGCTGTTGTACTTGGCTCTATATTAGACTCTGACTGAACGGCTACAGCAGGCTTGGCATTCGATGCTAACTCCATCACTGGCTTTTCTAGATTCGCGATGGGTTGTGTTTTCGGTTGCACCATCGCCAATGTTTCACTCTTTGCTGGAGCTGCATATACCGCGACGGCTTGCTGAGTCGTTTTTTGAGTGGGTGATGGTAATGTTTCTTGAGGCACAAAATCGCTTGAAGTTGAGGGAATATCCACTGACTGCAGGGAAACCGACCATCCACCGACCGCTAAACTCACCCCAAAACCTAATATCGCCCATAACCAAGCAGGGCGAGTTTTGGGTTTCGCGACGTCAATGCGTTCAATGTTCGATAGACGAGAATGACTGCGTTTGGCACTTTGTGCCAATGCTTGATTCACCACACTCATGGCTTACTCCATCCCCAAAGTATTGGGGTTTTAAATCTGGGTTTGCAGCTATCGTACGTATCGTGGATAGCTGCAAACAGATGATGCTGATTGACCAGTGGGCTTTGCTCATGCCAGGCGAGCAACAAAGCCTTATGACAAATTTGGTTGATCAAACGCGGGGTCCCTTGAGATGCCCGCCACACAGCTTTTTTCAGTGTCGAATTAAACAGCGGATAAGGCGCTTTCGCTTTGTTTAAACGGCTCTCGATATACACTTCCGTTTCGGCCTGAGTTAATGGCCTCAGGCGTGCGTTAAAAGTGATCCGCTGCCGAAACTGGCGTAAGTGATGCTGTTCTAATCGTGTATCTAATTCTGGCTGACCGATCAATACGATCTGCAATAACTTGGTCTGTTCTGTTTCCAAATTACCGAACAATCTGAGCGTTTCGAGCGCTTCGTCAGAGAGAGCTTGCGCCTCATCCACTAACGCAACAATTCGTTTGCCTTGCTGATGCAGCTCGATTAACCGAGTTTGAATCTGCTCTACAATTCGCACCGCAGAGTGCACTTCAATCTGCAATTCAGCTGCGACAGCTTGCCGTAACTCTTCTCCAGTAAGCATAGGGTTAGGCAGATAAATCAGCGCGACGTCTTCACCCAAGTGAGTCAGTAACATTCGACACACCATGGTTTTGCCCGTTCCGACTTCTCCAGTTAGCTTGCTAACCCCTTCCCCCATTTCTATCGCCGCACTTAGGGTTTGGATAGCTTCAAAGTGTGGCGCTAAACCCAGAAACAGTTCTGTATCCGGGGTGAGGTGAAAAGGAAACTGCTCAAGGCCAAAGTGCGATAAATACATAGGCTTACTGATTATCTGGGAACCATTCCTGCAACAAGCCTCGTGAACGTTCTAACTCTTTTTGCCAAGTGTTCACTCCAACCACAGTCGGTTTAAGCAAAATCACGAGCTCGGTTTTCTGCGTCAGCTTGGTGGTGTTACGGAACAAATGGCCTAAAGCGGGAACATCCCCTAAAAACGGTACTTTTGACACCTGATCAACGGTATTGGACTTCATCAAACCACCGATCACCACCACATCGCCATCTTTAGCGCGGATCACCGAATCCGATTCACGGATCGAACTTCTCGCCAGCGGCAATTCAATTTGCTGGCTGTTATAGGTAATGCGTTTAGTTTGCTGCTCAACTTCAATCACCGCAGGATGAACGTGCAGTAACACATTACCCTGATCGTCAATTTGTGGCGTTACATCCAGTGAGATACCAGAGAAAAACGGGGTAAGAGTAATATCCGGTGAGGCTTGTGCGTTATCACCCGTTCCCACCACGCTCGATAAATCCGTGACATAGTATTCATCCGTGCCCACTTTGATCACCGCCTTCTGGTTATTAGAAGCCGTCACTCGTGGACTAGAGAGTACATTCAGATCCCCTTGGGTCGCCATAAAGCTAATAACAGCATCGAAACTGCCACTGGAGATCACTAGGTTCGATTGACCACCCAATAGTGTACCTATCGCGTCTAATCCCGGTAATACCGCACTGATGGGATTACCACTGCTATCTTGAGAAATCGTTCCGGTACCAATTTGGTAATTCGAGCCATTCGAGGTGAAAGCTTTATTCCAGTTGATGCCTTGTTGATAGCCATCGCTAAGAGTTACTTCGAGAATCTTGGCTTCAAGGATCACTTGCCGGTGCATTCGCTGCTGAGAAATTCCTAAAAACTCGGTCACTTGGCGAATTTCATCTGGATAAGCACGCAGAGTCAGTACCCCCGCCTGTGGGTTGGCGATCACCGCTTGTCCACCACTGCTACCCAACAGTTGCGCAACCGCTTTTTCTAACTGAGGCCAAAAGTCACTCTCGTTCGTGGTTTCAATTTCAGTACCACCTCGTGCCGTTGGGCTATTAGTTTGATTCGAGTTGTTGGAGCTAGAAGAGGAATTACTGCTTGAACTGTTATTTGAGCTGCTGTTGTTCGAATTATTGTTCGAATCAGTGTTAGTAATCGTACCCGTAGTGATCGCGGTTAAAGAACGCCCGGTACGCTTAAATTGCAGATAGTCGACCGGAATGGTCACTGTGCGTAGCCCGGCAGGATAGACTTGGATGACTTTACCTTCTTTGACAACATCAAAGCCGTACAGATCGCGCACTACAGCGAGGGCTTCGTCTAAGGTAACGTCAGTGAGATTCAGGGTAATGCGCCCTGTGACCGCGGGATGAATGGCCGCACTGTATTCAGTGCCTTGAACTAGGCTGGCAAAAAATGCCTTGGCTTCGACATCTTTCGCTTGAATCCGAAAGCGCTGTAGCGTCTTGGGTTCACTGGCTGTGAGCGAATCCATGTCTGGCATGAGATCGGCTTCAACTGACGGAGGCAATTGGTCAATCTGACGACTGTTCGTCTCGTTAATAGCTTGATTGAGAACTTGTTTGGCTTCCACCGGATCACGGTGTCCCATCGAGCATCCCACCAAGGAAGTCACCACTGAAGCGAGTACGATTTTACGCATAAGACTTTGTTACCTTATTGTTTTACATCGAGAGCGAAAAGTGCCAATTGCCACTCTTTCCCTGCTCGGGTGAGTTTCACCTTATCAGGATGGATCGCCGCGACACGATAGCCATTGACCACATCCCCTTGTGCCACCACTTTTTGCTCGATAATCGCATAGCAGCGACTACCCTCTGCACACATAATGCTTTGCAGAGTCGGCACTGGATAACTCGGCTTTTGTAATTCCGCTTTCGGTGGATTCACCCACCCTAAAGGTGCGGTTGGGTCCTCATTAGCATAACTGTTGGCTGCTACGATTAGCGCCAAGAGCACTCCATATCTAACCACCGATAAATTCCTCTCGACTGCCCAAAGTATAGACTTCAAGGATCACCCGAGCTTGCGGGTAGTTTTCCACTTTATATTGAAAGTTGCGCCAGTAATACTTCACAGGTAACGCTTCCAAGGCTTGCAAATAATCACGAATCGCAAAATAAGAACCGGTAAACTCCATGCGCACTGGGTGCAGATAGTATTCCGACTTCACTTCCGACTCTGTTGAACGGACAATCGGCTCTGCGGGCAAGGACTCCAGTGCGACTAGCTTAAGTTTTTGACTTTGAGTGAGCACGCGTTCCAGTAAGTTCGGCATCTCTGAAGGCGCAACCATAGACGTCACTTTCTCAGCCAGCTGTTGAGAAACCTCCTGACTTTGCAGTGTCAGTTGACCGAGTTCAACGTCCTGTTCCTGATCTGGGTTTTTGGCTAATTTGGCTTGTAACACCATAATTTCGCCTTGTAGCTGCTGATTACTTGAAGTCAGAGTTTGAATTTGCACCTGACGAGCTTGGCTCTGCTTTAACGCAGGTTCAATCAGCCCGATAAGCAGCACCATAACCACCAACACAGTACCGCACAGAGCAATCAGCACTTTCTCGCGCTGTGAGAGAGCAGAAAACTTACTGGTCATCGTTTCCCAATGAGATATCATTTTAGCTCTCCCCGTTGAGTATTCAGTTCAAAGGTGATCATATCTTGCTCATTACGGCCGATTCTCAGCTGTTCAAAGGTTCTACCCACCAGATGTAATTCTTGTTTGAACTGATTGATCCAGTTAGGAATCGCTGCGGGATCACGTGCCAAACCTTGTACATTCAACTGAACCGCATCTAAAGCAATACTGCTTAGAGAAATATCATTACGTGCCAGTTGAGCCAGTGAATTTAACACTCCGGAATAGCCCACTTGCTGCGCCGCATCAAACTGCCCGATGGCCTGCAGTGCTTGCTGCTTAGCTGCAATTTCTTTTTTCAAACGCTCAATGGCGGCAGCTTTCCCTGCGGATGGAAGGTGGCTTGCGACTTGCTGGCGTAAATCAGTCGCTTGTTCAGTCAGCGATTGATTTTGAGTTTGAAGCTCCTGCCATTGGCGATTGACCACATAATTTTGATACCCGGCACCCGCGTATCCAAGCAGTAACACTGCACTCAATGCCAACCAAGCCAGCAGCAAATTCGCTAGAGTGAATTTTTCTCGTTTCGGCTTGAGATGATCTTGATAAAAATTGATGGTTTCTTGCGGTACATGACGGGCATAACGTGCCAATTGCTCACCACATGAGGTTGCTTCCCCATTGAGACCTGACGCCCTCACACTTAAACGTTCATTCAATCCATCAATCAGAGCTTGTTGATCTTCGCCATCACAACACACTTTAAGCTGCTGAAGAGAACCTCCCTTCAACTGCGCCGAGAGATAATCAATGGAACGCTGTAATTCCAACGCCAAACTATCTAGCTGCAATACACTCGCTGCGTTATCAGTTACTGGTGCCGTAATGCCGCGTAAAGTACGCTGAAAGCTGCATTGGTGTTCGACAAAAGCATCCAACTTAAAGCTGCCACCTAAGCTGCGATGCAACAATAAGAAGTGGCTCAGCTCCCCGCCAGTCAGTCCCCATACAGCCTGATCGGGCATAACCCGACCGAGAGTAAGACCCGCCGCTAATAGGGTACGCTGCAGCTCAAGTACCGTGCGTTTACTGATCACATAAGCTTGCACTTTGCCACTGCCCGGCAATGGGTGGGCATCAGCCACCACTTCGGTAACTTTTTCACTGAGCATGTCTTTCAGTAGAAATGGCAAAGCTGCTGACCACTCTTCACGTGGCACACTAGGCTGCTCTATCTGATAAGCCTGATAAAGCTGAGAATGGAGTACGAGATGAACTTGAACATCTTGAATCGCGTGCTTTTGTAGCGTTTGTACCAACACGGATTGCCAATTTTGCTGGTTCGAAGGCTGAGGAGGGATCGGCGATACATCATCTGCCGTGAAATACAGGCTCTCAGGCTGCACAACAACATACAACTGCCGAGAAGCGGCCTTAGGGGCGATCAGTTTTTCTATCCAACTCGGTTTCTTCATTCTTTACCACTACTATTTGGTTCGCCATCGATTACGCTTGCCTATAGGCGCCAGAGACAAGCGTTGAGGGCGCTTGGGTTGTTCGGCAGGTAATGGTGGCAACATCTGCTGCTCTTCATCAAACAGACGACCTTGCACACCGTTCACTCCGAGCATCTGTAGAGTTTGCCACTCTTGAACAGTCTCGACACCAACTGCAACCACTTCTGTTTGTGTACCACTACATACGCCAACCAAGCTGCGCACAAACAACTGATTCTCGTGCCGCTGATCGATTTTCTTTATCAAACTCCGATGAAGTTTAAGATAGTTGATTTTTAAGTCTTTAATATAGTGAGTACTGACGATAGTTCGCCCTGCTTGCCCTACAACAATCTTGCATCCCAATCCCGCCAGCATACGGATTATCGGGCGCATGTAGTCCAAATGTTTCACCAAATGGGCTTCTGAAAATTCAAAAGATAATGCAGAGCGAAGATAAAAAGGCATTTGCATCAATTCGTTACGAATCCAGCGAGCATACCGTTTATCGCTAAACGGGACAACGTGTAAGTTGATCGACAGCGGTTCAATTCGTGTAGATTGCTTGAGAAAATCGACGACTGAACTGAAGACCGCGCGATCCAACATGGCTTCATAACCTACGGTTTCTAAAGCAGAACTAAAGCGAGAGGCCTTGAGAATACCTTGCTGCGGATCCTGAATCCGCGCAAACAATTCATAATGGATAAATTCTCGCTCGCCCGTGACTGAAACCAAATAACAAGCCTGCCGATACAACAAGATCGTCTCTGAACGCAAAGTTTGTTCAAACAGAGTTCGCCAACGCACACTGCCACGATCTTCTTGCAACTGCTTAGGTTTCTGGAAACGGCTCCAAGCATTCACACTCTGCAGTTGTGCGCTTTTAAGTGCCGTCTCCATTTCATCAATAATTCGCCCACGCCGCTCACCTTCTTGATACATGGTGACGCCGATATGGAACCAGTTTTCTTGCAGCAAAGGTTCAGGCGGAACAATGCGTTCAATCAGTTTGACCGCTTGAGTTGCCACTTGAGCAACATCTTTACTGCCTTGATGGGGAATAAACAGCGCAAACACATCATCGTAATAACGAGAAAGAATCGCATCAGGATAACGTTGCACTATGTTAGAGAGGCATCCTCCCACTTCGACAATGAACTCATCCACGCTGCGTTTCGGGCTCTCTTCGCGAGCTGACTCAAGGTCATCCACACGCAGCATCATTACACCACCGTGTGCACCACTTTCTAACAGAGCGGATTCCAGTTTGCTGTCGAATAAAACTCGGTTGGCTGTGCCTGTTAGTTGATCTAAGAAGGTTTGGCTACGAATAAAGGTATCAAAGCGGCTCCGTTCTTGACGCGCATCCTGCAACTCTTCAATCAAGCGATCTAATGCTTCACTCGCGGTATAAGGCCATTCTCGTGGATCCCCTTTCGCATGCTGTTCCACTCGCCCGGCTAAGATCATCCGCCCACGTTCTTCAAGCAACTCAGAGCCCAATAGCTGTTCTTTCAGCCACTTAAGACCGCGCATTAAGAAAAAGATAATCAGCAACACCGCTAACGTGGTTGACCACATGGCTTGCAATGAATAGTTATAACTGAGATATGGAGGAACGGCTTTGAAATGCATGACATAGCCAGAATTACGCTTCAGTGGTAAAGCAACTTGATATAAACGTGCCGCTTCAATGGTATTGGCGGTGTCTTTAAAACGGTAAACCGTACCTGCATCAGAGGTGAGCTGCATTTCAATAATGCCGCCTGCTTGCAGCATTTTGGGCATCCAACGTTGCATGGAATACGCTGCATCAGGATCTTCCATCTCTTTATCAACGACTTCAACCACACCTTGTAGGTAGTGATTAAGGTATTCCTGACCAAGCCGCTGAAAAGATAAAGTACCACCGAGGAACAGAATAAACATGGCACTGATTACTGTCATAGTCACAAACGCAACTAGCCGAGTGCTCAGTTTTAACGTCGGTGTGTACCTCATTTGTGCCACGTTCCTTATGTGCGCCGCTATCGATTTTTAAGAGGCGAGAAGTTTACATTAAACAATTGAGATAACTATATAAAAAAGCCGCGGAATCCGCGGCTTTTTTCGTCAATAGCAGTTCTAAAACGGGATGTCGTCATCAAAATCCATCGGCGGCTCGTTGTACTGCGGTTGCGAGTACTGCTGAGGTGCCGATTGTTGCATCGGTTGATGCTGTTTCGCTGGTTGCTGAGGTTGTCCCCAACCACCTTGTTGTGGTGCATTCATGCCGCCTTGCTGAGCTGGCATTCCACCCTGTTGGGCACGACCACCTAGCATCTGCATGATGCCGTTGTAGCCTTGTACAACCACTTCAGTTGAGTAGCGATCTTGACCATTCTGATCTTGCCACTTACGAGTTTGCAGTTGGCCTTCAATGTAGACTTGAGAACCTTTACGCAGATACTCACCAGCAACTTCTGCCAGCTTTCCATACAGAGTCACGCGGTGCCATTCGGTTTTTTCCTTCTGCTCACCCGTGGTTTTGTCACGCCAAGTTTCGGAGGTCGCGATAGTGATATTCGCTACTGCGCCGCCGCTTGGCATATAACGCACTTCAGGATCTTGGCCTAAGTTACCAATCAAAATTACTTTGTTTACGCCACGGCTTGCCATGTTTTGCTCCGTAATCAAGTCATGTCTATCAATTTTAAGTAGTCCGCAAGGATAACACCGTTTTACCAAGCGAACCAATCGAAATCCCCAATTCTTGCAGCACGCTGAACGATTAGGTTGGCTATGTTTCTCTATTTTTAAGAGCACCTCACCGAAATAACCTGCTGATAAACCTATTTGTTACTTCGACTATTGAGATGCTCCGCAAACTACTTCTCTCTCATGGCGCGAAAGCGTATTTTTCGTCATATTAAGTGCATTATTTCATATCACCTAGGTATGTAATTCATCATGCAACGAACCAATTACGCACGCACCATTTATTTGCTGACAACTCAACCCAAAGCTTTACATCCCTCTATTCAGGCGGCGATCGAGCAACTGAATCTTCCCGTCCCTGTAATTGAACCGGAGCGTTTACTGCGCGAGTATCAATCCGATAAGCACAAAATTTTGCTGCTCGATCATGCAGAAAACAGCCAAATCCGCCAGCAACTTGGGCCACTCAAGCTCACTAGCCCCTATTTTGAAACCATTCTGTTTAATGTGGACAAACGGCTAAAAACTGAAGACCTACTCATCTTCGGTAACCTAAAAGGGCTATTTTATGCCAATGAAGATACTGGTTTTATTGCGCATGGACTCGGAGAGATCATCAATGGACAGAACTGGTTACCACGCCACGTGAGCAGCCAGTTATTACACTACTATCGTTACGCTTTCCAAACTCATCAAACTCAGGCAACGGTTGACCTCACTGCGCGTGAAATTCAAATTCTACGTTGCTTGCAGACCGGAGCTTCAAATATGCAAATTGCTGAGAGTTTGTTTATTAGTGAGTTCACGGTGAAATCCCATCTCTATCAGATATTTAAAAAATTGAATGTGAAAAATCGAGTCAAAGCGATTGCTTGGGTAAACCAAAATTTATTGTGAAAATACTCAACATAAAACTTGATGTTTTTTCTCCGATTTCCTGCCGAAAAATGTAGTAACAATGCGACTACACACACATTTTTTTTGCCGATAACACCAACGTAATGCAGTCACGAATAAGAAGTGGTAGAGTCGGCAAAAAATTTATCCCTAGCACACCATAGAGCAAAATTATGATTAAGAAGTGTCTATTTCCGGCAGCTGGCTACGGAACCCGATTCCTACCAGCAACTAAATCAATGCCTAAAGAGATGATGCCAGTTGTTAACAAGCCGCTGATCGAATACGGCGTTGATGAAGCGATTCAAGCAGGTATTACAGGTATGTGTATTGTGACAGGTCGTGGTAAACACTCGATCATGGATCACTTTGACATGAACTACGAGTTAGAGCACCAGATCCGCGGCACAAATAAAGAAGAGCTGTTGGGTGATATCCGTAAAATCATCGAAAGCGCCAACTTTACTTTTATTCGCCAACGCGAAATGAAAGGTTTGGGCCACGCGATTTTAACTGGCAAAGAGCTGGTAGGGGATGAGCCATTTGCCGTAGTTTTAGCTGACGACCTGTGCGTGAATGAAGAACAAGGCGTACTGGCACAGATGGTAGCACTGTACAAACAATTCCGTTGTTCTATCGTTGCAGTACAAGAAGTTCCAGAGAACGAAACCCACAAATACGGCGTGATTGCTGGCGAAATGATCAAAGATGATCTGTTCCGTGTTGATAACATGGTCGAAAAACCTGAACCAGGCACAGCACCAAGTAATCTCGCGATCATCGGCCGCTACATCCTGACTCCGGATATTTTCGATCTGATTGAGCAAACTGAACCAGGCAAAGGCGGTGAAATTCAAATCACCGACGCTCTGCTAAAACAAGCCAAAGCTGGTTGTGTGCTTGCTTACAAATTTAAAGGCAAGCGCTTTGACTGCGGTAGCGTAGAAGGCTATATCGAAGCAACCAACTTCTGTTACGAAAACATGTATAAGAAGAACGATCAGAAAGTCGAACTCGCCAAAAAGTCGACACATAAAGGTCAGTAATTCTTAGCTGATATCAGAGATGAGAAGCCAACCGACGAATGTAAAGGTTGGCTTTTTTGCTTTTAATAAGCCTGTTTTTTTATCCAGTATTTGCTTGCACTTTGTTCACGCTATGTAATACTTGCTGCACTTCGTTTAGCAAAGAGCAAACCAGATGGACAAAATCGAAGTACGCGGCGCTCGTACCCATAACCTCAAAAATATCAACCTGACCATTCCACGCGACAAGCTGATTGTCATCACTGGCCTTTCTGGCTCAGGAAAGTCATCACTGGCTTTTGATACGCTGTATGCAGAAGGCCAACGGCGTTATGTAGAATCCCTCTCCGCTTACGCTCGTCAATTTCTTTCTCTCATGGAAAAGCCTGATGTTGACCACATTGAGGGGTTATCACCCGCAATTTCGATTGAACAGAAGTCTACTTCCCATAACCCACGCTCAACCGTCGGCACGATAACGGAAGTCTACGACTATTTGCGTCTGCTCTATGCCCGGGTCGGTGAACCTCGCTGCCCTGAACACCAAGTTCCACTCAAAGCACAAACTGTAAGCCAAATGGTCGATAAGGTTTTGGAGTTACCCGAAGGCAGCAAAATGATGCTGCTGGCGACCATAGTGAAAGAGCGTAAAGGCGAACACGTTAAGACACTAGAGAACTTAGCGGCACAAGGATTTATTCGTGCGCGGATCGATGGTGAAACTTGTGATCTTACCGATCCACCGAAACTTGAACTGCACAAAAAACACACCATTGAAGTGATTGTCGATCGTTTTAAAGTGCGCAGTGATCTGCAACAGCGCTTAGCTGAATCCTTTGAAACTGCTCTAGAGCTTTCTGGTGGTATCGTGGTGGTTGCTCCAATGGAAGGCGAAGGTGAAGAACAGATTTTCTCTGCCAACTTTGCTTGCCCACATTGCGGTTACAGCATGCGTGAGCTTGAACCGCGCCTGTTTTCTTTCAATAACCCAGCGGGAGCTTGTCCTACCTGTGACGGCTTAGGTGTACAACAGTATTTCGACCCGGATCGCGTGATTCAAGATGCCAACTTAAGTTTGGCGCAAGGGGCAATTCGTGGCTGGGATCAGAAGAACTTTTATTATTTCCAGATGCTGACTGCGCTGGCCGAACACTACGACTTTGATGTACACACACCGTTCAATAAGCTGAGCAAGAAAATTCAGGAAATTATCCTGCACGGCTCTGGCCGTACCGAAATTGAATTTAAGTACATCAATGATCGCGGTGATATCCGCCTCAAAAAGCACCCTTTTGAGGGCATATTGCATAATCTGGAGCGCCGCTATCGCGATACTGAATCCAACTCGGTGCGCGAAGAACTGGCGAAATACATCTCCAACAAGCCTTGCAGTAGTTGTGATGGTACACGCCTCAAAATTGAAGCGCGTAATGTATTTATCAATGATACTGCACTGCCAACCATTGTTGAGCTGAGCATTGCGGATGCGCTGACATTCTTCCAAGAACTCAAACTGGAAGGTCAACGAGCACAAATTGCTGAAAAGGTGATGAAAGAGATCAATGATCGCCTGCAATTTTTGGTCAATGTGGGACTGAACTATTTAAACTTATCACGCAGTGCCGAGACGCTATCCGGTGGTGAAGCACAGCGTATTCGTTTGGCAAGCCAGATCGGCGCGGGGTTAGTCGGTGTCATGTATGTACTCGATGAGCCATCTATTGGTCTCCACCAACGAGACAACGAACGCTTGCTTCAAACACTTACTCACCTACGTAATCTGGGTAATACCGTTTGGTGGTGGAGCATGATGAAGATGCGATTCGCATGGCGGATCATGTGATCGACATTGGCCCCGGCGCAGGGGTACACGGTGGTATGGTAGTAGCAGAAGGCAATGTGGATGAAATCATTGCTAACCCGAACTCATTAACAGGCCAGTATCTCAGTGGTGTTAAAAAAATTGCCGTACCAACTGAGCGAACCCCACGCGATGCGAGTAAAACCGTTGAACTAAAAGGCGCAGTTGGCAATAACTTAAAAAATGTTGATTTATCGATCCCTGTTGGTCTTTTTACCTGTGTAACGGGAGTTTCTGGTTCAGGGAAATCAACGCTGATCAACGACACTTTCTTTAAGATCGCGCATACCGCTCTCAATGGTGCAACTACAGCTACACCAGCACCTTATCGCTCAATTAAAGGCTTGGAACACTTTGATAAAGTGATCGATATAGATCAAAGTCCTATCGGTCGCACCCCGCGTTCTAACCCAGCAACTTACACGGGTATCTTTACACCTATCCGTGAACTGTTTGCGGGAACACAAGAATCACGCTCTCGTGGTTATCAACCGGGTCGCTTCAGCTTTAACGTGCGCGGCGGTCGCTGCGAAGCATGTCAGGGCGATGGCGTGATCAAGGTCGAGATGCATTTCTTACCTGATGTGTATGTTCCGTGTGATGTCTGTAAGGGCAAACGCTATAACCGAGAAACACTTGAAGTACGCTACAAAGGCCGCACTATTGATGAAGTGCTTGAGATGACAGTTGAAGATGCACGTGAGTTTTTTGATCCTGTACCCGTTATCGCTCGTAAGTTGCAAACATTAATGGATGTAGGCCTCTCGTATATTCGTCTCGGGCAATCTGCTACCACTCTCTCAGGAGGGGAAGCACAGCGGGTTAAATTGGCACGCGAACTTTCCAAACGTGATACTGGCAAAACTTTGTATATTTTGGATGAACCTACTACTGGCCTACATTTCCACGATATTCAGCAACTCCTGAGCGTACTGCACCGCTTACGCGATCATGGCAATACGGTGGTAGTGATTGAGCATAACTTGGATGTAATTAAAACTGCGGACTGGATCGTTGATTTAGGCCCAGAAGGAGGCCAAGGCGGTGGTCTCATTATTGCAGAAGGAACACCGGAAGATGTGTCTCAGGTCGAAGCTTCACATACTGCACGCTTCCTCAAGCCTTTGTTGAATTAGAAAAAAAGGCTAAAGTAACGAAACCAGCGAATTCTGCGCTGGTTTCTTTTTTAAGGTGAACTGCATGGCAACTTTGCTGTTAAGTGGAACCCGGTTAGAACCGCACACACCTAGCCTTCCACTCAATAAACCATTTCTTTTTTCATTGGCAGTTTTGTATCTACTCGCCATGCATTTCTTCATGCCCAATCCCGGCGGTGCAGGGCTTGCACTCTCTTTTAATAACACGACTTGGATTGCCCTGAGCATTACTCTTGCCATCGGTTTGTACCAATTGGCCAATAATCAAGTTCTGCGTTATTCCAAATTGACTATAGGGTTGTGGATCAGTTGTGTGCTTCTAACACTCCCCATCACTTACTCAAATGCCGATTGGCCGAATGCTCTCAGCCGTCTTGTTGGTCTATGGGCTGGATTTACCTTATTTGTCGTGTTGCAACAATTCCGGTTTAGTAACAAACATAAACAGCGTTTGCTGTGGTTTATTCTGCTGGCCACAGTGATTGAGGCCATCATTGGTCTTATCCAATATTTTTGGTTAGATCCGGGGAATCCGTTTGGTTACGACACAAAAACCAATCGGCCCTATGGTATTTTTCAACAACCTAACGTAATGGCAAGTTTCCTCGCCACAGGCTTAGTGATTTCCGGCTATTTGTTAGCAAGACAACCTGAAAAATATGACTCGCCACTAAGCAAAATCGGCGTACTCTACTTAACACCGCTACTTACGGCTCCTCTTTTGGTGGTGTTAGCATCGCGTACCGGATGGATTGCCAGCGTATTGAGCATTGCTTTGGTTAGTCCTTATCTCTATCGATTCGCATCACGTCAGCGCTTTACTCTCTGGCTTTTGGCTATTGTACTCGGTATCAGTGCCGGATTTGCAGCCATGTACAGTCTGGGAATATCTGGTTTTGTGGAAAACAAAACTGATCTAGAAAGCCCACGCCGCTTCACATTCCCACAAACGATTGACATGGTTATCGAAAAGCCATTTACCGGATACGGTTATGGTCAGTTTGAAGCGCAATATCTGCTCTACACGGCACGTCAGCACCAATTAAACAGCAGCTACCCTCCCGGATTAGCCTCCATGGATCATCCGCATAACGAGCTTTTGTATTGGGGAGTAGAAGGAGGCTTACTGCCAGTGCTGGGGATATTACTCGCCGCTTGTTTTTGTGCACTGCGCATTTATGGGGCTAAACGAGGTACTCGCTTGGCTATGTTAGCTCTGTTCGTGCCAATCGCTTTACACGCTCAATTAGAGTATCCGTTTTATCATTCCGCCATTCACTGGATCACTTTCATTATTCTGATCTACTGGGTTGATCAGCGGGTTGCGCGTTATCGCATTGCACATTTCTCAGCGCTAAGTAAATCTTTGCTGCGTGTTACTAGTTTGGTATTACCGATAATGACAAGCCTATATATGGTCACTGCGTTACATACCAACTATGTACTAACTCAATTTGAGAAGTCTCAACCACGCGATCCTGAGCTACTTAAACAAGTTACGAATCCATTGGTTTGGCAAGACCGATTTGATTGGGATATCTATAGCACCTATCTGCAAGTTGGGTTGTATGAGCAAAAAGCAGAACTGATTCAGCCTTATGTGGACTGGTCATTACAAGTCATTCAACACAAACCGCGCCCGGCATTCTATACCAATCTGATTTTGGCCTATCAAGGCCTAGGTGATGCCAGTCGTGCTCAGCAAATCCGCAGTGAAGCCGAGTTTCTGTTCCCCAATCAAGATTTCAGCGCTGTCCAATATCAGCCACCATCAACGACAACTAGCACTGCATCAGGTTCAGCAGCTCAATCAGAAACCGCGCCATAGCCTACTGCAGGATCAAATAAGGGTGGCTTAAGCCACCCTTTTCTATTTCGCACCGCTTTTCATTAACGCAGTGATTCTTCCAGTGCGCGCAAACATAACGCAATATTTTCAGAACGCGCACCATACCCCATTACGCCAATCCGCCACGCTTTCCCTGCTAATGCGCCCAACCCGGCACCAATTTCCAAATTGTATTCATTGAGCAGATGGCTTCTCACTTTCGCTTCATCAATCCCTTCTGGGACATAAATCGCATTCAACTGCGGTAGGCGATAAGACTCTTCCACCACAAACTTAAAGCCCAGTTGCTCTAAACCTTGTTTGAGCTTGTTGTGCATGACACGATGGCGCTGCCATGCTTGCTCTAACCCTTCCTGCTGTAAAATCAGCAGAGCTTCGTGCAAAGCATACAAACTATTAACGGGTGCTGTGTGGTGATAACTACGCTTACCCGCCCCACTCCAATAACCCAACACCAAGCTTTGATCCAAGAACCAGCTTTGAATCGGCGTTTTACGTGATTGAATCTTCTCAATGGCACGAGGTGAGAATGTCAAAGGAGCCAAACCCGGCACACAAGAGAGACATTTTTGGCTACCAGAATACACCGCATCAAGCTGCCACTCATCCACCAACAGTGGAACACCACCTAAAGACGTTACGGCATCAACAATCGTCAGCATGCCATGTTGCTTAGCGAGAGCACCCAAAGCTTGCGCGTCACTTAACGCTCCCGTTGAGGTTTCCGCTTGTACAAACGCAAGAATTTTCGCATCCGGATGTTCGCTTATCGTGGCTCGCACTTTTTCAACGCTGACAGGGCAGCCCCATTCATCATCAACGACCACGACCTCTGCACCACAACGCACAGCGTTATCTCGCATCCGCTCACCAAACACCCCATTGCGGCACACAATCACTTTATCGCCGGGTTCTACGAGGTTAACAAAGCATGCTTCCATACCCGCACTGCCCGGGGCAGATACTGCAATGGTGAACTCATTTTCAGTTTGGAAAGCATATTTCAACAGCTGTTTTAGCTCATCCATCATGCCGATAAAGAGAGGATCAAGATGACCGACTGTGGGGCGACTTAGCGCTTGTAACACTTGTGGAGAAATATCAGAAGGTCCAGGCCCCATCAAGATCCGATGAGGAGGAATAAAACTACGAATTGTCATGACGACTCCTTGTTGTGGCGACCAGAGCCATCAGAGTAATGCAATTAAGTTGCAGCAACAATTCGACCTATGTCCAGAGTGTTAACCGTTGTCACACTAATGTCATTTTTATTTGCACTTTTGGAACATTTTGTCGTTGACAAGATTTCGCCAACACCGTTCAATGTGTGAGCTATCTAGCAGAAGAGGAGCACTGCCCAGGCAGATGTTTTGTGGAGCCTCAACTCCAAAACAAAACATTCAGGGGGAGTAGTGCCGAGGTGAATTAAAGTTGCGGCTTTGGTTTATCGGTTGAATGGGCTGAATCCCTTCAACTGTCATCAGCTCAAATCTGATGAAGAGCTTCTGAGGGAAATCTTTCTATAGTCACTCCTCTAATTTGCTCTATTAAAAAACACTCTCTTCACAACATTGGACGTTGGGTTACCAACAACTCGTTTTTCAGGAAGTCTGGGAGAATTGCCGTGAGCACATTTAACGTCGCCAAATTTGGTGGTACTAGTGTCGCCAACTTTGAAGCCATGAGCCGCTGTTCGGCCATCATAGAAAACAATCCACAAACACGCTTAGTCGTAAGCAGTGCATGCTCTGGCGTGACCAATTTATTGGTCGAACTGGCCAATGGCGTAGCTTCTAGTGAACGCCGCCAAGCCATTTTGCAACAACTGGCTGATATCCACTATGTGATTATCGACCAACTCGCGGATCCAACCCGAGTCGAGAAAGAAGTCAAAGCCGTATTGGACTCTGTGGCCAGTGCGGCGGAAGCGGCTTCATTTCAATCTAGTAAAAAACTGACCGACCACTTAGTGGCGTGCGGTGAGCTGATTTCTACTTATATCTTGGCTCAACTGATGCGTGAGCGTGGCGTCGATGCAGTACGGTTCGACATTCGTGAAGTGCTACGCACGGATGACCACTACGGTCGTGCTGAACCACAACTGGAAGAGATTGCTCAATTAGCCAAAGATAAGTTGATTCCACTGTGTGAACAATACGTCGTGGTTACTCAAGGCTTTATCGGCTCTGATGCCCAAGGCAATACAACTACCTTAGGTCGCGGCGGCAGTGATTATTCAGCCGCTTTGATTGCAGAAGCAGTGCAAGCCTGTGGTTTGGAGATTTGGACAGACGTACCGGGAATCTACAGTACCGATCCACGCATTGCTCCGAAAGCAGCTCCGATCCCAGAGATCAGCTTTAGTGAAGCATCAGAAATGGCCAATTTTGGTGCCAAGATTCTGCATCCATCCACCTTACTTCCAGCCGTGCGTCACGGCATTCCGGTGTTTGTTGGTTCTTCAAAAGAACCGGAAAAAGGCGGCACTTGGATTCGCAAACAAGTAGAAAGTGCTCCGCTTTACCGTGCACTCGCACTACGTTGTAATCAAACTATGGTGACACTACGTAGCGCGCAGATGTTCCACGCTTACGGCTTCCTCGCTAAAGTGTTTGAAATTCTCGCCAAGCATAAGATTTCGGTCGATCTGATCACCACATCAGAGATCAGCGTATCGCTGACACTGGATAAAACCGATACCTCCGGTGGTGCTCCTGAACTGCCAGAAGCGGTGCGCGCCGAGTTGGAAGAGCTGTGCACGGTAGAAGTGGAATACAACCTGTGCTTGATTGCCTTGATTGGTAACAAGATGAAAGAAAGCCGCGGCTACGCAAAACAAGTGTTCGGCGTGCTGGAAGATTACAATCTACGCATGATCTGTTATGGCGCGAGCGCACATAACCTCTGCTTCTTGCTGCATGAATCTGTCTCTAAGCAAGCAGTCCAGAAGCTGCATAAAGAGCTGTTTGAGCAAGAATAAAACTCAACTCGCCAAGAGATAAAAACTAAGAGGCCACATAATGTGGCCTCTTGTTATTGTGGATTACTGTTTTACTGATTAAGCATCGAGGTTAGGCGCCAGCCATTTTTCGGCTTCTTCCAAACTCCAGCTTTTACGCTCAGCATAGCTGTGCAGCTGATCTTGCTGAATCTGCGCTACCGCAAAATAGCGAGAATCAGGATGCGAGAAATACCAACCGGATACCGAAGCGCCCGGCCACATCGCATAGCTCGTCGTCAGTGACATGCCTATGCTCTCTTCGACATTCAGCATTTGCCACAAGGTCGCTTTTTCGGTGTGCTCTGGACAGGCAGGATAACCCGGCGCCGGTCGAATCCCCTGATAACGCTCTCGGATCAACTCATCATTTGAGAGATTTTCATCGATCGCATAACCCCAGATCTCTTTACGCACTTTTTCATGCAGATATTCCGCAAAAGCTTCGGCCAAACGATCGGCCACCGCTTGGATCATGATCGCATTGTAATCATCGCCCTGAGCTTTATAAGCATCAGCCAACGCTCGCTCACCAATGCCACCAGTTACCGCAAACGCGCCAATCCAATCGCGCTTACCGCTCTCTTTCGGAGCGACATAATCCGACAAACAGTAGTTGGCTCCTTTCGGCTTTTCGGTCTGCTGACGCAAGTTGTACAGCACATGCGCTACTTGCGTACGTGATTCGTCGCTGTACACCTCAATGTCATCACCAACGCTCGCAGCTGGGAAGAGCGCACACATGCCACTGGCTTTCAGCAACCCTTCTCGTTCCACTTTATCAAGCAAGGCATTGGCATCATGAAATAGACGTTTGGCTTCTTCACCGACCTCTTCATGTTCCAAAATTGCAGGGTATTTACCCATGAGCGACCAAGTCATAAAGAAAGGCGTCCAGTCGATATAAGGACGCAGAGTTGCTAACGCTATGTTTTCAAATACATGCACGCCCGGTTTAGCCGGAACAGGTGGCGTATAACTCGCCCAATCGATTGCGGCTTTATTGGCTCGTGCCTGCTCTAAGGTCACAGGGCGAGATTTGGGGGTTTTACGCGCATGCTGATCGCGCGTGCGCTCGTAATCGAGATCCAAACGTTCGATAAATCCGGAACGCAACTCATCAGACAGTAATGAAGTACACACCCCCACCGCGCGCGACGCGTTATTCACGTACACCACAGGCGCATGATAATTCTGTTCGATCTTCACCGCAGTATGCGCTTTTGAAGTCGTCGCACCACCAATCAAGAGTGGAAGCTCAAAACCTTGTCGCTCCATCTCTTTGGCAACATGCACCATTTCATCTAAAGATGGAGTAATGAGGCCCGATAGACCGATGATGTCCACTTTTTCCTCACGAGCGACTTTGAGGATCTGCTCACAAGGCACCATCACGCCAAGATCAATGATCTCGAAGTTATTACACTGCAGCACGACGCCAACAATGTTCTTGCCGATATCGTGCACATCCCCTTTCACGGTCGCCAGCAAAATTTTGCCATTGGAGGTGCTACCACTTTTTTGGGCGTTAATGAAAGGTTCGAGATAAGCCACCGCTTGTTTCATTACGCGCGCTGATTTCACTACTTGAGGCAGGAACATTTTCCCTTCACCGAACAAGTCGCCGACTACGTTCATGCCATCCATCAACGGCCCTTCAATCACTTCAAGCGGTTTACTGGCTTGCTGGCGCGCCTCTTCGGTATCTTGCACAATAAATTCGGTGATGCCTTTGACTAAGGCATGCTCTAGGCGCTTAGCCACAGGCCATGTACGCCACTCTAACGCAGAAGCATCCTCTTCTTTACCTACACTGTTTTCACGATACGCTTCGGCGATCTCAAGCAGTCTTTCCGTGCCATCGTTACGTCGATTGAGGATTACATCTTCCACTGCCTCGCGCAATTTCAGCGGAACGTTATCGTAGATTTCAAGCTGTCCGGCGTTGACAATCCCCATGTCCATGCCGTGTTTAAAACAGTGATAGAGGAACACGGCGTGGATTGCTTCACGCACATAGTTATTGCCACGGAAAGAGAAAGAAACGTTAGACACACCGCCAGAAATCATCGCATGCGGCAGCTCACGCTTAATGTCCGCAACCGCATTAATGAAGTCCAGTGCGTAGTTATTGTGCTCATCAATCCCTGTCGCAACGGCAAAGATGTTAGGGTCGAAAATAATATCTTCCGGTGGGAAACCCACCTCATCAACCAGAATGTGGTAAGCCCGACTACAGATCTCCAATTTGCGCTCACGAGTATCCGCTTGGCCAACTTCGTCAAACGCCATCACAATCACGGCGGCACCGTAGCGGCGCACCAATTTGGCTTGGGCAATAAACTTCTCTTTGCCTTCTTTAAGAGAAATAGAGTTGACGATGCCTTTACCCTGAATGCATTTCAAACCCGCTTCAATGACTTCCCATTTCGAGGAGTCGACCATCACGGGAACTTTGGAGATTTCTGGTTCAGAGGCGCATAGATTAAGGAAGCGCACCATGCAGGCTTCCGCATCCAGCATGCCTTCATCCATATTGATGTCGATGATCTGCGCGCCATTTTCTACCTGCTCACGCGCGACATCCAAAGCTTCATCGTATTGCTCTTCTTTAATTAAACGCTTAAAACGCGCCGAACCGGTGACGTTAGTTCGTTCGCCCACGTTAACAAACAGTGTTTCAGGGCCAATATTCAGCGGCTCTAAACCCGAAAGGCGACATTCCACTTTCAGCTCAGGCAAAGCCCTTGGTTTCACCCCTTCTACCGCTTTGGCCATTGCTGCGATATGCTCAGGTGTCGTACCACAGCAGCCACCGACTAAGTTAAGAAAGCCTGCTTGCGCCCATTCGGCAATATGCTCTGCCATATCCTCGGCAGAGAGATCGTATTCGCCAAACGCATTGGGTAATCCCGCATTTGGGTGTGCGGAAACATAGCATTCCGAAATCCGAGAAAGCTCTTCAACGTACTGGCGCAACTCATCTGGGCCTAATGCGCAGTTCAAGCCAAACGAAATCGGCCGAACATGACGCAATGCGTTGTAGAAAGCTTCCGTCGTCTGTCCAGACAACGTACGCCCAGACGCATCGGTAATCGTACCGGAAATCATCACAGGTAAGCTGATGCCTAATTCTTCAAACACACTATCGACCGCAAACGCACACGCTTTGGCATTGAGTGTATCGAAAATAGTTTCAATCAAGATCAGATCACTGCCACCCTTGATCAAAGCGCGGGTAGACTCCGAATACGCCTGAACAAGTTGATCAAATGTGACATTACGGAAGCCCGGATCATTCACATCAGGAGAGATCGAACACGTGCGATTGGTTGGTCCTAGCACGCCGGCAACATAACGAGGTCGGCTAGGATCTTTTGTTGTCCACTCATCGGCGACTTCACGCGCTAGTTTAGCAGCGGCAAAGTTAATCTCATCACTGAGCAATTGCATGTCATAGTCAGCCATTGCAATCGTGGTTGAGTTAAACGTGTTGGTTTCGAGAATATCCGCCCCTGCTTCCAGATAAGCCGAGTGAATATCTTTAATGATTTGTGGCTGAGTAAGTACTAAGAGGTCGTTATTTCCTTTTAGATCACAGTGCCAATCCGCGAATCGTGCACCACGATAGTCTTCCTCTTGTAACTTATAACTCTGAATCATAGTACCCATACCACCATCAATCAGTAGGATACGCTGTTTCAATTGTTGCTCGAGTTGCTGTCTTACTTCTATTCCCACAATACCGCCTCATTCCTTTTGCTGTTGCCACATCCTATCACACAAATTTCAGAAATCTAGACGTCTAAAAATCAAGCCTAATAATTAGACGATCTGAGTGTGTGAGCAAAACCTCGCGTGATAAAAAAGTATTTGCTATTTATTCGACAGAGAAAGACAATTTCGTTCACAAATTGTTACACACACTGAGAAGAGAATGTCCGTCTACTACACTTTGTGCTTCCTCTCTGCGGCAGCCATGTTGATCGCATTTTTAAACAGCAAGATCAGCAAAATGCAGACTACTATAGCCATCACTGCGGGCTCTATGATGTTGTCCCTACTGATCCTAATTGCTGGTCAGAATGACTGGTTTCATCTCACTCAAATCGCCACAGAGACTGTCACCAGCATAAACTTTGAAAATTTTCTGCTCAAAGGCATCTTGGGATTCCTACTTTTTGCAGGTGGCCTAGGTATCAAACTCCCCAATCTAAAAGATCAAAAATGGGAAATTACGGTATTAGCACTCGGTGCTACTCTGTTTTCCACCTTCTTTATCGGTTTTGCACTGTACGGTTTCTGTCAGATCATCGGCATCCAATTCGATCTCGTATACTGCTTGTTATTTGGTGCTCTCATATCACCAACCGACCCAATTGCTGTGCTTGCAATTGTCAAAAAGCTGAAAGCACCGAAACGCATTTCAACTCAAATCGAAGGGGAGTCTCTCTTCAACGATGGTTTTGGCCTCGTCATCTTTGTGACTATTTTTACTATTGCATTTGGTCACGAAACACCAACCATTGGTAGTGTGACCCTGCTCTTCATCCAAGAAGCCATTGGTGGCATCGTATATGGCTTCTTATTAGGATTAGTTTTCCATTACCTAATTTCAGCAACCGATGATCACTCGATGGAACTATTACTCACCATCGGTATTCCAACAGCGGGTTATGCGTTTGCCGATGTTATTCATGTTTCAGGTCCACTAGCGATGGTGGTATCAGGCATCATGATTGGTAACTGGACTCGCTTTATTGGTTTCTCAAAAGAGAGTGAAGAGCATTTAGATCACTTCTGGGAATTAGTCGATGAATTCCTAAACGGCGTTCTATTCCTGTTGATTGGTATGTCGATGCTGCTGTTTGAATTCCATCAAGAAGACTGGATCTTAATGGCATTTGCCATCCCATTAGTTCTATGTGGCCGTTATTTGAGTGTGTTTGTCTCTTACATTGGATTTAAACGCTACCGTACCTACAATCCTTGGTCGATTCGCATCTTAACTTGGGGTGGGTTACGTGGGGGCTTAGCCTTAGCGATGGCACTTTCAATACCTACTGGAATCATGGTCATCCCAGAGAAACTGATTGATGTAAAAGAACTGATTCTCGTAATGACCTACGCTGTGGTTGTATTCTCGATTCTGGTTCAAGGGTCAACAATTACCCCTATGATTGAGAAAGCAAAGAAGACTGAAAAAGCAATGCAAGCAGAGCTCAATACAGAGGGTACTCAACCGCTCACTCAACAAGAACACAACAGCTAGTCATTTATCACACCTTCGATAGAAAAGCCGCAGCAGTATAGCTGCGGCTTTTTATTGTCATCACTAAACCACCTCTATCGCAGTGGTGAATATTTTTATAAATACGCTCAGATAGTTATGTTTGTCTACGTTATATGTAGCGATACTACGGCAATTCCTCTCCTGCCTAGCAATCACTTTAAAACGTTGACAGAGAACACCCCCTGTCAAAATAGAGAATTAACCATGTTGTTGATGAAGCAGCTCCAATCTTCAGACTTTTCAGATCGTATCTGCTTTTTATTTATCTTAGTCCAGTTAGGCGGAACAACTTCGTTCGATAGTAAAGTGCATTCCCCTAGCTATAGGGATACCATGTTTTAAGCACTAAATTGATGATGTCCTTACACGCCGATGTCCAACGCATCGGCTTTTTCTTATCTTAACTCTTCCCCCCAAACCGTGATAACTCGAGGTAAACAGCACTAAACGTATTCCTCTGCACGCAAGTAACCGCTAAGCGGTCATTTGAATGTTATTAGACATTGGAATGGAATAAAGTGCAGCAGCGTTGATACTGGGATGCGGGAGTACAAAAAAGAAAGAGAAAGCAGGAAATCAGAGAAGGCGGAAGGGAAAGCTCGACGAGGGGCACGAGTATCGGTAGTGATAGTGTTTTTTCTCCCCAAAAAGCAAAAAACCCAGTCGTAAGACTGGGTTTCTCAAATAAGTGGCGGAGCGGACGGGACTCGAACCCGCGACCCCCGGCGTGACAGGCCGGTATTCTAACCAACTGAACTACCGCTCCGCATTGGTTAGCGCTTGGTGCTAAATTAAAGCCTGGCGATGTTCTACTCTCACATGGGGAGACCCCACACTACCATCGACGCTGTTTCGTTTCACTTCTGAGTTCGGGATGGAGTCAGGTGGGTCCAAAACGCTATGGTCGCCAAGCAAATTCTTAAAATTCGGAAAGCTGTTTTCATTCTCACA
>NZ_AOMO01000017.1 GCF_000338875.1 Vibrio mimicus CAIM 602 | reverse complement strand
TCAACCGAATATTGTGAAGTGGGCACTAAACTCTTGGGCCTCCTTTTTGGGGGGCTGGGATCCGGATTGATTTCATCAGTGCTGACTTCCGAGAGGTGCGAATTCGCTTGAAATTGCGTTGGTGGAATAAAAACGCCAATCGTACTCAATATGGCGGCAGCATTTTCTCTTTAACAGATCCGGTTTACGCTTTGATGTTGATGGGGATTTTGGGTGAGCGTTATTACGTTTGGGATAAAGAGGCGAGTATTAACTTCATTAAGCCGGGTAATACGGAATTGTTCGCAGAATTTCTCATTACCCAAGAGATGCTTGATTGGATTTTGGCCTCCACCGCAGAGGGAGATAAATGTTTCCCTGAGTTCATCGTGCACGTAAAAAATGCTCATGGTGAAGTGGTTTCTGAGGTTCAGCGTAAATTGTATGTACGCAGAAAACCACAATATCGTGAAGCTGCAATGGAGTGCCCTGAGTGATTTAGTGATTCTGACGTCTGCATAAGGCAATCCACGCTTCAGCGGTCTTAGATACATAGCGTTCACGATGCCATATAACCCCCAAGCGCCAATCGATTGATGGAGTGATGGAGTAGATCAGTACACCGTCACCTTGAATCCGCTGGCAAAGAGGTGCAGGCAAAAAGCAAATACCCACACCACTTTTCACTAAAGCGACCAGAAAATCCCACTGGCTGCTCCGTGCCGCCACTTGTGGTGTATACCCAGCCTGCTGACAACAAGCATGAATATGGTCACTGAGAGTAAACTCATGAGTGAAGAGGTAGAAAGGCTCTTCGCTGACCTGCGACCAAGTTAGCGTAGACAGATCTCGCCAACGTGGTATGTCTGGCACCACAGCAAAAATTGGGTATTGATCAAGAGCGATGTAGTTGAGGTCGGGATGCTGGTCAGCAGATAACATAGTCACCGCGACATCAATCTCACCATCCAAAATGGCTTGCTCGATTTTGCGACCGCCATATTCCACTACTGTTAATTCAACGTTCGGATAAGTCTGTCGGTATTGGCGGAATAAACGCGCATAAACATGCCCCACCATAGGCGGTATTCCTAAGCGTAAATGCCCACGCTGCAACTGGTTAAGGTCAGTCAGTTCAGCTTCCAATTGCTGCATCTGGGTCAAGATCTGCTGCGCTCTTTGGTAAACAATCTCACCCGCTTCCGTGAGCCAAAAACGTCGCCCTTCACGGTGTAGTAGTGGCTGTTCTAACTCCTGCTCCAAGTTACGGATCATCTTGCTGATGGTTGGCTGAGTAACGAACAGGCGTTCAGAGGCTTTGGTAAAACTCTGTTGATAGATCAACTCAACGAAGTAGCGCAGAGCTCGGATATCCATATGTTGTCTCTTTGTATGCCAAAAAGGCATGAAATAGATAATTTTAAGTCATTTTATGCTGGTACCAGCCAAGAATACAATGTGATTTAGTTCTCATTCTATCAAGGCAATCCTCATGCAATTGCTCAAGCATAGCCTGTTGGTGGTTATTCAAGTAGCAGCCCTATCACTGATTTGGTTTTTCTCTGACTGGCTAGTAAATCAGTTTCACCTACCACTACCAGCGAATTTAACTGGTATGTTGATTTTGTTGCTATTGGTGATGCTGAAAGTGGTCAATGTAGAATGGTTTCGGCGTGGGGCAAGTTGGCTACTGGCAGAAATGCTTCTGTTTTTTGTCCCTGCAGTGGTGGCGGTCGTGAATTACCAAGATTTGATGCGCCAAGAGGGGATAAAAATTGGTGTAGTGCTAGTGGCGAGTACCATTTTGGTGATCGCTTCTACTGCTTGGATCGTCGATAGAATGCATCGTGTAGAGCTAGTCTTAGCCAGGCGCAAACGTCGCCAAATGATGCTAACTCGAAGTGTGGAGAAGTAGAACTCATGTCGACTTCATTACTCAGCCTACTTTGCTTTCTACTCACTCTGCTTTTTTACTATGCGAGTAAATTTCTTTATCGGCGTAAACGTAGTTTGCTACTCATGCCTCTGTTATTGGCTCCACTTCTGTTGGTTGTGGTAGTGCTGTTTTTCCATATTCCATACCAAGCCTATATGGCCGATGCTCATTGGCTGTTGTGGTTGCTTGGCCCTGCAACTGTGGCTTTTGCGGTTCCAGTTTACGATAACCGAGCCTTGCTGCGTCAGCACTGGTTGTCATTGTCAGTCGGCGTGATGGTGTCTGTGTTGGTGGCGATTTCGAGCACGGTATTATTGGCGCGTTGGCTTAATCTTCCTGAGTTGTTACAGCGCAGCCTCGCTATGCGTTCGATCACCACTCCTTTTGCGGTTGAAGCCACCAAGTCTATTGGTGGACAAAGTGATTTGACCGCACTGTTTGTAGTGCTGACTGGGGTGATAGGAATGGCGGTAGGGGAAGTGATCCTCACAGTGCTTTCTATTCGCTCTCGCTTGGGGAAAGGGGCTAGCTTAGGGGCTTCGGCTCATGGTGCAGGCACAGCCAAGGCATATCAAATCGGTAATTCAGAAGGCGTGGTATCGAGTGTTGTGATGATGCTGGCAGGCATGGTGACTGTGGTGATTGCCCCATGGGTAGGACACTGGTTCTGGCCATAACACTTTGGTATTGAAGAATGCTTTGTTCAATGGCTGTTGAACAAACTGACGGGCAAAAAAATCCCCTGCTGAGCAGGGGATTTCTATTTTAACTCTTCAAATTAATCTTCAAGCTCAGCGAGACACATCTCTTCATAAACTTGGTTAACCCAATTTGTTACGCGTTGTTCAGTCAGTTCTGGTTGACGATCTTCATCGATACATAGACCAACAAAGTGGTTTTCATCAACCAGTGCTTTAGAAGCTTCGAACTCGTAACCTTCTGTTGACCAGTGGCCCACAATGGTTGCACCTTTGGCTTGAACGATGTCACGAACAGTGCCCATCGCATCACAGAAGTACTCTGCGTAATCTTCTTGGTCACCACAACCAAAAATAGCAACAAGCTTAGTTGAGAAATCAATGGCTTCCAGCTCAGGGAAAAAGTCGTCCCAGTCACACTGTGCTTCACCGTAATACCAAGTTGGGATGCCCAACAACAGCAGATCGAAGTTATTGATGTCTTCTTTGCTGCTTTTGGCAATATCTTGTACGTGAACGAGTTTTTTACCGAGTTGTTTTTGAATCATCTTTGCAATTGCTTCGGTGTTGCCGGTGTCGCTGCCAAAGAAGATACCTACACTTGCCATAGAGTCATTACCTTTAGATTGTTATAGAGTTGCGAAGCCTTGTTGAGCTTAACCTAGCCCACCGCCTTCCCAAGTCAATTGAATTATGCCTTTGGCGACAAAGCCTGCGCACCCCAAAAAGAGAACTAACCACACAATACGACGCCCAAATGGGGGAACATTACCTTGTTTCAACACATCTTTAATTGCCATGCCGATCAAGAAAAAGATCGAGGCAAACAGCAGATCGAGTCCAACCGACTCCAGCATGTTCATATAGTCGTAAAGCATGATATTCCTTTATGCCAAATTGCTTGCGCGCACTATACCACTGTTATCCGACAAAGTTAATGCGCCTAATGCTTCTCAATTCACACTTGCCGCCTTAATGAGGAACATCGATAAACTTACGTATTGCCCTCAGCACTTCAGCCGGTTTTTCCGCATGTAACCAATGTCCAGTATTGGCGATGACATGGGCTTTCGCTTGGCTAAATTGGGCTTGAACCATAGGCTGATGTTGTGCCGTGAGATAATCGGAATCCGCACCTTTGATAAATAGGGTTGGAATTCGGCATTTGGCGATAATGTCCCATCCGAGAATTTCCGCATAATGTGCTTTCAAAGCTGCAACATTGAAACGCCATGTCATCACGTTCTGATCCGACATCAAAGATTTGCCGAGAAACTGGCGTACACCTTCCATTTCTATATGTTGAGCAAGAATTGACATCACTTCGCTGCGCGACGTTGGTTTCTGCGCTAACACGGCATCTAGTCCGGCAAACACATTATCGTGACGACGTTGGGTATAAGCGACGGGCGACATGTCTAAAACCACCAATTGGCGAATTTTCGGTGTGGCGATATCGGCTAATTTCATTGCAACTTTGCCACCCATGGAGTGGCCAATCACGATGACAGAATTGAGATTGAGATGCTCAAGTAACTGATTCACATCTTGCGCCATCAGCGCATAATTGTGTTCATCACTGTGGAAGGAAAGCCCGTGGTTACGAAGATCCAGACTCAATACCTGATGATCATTTTTTAGATCGCGAGCAAGCAAGCCAAGGTTATCTAAGCTGCCGAAAAGACCGTGGATCAGAACAACTGTCTGTCCATTGCCCTCTAGTTTGTAATTTAGAAGTGCTGACATTTTATCTTATTAGTGATTGGTTTAACGTAGAGTCTCAGTAAAGATCTCGCTATAATCCCCGAAAGTTTAAACATAGAGATTGTGAAAAGCGAATGAAAACAATTGAGGTTGATGAGGATCTATACCGTTACATTGCGAGCCAGACTCTGCATATTGGTGAAAGTGCCTCCGATATTTTGCGTCGTCTTCTCAATGTGGATGGTAGTGAGTTAGCCACTGCTACACCTGTTGTTGAGCCAAAAGGCATTGTGGTGAGCAAAGACGCAGCGTTAGATACCAAAATTGATGGTGTGAAAGAAATGCGTTCACTGCTGATTTCCGATGAATTTGCAGGCCTGAAGAATGCGATCGATCGCTTTATGCTGGTGCTGTCTACTCTTCATCGCATCGACTCTGCGAGCTTTTCTGAAGCGACTATGGTGAAAGGCCGTAAGCGCGTTTATTTTGCTGACAATGAACAGACTTTGTTAGCCAGTGGGCAAACCACTAAGCCGAAAGCGATTCCAAATACGCCGTTTTGGGTAATCACCAATAACAATACCAGCCGTAAGCAACAAATGGTGGAGCAGGTGATGGTACGCATGGGCTTCCCAAGCGACATTATTGAGAAAGTTACCCATTCTATTTGATTTTTGCTGATTACAGCCAAAAACTCTGATTCAAGCCTCATAATGCGTAGCGTTACGCCGTTATTATGGGGTTTTATTTTATGTGAAATTTAAAGAAAGGATGTCACTATGGCTATGCACCCTCGTGCAGGACAAAAGGCGCAACAAGAGGATCTCCACAATATCCCGGCGCAGGTTGCAAATTATTACCTACTCCAGCCAGAAGCTGGAAATATGGCGCATAAAGTCGAGTTTGGTACATCGGGACACCGAGGTACAGCAGATAAAACGACGTTTAACGAGCATCATATTCTTGCGATTGCGCAAGCCGTGGCAGATGTACGCCACGAGCAAGGCGTTACAGGCCCAATCTTCATTGGTAAAGATACACATGCGCTTTCTGAGCCTGCATTTAGCAGTGTGCTCGAAGTGCTGATTGCCAACGACATTGAAGTGATTGTTCAAGAAAATAACGGCTATACACCCACGCCAGGCATTTCACACGCGATTTTAACTTACAACCTGAAGCATGCAGATAAAGCAGATGGTATTGTGATCACACCTTCGCACAACCCGCCACAAGATGGTGGTATCAAATATAACCCACCACACGGTGGCCCAGCAGAAGGTGAGCTAACCCAAGCGATTGAAGATCGTGCTAATGCTTACATCAGCAATCATCTTGCAGGTGTAAAACGCATGCCGATTGCTTTGGCAAAACAATCCGAGCTGCTCAAGCAAGTCGATTTGGTCAAACCATACGTAGACGATCTGGTTCATGTGATCGACATGGCGGCAATTCAAAAAGCCAAACTCAAAATAGGTGTAGATCCACTGGGTGGCAGTGGTATCGATTACTGGCGTCAAATTGGTAAAGCTACCAACTGGATCTGACTCTGGTGAGTGAAGCTATCGATCCAAGCTTCCAATTCATGTCATTAGATAAAGATGGCGTGATCCGCATGGATTGTTCTTCACCTTATGCGATGGCTGGTTTGCTGGCGCTGAAAGATCAGTACGACTTAGCTTTCGGCAACGATCCTGATTACGATCGTCACGGCATTGTTACGCCAAAAGGTTTGATGAATCCTAACCACTTCCTAGCGGTGTGTATTGATTATCTGTACCGTCATCGTCAAGGGTGGGCAGAGAATGTCGCAGTGGGTAAAACCCTCGTTTCCAGCGCCATGATTGATAAAGTGGTCGCCGATCTAGGTCGTGAGCTGTGTGAAGTACCCGTTGGTTTCAAATGGTTTGTAGATGGTCTGTACTCAGGTCGTTTTGGTTTTGGTGGTGAGGAGAGTGCGGGCGCATCCTTCCTACGTCAAGATGGCACACCTTGGTCTACAGACAAAGACGGTATCATTCTATGTTTGCTAGCGGCCGAAATTACCGCGGTAACAGGTAAGAATCCGCAACAATACTATGATGAGCTAGCGGCTAAGCACGGTGATTCTCATTACAGCCGTATTCAAGCCGTGGCGAATGGCCCACAGAAGAATGTACTGAAAAAACTGTCTCCTGAAATGGTTGCTGCACAAACACTAGCAGGAGATCCGATCACGGCTCGTCTGACTCATGCGCCAGGCAATGGTGCGGCGATTGGTGGCCTGAAAGTGACCACAGATTATGGTTGGTTTGCGGCTCGTCCTTCTGGCACAGAAGATATCTACAAGATCTATTGTGAGAGCTTTAAAGGTGCAGACCACTTGAAACAGATTGAGTCTGAAGCTCAGCAGATTGTGAACCAAGTGTTTAAAGATGCTGGTTTATAATCGATAGTGGTTAAATGAATAAGGGGCGATGAGATCGCCCTTTACTTTTACAACGCTTAAATATTTGGCCATTGGTCTGGCACGATAAACCAGAATTTACCGGATTCCGATTGGCAATGTACAAATCCTTCCGCTTGCCCGACATAACGTATTGAACTGGGTTGACGTCCTGTCAGCCATTCTGTCTTCTCAAGTAAATATAGAGGTTCATTAATCAAATGTTGTTCGTGTTGGAAACACCAATAACCTTGAACTTGGTTTGCATTAATCGAATAACCCAGACAATCTTTTGGAATAGGCTCGTCAGAAAAGGGATTGGTGTAGAGGCGCCCCTGCATGAGCAGGTGTTGTGATGCACCAGCCCACAAAGGATGCTGTTCAATGAACAGAGCATTCTGTGACAATTTGAGTTGGTGGTTGAGCATATGGTCGAGCTTGATATCCAAGCGATCTTCCGGATTAGGGCCATACCATAGCCCTTGGTGCAACAAATAGAATTTGATTGCGACTTCCCAATGCTCGTAATGTTCTGTTTTACGGTTTTTCGCTAGAAAATCCAACGAACCAATGGTTTTCCCCTCATCAATTAGCTGGATCTCTTCTGAGACCGCATTGTAATAAGGGGTGGCTGTAAATAACTGTGCGCATAGATATTGATAAAGAAAGCCTAAACGTGGATTTCCTTGATACTCAGGCCAAGTTTCTCGTGTTGTTTTGCTAAATGGCGCTTTGTCAACTAAAGGCGCTTTGGCTTGAAACAGGGCAGGGGTGCGGTTCACCCAATCCATTAAGTGTTTTAACTCCATTTTATCTTCACCACTCTTTTCACATATTTCGACATTCTAGCCTGAAATTGTTATAACCACGCCACCTCTGTTGCTCAATGGATTACAAGATGAACAATTTACAGCTAGAAGTGTTGTTAAATGAGACATTGTCCCCACAGTTAATTAAAGATTATTGTCCCAATGGTTTACAAGTCGAAGGTAAAACGAAAGTAAAACGAATTGTCACCGGTGTGACCGCTAGCATGGCTTTAATTGAAGCTGCGATTGAGTTGAAAGCTGATGCGCTTCTGGTTCACCACGGCTATTTTTGGAAAAGTGAACCTGAGGCGATTCGCGGTATGAAAGGTCGCCGTATTCGTACCCTCATCCAAAATGATCTTAATCTTTATGCATACCATCTGCCTTTAGATATCCATCCACAATTGGGCAACAATGCGCAGCTCGCGCAGCGACTCGGGATCACTGTTGAAGGCGGTTTGGAAGGACATCCACAATCGGTCGCTATGTTTGGACGTTTCTCTCAACCATTAACTGGACAAGAGCTGGCAAACAGGATTGGGCAAGCGCTGAATCGCACTCCGCTACATATTGCCCCTGAGCAGGCAAACAAACTGATTGAAACCGTCGGTTGGTGTACAGGCGGTGGACAAGACTACATTGAGTTGGCAGCCAGTCATGGTTTGGATGCGTTTATTTCTGGGGAAATCTCAGAGCGCACAACGTATTCGGCCCGTGAACAGTCAATCCATTATTTCTCGGCAGGACACCATGCTACCGAGCGTTATGGGATTAAAGCGTTAGGTGAATGGCTCGCGGAAAATCACGGCTTTGATGTCACCTTTATCGACATTGATAACCCAGTTTAGGGCAATAAAAAAGAGCGAGATTATCTCGCTCTTTTTGACATTAAACTTTACGAATCAATGACTAGCTGCGTTCATGCAGTGGAGTGAAATCACGCAGTTTTTGACCGGTGTACAGCTGACGTGGACGACCGATACGGTTGTCTGGATCGCTGTGCATTTCATTCCAGTGTGCAATCCAACCAATGGTACGTGACATAGCAAAAATCACGGTGAACATTGAGATTGGAATACCGATCGCTTTCAGAATGATGCCTGAGTAGAAATCCACGTTTGGATAGAGTTTCTTCTCGATAAAGTATTCATCAGAAAGAGCAATACGCTCTAGCTCCATTGCTACATCGAGCAGAGGATCTTGAATGTTCAGCTCTTTGAGCACTTCATGGCACGCTTCACGCATTACGGTTGCACGTGGATCGTAATTCTTATAAACGCGGTGACCGAAGCCCATTAGACGGAATGGATCATCTTTGTCTTTCGCACGTCTTACGAATTCAGGGATTTTGTCGACAGAACCGATCTCTTCCAGCATACGTAAACAAGCTTCATTTGCACCACCATGTGCAGGACCCCATAGAGAAGCGATACCTGCTGCAATACATGCAAATGGGTTAGCACCTGATGAACCAGCCAAACGCACAGTCGAAGTCGATGCGTTTTGTTCATGGTCAGCATGCAGAGTGAAGATCTTATCCATAGCACGAGCAACGATAGGGTTGACCTCATACTCTTCACATGGTGTTGCAAACATCATGTGCAGGAAGTTTTCTGCATAGCTCAAATCGTTACGTGGATAGATAAACGGTTGACCAACCGAATATTTGTAACACATTGCAGCCAGAGTCGGCATTTTTGAAAGCAGACGATAAGCCGCAATTTCTCGGTGTGTGTCGTTATTGATATCGAGTGAATCGTGATAGAAAGCGGCTAACGCACCAACTACACCACACATGACAGCCATAGGGTGAGCATCACGGCGGAAACCGTGGAAAAAGCTCGCTATTTGCTCATGCACCATGGTGTGGCGAGTAACGATTTTCTTGAATTCTTCATATTGCTTACGATTTGGGGCTTCACCGTAAAGAAGGATGTAACAAACTTCCAAGTAATCAGCGTTATTGGCTAACTGATCGATAGGGTAGCCGCGGTGCAACAAAATGCCCTTAGCGCCATCGATATAAGTAATTTGAGATTCACAGGATGCAGTGGCAAGAAAACCCGGGTCAAAAGTAAAGTAACCGTTTGAGCCTAAAGTACGAACGTCAATTACTTGTGGACCAAGAGATCCATCCATAATTGGCAATTCGATCGGCGCTTTACCTTCGATGTGAAGGGTCGCTTTCTTATCCGCCATAACCATCTCCTTTGTTTATTATTTAATCCGTCCAGGATGTTTTGTGTGTGATTCTTGTACGTCCGATCTTAATTAAAGTCAATGATTCTACTCTGATGTGTGCACTCACTTTGATTTTTTATACGTATAAAGTTAAAAATCTGTTCTGTGTAGCAAAAATTGTTACAGCAATTGTATTAGAATGTTGCAGTCCGTATAGTGACACAGAAAATTCTGTGAGAGACCTTATAAATTCAAGCCTAGAAAGAAATTCAGCTTATGAATTTAAGACTTGAGTGTAACATTTAAACTACAATTAACTCGCCAATTTGGCGGTCGAAATGTTGATTAAATGTTAAATTATGCGCATTATCGACCAGAATTCATCCATAACTATAAATGCTCAATGGAGCTGAGTGAGCAAGCCCGTGAAAGAAAGAAAGTCAAGACCTGTTAATTTAGATTTGCAGACCATCCACTTTCCGATCTCAGCAATCGCATCCATCCTCCACCGTGTGTCGGGGGTGATTACGTTTGTTGCGGTTGGGATTTTGCTTTGGTTGCTATCCCTCTCTCTATCCTCACCTGTCGGATTCATGGAAGCGAGCAACATTGTTGACAGCTTTCTAGTGAAGTTCGTGCTGTGGGGAATCCTAACTGCTCTGGCCTACCACATTGCTGGTGGCATTCGTCATTTATTGATGGATCTTGGCCATTTTGAAGAGCTGGAATCCGGTGCCACAAGCGCCAAGGTGGCTTTTGCTGCTACCGCTGTATTGTCTCTGCTGGCGGGAGTTCTGGTATGGTAAAACATGTTTCTTCGTTTGGTCGTAACGGTGTGCACGATTTTCTGTTGATTCGTGCTTCGGCGATCATCATGGTTTTGTACACCATTTATATCGTAAGTTTTTGCGCGTTCACGGACATCTCGTATGTTGCGTGGACTCAGTTCTTTGGTAGCACTTTCACCAAAGTCTTCACAATGTTGGCATTAGTTTCAGTATTAATCCATGGCTGGATTGGCTTATGGCAAGTACTGACGGATTACATTAAGTGTTCCAAATTGCGTGCGGGACTACAGTTAGTTGTCATCGCGGTATTGCTTGGATACTTCTTCTCTGGCCTATTTGTATTGTGGGGTGCCTAAGTGACTATTCCAGTTCGTTCCTTTGATGCCGTTGTAATCGGCGCGGGTGGTGCAGGCATGCGCGCTGCACTACAAATTTCTGAGCAAGGTTTAACTTGTGCTCTGCTTTCAAAAGTGTTCCCAACTCGTTCACACACCGTATCAGCTCAAGGTGGTATTACTGTGGCGTTGGGTAACTCACATAAAGATGATTGGCAATGGCATATGTACGATACGGTAAAAGGCTCCGACTATATCGGTGACCAAAACGCTATCGAATACATGTGTAAAAATGGCCCTGAATCTGTGATTGAACTTGAGAAAATGGGCCTGCCATTTTCTCGTTTCGAGAACGGTACAATCTATCAACGTCCTTTTGGCGGCCAGTCAAAAGAGTTTGGTGGTGAGCAAGCGGCGCGTACTGCTGCAGCGGCTGACCGTACAGGTCATGCTCTATTGCATACGCTCTACCAACAAAACGTTAAACATAAAACTACCATTTTCTCTGAATGGTATGCGCTGGATTTGGTGAAAAACCAAGACGGTGCTGTGCTCGGTTGTACCGCTATCTGTATGGAAACTGGCGAAATTTGCTATTTCAAAGCCAAAGCAACCGTACTTGCTACGGGCGGTGCAGGCCGTATTTACGCCTCAACCACTAACGCACACATCAATACCGGTGATGGTGTTGGTATGGCATTGCGTGCTGGCGTACCAATGCAAGACATGGAAATGTGGCAATTCCACCCAACAGGTATCGCGGGTGCGGGTGTACTGGTTACTGAAGGTTGTCGTGGTGAAGGTGGTTATCTACTGAATAAAGACGGCGAACGTTTCATGGAACGCTACGCACCGAATGCCAAAGACTTGGCAGGTCGTGACGTGGTTGCTCGTTCAATGATGATCGAAATCCGTGAAGGTCGTGGTTGTGATGGTCCTTGGGGTCCACACATCAAACTGAAACTGGATCACTTAGGTCGTGATGTATTGGAATCACGTCTACCGGGTATCTGTGAATTATCACGTACCTTTGCTCACGTTGATCCAGTGAAAGAGCCAATCCCCGTTATTCCAACCTGTCACTACATGATGGGTGGTGTACCAACACAAGTTTCTGGCCAAGCTATTAAGCAAGACAGAAGTGGTAAAGATGTTGAGGTTCAAGGTTTGTTCGCTTGCGGCGAGATCGCCTCTGTATCGGTACACGGTGCGAACCGTTTAGGCGGTAACTCACTGCTTGACCTCGTGGTATTTGGTCGTGCGACAGGTCTGCATCTTGGTGAAACTCTGCGTGCTCAAGCAGAAGCTCGCCCAGCAACCGCATCTGATATCGAAGCTTCTTTGGCTCGTACCATGCGCTGGGAAAACAGCAAAGGTGGCGAAGACCCAGTTGTTATCCGTAAAGATCTGCAACGCTGCATGCAAAATAACTTCTCGGTATTCCGTGAAGGTAAAGCGATGGCCGAAGGTCTTGAAGAGTTGAAAGTGATTCGCGAGCGCCTGAAAGATGCACATCTTGCTGATAAATCGTCAGAATTCAACACTCAGCGTATCGAATGTTTAGAGCTGGATAACCTGATGGAAACAGCGTTTTCTACTGCCGTGGCGGCAAACTATCGTACTGAAAGCCGTGGTGCTCATGCTCGCTTCGACTATCCAGATCGTGACGATGAAAACTGGCTGTGTCACTCAATCTACAATCCGGAAACGGAACAGATGAGTAAACGTGATGTGAATATGACACCTGTTCACCGTGACCCGTTCCCGCCTAAAGTGCGTTCATATTAAGGGAGGTACTCAAAATGAAACTCAACTTCTCTTTATATCGCTACAATCCGGATGTGGATGCTAAGCCATACATGAAAGACTACATTCTTGAAGTAGAAGAAGGGTCTGACATGATGCTGCTGGATGCTCTGATTCTGCTCAAAGAACAAGATCCAAGCATTGCTTTCCGTCGCTCATGCCGTGAAGGTGTTTGTGGTTCGGACGGTCTGAACATGAATGGTAAAAACGGTCTGGCTTGTATCACGCCTCTGTCTGCACTAAAAGGCGACAAAATCGTGATTCGTCCACTACCGGGTTTACCTGTTATTCGTGACTTGATTGTCGACATGACTCAGTTTTACGATAACTATGCGAAAGTTAAGCCTTTCTTGATTGCAGATGATGCACTTCCTCCATCAAGAGAGAACTTGCAATCACCGGAAGAACGGGCACATTTAGATGGTCTTTACGAGTGTATTATGTGCGCTTGCTGTACGACTTCTTGCCCTTCATTCTGGTGGAATCCGGATAAATTTATCGGACCTGCAGGCTTGTTGGCAGCTTATCGTTGGTTGATTGACAGCCGTGATACTGCAACAGATGAACGCTTATCGAATCTTGATGATGCATTTAGCGTTTTTCGTTGCCACAGCATCATGAACTGTGTCAGTGTTTGTCCGAAAGGATTGAATCCGACGAAAGCGATTGGGCATATTAAGTCCATGCTGATCAATCGTTCAGTTTAGATTGAAAATTGCAGGCCTTCGGGCCTGCCTTTTATAGCTCGGCGATAAGACCGAAGCAAACGTGAAAACTACTGGTTAAGGGAAAAAAATGCACAACGGCGTGATGAAGGCATGGCTCGAGTCTTCACACTTGGCTGGCGCCAATGCAACTTACGTAGAAGACCTCTACGAACTGTATCTAAGTGATCCCGATCTGGTAAGTGAGGAGTGGAAACGTGTTTTTGATGGGCTGCCTGCGCACCCAACGAATGTGGTTGAACAACCACACTCACGCGTCCGTGACTACTTCCGACGACTCGCCCAAGAGACAAAGCATTACAATGTCCAAGTTAGTGATCCTGAAGTCGATGCAAAACAAGTCAAAGTACTGCAGCTAATCAACGCATACCGCTTCCGCGGTCATGAAGCTGCCAAGCTTGATCCCCTCGGTTTATGGAACCGTCCTGAAGTGGCGGAACTTAATCCCTCATTCCATAACTTGACCCAAGAAGATATGGAAGAAACTTTCAACGTGGGCTCTTTTGCAATCGGCAAAGACACGATGAAGTTGAAAGACATCTACCAATCTCTGCAAAAAATCTACTGTGGTTCTGTCGGTGCTGAATACATGCACATTACCGATACCGAACAAAAACGTTGGATTCAGCAGCGTCTTGAGCCAGTGATTGGTAATCCTGTATTCACGAAAGCAGAAAAACGCACATTCCTTGAAGAGCTCACTGCAGCCGAAGGTCTTGAGCGTTATCTTGGTGCAAAATTCCCAGGTGCGAAGCGCTTCTCTCTTGAAGGTGGCGATGCCTTAGTCCCAATGACCAAAGAATTGATCCGTCACGCAGGTGCCAGTGGCATGCGTGAAGTGGTGATTGGTATGGCACACCGCGGCCGCTTGAACATGCTGGTTAACGTTCTGGGTAAGAAACCTCAAGATCTGTTTGACGAGTTTGCAGGTAAGCACGGTGAAGGTTGGGGTACAGGTGATGTTAAGTATCACCAAGGTTTCTCGGCTGACTTTGCGACACCGGGTGGTGACGTACACTTAGCGCTAGCCTTTAACCCATCGCACCTTGAGATTGTTAACCCAGTAGTAATGGGTTCAGTACGTGCGCGCCAAGATCGTCTAGGCGATGAAGATGGTGGCAAGGTTCTTCCTATCACAGTTCACGGTGACTCAGCGATTGCGGGGCAAGGTGTTGTAGCAGAAACCTTCAACATGTCACAAGCCCGTGGTTTCTACGTGGGTGGAACTGTGCGTATCGTAGTGAATAACCAAGTGGGCTTTACCACTTCAAACCCACGCGATACTCGTTCAACCATGTACTGTACCGATATTGCCAAGATGGTGCAGGCACCAATTTTCCATGTGAATTCAGATGATCCAGAAGCGGTGGCGTTTGTTACGCGCTTAGCGTTGGATTACCGTAACGAATTCAAACGTGATGTGGTCATCGATCTGGTGTGTTATCGCCGTCATGGTCACAACGAAGCGGATGAGCCAAACGCAACACAGCCGCTGATGTACCAAAAAATCAAAAAACACCCAACACCTCGTAAGCTGTATGCAGATGTGTTGACCGAGCGTGGTGAGTGCGATTTAGAAACCGCCACTCAACTCGTTAACGAATATCGCGATGCATTGGATCACGGTGAGGTGGTGGTTAAAGAGTGGCGTCCTATGGCGATGCACTCGGTTGACTGGTCTCCATACCTTGGTCACGATTGGAATATTCCATGGGATAACGAATACGCGATGGAGCGATTGCAAGATCTCGGTCGCCGTGTTTGCCAATATCCGGAAAGTCATGTTCTGCATAGCCGTGTTGAAAAAATCTATCAAGATCGCCTATCAATGATTTCAGGCGAGAAGATGCTGGATTGGGGTATGGCGGAAACGCTGGCCTACGCCACTCTGCTTGATGATGGTAAACGCATTCGTATTTCTGGTCAGGATTCAGGCCGTGGAACCTTCTTCCACCGTCATGCAGTTTTGCACAACCAAAATGATGCCAGTACTTACATTCCGCTATCTCAAATTCATGCAGGCCAAGGCCCGTTTGAAGTCTTTGACTCTGTGCTGTCAGAAGAAGCGGTATTGGCATTCGAATACGGTTACGCAACCGCAGAACCAGGCGGCTTAACCCTGTGGGAAGCGCAGTTCGGTGACTTTGCCAACGGTGCGCAAGTGGTGATTGACCAGTTTATCTCCTCTGGTGAACAGAAATGGGGCCGTTTATGTGGTCTGACTATGTTGCTGCCACATGGTTATGAAGGCCAAGGCCCTGAGCACTCATCAGCACGCTTAGAGCGTTATTTGCAACTGTGCGCTGAACAGAACATGCAGGTGGTAATTCCATCTACGCCAGCTCAGGTTTACCACATGATTCGTCGCCAAGTGGTTCGCCCAATGCGTCGTCCACTAGTGGTAATGTCGCCTAAGTCTCTACTGCGTCATCCATTGTGTATATCAAGCATGGAAGATCTTGCTCACGGCACTTTCCAAGCTGCAATCGGTGAGATTGATGCATTGGATGCGGCACAAGTTAAGCGTGTTGTGTTCTGTTCCGGTAAGGTTTACTACGACTTGCTTGAACAGCGCCGTGCGAATGAGCAGCAAGATGTGGCAATTGTCCGTATTGAACAGCTGTACCCATTCCCTCTGGAAGAAGTACAAGCAGCCATTGCGAATTACACCAATGTGGTGGATTACGTTTGGTGTCAGGAAGAGCCACAAAACCAAGGTGCTTGGTACAGTAGTCAGCACAATTTCCGTGCTGCGATTCCAGCGGGTGCAGATCTGAAATACGCAGGTCGTCCAGCTTCGGCATCGCCAGCGGTCGGCTATATGTCGGTGCACATGAAACAACAAAAAGCGTTGATTGAAGACGCTCTGACCCTAGCTTAAGAACTAGAAGTATAAGGAAGATACCATTATGACCATTGAAATTCTGGTTCCAGATTTGCCTGAATCAGTTGCGGATGCCACTGTTGCGACGTGGCACAAGAAGCCGGGTGACACGGTTGCTCGTGATGAAGTAATTGTTGAAATTGAAACCGACAAAGTGGTGCTGGAAGTTCCGGCACCAGAAGCGGGTGTTTTGGAAGCGATTCTGGAAGAAGAAGGCGCAACCGTTCTTTCTAAACAACTGCTGGCTCGTTTGAAACTGGGTGCTGTTGCGGGTGAACCGACTCAAGATACGCCAGATGCTACTGAACCATCACCAGACAAACGTCATAAAGCGTCACTGACTGAAGAAAGCAATGATGCGTTGAGCCCTGCGGTTCGTCGTCTTCTTGCGGAACACAACTTGGAAGCTCACCAAGTGAAAGGTTCTGGTGTAGGTGGCCGTATCACTCGTGAAGACATCGAAGCACATTTGGCAGCGAACAAAGCTAAGCCTGCTGCGAAAGCTGAAGCACCAGTTGCAGCTATCGCTCCAGTGGCCGGTCGTACAGAAAAACGCGTACCTATGACTCGTCTACGTAAACGTATTGCTGAGCGTCTGTTGGAAGCGAAAAACAGCACTGCAATGCTTACTACGTTTAACGAAGTGAACATGAAACCGATCATGGATATGCGTAAGCAGTACCAAGACGTTTTCGAAAAGCGTCATGGTATCCGTCTTGGCTTCATGTCTTTCTATGTGAAAGCCGTGACTGAAGCGCTGAAACGTTACCCAGAAGTGAACGCATCTATCGATGGCGAAGATCTGGTTTACCACAACTACTTTGATGTGAGTATTGCCGTATCGACACCACGCGGTCTGGTAACGCCGGTACTGAAAAACTGCGATACCTTGAGCTTGGCGCAAATTGAAAAAGGTATCAAAGAGCTGGCAGAAAAAGGCCGTGACGGCAAATTGACCGTAGACGAGCTGACTGGCGGTAACTTCACTATCACCAACGGTGGTGTGTTTGGTTCACTGATGTCTACGCCAATCATCAACCCACCACAAGCGGCTATTCTGGGTATGCATAAGATCCAAGACCGCGCGATGGTGGTGGATGGCAAGATTGAAATCCTGCCAATGATGTATCTGGCGCTGTCTTATGACCACCGTTCAATCGATGGTCGTGAGTCGGTTGGTTTCCTAGTGACGGTAAAAGAATTGCTAGAAGATCCAGCACGTCTACTGCTCGATGTTTAAACAATTGATGACTCAGATTTCTGAGTGATTGATTGACAAGGGTCGGACACGCTCAACGTCCGACCTGGCTTTGGCCAAAGATTGGCTACTCGCTCAAGAGTGACCCTACAAACGTAAAGTTCAGATGAGCTGAGCTCTATGGAAGAACAATAAACAAATGGAACAACACAATGAATTTGCATGAATATCAAGCTAAACAGCTGTTTGCAGAATTCGGTTTGCCTGTACCGGAAGGTTATGCTTGTGATACGCCACAAGAAGCGTTTGAAGCTGCAGGACGCATCAGCACAGCGAAGAAAGTCGTAAAATGTCAAGTTCACGCTGGTGGACGTGGCAAAGCAGGTGGCGTTGAACTGCACGATACTAAAGATGGCGTAAAAGCCTTTGCACAAAAGTGGCTAGGTAAAAACCTAGTAACTTATCAAACAGATGCGAATGGCCAACCTGTTTCAAAAATTCTGGTTGAAGAAGCATCTAACATCGCAAATGAACTCTATCTGGGTGCGGTTGTTGACCGTTCTACTCGCCGTATCGTTTTCATGGCATCGACTGAAGGTGGTGTGGAAATTGAGAAAGTCGCAGAAGAAACTCCAGAACTGATCCACAAAGCAGCGATCGATCCACTGGTTGGCCCTCAAGCCTACCAAGGCCGTGAGTTGGCGTTCAAGCTTGGCCTGCAAGGTGACCAAATCAAACAGTTCGTGAAAATTTTCATGGGCTTAGGTGAAATGTTTGCTCAATACGACCTCGCACTGCTGGAAATCAACCCGCTGGTGATTACGGCTGAAGGCAATCTGCTGTGTCTAGACGGTAAGATCAACATCGACTCGAATGCGATGTACCGTCAACCTAAACTGCGTGAAATGCACGATGCTTCTCAAGAAGATGCTCGTGAAGCGCATGCGGCTAAATGGGAACTTAACTACGTTGCGTTGGATGGTAACGTAGGTTGTATGGTTAACGGTGCTGGCCTAGCTATGGGTACCATGGACATTGTTAACTTGCACGGCGGAAAACCAGCAAACTTCCTCGATGTGGGCGGTGGCGCGACCAAAGAGCGCGTTGCAGAAGCGTTCAAGATTATTTTGTCTGATACCAATGTAAAAGCAGTACTGGTTAACATCTTTGGTGGCATTGTGCGCTGCGACATGATTGCAGAAGGCATTATCGGTGCGGTTAAGGAAGTTGGCGTAAGCGTTCCTGTGGTTGTGCGTCTTGAAGGCACAAACGCAGAACTTGGACGTAAAGTACTGGCAGAATCTGGTCTAGATATTATTGCAGCTGTATCTCTGACAGACGCAGCTCAAAAAGTAGTTGCCGCGGCGGAGGGCAAATAATGTCGATTCTTATCAATAAAGACACTAAAGTCATTTGTCAGGGTTTCACTGGTGGGCAAGGTACTTTCCACTCTGAACAGGCGATTGCTTATGGCACACAAATGGTTGGTGGTGTATCGCCAGGTAAAGGCGGTACAACTCATCTAGGTTTGCCTGTATTTAATACGGTTCGTGAAGCCGTTGAAGTGACTGGCGCAACTGCAACAGTCATCTACGTACCTGCACCATTCTGTAAAGATGCGATTCTGGAAGCGATCGATGCGGGCATCAAGCTGATCGTGACTATCACCGAAGGTATTCCTACCACTGACATGATTGATGTCAAAGTGAAACTGGAACAGACTGGCGTTCGTATGATCGGCCCGAACTGTCCAGGTGTGATCACGCCTGACGAATGTAAGATTGGCATCATGCCAGGACACATTCACAAGAAAGGTAAAGTGGGTATCGTTTCTCGTTCTGGTACTTTGACGTACGAAGCTGTGAAACAGACTACTGACGAAGGTTTCGGCCAGTCTACCTGTGTGGGTATCGGTGGCGATCCAATTCCTGGTTCAAACTTCATCGATATCCTGAAGATGTTCCAAGAAGACCCAGCGACAGAAGCGATTGTGATGATCGGTGAAATCGGCGGTACTGCAGAAGAAGAAGCGGCTGCCTTTATCAAAGCTAACGTCACAAAACCTGTCGTTTCTTATATCGCTGGTGTAACGGCTCCTCCGGGCAAACGTATGGGTCATGCTGGTGCGATCATCTCTGGTGGTAAAGGTACTGCTGAAGAGAAATTCGCAGCGCTTGAATCTGCGGGCGTGAAGACAGTAAAAAGTCTTGCAGATATCGGCAAAGCACTGCGTGAAGTAACAGGCTGGTAATCTACCGCTATTACTTATTCAGATGATAAAAAACCCCGAACAAAGTTTCGGGGTTTCTTTTTTGCCAAAGGTAAATTTGATAAGGCGTTAAGCAACTCGTTTAAACTGAGTGAGTACAAATAAAGCTGCGGCAGAGACGACCACCGAAGGACCTGCTGGAGTATCAAAATGCCAAGATAGAGCGAGGCCTCCCAACACACTCAGCATGCCGAGCAATATTGCCCAAAATGCCATGGCTTCAGGGGTGCGTGAAAGGCGACGAGCCGTTGCGGCAGGGATAATCAATAGCGAACCCATAATCAAAGCGCCGACAAATTTCATACCTACAGCAATTACTAAACCAATCAGTAGCATCAAGATCAAACGCATTAGGTCAGTGTTGGTTCCTTCAACAAAAGCCAGTTCTTCATTCACACTAGTGGCTAAAAGAGGTTGCCAAAGCAGGTAAACAATCAGGCTAACCGTCGCAACACCTAACCAGATAAAGGTGAGGTCTGATGGGCTAATCGCAAGTAAGTCACCAAACAGATAACTCATCAAATCGATCCGCACATTATCGAGAAAGCTCACTGCAATCATACCGAGGGATAACGCACTGTGCGCCATGATACCGAGTAGGGTATCGGTCGCTATTAGCTTTTGCTTTTGCATCGCGACTAAAATGGCCGCCATGCCTAAACAGCAAACCAACAAGGCGAGATACAAATTGATGTCGAGTAAAAAACCTAGCGCTAGGCCAAGTAAGGATGCGTGCGCAAGGGTATCTCCGAAATAAGCCATTCTGCGCCACACAACAAATGAACCTAATGGACCAGCGATAATGGCAATACCAAGACCGGCGAGCAGAGACGGCAAAAGAAATTCAATCATGTTTGTGATGACCATGTGAGTGGTGTGAGCAAGCACTTGCTTTGCCTTTAACCGGTAAGCCGGATAAATCGTGGTGGTGGTGCTCGTGGTGATGTTGATAAAAAGCTAAGGTGTCCCGGCTACGATGGCCAAACATCGCCAAATAACTTGGGTGTTTAGCAATGCTCTCTGGTGAACCGGAGCAGCAAACATGGTGTTGTAGACAGATCACTTCATCCGTTTTCGCCATAACCAAATGTAAATCGTGAGAAACCATTAACACCGCACAGCCAAAGCGGTTACGTAAAGTATGAATAAGATCGTACAAGTCGATTTGTCCTTGTACATCCACACCTTGTGCGGGTTCATCCAACACGAGCAAATCGGGTCTTTGCAACAATGCTCTTGCCAGTAACACACGTTGTGTTTCACCGCCTGATAATTTGTGCATGTCATTGTGTTGCAGGTGTTCACCGCCGACCAATCTCAAGGCTTCAGTTAATTCTTGTGCACTAAAACGTCCCGCAAGTTTCAGGAAACGATTGACGGTGAGAGGCAATGTGTCGTTGAGTTTGAGTTTTTGCGGTACATAGCCGATGCGAATACCTGCTTGGCGGATAATTTTTCCTGAGTTAACCGTTTGTAATCCCAAGATCACTCTCACTAAAGTGGATTTACCTGCACCATTGGGACCGATAAGCGTAGTAATGTTGCCTTTGCTGAGATTTAAACGAATATTGTCAAGAACGCGTCGTTGATCAAAGTCGACGCAGATGTCCTGCAACTCAATCAGAATAGCCATGAATAGAACTCATTTGCAAAATGGTTATGTTATAAAGTAACATTCCGGCTCAATAAAAGCCACTAACTGGAGTGCGGCAACCATGTTACCGAGATTTCTTTTACTGAGTGTCGTTGCACTGTTTGCGAAAACAGCCAGTGCAATTGAAGTGCTCACTAGCATCAAACCGATACAGATGATCACTTATGAATTGATGCTGGGCACTGGAACACCTGATGTTCTTTTGCCATCAGGTGCTTCGCCGCATGATTATGCGCTCCGTCCTTCAGATGTAAAGCGGATTCAACAGGCTGATTTGGTTATTTGGTTTGGTCAGGATCTCGAACCCTTTATGAGTAAGTTATTAGCTGATCGTCAGTCTGCTTTGACATTAAGCCAAATCCCCAATTTAGCCCTCCACGAATACAGTGAAGAAGGGGAGCACGACCATGATGGACATCATCATGGAAGACATGACCCTCATTTCTGGTTGGGGATTGAGCAGGCAGGGCAAGTAGCCAATGCCATTACTGCAAGATTGATTGCACTAGATGAAGCGAATCAACAGCAATATCAAGATAATCTTGTTCGTTTTTTAGCTAATCTGGCAGAGCAAGACAATGTTATAGGCGAAAAGTTAAAACCAGTGACTACTGTTCCTTATTATGTTTTTCATGATGCCTATGGTTATTTTGAACAGCATTTTTCTCTCAATAACCTTGGTCATTTCACTGTTAACCCAGAAAGAAAACCGGGTGCGAAAACCTTGATTACTATAAAGCAGACACTTAATACCCAAGCCGTAAAGTGTGTATTCTCTGAACCACAATTTGAGCCTGCGATTATTGAAACGGTCGTGAGGGGAACGCCAGCGAAGGTTGGTGTATTGGATCCTTTAGGTGGTTCAATAGAGTTGAAGGCTGGGAGCTATTTTTCATTTCTCAATACCATGGCGGAGAGTTACTACTCTTGCTTGTCTCAGTCTTGATGGAATAGTGTAATAAAATTGTTATTAAATGCGGCCTTAGCCGCATTTCTCTTTTTCCGAAATTAAAATAAATGTTCTTTCTAGGCCTTTCAAACTGCATCGAAGCTAGGTATTCGTTAGAATGCATGAGAATTCGTGTTCCTATTCACTCCTAAACCTATAAAACACGAATTCTTGAATTGTCGCTGACAGGGGAACTCGTGTTGCGCACATTTTTATACGGCTGCTTGCTGAACCTCATTATTCCTTCACTGGCATTGGCGCTGGATAAGTCAATGTCGGTATTTTATCCCTTGCCTATTCAAGAGCAGGGGAGAGTCATTGTCGCTCAAAATCTCTATCTTGGTAACGATGGAGGAATTTGGGTTCATGATGTCCATGGCAAGGTCATGTATTTTGATGGACAAAATATCCTGCCGCGACGTGGCTCGGTTCTACCTCAAACCTCTAGCCATATTGTTTATGCGAATAGTGCTTTCTGGACTTTCGATCAGCATGAACTGTTTAGGACCTATCCCGGGAAACCCAAAGAGCTGATGATAAGCCTCACACCCGGTACCCAAATCAACCAGATGGGGGCATCTAATGGCATGATTTGGATGACGGATAGTGAAAATTTTTATAGTTATGAGATTCGCAGTGGGCGAATTAACTCTCTATCACTGCATGAGCTTTATCAGCTAAATAGTGCGAGTGCCGTGGTGATTAATGATGCTCAATACATGGTTTCCAAATGGGCTTTGGCAACGAATGTTGGCGTCTATTTATCTGAAGAGCACGGATTTGCACACGTTAAAAAATCAGGAAAGAGCTATATTCAAAAGCTGTATTTCTCACACAAACGCCGAGAGTTGTTAGTAGGTTCAAAGCATGGCGCTATTGTTGTCGATATTGAAAATAAGCGTACGTTGCCCGAAAAAATTGGCTCCTCTCATGTCTTATCCATTGCGGAAACAGAAAAAGAGTACTGGGTTGGTACGGAAGACGGACTGTATGTTTACTCAATTATCACGGGTAAGGTGGTTCAGTTAGAGAGTAATAACAGCGGTGATTACACCTTATTGGGTAGAAAAATCTACGCCATGGTGAACGATTTTCAAGGTGGCATGTGGATAGCAACAGATAAAGGGATCTTTTATTACTCATTATTTGGGCAACAATTCACCCGTTATGCCGCTCAGACTCTCTCAAATGATGGTAATGAAGCGAAGCTCAGTAAACCTAAGGCTTTGAATTCGGCTGGTGACTATTTAGCCATAACACAGCAGGGTCTCTATAACTTCAATTTTTCCGATGAGTTGCGTAAACATCTGATTTATCCTGGTGAGATTAATGACTTTGTCATATCGGGAGATAATGTTTGGATTGCGACAAAGAAAGGTTTAATTCGATATAACCTAAACCGCCGCAGTGTTGATACTCCGCAGTTGCCTCTCTCATTACTGCAAACGGAAGTCGATCACCTAACCATGGATAGGAATGGGAACCTGTGGGGATCGAGCAGTCATCAGATCTGGTCATTCTCACCTAAGGAGCAAACCTATACGGATTATGGTTCAGAGTGGATGGTTAAGAAGTTTTCGCCTTCGCGAATCACTCTACTTGCTGCTGTGGAAAAAGGCATTGTGATTGGCACAGAACATGGTGCTTATTCCTTGTTCGGTAAACAGATTCGCTTTGATTTTGCTAGTCACCGTTATGGTGAAATTATCCAAGCGGTAGAAGATGCGGATCGACACATCTGGGTGGTCGGATCGTATGGCGTTTTTCGTTGGCGTAAAGATCAATACGAGGCGACTCCAGTAGAGCTCATCGAGGAGAATATTCAACCTCTGTGCATTGCTGAATCAAAGCAAGGCATGTGGCTTGTCTCTTCTAAAGGTATCAGTTATTACCACCTTCAAGGCCAATTGAACAAACACTTTGGTGCTCCTTATGGCTTGGTCAGTAATGAATTTTTATCTTCATCTTGTGCTGTAGGTGGTGAACAAAGCTCTTCCTCACTCATCATAGGTTCACAGCTCGGGGTTGTTAAAGCGAATACTGAGGAATTAGCGGTTTCTAATGTGCCGAATATTCAGGTGATGTTTAGCCAAGTAAGCGTTAACCATAGCACCAAGTTGCTGGGTTATCGCATGCCGGAACCGCTGAAAATTGCTTATGGTGATGCGATTAGCTTCCAGTTTGGAGCTTTGCCTTCTTCGAGAAATCAGTCTTTAGAATACAAGCTTAATGATGATCCACATTGGCAGCGTTTTGATTGGGCGTTACTGAACTTTGACCAACTCTTACCCGGAAAATATCGTTTGAGAGTGCGCAGTGCAAACCCAACTCAACGATACCGTACCGAAGCATTATTTGATTTTGAAGTTTTGCAGCCTTGGTATATGACTCCGATGGCCATCGTTGGTTATGTTGTGACTCTTTTTAGCGTATTGGCTCTGGCTTTTTGGTGGCGTACGAGAATGATGGTGAAGGTTAACCGGAAATTAAAAGCACAGGTTGATCTAAAAACCAGTCAATTACGCCATCAGAGCAAGATTGTATTGAGTAATAACCATCAACTCCGTAAGCAACTCCAGCTGCACCACAACATCCTTGGTAAAGTTCTGGAAGGGGTTGACCCTTTACTGCGCCATTTGTCCTCCTACGCAAAAGTTCGTGGGTGGGGTGAGTTTGACATTCCTTTCTGTAAAGTGAAGCAGGAACTCGCTCAACTTCATTTTATGCACCGAGGTGATGTTGAAGAGAGTAAATATCACGATTTGCATCTATTGATCGAATCAGCATTAAAGAGTTGGCAGGAAGAATATAGCAAAGCCGCAATTCAACTGACTTATAGTGGTGAAACTCGGTTTATTGAAGTCCGTCAATTTAATCTTGACGTCTTGTTCAATGCCGTATTAACCGATGCCATAAAGCGGCTGTATAAACACCAAGAGTTGAATATACGCCTTGATATTAGGGATGCTCATGCTGTTGTCGTATTTTCCGATTATGGAGCACCGATAGAAAACATCGAATCGGTTCAAGTGAACTTGACTGGTTATGGAGCCTATCCGCTGCAAGAGTTAGTAACTCGAAGTGGAGGAGAGTTGAGAGTCTTTGCACTGCAAGAGCGTAATATTGTCGAGCTTGCCTGGCCATTAGCGACTCTTGCTGAACTTGAGCCATTTAAGTCAGATGAAAGCGAACCAGATGTAAAACCGAGCATTGATACCGTAGATAAAGAGTGGTTAAGTAAGATCGAGAATTTGATTGAACAGAACTACAGTGACCCTAATTTCACCACTTCAAGCGCCGCAAAATCCCTGTTTGTGTCGGAGCGAAGTTTGCAACGCCGCTTTAAAGCGGTAACTGGTAAAACCTTTAAAGAATCTCTTAATGAAGTCAGATTAGAAAAGGCATGTCAGAGTTTATTGGCTGGTGCCAAAATTGCTCAAGCTGCCTTTGACTGCGGATTTAATGACCCATCCTATTTCAGCCAGCGCTTCAAACACCATTTCGGATTATCACCAAGTCAATTCATCGAAGATCGAGAAGCCTAGAACGATTTGCAATTCTACGGGAATTAGTTGCGGTTTAGCGATTCTATGTGGGAATACAAAAAGAAGAGAAAAAAAAATATCGTGGTATAGCCGGGGGGACTATACCACGGGTGTCAACGACACCTTCGCTTGCTGCCGGAGTGATATGACATTGTCATATCACCTCTGGAATTCTTGTTTCTAGGAGGGATGTCCTTTCAACGAGTTCACTATAATCCTATCGACTTATTTTACTTATAAAATTAACGACAACTTCACATAGAAAAACGACAAGTAGTTTTGAGTGTTATTATCTTATTGATTTTTATTGGTTATTTATTTGGTGTCGGATTTCTCATAATGCTTTGAACTTAAGTGAAGATTTTTCTTACATCGCATTTGACGGTTTTGACGAGAGTTTTTTAACGAAAGTAACGTTGTGAGTTACTAAAGCAAACTTTGTTTTCACGCAAGAAAACCTTAAATATTTTATGGTAATGTCTCGCATTATTAATGGTAATGTTTCTTATTAACACTTTCTTTTAGAAGTTACGAAAATGAAATTGTCACAGATGAAAGCGGGCGAGCGCGGTGTCATCCTCGCATTAGAGGGCCTTTCTGACACGATCAGAAAGAAATTGATGGTTATGGGTGTGCTTCCAAACACAGAAGTTGTATTGATTCGTCGAGCTCCAATGGGGGATCCTCTCCAAGTAGAGGTACGTGGTGTTTCTATTGCTTTACGTGAAAATATTGCGGCGAATATTGAAGTGGAGAGAGCACAATGAAGTATCAAGTACTGACAGTGGGCAATCCCAACAGTGGTAAAACGACTCTGTTCAATGGTCTCACCGGAGCGAAGCAACAAGTAGGTAACTGGGCTGGCGTTACTGTTGAGAAAAAAACAGGTAGCTTTACTCATGCTGGAGATGAATTTTTATTAACGGATTTACCCGGCATCTATGCATTAGATAGTGGTAATGACACAAACAGCATCGATGAATCGATCGCTTCACGTGCTGTACTGACTCACCCAACCGACTTAATCATTAATGTGGTCGATGCGACTTGTCTTGAACGCAGCTTGTATATGACGTTGCAATTGCGTGAATTGCAACGCCCTATGATCGTTGTATTGAACAAAATGGATGTGCTTAAACGCGAGCGTGTTCATGTCGATATTAAACAATTAGAAAGCTTTCTTGGTTGTCCAGTGCTTGCACTGTCTGCGAATAGTAAAGAGCAAGTTCGTCGCTTCAAAGAGAAGCTGCATAAATTAGTAGTTCAAGGTATCGCGCTTAAGCATCTGGAACTCAATTATGGTGATGAGTTTGAGGCGTTGGTTAGCCAATTGGAACCGATGTTTGTCGGACAAACCGTGTCTGCCCGTGCTTTGGCTATTCGAACGTTAGAAAATGATTTACTGGTAATTAATAGTCTAAAAGAGTCAGAAAGGCAGAAAGTCCATCAGGTCAAAGGCGAATGTTCAATGGACATTGATTTGCTGGTAGCGAATGTTCGCTACACCTACTTGTATGAGCTTTGTACACATGTACGACGCTCCGAAGGAAAACTAAGCCATAAATTTACCCAAAAAGCGGATCGAATCATTCTCAATAAGTGGGTAGGTATTCCATTTTTCTTCGCTGTGATGTACTTGATGTTTATGTTCTCGATAAATATCGGTAGTGCATTCATCGATTTCTTTGACATAGGCGTGGGAGCTTTGTTGGTTGATGGCGGCCATTACTTACTGGATGATCATCTACCCGTGTGGTTGGTGACATTGATCGCTGATGGTATCGGTGGCGGTATCCAAACCGTTGCAACTTTTATCCCTGTCATTGCTTGTCTGTACTTATTCTTAGCGGTTTTAGAAAGCTCCGGTTACATGTCACGTGCGGCTTTTGTGCTGGATAAAGTAATGCAAAAAATCGGTCTGCCAGGTAAAGCGTTTGTGCCGTTAGTGTTAGGGTTCGGCTGTAACGTTCCATCCATAATGGCGACACGTACTCTGGATCAAGAACGGGAGCGTAAGCTTGCAGCATCAATGGCACCCTTTATGTCTTGTGGTGCACGTTTGCCAGTCTATGCGCTCTTTGCCGCAGCCTTTTTCCCACAAAGTGGCCAGAATGTTGTGTTTGCTCTCTACTTATTAGGCATTGTAGCGGCAGTATTTACCGGATTGGTTCTGAAAAAAAACGTTGTATCCAGGTGTGAGCGAAAGCTTAATCATGGAAATGCCAGATTATGAAATCCCAACTCTGCAAAACGTGGTGATCAAAACCTGGCAGAAGCTAAAGCGTTTTGTTTTGGGGGCAGGGAAAACGATAGTCATCGTTGTGACCATCTTGAGCTTTTTAAACTCCGTGGGTACTGATGGTTCTTTTGGTAACGAAGACAGTGATAAATCAGTCCTTTCAAAAGCAGCACAGTTTGTGACTCCAGTATTTACTCCAATGGGTATTACTCAGGAAAACTGGCCTGCAACCGTTGGTATCATTACAGGTATTTTTGCTAAAGAAGCCGTTGTAGGAACGTTGAACAGCCTCTATACCACAACCTCTGGTGATGAAGAGGCTGCCGAATATGACTTGTTGGGTAGTTTGCAAGAGGCATTGATGTCTATCCCGGATAACCTTGCTGGATTGAACTTTAGCGATCCACTTGGGATTGAAGTCGGTGATTTAACGGATACCAATGCAGTGGCTGAAGAGCAAGCAGTGGATGCTACTATCTTTGATAATTTACACACCTACTTTGCCAACGGTCATGTGGCGTTTGCTTATCTGATCTTTATTTTGCTCTATACCCCTTGTGTAGCTGCGATGGGAGCATACGTACGTGAGTTTGGTGCTGCGTATGCTCGCTTTATTGCTGTATGGACCATGGGACTCGCTTACGGTTCTGCTGTGTTGTACTACCAGATCACTCATATCGCGGAACATCCTATGTCTAGCGTAGTTTGGATCGTGTTCATTTCTGGAATTGCCTTTGCGATTTATTGGATGCTGAAGCAAACGGGAAGAAAGCAAAAAATGATTGAGGTACCTGTCGCGTGATTTTGACTAAGCTCCGAACGGCTATTGAAGAAAAAGGCAACATAACTCGTCAAGAATTAGCACGCCGTTTTTCTTTGAGCGAAGATGGCGTTGATGCGATGCTTTCGGTATGGATTAAGAAAGGTGTGGTATCACGCCAGCAATACACGAATGCTGAAGATGCGATCGTTCGGGTGCGTTATGTGATCAATCGTGAAGGTGACTTAGCTGTGAGTGTTACCATGTAAGCGTGGGGTCACAGCTTAAAAATGTTGTTAAGAAAAAAGCCGCGTAATGCCTGTCTCTTGATCACATTTCATGCTCAAGAGACATTGCAAGCTCGTAACCTTCAAGGATGGTTTGTAGTTTGAACCATCCTTCCCAAAGTCGCTCCCAGCCCACTATTCCTGTTCGTTTACTATCGTGCCACCCAGCTAATTTCCCTAAGCCAAGATAAGCCCAGCGCACTGTTGGCGCGTGTTTCGGCGGTTTGCTTTTTTCTACCTTTAGCCATAACAA
>NZ_AOMO01000016.1 GCF_000338875.1 Vibrio mimicus CAIM 602 | reverse complement strand
TGATTTGGCAGAGCAAGCGGAGCTTCTCGAGCAGGTAATCGAACATATGAAAGCCTGTGTGTTCACCCTTACATGTAATTTGGTGTAAAACCAGAGCATGATAGCAAGCCAACAGTGCATTAATAAGGAAGCGCGATGACGGACAGCAAGCAGCCCAGTTTGAGCAAGCCGATCAGTTTTGATGTGATCATCGCTGGTGGAGCGATGGCGGGCGCGACTTTAGCTTTGGCTTTACATCAACTGAGCCAAGGCAAACTTAAAGTGGCGGTTATTGAGGCGTTTGCCACCGATCATTCTGCGCACCCCGGATTTGATGCACGCAGTATTGCTCTGTCCTATGGCACAGTGCAGATCCTGCAAGATTTGCAACTCTGGTCGAGTTTGCGCCCTTTTGCGACTCCGATTGAGCATATTCATGTTTCGGATCAGTCCCATGCGGGGATGACAGATTTTCGCCGTGAATCACTTGGGGTGGAAGCATTGGGGTATGTGGTTGAGCTTGCTGATGTGGGCGAGTCTACGCCGAGTGTATGGCGAAATGTTCTTCCATCCAACAATTTGTGCCTAGTCGAGTAATCAATATTAGCCGTGAACAAGATTCGGTAACGGTACAACTCGACAGTGGTGACGCTTTACAAGGCAAGTTGTTGGTGGCTGCTGATGGTGCAATGTCCACCTGTTGCCAAGCGCTAGGGCTAACGATGCAGGAACACGATTTTGAGCAAGTTGCTCTGATCGCCAATATCACCAGTACTGAACCACATGCAGGGCGAGCTTTTGAGCGTTTTACGCCACACGGTCCAGTTGCTTTGCTCCCAATGAGCCAAGATCGCCTGTCTTTGGTATGGTGTTTGCCTCCATCCGAAGTGGAGACTTGGTTAAATTGCAGTGAGGCCGAGTTTTTACACGGTTTACAAAAAGCCTTTGGGTGGCGGTTAGGAGAGTTAACGCATGCGGGGGAGAGAAGTGTTTACCCGCTTGTTCTGCGCTATCGTGAACAAATCATCTCTCATCGATTTGCTATGGTGGGCAACGCCGCACAAACCTTGCACCCGATTGCCGGACAAGGTTTTAACCTTGGAATTAGGGATGTCGCAACGCTGGCCGAAGAAATAGCCAAGAGTGACGATGCAGGTGATTACGCTTTGCTGCAACGTTTTTATCAACGTCGGCAAACCGATCGCACCGCGACCATCAACCTTACTACAGGATTAGTGCATACTTTTTCTAACGACTGGTTACCCATGCGGATTGGTCGTAACCTTGGTCTGATGGCGATGGATAATCTGCCTTTATTAAAAACCCCGTTATTGCGCCGCACTCTCGGCATAGTTAACCGTTAATAGGTAAGAAAATGATGCAAAGTGTTGATGTTGTGATTATCGGTGGAGGCATGGTTGGCCTTGCGCTGGCGGCCGCTCTGAAAGAGAGTGATCTGCGTATTGCCGTAGGTCGAAAACCATTTGCCGGAAGATTCTTTAAACCCACTGCCGGATGTACGCGTTTCTGCCTTGAGTCGCTCAAGTGAGATTATGCTGCGTAACCTCAATGCGTGGGCTGGCATTGAAGCGCGCCGTGCTGCGCCATACACCGCAATGGAAGTGTGGGAGCAAGACAGCTTTGCGCGCATTGAATTTAAAGCCAATGAGATGACTCAGCCGAATCTTGGCCATATCGTTGAGAATCGAGTGATTCAGTTGGCGCTGTTAGAGCAGGTACAGCAGCAAGCGAATGTTACTTTACACGTTCCAGCAACGTGCCAGAGCATCGCAGTAGGTGAGAGTGAAGCGTGGCTTACTTTGAGCAATGGCCAAGCCTTGAGTGCTAAGTTGGTCGTGGGGGCTGATGGTGCGAACTCGTGGTTACGTCGTCAAATGGATATTCCTTTAACCCATTGGGATTATGGACACAGTGCGTTGGTGGCCAATGTGCGCACCAGTGAAGCGCACAATAAAGTCGCACGACAGATTTTTACACCGCAAGGACCTTTGGCTTTTCTGCCTATGGCAGAGCCACAGATGAGTTCGATTGTATGGTCAACCGAACCCTCACGCGCTGAAGCGCTGCTGAATATGAGTGAAGCTCAGTTTAACAAAGCGCTGACAGTGGAATTCGATGCCCGATTAGGCCGCTGTGAAGTGGTTGGAGAACGACAAGCTTTTCCACTTAAGATGCGCTATGCACGTGATTTTGTTGCGCCACGAATTGCTTTGGTAGGAGATGCGGCACACACCATACATCCTTTGGCGGGACAGGGCGTGAACTTAGGCTTGCTTGATGCCGCCAGTTTGGCACAAGAGTTGTTGAGTTTGTGGCAGCAAAATCGTGATATTGGCGATGAGCGTAACTTGCGCCACTACGAGCGTTGGCGTAAAGCTGAAGCGGCAAAAATGATTGCTGCGATGCAGGGGTTCCGCGATCTGTTTGAAGGTGATAATCCTGCCAAAAAGCTGATCCGTGGGATTGGTATGCGTCTAGTGGGTCAGTTGCCAGGTGCAAAAGATGAAATCATGAAACGCGCTTTGGGTTTGAAGGGCGATTTGCCTGAACTGGCTAAGCAGGTTTGGTTAGAACGCGCTTATTGACTAAGTAAAAAGGGTTGGCAGTGCCAACCCTTTTTATTAAATCGTTTTCTTATTGCCTGTTTGCTTGTTTATGCATATGCACAACGCAGTTTCATGATCTCTTGATTGACTTCTTTGACGGTCTGATAGTGGCGTTGTTCGGCTTTCTCTGGCAGTTTTAACTTACCATTGTCGAATTCAAATTTACCGACGCCATAGATATAAATTCTACCCTTAAACAGCCGACTTACGTGTTTAGCAATCATACCTGGTGTATAGCGCTTAAACAGTCTCATACTTCGATCCTTGCGTTGTTCTGGCACTGCTAAGTATAGAAAAACCTAATCAAAAATAGTGTGATAGGCTTGGTGAAATACGCAGTACTTACTGATTGTTTGGAATATCTGTGCAGAACTAAACAAAACTGCAGTTAAATATCCAGAATCATGTGACCAAACTTACAAATTCTTCTGGTGACGGATGCTGGCTTCTTGTGAACAGCGAGTATTAAGCCACCTTCTTATTACAGTTTTAAGAATAGTCGCGATAAAATCGAATTGGCAAGTTATTTGTAAAATAATTGTAAAAAAAATGCCCGCATTTGGGCGGGCGAATAGTCACAGATGCATTACACAAAAAGTGGATAACTTGAATGCTCAGTTGATTCACTTTTGAGTTGATGAACACAGGGTAAACTCAGTCACTCTGTGATGTCATCAACTGCGTATAGAATAGAGTATTGTTACCTGTTTGACTATTTATGTTTTTAATTTGAGTATAAATTCACAAATAAGTATTGGTTAATTTGAGATTGCTCGCGTAACGATGTAATGAGCTTAAGGATGTTGCATATAAGACTGGGTGATGAATGTGGGTTTTGATGAACTAGAGCTGCCACCTGAGGCAGCTCTGGTAAGAGGAAGGTTTCAATACTTACTCGTCGTTAAGTGAGTAAGGTAATGATTGAATATGCCAGCGAGTTTCTGGTTGGGAGGCTAAACGCAGTTCAACACCTTTTTCCAGATCATTTGGCAACACGATCAAGCCGATTGCGATGCCATCCTCAAATTGATAGTGGGCAAGGAGTTGTCCGGCACTGCGCCAGTTTTCACCAACGGCACGCTCAAGAATCACAGGTTCCTCATGGCTAAGTGGCGCATTGATGTTGCCTTTAACTATGTACATTGCACGCTTATTGATGCCGCGATACTTGGCGCGAGCTACGGTTTCTTGCCCTGTGTAACAACCTTTGGTAAAGCTGATGCCATTTACTGCTTGTACGTTGAGCGCTTGTGGAATGTGTTCATTCTGAGCGTTTTGCGTGATCACTGGCACGGCTTCTTCAATATCCATGCGTGTCCATAGAGCTTGTTCAACACACAGACCTTGCCAAGCATTCACGTACTGCTCCGCTTGTTCAGCAGCAACCAGCAGTAGCCAACGCAGCTCACTAATGCGTACAGCGGTACCCCCTTCGATACGACGTACATCACCAGTTTGCTCGGTCAAGCTATCAATCCAAGCGTTGGCTTGGCTACCCATTACACCTAATGCGATATCGCTGCTCTCGGCAATGGTCACTTTGGAGAAGATGGCGTATTTCTTCAGCTCGCGTAATTCGACTTCAATCGCAGATTGAGGCTGGAACATTGCGTAACCATCGTTGTGATGGAATAAACGAAACACAGACCATACCTTGCCTTTAGCATCGCAGTGCGCACCAAAGGTGACTTGCTGCTCTTCTAAAGAAACCACATTGCAGGTGACTTGCCCCTGTAGGTAAGATTTTTTATCTGCGCCAACCATAGTGATGGCTCCCCATGCGGTGAGATGCGTCAGCATCAACTCAGGTAGGGGATCGTGAGAAGAAAGATTGATCACTGAAAAACGATTTTGCCAGTCCATGTTGTTCACCACTGAGGAAAAAAGTCTCGCTATGTTAATCTGGATCAACTTTTTTGTCAGCTTGAACAGGGACTGTGACTGAGTTACTAGTTGTATGTCGATGCCCTTGTTAAACTCCGGGGCAAACAAAAACCATAAGGTGAGGAATACTGATGTACACCGCTGAACAAAAAGCGCGAATCAAATGGGCATGCCGTCGTGGTATGTTGGAGCTTGATGTGGTCATCATGCCATTTTTCGAAGAGTGTTTTGATTCACTGACTGAATCAGAGCAAAGTGACTTTGTGGCTTTACTGGAAAGCGACGATCCAGATCTGTTTGCTTGGGTCATGGGACATGGTCGCTGTGAAAATTTAGGCCTAGCTGCGATGGTGGATAAGATTGTCGCTCATAACCTCAGCAAAGTCCGTTAAGCTGATTTTTACTCCTTCCTATTACGCTCAGTTCATCGCACTGCTAGTCATGATGTTGATGCTCTGGGCGTTATTCGTTTCTTCTATTCCTCTTGTATTGGTTCCTTATTTTGCTGCGTGGATCTGGCGTGGTCACCGTCTCGGCCTATGGATGCCCAAAAGCGTAGAGGGAGAAATCGATCTCACGTTTTCAGGTACGTTGGAGCAAGATGGTCAGCGTTCGACATTCCATACGATCCACACACTCTATGCGCCATTTTTTGTTACCTTACAAGGCCAAGGCAAGCGTTGGTTTATCTGGCGTGATAGCTGTGACGAAACAACGTATCGACTGCTACTGGTGAGATTAAAACGGGAGCTCAATGGCTCCCGTGATAATGCGCAGATCTCTTGATTGCTGTTTCAAGCGGAGAGAGTTATTTTTCCGGCACTAGAATAGTTGGACCACTGTCTGCGAGCTGTTCTGGGTAGTCCAGCGTGTAGTGTAATCCACGGCTCTCTTTACGTTGCATCGCACAGCGAACCATTAATTCAGCCACTTGCAGCAAATTACGCATCTCGAGCAAGTTATTGGAGACTCGGAAGTTGCTGTAATACTCATGCGTTTCTTGTTGTAGCAGTTGAATTCGGCGCATGGCACGCTCTAAACGTTTATTGGTACGCACAATCCCCATGTAATCCCACATAAATAGACGCAGTTCGTGCCAGTTATGTTGCAGAACTACCTCTTCATCCGAGCAAGTCACTTGGCTTTCATCCCAAGCTGGGAGTGATTGGGGCATGCTCGCTTTAGGGAGTTGGGCGATGATGTCTTGCGCAGCTGACCACGCGTACACTACGCACTCAAGTAGAGAGTTGGAGGCCATACGGTTCGCACCGTGTAGACCTGTGTAGCTCACTTCACCAATCGCATACAGTTGTTTGAGGTCGGTTTGGCCTTGTGGGTTCACCATCACACCACCGCAAGTGTAGTGTGCGGCGGGGACAATCGGAATTGGCTCTTTGGTCATATCAATGCCCAAATCCATCAAGCGTGAGTAGATGGTTGGGAAATGTTTTTCGATAAAATCGGCAGGTTTATGGCTGATGTCCAGATACATACAGTCCGCGCCTAAACGCTTCATTTCAAAGTCGATGGCACGAGCCACGATATCTCGCGGAGCCAGCTCGGCACGTTCATCGAAATCCGGCATAAAGCGGCTACCATCTGGGCGGCGTAAATAAGCTCCTTCACCACGCAGAGCTTCGGTCAGCAGGAAATTACGTGCTTCTGGATGATACAGGCAAGTTGGATGGAATTGGTTGAATTCCAAGTTGGCAACACGGCAACCTGCACGCCAAGCCATGGCGATACCATCACCGGATGAAACATCTGGGTTTGAGGTGTACTGATACACCTTGGAAGCGCCACCAGTAGCAAGTACGACAAATTTAGCGCGGATGGTTTCTACGTGCTCTTCGTTGCGGTTCCATACATAAGCACCGACAACCTTGTTCGCATCACCACCAATCTTATCTTCGGTGATCAGATCCAGCGCATTGTGTCGTTCAAGTACAGTAATGTTGGGATGGTTGTGGGCGTTATCTTGCAGCGAGGTTTGCATTGCCATGCCTGTGGCATCGGCTGCATGTAAAATGCGGCGATGGCTATGACCGCCTTCACGAGTCAGATGGTAGCGTGGATGATCCGTATCGCTGTCCTCTTCTTTATCGAAAGGTACACCGCCATCAATTAACCACTGTACACATTCTTTCGCGTGCTCAGCGATAAAACGTACGGTTTGTTCATCACAAATGCCCGCACCTGCAATCAGCGTATCTTGCACATGTGATTCAATGCTGTCCGATTCATCAAATACTGCAGCAATGCCGCCTTGAGCGTAAAACGTCGCCCCTTCACTGCGCGGCCCTTTACTTAATACAATCACTTTTCCGTATTGAGCGACCTGTAAAGCAAGCGATAAGCCTGCTGCGCCACTTCCTATGACTAATACATCACATTGATGCTCTCGGTCTGCGTTCATAAAATTGCCAATTCCCAAACTGTAGCGAGTAATCCAACTCGAAATTGCTTTAAATTCCTCAAACGGCAACGGTGATGTAAAACAATCTCTAGCGTTTGAAGAATCGACACCATGTCCGATTAGCGAAAATGTCACTCTCCACAATCAAGTGGCAAGAAATAAACGGTAAATTCGGATCGTTGATACGGTGTAAGTCCTGCTATTATCATCGCGCTAAATGCAATAGTTTGTAAATGTTATTGTCATAATCGCTATTGCACTCTATTAATCCGCAACGCTAGCCTCTATATAGAGAGATGAAGCTGAGTCGCGAATCTGGCGACTGCGTAGAAGATTCATCCAAGCCAGTGAAAATGCTGCCTTGATAAGGTTTTGGGTAAAATATTTCACCCAATAGTGAACTTTCTCGATGATGCCTAGTCTCAAAGGTGCTCATGCAAGTAGTGGTGTCAATATTACAATTCGCATAATGAGTACCCATATCTGAGAAGGTAGGGGAAATAACAATAGGAGTGACCGCTCGAATGAACGAGCAACTGACCGATCAAGTATTGATTGAGCGAGTTCAGAATGGGGATAAGCAAGCATTTAACCTTTTGGTTTTGAGATATCAAAATAAAGTGTGCAACCTTATTTCCCGGTATGTGAGCAATTCCGGCGATGTAGCTGATGTAGCGCAGGAAGCGTTTATTAAAGCGTATCGAGCCATTCCAACTTTTCGTGGCGAGAGTGCGTTTTACACTTGGCTGTACCGTATTGCTGTAAATACCGCGAAAAATCACATTGTTGCGCAAAGCCGACGCCACCCGCAAGCGATGTTGATGCTGAAGAAGCTGAATTTTATGAAGGTGGTGACGCATTAAAAGAATTATCGAACCCAGAGAACATTACGTTGTCCAAAGAATTGAAACAGGTAGTGTTCAGTGCGATAGAAGCGTTACCTGATGATTTAAAAACGGCAATGACGTTGCGCGAGCTTGATGGCTTGAGTTACGAGGAAATTGCGGAAGTGATGGATTGCCCTGTAGGCACAGTGCGTTCCCGAATTTTCCGCGCTCGTGAAGCGGTAGAGAAGAAAATTAAACCTCTTCTATAACGCAAATTCCGTAATGACTATGGTGAATAGAATGGCTGACAAAGAAAAACTTTCAGCACTCATGGATGGCGAAATGATCGACAACGAGCTGATTTTAGGATTGGCTCAGGATCAAGAGGCGCGTGAAACGTGGAAGAATTATCACCTGATTGGTGATGTGCTCCGTGGTGATGCTCCGATGCAAAAGGAATGGAATATTGCTGAAAGTGTGGCCTTGGCGCTGGAAAATGAACCTGCGCACAACCCGCTGAACAGTTCACACAAAGTGATCGATCTGCAGCAGGCAAGACTGGAAGCACAACCGAAACCGCAACAGGCGAAGCGTCAGTTGCCTGCGTGGCTGACTCAGTTTGGTCAGGTGGGAATTGCGGCTTGTGTCTCTCTCGCAGTGATTTTCGGGGTTCAACAATATGGCGGCCAATCTTCAACCGATAACGAGCTACCTGTTCTGCAAACTATTCCATTAGCGGGAAGTGCAGAGCCAGTTAGCCTGACTCGAGATTCGGTTGAAAAGCACAGCCCAGACAGTACTATGCAAGAGCAACGTCGTCGCGTAAACGCCTTGCTGCAGGACTACGAACTGCAATTACGCCTAAATAGTGAGAATGCTTTATCTCACCAACACCCAGTTGAATCGGTTGTGGAATGAAGAAATTTTTGATCAGTGCGCTGACACTGTTCTGTGTGAATTCAACCGTCGCCTTTGCAGAGGATGAGTCTGCAGAGGCGTTGTTGTTTCAGATGAACGAAGCCAGCCAACATCTCAATTACGAACTCTCATACATCTTGGTCAAGAAGAACAGCATTGAGCCGCTTTTGTATCGTCATTCTCGACAGGATGATCAACAACTGGCGCATTTGGTGTACCTCAGTGGGCCGGTGCGGGAAGTCATTCGTCGTGGTGATGAAGTGAGTTACATTGAGCCGGGTGTTGAGCCTTTTACGATTGAATCGGGCAACATGGTTGCACCGACAATTCCGATGCTTAACACTGATATCGGTGAATTGAGTCGGTATTACGACTTTGTCAAAGTTGGTCGAGCCCGTGAAGCTGGAGCTGCCTGTCAGGTACTTCGTGTGGTACCTAAAGATGGCCTGCGTTATTCCTATGTTGTGTGGGTAGACGAAAAGAGTCGTTTGCCTTTACGTGCTGATTTGTTGGATCGTGATGGTGAAGTGCTTGAGCAATATCGCACGATTTCATTCTCACTCAGCGATCGCTTGGCGGAAATCATGGCTGGGCTAAATAAAGCACAACTCCCTGAAGTCCTTAAGTTACCCAAAGGCAGTGTGCAAGAAACCTTCTGGCAAGTGACTTGGGTTCCCGAGGGATTCAAAGCCATGGAACTTAATCGCTATCGCATGGCAATGACCGAGCGCTTAGTGGAAAGCCAAATGTATTCCGATGGCCTATTTAACTTCTCTGTCTATGTGTCAGCCAGTGATAACTATTCATTGAAAGGGCAGCTAGTAAGACAAGGCCGCCGCACCTTGCACAGTCTAGTGAAAGGTGAAAACGAAATCTCTGTGGTGGGGGACATTCCGCCAGCGACTGCGCAGCGTATTGCCCAATCTGTTATGTTTGGCGTGGGAGGCGTGAAAGCGCAATGATGACCGCATTAGCTACGGTGACTAAAGTGGTACCTGCTCACGAAGGATTTCAAGTGACCCTCAGCTGCGAGCAACAAACCAGTTGCAGTAGCTGTCACTCTTCAAAAAGCTGCGGTACGGGCATCGTTTCTAAAGCACTCGGTAACAAAACCTTGTTTTGGCGTTTACATACAACGCAAATGCTGCAGGCAGGTGAGGTGGTGGAAATCGGTTTACCAGAAAAAAGCCTGTTGCAATCCGCTGCGTTAGTCTATTTATTGCCGCTCTTTTTTATGATGCTTGGTGCTTGGCTTGGCACACAATGGCTGGCTCCTATGCTCGGTCTCGGTGAAGGCATTGTGATCCTTACTGCGCTGTTGTTTATTGCATTGGGTGTGTGGGTTGCTAAACGTTACGCGAAAGTGCTTGAACTGCGCTCTGAGCAGCAAGTGGTTTTGTTACGAAAACTGGGTATCCCGGTTGCCTAAATTATGATGCGAACCCCAACGAAATTGGGTAGAATCGCCCAACTTGAATGAATAGCCGCCAACGCGGCTTTTCTATGTCCTTATTATTTAAGAGTTTAGTCATCCCAAACCTATGAAGCACATTCGTAACTTTTCGATTATCGCCCACATTGACCATGGTAAATCGACTCTATCTGACCGTTTAATCCAAGTCTGTGGCGGCTTGAGCGATCGTGAAATGGCCGAGCAAGTTCTTGACTCTATGGATCTGGAACGTGAGCGTGGCATCACCATTAAAGCGCAGAGTGTGACTCTCGACTATAAAGCGAAAGATGGCGAAACCTATCAACTGAACTTTATCGACACTCCAGGGCACGTTGACTTCGCATACGAAGTATCTCGTTCATTGGCGGCTTGTGAAGGCGCACTGTTGGTGGTGGATGCAGGTCAAGGCGTAGAAGCGCAAACCCTAGCTAACTGCTATACCGCGATCGAAATGGATCTGGAAGTAGTGCCAATTCTGAACAAGATTGACCTGCCAGCGGCAGAACCTGAGCGTGTTGCTGAAGAGATCGAAGACATCGTAGGTATCGATGCGATTGACGCGGTGCGTTGCTCGGCTAAAACCGGTGTTGGTGTGGATGAAGTTCTGGAAAAGATCGTTTCTGCGATCCCAGCACCACAAGGTGATCCTGATGCACCACTGCAAGCGTTGATTATCGACTCATGGTTCGATAACTACTTAGGCGTGGTTTCTCTGGTTCGTATCAAAAACGGTAGCCTGAAGAAAAACGACAAGATCAAAGTGATGAGCACCGGTCAAACTTGGGGTGTGGATCGCTTAGGTATTTTCACACCAAAACAAGTGGATACCGATTCACTGGATACTGGCGAAGTAGGCTGGGTGGTGTGTGGTATCAAAGACATCATGGGTGCACCAGTGGGTGATACTCTAACCTTGGCGAAAAACGGTTGTGAAAAAGCGCTACCGGGCTTTAAAAAGGTAAAACCTCAGGTTTATGCGGGTTTGTTCCCTGTCTCTTCTGATGATTATGACAACTTCCGTGATGCGCTGGGTAAGCTGAGCCTTAATGATGCGTCTCTGTTCTATGAACCAGAAACCTCAGCAGCACTAGGCTTTGGTTTCCGTTGTGGCTTCCTTGGTATGCTACACATGGAAATCATCCAAGAGCGTCTGGAGCGTGAATACGATCTCGATCTCATTACTACTGCACCGACCGTAGTGTATGAAGTTCTGAAGACCAACAAAGAGATCATCTACGTTGATAGCCCAGCGAAACTGCCAGCCATCAACGATATTGAAGAGATTCGTGAACCGATCGCGCGCTGTAACATTCTGGTTCCTGCGGATTATCTGGGTAACGTTATTACACTGTGTATCGAAAAGCGTGGTACTCAGGTGGACATGGTTTACCACGGTAACCAAGTAGCACTGACTTACGACATCCCGATGGCGGAAGTGGTACTCGATTTCTTTGACCGTTTGAAATCTACTTCACGTGGCTATGCGTCTCTGGATTACGGTTTCCAACGTTTTGAAATGTCGTACATGGTGCGCGTAGATGTACTGCTCAATGGTGACAAAGTGGACGCATTGGCGATCATTACTCACCGTGATCATTCACAAACTCGTGGTCGCCTATTGGTTGAGAAGATGAAAGAGTTCATTCCTCGCCAAATGTTCGATATCGCGATTCAAGCAGCGATTGGTAACCACATCATCGCGCGTTCTACCGTTAAGCAATTACGTAAAAACGTATTGGCGAAATGTTACGGTGGTGACGTGAGTCGTAAGAAGAAACTGTTGAAGAAGCAGAAAGAAGGTAAGAAACGTATGAAGCAGATCGGTAACGTTGAGCTGCCACAAGAAGCGTTCCTTGCCATTCTGCATGTCGGCAAAGACTAATTTCTTTGGCGACTTCAAACTTATTGGTTTAACACATGAGTGAAAGGGTTTCGGCTCTTTCACTTTCGTATTTTTTAGATAAGGGAAGTCAATGGCGAACACATTCTCACTGATTTTGGTGATCGTAACTCTGGTCACCGGTATCGTCTGGACACTGGAAAAACTGGTGTGGGCTAAAAAACGCCAGCAGAAACAGGCTCAGTTACAGGCGCAAACGCCCGATCTGCCTGAGTCGGCGGTGAATAAAGCGTTGGCTCAGCCTTGGTGGGTTGAGAACAGCGTCTCTATTTTCCCTGTGATTGCCTTTGTTCTGGTTTTACGTTCATTTATCTATGAACCGTTCCAGATCCCCTCGGGTTCAATGATGCCAACCCTGCTGATCGGCGATTTTATTCTGGTTGAAAAATACGCTTACGGTTTGAAAGACCCCGTATGGCGCACTCAACTGGTGGAAACCGGTAAGCCAGAGCGTGGTGATATCGTGGTGTTCAAATACCCGGTAAACCCAAATATTGACTACATCAAACGTGTGGTCGGCATGCCGGGTGATACCGTGCGCTACAGCCCGGGCAAAGAGTTATGCATTCTGCGCCAAGGTGAAAGTGAATGCCAAGCGGTGAAACTCTCTAATGTGCAAGAAAGTGAGTTTTACCAAAACAACATTCCGCTTATCCAACTGGATGAGAAGCTTGGTAAGGTTGAACACAGTATTTTGGTCAACCCGCTGCGCATTGATAACGTGGCAGATTATCGTCCACGCAGTGGCGTGAATGAGTGGGTCGTACCACAAGGGCACTACTTTGTGATGGGTGACAACCGTGACAACAGTGCTGACAGCCGTTTCTGGGGCTTTGTGCCAGAGCAGAATCTGGTCGGAAAAGCTGTGGCTATCTGGATCAGTTTTGAATTTGAACGCGCTGCTGACAGCGTACTGCCAAGCTGGATTCCAACCGGAGTACGATTTAATCGTATTGGTGGGATTCATTAAGCCAGCGTAAGCTGGTCAATAATGTTGAGATTATGACACCTCCAATGAATAAATTAACAAGTAAGCTCGGTTATACCTTTAAGGAAATCGAGCTGCTTAATCTGGCGCTGACACACCGCAGCGCCAATGGTAAGCACAATGAACGTCTTGAGTTTCTGGGCGATTCAATTTTAAGTTTTGTCATTGCTGATGAGCTGTATCACCGCTTCCCGAAAGTGAATGAAGGCGATATGAGCCGTATGCGTGCCACCTTAGTGCGTGGTAACACGTTGGCGGAACTGGGTCGTGAATTCGATCTGGGAGATTACTTAAAATTAGGTCCAGGTGAGTTGAAAAGCGGTGGTTTTCGCCGAGACTCAATTCTGGCCGATGCCGTAGAAGCGATCATCGGTGCAATCTACCTCGATAGCGATCTGGAAACCGCGCGCCGTATTGTGCTTGAGTGGTATCACTGTCGTTTGGAAGAGATCAAACCGGGCGCATCACAAAAAGATCCGAAAACTCGCTTACAAGAGTTTTTACAAGGCAGAAGAAAACCGCTGCCTGTCTATACGGTGACTAATATTAAAGGTGAAGCACACAACCAAGAGTTTACCGTTGCGTGTGAAGTAGCAGGTATGGATACGCCTGTAATTGGTAAAGGCACAAGCCGCCGCAAGGCAGAGCAAGCGGCTGCAGAAACGGCTCTGGAGCAATTAACCAATGGCTGATCAAGAATTTGATATCGATGCATACTTTGCTTCTCAAAGCGAAGGCCAAACAGTGACATCGACACCGGAAAACCAGCATTGTGGCTTTGTCGCCATTGTTGGTCGTCCAAACGTAGGTAAATCGACTCTGCTGAATAACCTTTTAGGGCAGAAGATTTCGATCACCTCGCGTAAACCACAAACTACTCGCCACCGTATTATGGGCGTGGAGACCGATGGCAATTATCAGGCGATATACGTTGATACCCCAGGACTACACATTGAAGAAAAACGTGCGATTAACCGTTTGATGAACCGTGCGGCGTCAAGCTCATTGAGTGATGTGAACTTAGTGTTGTTTGTCGTTGAAGGTACTCACTGGACCGCCGATGACGAGATGGTGTTCAACAAGCTGCAAAAGGCGAACTTCCCAGTGGTACTTTGTGTGAACAAGGTGGATCAGGTGAAAGATCGTAACGAAGTCATGCTGCACATGCTGGAGCTTTCTAAGCGCATGCAGTTTGTCGATATCGTACCGATTTCCGCTAAACAGGGTAAAAACACCGACGTGCTGAAAAAGCATGTACGCGACCATTTACCGAAAGCAGTGCACCACTTCCCTGAAGAGTATGTGACGGATCGTTCACAGCGCTTTATGGCATCTGAAATCGTCCGTGAAAAGCTGATGCGTTTTACTGGCGAAGAGCTGCCGTATTCGGTGACGGTGGAAATCGAGCGTTTCGATTACAACCCAGATACTGATGGCTTCCACATCAACGCCCTGATTTTGGTTGAGCGTATTGGCCAGAAGAAAATGGTGATTGGTAAAAACGGCGAGAAGATCAAAACCATCGGCCGTGAAGCACGTCTGGATATGGAAGAGCTGTTTGGCCGCAAAGTCTACCTTGAGACTTGGGTGAAAGTGAAATCTGGATGGGCGGATGATGAGCGCGCCCTGCGTTCACTCGGCTATATCGACGATCTCTAAACTCTAAAGGTGGCGACCCAGTTGCCACCTTTTTCATTTCTACCTTCAACTGCATGATAGAAAGGGAAAATGTCAGACGGACTGCAACGCTGTTTTGTTCTGCACCGCCGCCCTTACAGTGAATCGAGCTTAATTCTCGATGTGTTCAGTGAGGAGTATGGCCGAGTCACATTAATGGCCAAAGGTGCGCGTGGAAAACGCTCCAACCTCAAAGGTGCGCTGCAACCTTTCACTCCTTTACTGCTGAAATGGTCGGGCAATGGCTCGATGAAAACCTTACGCCAAGCCGAACCAATTAGTCTCGGTTTACCGCTTTCTGGCGTCTATCTCTATTCTGCTATGTACATCAACGAGCTGGTGGATCGGGTGTTAATGCCAGAAGTCGCTAGTCCTGGGCTATTTCATGATTACCTGTTTGCACTAACTGAACTGGCGCAAAGCACCAATCCAGAGCCAGCGCTACGCCGCTTTGAACTCGCTTTGCTTGCTGCGATGGGCTACGGCGTCGATTTTCTGCATTGTGCGGGTACGGGCGAGCCAGTTTCACCTGACATGACTTACCGTTATCGTGAGCAAAAGGGCTTTATCGCTTCGGTACGTCGCGATAATCTCACCTTTCTCGGTAACGAGCTGATTGCGATCAGTGAACGGCGTTTTACCAGCAAAGAACAATTGCAAGCGGCAAAACGCTTTACACGTTTAGCCTTAAAGCCGTATCTTGGCGGCAAACCTTTAAAAAGTCGTGAGTTGTTTCGTCAAACAACTCTACCTCGAGCACGGAGTACAGAAGAATGAGCTCAATTTATCTTGGTGTGAATATCGATCACGTGGCTACTTTACGTAATGCACGCGGCACGCAATATCCTGATCCTGTGCATGCGGCGGAAATTGCTGAACGTGCGGGTGCGGATGGCATCACTATCCATCTTCGCGAAGATCGCCGCCACATCACAGATCGCGATGTGCGTATTTTGCGTGAAACACTACAAACTCGCATGAACCTTGAAATGGCCGTGACTGACGAAATGGTGGAGATTGCGCTGCAAACTCAACCAGAATATGTCTGCTTGGTACCTGAAAAGCGTGAGGAATTGACGACAGAAGGTGGCTTGGATGTACTTGGCCAGTTAGAGCGTGTGAAAGCGGCAACGGAAAAACTTACCGCAGCGGGTATTAAAGTTTCTCTGTTTATTGATGCAGATCGCGAGCAAATTGATGCGGCAAAAGCCTGTGGTGCACCATTCATTGAGCTTCATACAGGCCATTATTCTGATGCGAAAAGCGAAGTGGAACAGCAAAATGAGCTGAAAAAAATTGCTGCTGCTGCTGCGTATGCCCATGATTTAGGCATCACCGTTAATGCGGGGCATGGTCTGACGTATCACAATGTTGCTGCGATTGCTGCGATTCCAGAAATTTACGAGCTGAACATCGGCCATGCGATCATTGGTCGCGCTGTATTTGATGGTTTGTCAAAAGCAGTGGCAGATATGAAAGCCATCATGGTTGCAGCGCGTCGCTAGGCAGTAACATGATTGTTGGGCTCGGAACGGACATCGCTGAAATTGAACGGGTAGAAAAAGCGTTGGCGCGCTCTGGCGAAAGCTTCGCGCGCCGTATTCTCAGTGATCCTGAAATGGCACAGTTTCATGCTCTGAAACAACAAGGGCGTTTCTTAGCTAAGCGGTTTGCGGCCAAAGAAGCGGCATCTAAAGCGTTAGGTACCGGAATTGCTCAAGGCGTGACCTTTCACGATTTTACGATTACCAATGATGAAATGGGTAAGCCATTACTCAGTCTAAGCGGTAAAGCGGCTCAATTAGCGGCGCAACTTGAGGTTGCGCATATTCACCTCTCGATCTCTGATGAGCGCCATTACGCGATGGCCACCGTCATTTTTGAACGCCGCTAATGCGGCGTTCATGCTTTGGTTCATTTCAAATCTTTCATTTCCTGACTATATTTTTCTTGTGCACCGATTCTTATCTGAACGGAAGGATGAGTTTGCTCTGTTTCGAGCATCAATCTTCCTGAGTTTTCTCAGTAATCATTAAATTCAATTAATTGGGCGATGCATCATTGATGAACATCGAAATGGAGAACGTTTCACTGTGCGTGGAAATCTACGCTTTAGTGCAACATGCGCTAGTTTAGGAATGCCCCAATGATGCGAAACCCTTATCGAGCCCTGTTTCTCAGTAGTATTTCAACGGCATTCGCAATCATGAGCTTGCCAATATTAGCCGCTGATTGGGCTGTCTCGGGTTATGGTTCTTTAGGTTACAGCTACGAGAATGAAGAGAATCTTGGCTATTTACGTAACCTTGCGCAGCCTGATGACAATGAACGCAACGGTTCATTTTTGCCTGATTCCAATATTGGCGTGCAGTTTGATGTTCAGCTCAACCCTGAATGGTCAGTGACCACGCAGTGGGTATTGGAAGATCGTGTTGAACAATCCTTTAATGATGTCACTGAGTTGGCTTTTGTCCGTTATCTGCCTGACGAACATTGGGATTTACGTTTAGGTCGTTTAGGTTTGAATGCTTATATGGCATCGGATAGCCGACGCATTGATTACGCTTATCTTTGGGTTCGTCCACCGCAAGAGTTATATGGGAGTATTTTTTATGACTCTATCGATGGTATTGATGTTACTTACCGTGGCCGCTTGGATGAGTTGAATTGGTCTTTTGGTGCTCAATATGGTCGCATTGAGCAGAAGCTAGAAAATACGGGTAATTCAGAAGTTTCTTCTACCCGCTCAAATCAAACCTTAGCGCTTGTCTTGGCATTGGAACAAGGTCCATGGAGTGGGCGTTTGTCTTATGTGAATGTCGGAGGAATGCAGGTTTCACTGGGTGATACCTCAATGCAAGCACAGAAGGCCATTCAACAATTGGCGAATGCTGGTTTTGGTGTCATCAGCTCTGAAGCCGCATTACTCTATCAAGAAAGTAACCTTGAAAACGAAACCATTCAGTATTGGCAAATAGGATTGGGGTATGCGGATACCGCTCTCACCGTTCAATCTGAGCTTTACGCGATTCGAGGAAATAAAGCAGTGGTTCCGGAAGGGATTGGTGGATACCTATTAGCCGGATATTCGTTTGACTCTTTCACACCTTATGCGATGTACGGCAAATTTGTACCGAAGAATGAGGCTTATCAAGCGCAATCAGACTGGGGATTAGCGCCGGTCAACGGTACTCAATTGGCGCAGTTTCAAAAGGTGCTTATTGGTGGAATCAACTCGACTCACATCGATCAAAGTACCTTTTCATTGGGGTTACGCTGGGACATTACCGCTCAGATGGCACTTAAAGCACAGTACGATTACGTCGAAATTGGTGATTATGGCTACGGTTTATGGGCTGTTCCGATGGAGAGTATCTCGCAGGGCAGAGATGTCCATGTACTGAGCTTCAGTGTGAATTTTGTGTTTTAGGAGGCCCAGATGAAATATTGGTTACTCCTATTCACCTTGCTGTCTCCATTTGCTTCTTCGGCGGAGCTCTATGTGGTTGCAAGTTCTCAAAGTCCGTTAATGGCGATCGATAGACAAGAGTTATCCGCTCTGTATTTGGGACGCAATCGCGTGGTTGGTAACACGTACATCAACCAGGTGCTTGATCGCACTGGGGAGATTCGCCAGCGGTTCTTTTTACTCGTTACCAATATGCAGGAAAGTCAGGTGAATGCGTATTGGGCAAAACTGAAGTTTTCTGGGCGATTACGAGCGCCGGAATCTATCCAGGATGAACAAGAATTGGTGACAAAATTAGAAGCTAACCCGTTTTCCATCGGTTATACCGATCAGCCGCCAGCGGAAGATTTGAAAGTGTTATTGGTGATCTATGATTGAGCGCGCCACGTCTTCTCCTCTAGTAAACCGTTTACTAAAGATGATTTCATTGTGCGCACTGGTCTATTTGCTGATTATTTTGGCCATCATTATTCCGCGTGGCCTGCACTTAGTTGGGGAGCAGAAACAAGAACTGGAACAGAAGTTAGCGCTCTCCTTGAGTAATTCCGCTTCAATTGCCTTGTATGTGAATAACTATGATATTGCCTCTGAGGTGATGGATGCTTTGCTGCTGCATAAAGAAATTAATGCGGTCAAATTGGTGGGGGTCGATGGCGTCGTATTTGAACGAACAAGCGTGGTACAAACCGCCAAAGATCATAATTTCTGGGAAGATGCGAGCCAATACCATTTAACATCGCCTGTTGATGGGAATCTGATTGGCTACTTAATGATTCATGAGGATCACCAAGTGATCCGTCAGCAAGCGATCAATCAAATCCTGGATCAAATTGCCGTAGTGATGATTCAATTTCTGGTGACTTTTGTTGCGTTGATCTGGATTGTTCGTCGTCTTGTGGGTAAGCCATTAACAGAGCTTTCTGAAGCGCTGTCTGAAGTGCGACCAGATCATGATCGTAAGGTCACAGTCGCAATCGAGAATAAATACAATGAGATTGGTCTGGTGGCGGAAAGCATCAATGAATTCATTGATGCCTCTCATCAAGCATTGATTCGAGAGCGTGAATTACGCCAACAGATTGAACGTTGGGAAAATTACTATCGCATCATTGCCGAGCAGGACACGTTGAGTGGACTTAAAAATCGCTTGGGTTGCGAGAAATATGTACTGAATAAAAAACGCTCCAGTTCCATCATGGTGTTGCTGTTGATCGATCTGGACGGCTTCAAGCAAGTGAATGATACCTTGGGGCATGCGGCGGGTGATGATGTACTGCGGGAAATCGCCAAACGTTTTTTGGCTCTGGCTCAAGCTTCGTTTTTCTGATTCGGTTGTTGGGAGACTTGGTGGAGATGAGTTTGCCATCTACATTCCGATCGACTCTTTTGACTCCAGCAAGATAGAAGAGTTTGCGATGCAATTGATACAAGCTTCTTCTACTCCCATCCTATTGGGTAAGCAGAGTACGCAAGTAGGGTGCAGTATTGGTATTAGCTATATGGATTGCTTACACATCGATTTAGAAAAGCTGCTGTTGCAAGCCGATAAAGCCATGTATTGGGTTAAACACAGAGGTAAGCACAACTACCATATTTACAGTGCTGGGCAGGAAGTACGTCCGCTGCCCAGCAATCCAGAGGTTAAACGAGATCAATCCAAATAATCGGTAGATGCACTGATAACTTTTGCCATTTCATCCTGCAGCTCAAACAGTTCAGGTTCAAGATCATACACGGTGGCTCCGTTACGCAGAGCATGCTCTAAGCTTGCGCAGACTTTACGAAGTCTCGGCACACCACTGTATGAGCAACTGCCATGCAGTTTATGGATGTGATGCAGTAAATCGCTCGTTGCGTACTCTTCATCTTCCAATGCGAGATTGATGACGGTTTCTATCTCCTGCAAATGATCTACCAGCATACTGAGCATTTCTTTAGCGAGATCTTCTTTATTGGCGGATTGGCGCAGAGCCGCAGGCCAATCAATAATGGCATCCTCAGTTTGCTGGGAAAAACTCAATGCATTCTGCACTACTGCAGCACCGTCCGGTGGTGTGATTTTAGCTACTTGTTTACTGCGGGTGTGAGGGCTCCAATGCACCAATACCTGCTGCAAGATGTGTTCTTCAATCGGTTTAGTGAGGTAATCATCCATCCCGGCTTTAAGTAGACGATCGCGCTCACCTGCCATTGCATGTGCAGTTACGGCAATCACTGGAGTATCGCTATAGCCCTTGAGCTGTTTGATCTCTTTGCAAGCGGTTACCCCATCCATATGCGGCATTTGAATATCCATCAAAATAATATCGAAATGACGGATTTGCGCTTGCTCTATGGCTTCTTGGCCACTGGTACAGGCAACCACACACTCAACTCGTTCTTGCAAAAGTGCAGTGATCAGTTTGAGGTTGGCAGGGTTATCGTCCACAGCCATTACACACAGCGGCAATTTATCCGCTTGCGGCTTAGGTAGGCTCGGGTTGGAAAGCTGTGGCTGTTGGGCTGCTAAGGTTTGCAGCAGTTTCTTACGTGATAGAGGTTTACCGATACATTTAACCGGATAACGCTGCATTAGCTGATCGGCCAAAGCCAGCTCAGTACTCGGAACTCCCACGATCACGTTATGCGCCATTGCCAATGCGCGTTGTACCCAAAGTTCAACCAAGGTTGGGTTGGTCTCTTTGCTTGGAGCAAGGTTGAGAAGCACATAGTCGTAAACCTGCTCCTCTTCTGGTATCGCTGAGCGGTAAGTGACCTCTAAACCGCTTTGTACCAGAGTTTGCTGCACAATGGCCGCAGCCTGCATGTTTGGCTCAATCAACAACAGATGACGATGATTGAGCAAGCTAGCATCATAACCATCATTCATTGGCAACTCAGTGGTATGCAAGCGCAAGGTAAACCAGAAGGTTGAACCTTGGTGCAAACGGCTGGTGAGGCTAATTTCACCGCCCATATGGCTGACCAGTTTTTGGGTAATCACCAGCCCCAATCCTGTACCACCATAACGGCGAGAAATACTCGCATCCGCCTGGCTAAAGGCTTGGAATAACTGAGCTTGTTGTCGCTCCGAAATACCAATACCGGTATCTCGCACCATAAATTGCAGGTCGATCACATCATCGCGTAGCGCTCGCATTTCCACGCTGACATCAATGTTGCCTCGTTCTGTAAATTTAATGGAGTTACCGACCAAGTTGGTCAGAACTTGTTGAATACGCAGTGGATCGCCCACTACGCCACGCGGAATTTTCGGGTCGATCTTGAGGGTGATTTCTAACCCTTTTTCATGGGCGCTGGTGGCTTGTAGGTTAACCACTTCTTCTAGCACTTCTTGGAATTCAAACGGAATATTCTCCAGCGCCAGTTTGCCCGCTTCGAGTTTGGAGAAGTCCAGAATGTCATTAATTATTGTCAGAAGATTATTGGCTGATTTTTCAATGGTTTGTAGGTAATCAGTTTGGCTGTTGGTGAGCTGAGTTTTCAGCATTTGTCTGGTAAAGCCAATTACACCATTGAGTGGAGTACGCAGCTCATGCGACATGTTGGCCAGAAATTCGGATTTAACACGCGCCGCTTCTTGTGCACGTTTTTTGGCGATGTCTAATTCGACGTTTTGAATTTCAAGCTGCTCAAGGGTTTCCCGTAAATCGGAAGTCGCTTGGTCGATACTGTGCTGCATCTCAACATGGTATTCGGAGAGCGAAACCGCCATCGCGTTGATGCCTTTTTTCAGCGAATCCAATTCGCCGTGCATTTTCCCTTCGATCCGTACATCCAAATGTCCGCGGCGAATTCGATCCACCATGTTTTTCATATGAGTGATCGGGCGCGTTACGTCGTGCATCAGGCGTGAAGCAAAAATACCGGACAGCAGAATACCAATCACTAATACTAATCCAGCAGAGAAAATCTCCTGATACTGCTGTAAACGTAGGGAGGAAAGATCGAGTTCAATGGCGATATAACCCATCACTGGTGTGGCTGGATTGGCATCACCATTTTCGAGCAAGGTACGCTCAGAAACGATCGGCGTGCGCAGAATCAGCGTGTTTTCATCAATCACCGAGCTGCTCAGAAATGGGATAGGCTTATCCTTGGGATACATGAGCTTTTCGAAATTGGGATGAAAGTTGGACGTTACAAACAGTTCATGATTGGCATCGAATACCGCAATGCTGCGTACTAATTTCGAATTTTTACGATGCGCATAACTGATGATGCGCCGCACCGACTCACGGCTTTGCATTCGCAAGTCATCTTCACTGGCAATGGCCAGCGGTTCAATGATGCTCGCACCCGTATTGATCATCTGAGTTTCTAAGTCGTGATAACGGTTAAAAGAGAACAGTGCGCTAAGAAGCAGGCCAATAATCAGGGTTGGAGCCAGAGTGAGCGTCATAACGCGGGCGCGCAAGCCATATCTTCGATTCATTATTGTCTAAACATTGTGGTGTGGATATGGGAAAATACCCCGCACAACTCGGATTGCGAGGGGAAACGTTGGCGCTAGCTTAATCAACTCCCTGACCTTCGACAATCACCCCCGTGCAGAATAGTGATGCCGGGGCGAAAACAATTCTATTTCAATACTTGAGCACAGAGCATGGCACGTTTCTTTCAACCGAAAAAGCAAAGCACATTAGATAAAAAGCACCAACCAGTCAGCATAGAACGGTTGGATCACCAAGGCAGCGGACTGGCCTTTTTGCAGAAAAAACCGTTGTTTGTGGATGGCGCTTTGCCAGGGGAAGAAGTGCTGATTCAACTGACTGAAAGCAAAAGTAAATACGCACGTGGGCAGTTGATCAAAGTGCTTAAACCAAGCACTGAGCGAGTTGAGCCGTTTTGTGCGCACTATGCACAATGTGGTGGCTGTGATTTGCAGCATCTTGACCGCGCGGGTCAAATTAACCATAAGCAGCAGGCGTTAAGTCAATTAATGGTGAAGTTTGCAGGGCAGAGCCTTGCTCTGTCAGCGCCGGTTTGCTCTGATGATCAAGGTTATCGTCGCCGAGCAAGACTAAGCTTGATGTGGGATAAAAAAACACAGCAGCTGCAATTTGGTTTTCGCCGTAAGCAGAGTAAAGCCATTGTTTCTGTCACCCATTGCCCAGTACTTGAGCCGAGTTTGAATGCGTTATTACCTGAACTCAATGCCTTGCTGAGCCAGTGGAGCCAGCCTGAGTTGCTCGGCCATGTGGAATTGGTGAAAGGCGACAATACGCAAGTGTTGGTACTACGCCATTTAGGTGTTTTGGCTGAGCAAGATCAGCAGTCTTTATCTGACTTTGCCACACAAAAGGGACTAACCTTATACCTAACGCTGGAAGCGGGTGAGCTGCAACATGTGCAAGGTGAAGCTCCGTACTGTGAAGAAACGGGCAGTCGTTTAAGCTTTTTGCCTAACCACTTTATTCAAGTTAACCGGGCGGTGAATCAACAGATGGTGGAGCAAGCGCTTAACTGGCTTGAGGTGAACAAGCAAGATCGTGTGCTCGATCTGTTTTGTGGCTTAGGCAATTTCACATTGCCATTGGCAAAACAAGCGCAAGAAGTGGTTGGTGTAGAAGGCGTGGAAGAAATGGTGCAGCATGCCACTCATAACGCCAAATTGAACCAAATCAACAATGTCGCGTTTTATCAGGCCAATTTGGAACAAGATATGACGAATGCCTCATGGGCACAGCAGAAATTTGCTAAAGTACTGCTCGACCCCGCCCGTGCTGGTGCAGAAGGCATTGTGGATCAACTGGCTGCGTTAGGTGCAGAGCGGGTGGTTTATGTGTCGTGCAACCCGGCGACACTGGCTCGTGATAGCCAAAGCTTGCTGAGCCAAGGGTTTCGCTTAGAAAAACTGGGTATGTTGGATATGTTCCCACACACCAGTCATCTCGAATCCATGGCTTTGTTTGTGAAAAAGCGCTAGCGACTGAACTCTTCATCTAAGCGTCAGTCGAAGGCTAAAAAATACAATTATTAGGACGATATCAATGGTTGCGGTACGAAGCGCACACTTAAACCCAGACCAACAGTTTGAGCTAGAAACATGGATTGCCAGCCTTATCCAAGAGGGTAAAACGGCCGCTAAATTGACCGCAGTATATCGCGACTGTGAGCAACTACTGGCGGGTAATCCACAAGGGCCATTGCTGCTATGGCGTGGGCGGGAAATGATCGAAATTTTGATCACCCTGTCGATGGATCGCCCAACCTTAGTGGCTGCTTTGCTATTTCCGATCGCCACCAGTGGCGTGTTGGATAATGAATCGCTCGAAGAGAGCTATGGCAGAGAAGTGCTTAAGCTGATCCACGGTGTGGAAGAGATGGCCGCCATTGGCCAGCTCAACGTTACCATGCATGGCAGTGAAGCCTCGGCGCAAGTGGATAACGTGCGGCGTATGCTGCTGGCCATGGTGGATGATTTCCGCTGCGTGGTCATCAAACTTGCTGAGCGGATCTGTAATTTGCGTGAAGTGAAAAATGAACCGGATGAAGTGCGCCGCATCGCCGCGAAAGAGTGTGCCAACATTTACGCGCCACTGGCTAACCGTCTAGGCATTGGTCAGCTCAAATGGGAAATTGAAGACTACGCGTTCCGTTACCAACAGCCTGATACCTACAAACAGATTGCCAAACAGCTTTCTGAGCGCCGTATTGTGCGTGAGCAGTACATCCGTGATTTTGTCAGCGATCTGCGCGCTGAGATGAAGCAGTTAGGCATCAACGCCGAAGTCAGCGGTCGCCCGAAACACATCTACAGCATCTGGCGCAAAATGCAGAAAAAGAGCCTCGCCTTTGATGAGCTGTTTGATGTGCGCGCGGTGCGGATTATTGCCGACAAGCTGCAAGACTGTTATGCCGCGCTCGGTATTGTGCATACCAAGTACAAACATTTGCCAAACGAGTTTGATGACTACGTGGCAAACCCGAAGCCGAACGGCTATCAGTCAATCCATACCGTGATTTTGGGGCCAGAAGGCAAAACCATCGAAATCCAGATCCGTACCAAGCAGATGCACGAAGAGTCAGAGCTTGGGGTGGCGGCACACTGGAAATACAAAGAAGGCAGCAGCGCTGGCCGCAGTGGCTACGATGAGAAGATCACTTGGCTGCGTAAACTGCTTGATTGGCAAGAAGAGATGTCCGACTCGGGCGAAATGCTCGACGAGCTGCGTAGCCAAGTGTTTGATGATCGCGTTTACGCCTTTACCCCGAAAGGCGATGTGGTCGACTTGCCGATGGGCGCCACACCGCTCGATTTTGCCTACCACATTCACTCCGAAGTGGGGCATCGCTGTATCGGTGCGAAAGTCGCAGGGCGTATCGTGCCGTTCACCCACAAATTACAGATGGGCGATCAGGTCGAAATTATCACTGCGAAAGAGCCAAACCCTTCGCGTGATTGGTTAAACCCATCGCTTGGGTTCGTTCACTCTGGTCGTGCGCGCGCCAAGATCAATGCTTGGTTCCGCAAACAGAGCCGTGAAAAAAATCTCGAAGCGGGACGGGAAATTCTCGAAATCGAACTGGCGAAAATCGGTGCCAATCTCAAGCACGCCGAGGCGTATGCGCTCAAGCGCTTTAACGTCAATAGCGTGGATGAAATGTACGTCGGTATCGGCAGTGGTGATCTGCGTATCAATCAGATCGTTAACCATATCAATGCGTTAGTGAATAAACCGACCGCCGAGGAAGAAGATAAGCTCGCGCTGGAAAAACTGCAGGAAAACAAAGCACTAATTCCTAATCGTCCGCATAAAGATGCGGTGGTGGTGGAAGGAGTCGATAACCTGATGACTCACCTTGCGCGTTGCTGCCAGCCGATCCCCGGTGATGAGATCCGCGGCTACATTACCCAAGGCCGTGGCATTTCGGTGCATCGTAGTGACTGTGAACAGTTGGAAGAGTTGAGCCATCACGCACCGGAGCGGATCATTGATACCGTGTGGGGCAGTGGCTTTGTCGGCTCGTACTTGCTGACAGTACGCGTAGAAGCGATGGAGCGCAGTGGGCTGCTCAAAGACATCACCACCTTGCTCGCCAATGAAAAAGTGAAAGTTGCGAGTATGAAGAGTCGTTCCGATTACAAACGGCAAATCATCATCATGGATTTCGATCTTGAGGTGAACAACGTTGAAGCCTTAGCGCGAGTCTCCAAACGCATCGAGCAGATAAAAGATGTTATGTTGGTCAAACGCTTAGGTTAAATCCAACTCAAACAGCGAGGTGTGAAGTGAAAACTTCCACCTCGTTTCTATTTTAGGCTCTCAAAAATCTAATGTTAGGCCAGCAGTGAGGATATGTATGTCACACCCGATTGAACAACTCGAACAGATCATGAGCCGCCTGCGTGACCCAGAGCAGGGTTGCCCGTGGGATAAAGAGCAAACTTTTGACACCATTGCGCCATACACCATTGAAGAAACCTTCGAAGTGGTGGATGCCATTACCCAGCGCGATTGGTCTAACTTGCGTGAAGAGTTGGGGGATTTGCTATTTCAGGTAATTTTCTACAGCCAAATGGCCAAAGAACAGGGGCTGTTTGAGTTTCGTGATGTGGTGGATGCAGTCAATGAGAAGCTGACTCGCCGCCATCCTCATGTGTTTGGTGATGCGACGTTTGAGAATGAAGCGCAAATTCACGCCAATTGGGAGGCAGAAAAAGCCAAAGAAAAAGCCCAAGCAGGAAAAAGTGAGCAAAGTATCCTAGACTCTGTACCACGTTCATTACCCGCATTATCGCGTGCTCACAAGATCCAGAAAAAGTGCGCTAAATACGGATTTGATTGGGATAGCTTAGGCCCGGTTGTCGACAAAGTGCACGAAGAAGTCGAAGAGGTGATGGAAGAAGCGCTGCAAGTTGATGTGGATACTCAAAAAGTGGAAGAAGAGTTAGGCGATTTATTGTTCGCTACCGTCAATTTGGTGCGCCATTTAGGGCATGACCCTGAGCTGGCTTTGAGCAAAGCCAACGCCAAATTTGTGCGTCGTTTTCAAGGTGTAGAAGACAAAGCGAGAGCGAAAAATAAGCCACTACAGGACTTTACCTTGGCTGAGTTGGATGGCTTTTGGGATGAAGTAAAACTTGAAGAAAAACAGGCGATAAAGCCGTTTTAATGGCTGAGCATTAAAAAAGAAAGCTAACTCATTGATGAGCTTAATGGTTGATTAAGCAGCCAATTTAGTAGGTGCTGAAAAATAGCGCAGTTTGGGACAAAATTGACTCAGATAATGTATTACCTGCGTGCTTCGCTTCAATTTGGTTTGATTTGAAGCAAAAAATAAAAAATTGAGTGTGATAGATTTCACGTTGTGGCAATGGGGGGCTTCTGGTATAGTTTTGTCCCGTCCAGAAGAAATCCATTTCCCTCATTCAACCATTTTCAGGTTAAACATGACGACAAATTATATTTTTGTTACTGGCGGGGTTGTATCCTCTCTAGGTAAAGGTATTGCAGCGGCATCCCTTGCAGCGATTCTCGAAGCTCGTGGTCTTAAAGTGACCATGATGAAGCTTGACCCTTACATCAACGTTGACCCAGGCACAATGAGCCCAACTCAACACGGTGAAGTGTTCGTTACGGAAGATGGCGCGGAAACTGACCTAGACCTTGGTCACTACGAGCGTTTCATTCGTACCAAAATGACCAAGCGCAACAACTTCACTGCAGGTCGTGTTTACGCTGACGTACTGCGCAAAGAGCGTCGTGGCGACTACCTAGGTGCAACCATTCAGGTTATCCCTCATATCACTAACGCGATCAAAGATCGTGTGATTGCAGGCTCAGAAGGCCACGATATCGCTATCGTTGAAGTTGGCGGTACTGTGGGTGATATCGAATCACTGCCATTCATGGAAGCGATTCGTCAGCTAGCAATCGAAGTTGGCCGTGAAAACGCAATGTTCATGCACCTGACTCTGGTTCCTTACCTAGCGGCAGCCGGTGAAGTGAAAACTAAGCCAACTCAACACTCTGTAAAAGAACTGCTTTCAATAGGTATTCAGCCAGACATTCTGGTTTGCCGTAGCGATCGTATGATCCCAGCGAACGAGCGTAAGAAGATCGCTCTGTTCTGTAACGTGCCTGAAAAAGCCGTTATCTCTATGAAAGACGTTGATTCTATCTACAAGATCCCGCAACTGATCCGTTCTCAAGGTTTGGATGATCTGGTTTGTGCACGTTTTGGCATTAACGCTCCAGAAGCAGATCTGTCTGAATGGGAACAAGTGATTTACGAAGAAGCGAACCCAACCGGTGAAGTGACTATCGGTATGGTCGGTAAATACACCGAACTGCCAGATGCTTACAAATCAGTGAACGAAGCTCTGAAACATGCGGGTCTGAAGAACCGTCTGAGTGTGACCATCAAATACGTAGATTCACAAGACGTTGAAACCAAAGGTGTTGATGTTCTTGCTGGTCTTGATGCGATTCTGGTACCAGGTGGCTTTGGCGATCGTGGTATCGAAGGCAAGATCCGTGCTGCGCAATATGCACGTGAAAACAAAATTCCTTACCTAGGCATCTGCTTGGGTATGCAAGTGGCACTGATTGAATACTCACGCAACGTTGCGGGTATGGAAGGTGCACACTCAACCGAATTCAATAAAAATACCAAATACCCAGTGGTTGGTTTGATCACCGAATGGGTAGATGGCGAAGGCAATGTCGAAGAGCGTAGCGAAAAATCGGATCTTGGCGGCACCATGCGTCTAGGTTCACAGCTATGCCACCTTGAGAAAGGTACCAAAGCGTACGAACTGTACGGTAGCGCGACTATTCATGAGCGTCACCGTCACCGTTACGAAGTGAACAACCTGCTGCGTCCTCAGATTGAAAAAGCAGGTTTGAAGGTTTCTGGTCTGTCAGCAGATAAGAAGCTGGTTGAAGTGATTGAGAACCCTGCTCACCCATGGTTTATTGCAGCGCAGTTCCACCCAGAGTTCACCTCAACCCCACGCGATGGCCACCCTCTGTTTGCTGGCTTTGTGAAAGCAGCAGGTCAGTACCAACGCGGTGAATTGAAGTAAAAGGATACGGGTAGCCACTCTAGCAGTGTGGCTACCCTTTTAGTTTTGACATTTAAATTCAATTGAGAGGAAACATTAATGTCTAAGATCGTTAAAGTTCTAGGTCGTGAAATCATCGACTCACGTGGTAACCCAACGGTAGAAGCGGAAGTTCATCTGGAAGGTGGTTTCGTTGGTATGGCAGCAGCTCCATCTGGTGCTTCTACTGGTTCTCGTGAAGCGCTTGAACTGCGCGACGGTGACAAGTCTCGTTTCCTAGGTAAAGGCGTTCTGAAAGCGCTGGCTGCGGTTAATGGTCCAATCGCAGACGCTCTGGTTGGCAAAGATGCAAAAGATCAAGCAACTATTGACCAAATCATGATCGACCTAGACGGTACTGAGAACAAGTCAAACTTCGGCGCAAACGCGATTCTGGCGGTTTCTCTAGCAAACGCGAAAGCAGCAGCGGCAGCAAAAGGCATGCCTCTGTACGAGCACATCGCTGAGCTGAACGGCACTCCTGGCGTATTCTCAATGCCTCTACCAATGATGAACATCATCAACGGTGGTGAGCACGCTGACAACAACGTAGACATCCAAGAGTTCATGATCCAACCAGTTGGCGCAAAAACTCTGAAAGAAGCAGTACGTATGGGCGCAGAAGTGTTCCATAACCTAGCTAAAGTACTGAAGTCTAAAGGCTACAACACTGCAGTTGGTGATGAAGGTGGTTTCGCTCCTAACCTGAAATCTAACGCAGAAGCGCTAGAAGTCATCGCTGAAGCCGTTGCTGTTGCAGGTTACAAACTGGGTACTGACATCACTCTAGCGATGGACTGTGCTGCTTCTGAGTTCTACGACGCAGAGAAGAAAGAATACAACCTGAAAGGCGAAGGTCGTATCTTCACTTCTAATGGTTTCTCTGATTTCCTAGAAGAGCTGACTGAGAAGTTCCCAATCGTTTCTATCGAAGACGGTCTGGACGAGTCTGACTGGGAAGGTTTCGCATACCAAACTGAGAAACTGGGTAAGAAAATCCAAATCGTTGGTGACGATCTGTTCGTAACTAACACCAAGATCCTGAAGCGTGGTATCGACAACGGTATCGCTAACTCTATCCTGATCAAGTTCAACCAAATCGGTTCTCTGACTGAAACACTGGCTGCGATCAAGATGGCAAAAGATGCTGGCTACACTGCAGTTATCTCTCACCGTTCAGGCGAAACTGAAGACGCAACTATCGCTGACCTAGCGGTAGGTACTGCAGCAGGTCAAATCAAGACTGGTTCTATGAGCCGTTCTGACCGCGTTGCTAAGTACAACCAACTGATCCGTATCGAAGAAGCACTGGGTTCACGTGCTCCTTTCAACGGTCTGAAAGAAGTGAAAGGCCAAGCTTAATTCTAAGCTGAGCGCATTCGCGATTAATGAAAAAACGCCCTGCATTGCAGGGCGTTTTGTTTTTCTCTGAGAATGATGTATAGATCTAGATTAGGAGGTTAAATTCTTACCCAAAAGTAATTCGGAGTCATCATGACTATATGGGTGGGGAAAATGTTAGGTAAATACACGTAGCATCGAGTTGTTAGCATGCTTTGAATATAAATGATGAGCACAGAAACATTAAAATGAATAATAAGTGATAGAAGCATCCTCAACACACTTTCCAATAGGGAAATGTGTTAATGGATTCGTCATGTATTCTTTAGTCGTTATAATACTAATCTCATTTCCTTCTGAATTTTTGGCTTCTTTTATCGCAATATAAGATGCGGTATTGCAATAATTCAATGCATCACATGGAGACATAGAGTCTAATAATCCTGCTATAAATAATGTAGAAGTTAAATATCCAATATCTATGAAGTTAAGTGATACATCAGGATAATTTGTAATATAACATTGACCATTATATCCAAGCATTAGGGTGTGTTGTTTATCTAACGCCAGTAATGGTTTATTTATTAGGATGACCTTTGCACCATAGTTCATTAATGCTTTACAAGATGAAATAATATTATCAAAAGTTGCTATTTCAATATTCGTTATTTTTTCTAACTCAGGTTGGCTGAGAATCACAACATCTGCTATAGGGATTAGATTAGTTATAATTCCATAAGGATTATATCTAATATTATGGTTATTATTAATGTTTTCAAAGATAGAGAATAAAACATGTATGGTATCAAATGGAATGTCTTTAACAATAATGTCTATATAGCTAGATAATTCCATATAACTTTTTGACATAGTGAGCCTTATGTAAAAGTTAGAAAAACTATCATTAGTTTTTTTCTCATTTTCTGAATAGTCTAAGTTGTTTATATTTTCTGATTTTCTTTCTATATAACCAAAGTTTATTGTGTGGTTTGAAATCTGGACAGCCTGGATTGGGATTATTTTTAACCCCATTTTTTCTAACAATAAAACTAATAAATCATTGCCAATTTTTCCATGCAATTCTTGTCTTTGAATCGAAATCACACTTTTCATTTGCATTCCTCAAGTATATTAAATTAATTGAGAAGTAATAATGATTATGCCAACCATCACACTAATTAGCATTGGAAATTGTCCACCTTTTACTCGGTAGTAGTTGGTTAATTTATATAATTTTCGAGATCTATATGCCATTGCCACTGGAAGAAAAATTGCAAGAACAACAAGAGCTATCGATGCATAACCTAAAGCCAATATAAAACCTTCAGGAAAGAAAAGAGCGAATATTAGAGGTGGTAAAAAAGTGATAAGTGCCAGATATAAACGATTACCTTTAATATAGGTTTTTGTTGTATCTCTTATAAATTCAAAAAGACCTAAGGAAACGCCTAAAAAATGAGGTAATTAATGCCAAATCAGCAAAGAAACCAATTAACAATGATAATTTTGAGTCTGTTAGTGTCATGGATAACACACTAACCATTTCACCTAATTCAGAAATCTGACTTAGTTCATCCTGATGAGATACACCAAGGGTGCACATCAGCCATAAAATATAAATAACTAATGGTATTGTTGAACCTATATACATTGCCTTTTTTAGATGACTGGTATTTCCATCGAGGTATGACACAATAGCGGGTATTGAGCCGTGGAAGCCAAATGAAGTAAAAACCACGGGCAGAGCAACAAAGATTAAACCGTATCCTATAGGAGCACTCGAGAGATAAGTTTTAGTAATGTTCGGTGAAAGGGACATAAGAACCAAAACCATTGAAAGAACCATTAATCCAAAAAGGACACGATTAACTTTGTCTACCAAATGTGTTCCCGCGGTAATCATTACCGCGACAAGAATAACGAATACGATAGACCCTATTGCCGCTGGTATTTTTATCCCAAATAGCTCATCTATACGAATTGTTAGGTTTGCTCCGCCACCTGCGGTATATGCTGCACACAATGAATAAAATAAGAAAAACATAGCAGCCGCTGCAATATACTTTCCTTTGTCGCCAAGAAATTGTTTAGCTAAAGTATGAAGTGTTGCGTTGCTGTCAGAAAACTGATGAACTTCCAACATTAACAAAGCGGTATAGGTCATTAATCCCCAATAACCTAATAATATTAATACTGAAAAACCAAAACCTATCCCAGCCGAGACCAAAGGAATAGATAACATTCCAGCACCTATTGTTGTTCCAGCGATTATTAAACCACCACCAATTGTTTTGGATTTTATTTTCGGCACTGTTGTGTTTGTAGCTTCCATAAATTATTTCCTCCCAGTTATTAAAAAATCCCCTAGTTCATAATGATGACTAGAGGATTTTTTTTAATTATTCGGTAATGTATTCAAACCTTGATGTAAAGAAGCGTAATTGCTTCGGCTCGTAGGTGAACTTCAAGCCTTTTATTTGATCTCGGTTTTTATAAAGTGAAATGATTCCATCGGCGACTTCATCCATATGTGCATACGTGTACACACGACGAGGAATGGTTAGGCGAATGGTTTCAAGTGCTGGTCGGTGATGATCTCCTGTCTCAATATTACGGCCGGCGGAAACGATGCCACGTTCCATGGTACGGCATCCAGTTTCAATATAGACAGAAGCTGCAAGTGTTTGAGCGGGGAATTGATCTTGCGTCAGGTGAGGTAGGAAACGACGAGCATCAATGAATACGGCATGTCCCCCTGTAGGCTCAACCATTGGAACACCTGCTTCACGTAGGCGATCAGCTAGGTAGCGAATTTGTTTGATACGATGTTCCAGGTAGTGGTAATCCATGGCTTCTTCGATACCAAGGGCTAAGGCCGACATGTCACGGCCAGTCATACCACCGTAAGAAGGCATTCCTTCGTATACAACTACCCACTCTTTCGCTTCGTTGAATAGATCTTCGTCACGAAGAGCTAGGAAACCACCACAGTTTTGTAGGCCATCTTTCTTCGCTGAACAGGTTGCACCATCCATATAAGAGAACTGCTCTAACATAATTTCATGGATAGTTTTATCCGCGTAACCCTCTTCTTGTTCTTTAATGTAATATGCGTTCTCTGCACAACGTGTCGCATCGCCCATTACTTTTATTCCATGGGCTCGACAAATTTCCGCTACTGAACGCATATTTTCCATAGAAACAGGCTGGCCACCTGCAAGGTTAACGGTAATGGCTAAACAGACATAAGCAATATTTTCTTCACCTATATCTTTAATCGCAGCTTTTAATTTATTGAGATCAACATTACCCTTGAAAGGAATATCTAGCTCGGCATTGTGTGCTTCATCTATAATAATATCTATAAATTTTGCGCCATTGATTTCCTGATGGAACCGTGTGGTGGTGAAATACATATTTCCCAGTACGTATTGTTGCCCTTGTCCTTTAGGGATCGCTATGGTTGAAAGAATATTTTCAGCACCTCGACCTTGGTGTGTTGGGACGATATAAGGGAATCCATATAGACGTTGAATCGCTTCCTCTAATCGATAAAAATCTTTTGAACCCGCGTAAGCTTCATCACCTGTCATCAGTGCAGCCCATTGCTTATCCGAAAGCGCTGAAGTTCCAGAGTCAGTTAAAAAATCAATGTAGACATCTTCTGACCGAAGTAAAAAGGTATTATAGCCAGCTTCACGCATCCTTATTGCACGCTCTTCACGGCTAATCATAGCAATGGTTTCAATGGCTTTAATTTTAAATGGTTCTGCAGGGTATTTTTTCATGATTGTAATACTCCAATGTTTTTATTGGTTGGGCTTAGTGATAGGAGTATTTAAATGATTTTATTTTGAAAAGAAAATATCTCGCTATCCGAGATAAATTAATTCCGTGTATAAAAAAGGTAACATAAATAATTCAATTATAATTTGGCACAGCACATAAATGAAATATTCATGTTTGCGATGCGGTAAGTTGACAAATAATTTAATATGTGATTTTAGATGTAAAACTGTGATCTTTTGCTAGATACGGCTAAATTTAAAATGTAAATCCAGATATACATAAATATTTTACATTTAGGGATAAAAATTCTGTGAAGATCAGTGTTGCAGTATTTATCAACGTAAGGTGGTATTCATTTAATAGCATTAAAATGCAGTGCAATAGAGAGTGTTTATTAATTGGCTAATAATTGATGTATGAGCTTGTTATAAATGGAAAATTCGTTCGAACATCCCACAAGTAAAAACTTGTGGGATATTACCTTCTCGATAGTTGTTGAGAGGGGGTAGTTGGAATAAATAGGGAGTTTTTATACTTCACTAATTGCTTGTATTCGCCGCTTATCTAATTCTTCTTTAATCTGTTTGCCCTGAAAACCATCACGAATCACTGCTTGTACCTCTACGCTAAGGGCGGCTTGGTAAGCTCGCAGGAAGATATCTCGCTGCGGATAAGGTTTATCTTCTAAACCTAGACGGCCACGATGATCCGCTTCACAGCACAACAAGACTTGCTCAAGGCGCTCTGGCTTGCGCCACACATCCAAGAGACCAAGCACTTTAAGTTTGGTGGCAGGTTTTAACTCGTCGGCTCGATGGATATTGGAATGTTGAGCGCAAACGGCCAGCGCTAAATCGCGAAATTCGTTAGGTACACGAATGCGATCGCACAGAGATTCAATGATTTTTAACCCTGTATGACAGTGCAACTTATGGCTTGGCCATTCAGAACGTGGTGTAACGCCTTTACCTAAATCATGCACTTGTGCGGCAAAACGCACGGGGAGTGAATCAGAAAGTAGTGCGGCTTGCTTGGTCACCATGAGAGTGTGAATGCCTGTGTCGATCTCTGGGTGCCATTTTTCGGGTTGTGGGACACCGAATAAACGATCGAGCTCGGGAAGCACAACAGCCAGCGCGCCACAATCACGTAACACCTGTAAAAAAACTTCTGGATGATTCGTCGAGAGCGATTTATGCCATTCTTGCCAAACGCGCTCAGCGGTTAAGTGCCCCAATTCGCCTGATTGAGCAATGTCGGTCATTAACTGCATGGTTTCTTCGGCGACTGTAAAGCCGAGATGAGCTAACTTGGCCGCAAAGCGAGCCACGCGCAGTACGCGTAAGGGATCTTCCACGAAGGCTGGCGAAACATGGCGGAGCACTTTCGCAGCAAGATCGCGCTGACCGCCATAAGGATCAATGACTTGCCCTAACTCATCTTGTGCCATGGCATTGATGGTGAGATCGCGGCGCAATAAATCTTCTTCTAACGTTACATCGGGCGCGTAGTGGCAGGCAAAGCCAGTGTAACCAACTCCCGTTTTGCGTTCCGTACGCGCTAAGGCATGCTCTTCTTTGGTTTTGGGATGCAGAAATACCGGGAAATCTTTACCTACGGCTTGGAACCCGGCGGCTAACATCGCTTGTGGGCTGCTGCCCACGACGACCCAATCACGATCATAAACAGGCAGTTGAAGCAATTGATCGCGCACTGCGCCACCGACTAGGTAAATTTGCATCGTAGAGTCTCAAAAAATTGCATGAATGACATTGGCTAATCTTAGTCAGCAATGATACGTTGCACCCACTGCGATGAATAGGGTCAACAAGCATGTATCTGAACTTCTTTGGGTTTGACGAATTACCGTTTTCTATCGTCCCCAATGCGCGCTATCTCTACCTGAGTCAGCGTCATCAGGAAGCCATAGTACACCTGCAAGCCGGATTGGGCGATGGTGGGGGTTTTGCCATGCTCACGGGGGAAGTTGGGACTGGGAAAACGACCGTGGCACGAGCCATTTTGGCGACTTTGCCGGGCAAAACTCGCGCGGGGATGATCCTCAATCCGACTTTCTCGGATCTAGAACTTTTGGAAGCCATTTGTGATGAGTTTGAGCTGAACTATCCGAAAAAGGCGACTTTGAAGAAGCTGACCCAAGTGCTGCATGAGTTTTTGTTGGCGGAACACGCGCAAGGCATACAAGTGCTGCTGATGATTGATGAAGCGCAGCATTTGGCTCCCGATGTGTTAGAGCAGTTACGCCTATTGACCAATTTGGAAACCGAAAATCATAAGTTGCTCAAAGTATTGCTGATTGGCCAACCGGAATTGCAAGAAAAGCTGCGTATGCCGCAGTTGCGCCAACTTGCGCAGCGCATTACGGGGCGCTACCATTTACTCCCCCTGAGTGAAGAGCAAAGTGCTGACTACATCCGTTTCCGGCTTGAGCAAGCGGGGGGAAACCCAGAACTCTTTAACCGTAAGGCATGCCAATGGATTGCCCAGCAAACCCATGGCATTCCTCGTTTAATCAATCTGGTGTGTGATGCGGCCTTAAAGCAGGCTTATCAAGCAGGTGAGCAAGAACTGAGTTTGGACAGAATCAAACGAGCCTGCCAAGAAGTGATGAGTTTCCAGTCTTCCGTCTATCAGATTGCTCCCAGTAAGCCACAAGCACACAAGATGTCTTATCTCTCCAGTGCGCTGGGTGGTATTGCTCTCGCGGTTGTATTGGCATGGCAATTACCTCCTCAACTTGATCGAGCGGTACAAGCCTATTTCCCAGCGCAAGAGATTGTGCCGCCTACCGAGCATACGGTTTTTCCACAACCGCTGCGCAGCGCGTTACTCAATGCTACCAGTAGCGAAGATGCCGTTGAAACTCTGTACGCCGTTTGGGGTTATCAAGCCTCCGTGATGGAGAGATTTTGCCAAACTCAGGCGGATGCTGTGCTTTGGTGTGAGCAGCAAACCGGAGATTGGTCGACCTTACAAGCATTTGATTTACCTGCCGTGCTCACTTTAGTGATTGATGATATTCGCACTTATGCTGTGTTGTTTCGTTTAAATGCGGATGAAGCTGAGCTTTTAGTTGGTGATCAGCGTTATCGCATTGCACGCCAATGGCTTGAGCCTTTATGGCGTGGTCAATATTCTTTGCTTTGGCAAGGTGGCTTTTCTCGTACTTTGAAACAGGGGATGCAGGGAGCTGATGTAGCTTTACTGGAGAGTAAACTCTCACAAGTCTTGGGTGAGCCTGAACGCCCACGTGATCAGTTTGATAAGGATTTATCGCGTAAGGTTGAGTTATTTCAACGCTGGCAGAATATGCAGGTGGATGGCATTGCGGGTCGGCAAACCTTGCGCCGCCTAGAGCTGTTGACCCAGCAACAAGCGCCGAGTTTGAAGGAGGAAGGCTAATGTCAAAAGTGATGAATGCCTTAAAGCAATCTCAGCAAGATTATCTGCAAGCTCAACAAGTCACTTATCGTACGTATGCAGAACAAGAACCCACCAGTGCCAATACGTCGCGCTGGCTACACATAGCGCTGTGGTTGGTACCGGGGTTAGTAACTGCTGGAGTGATGACTTACCAACGCTTTGAACAAGCTGAACAGGCGTTTGCGGCACGACAAACCGAACCTGTGATTGTGGAAGTGGATGCCCCACTTGAACGCTTAACGTATCCCGAATGGGACGAACTACAATCTACCTTTATTGAGCCAGTGCTGGCGGATACAGGCAGTGACGATGATTCAACTGCATTGGCGGAAAATACAATAGCACCGCCGGCGACATTGGAAGCCTCTACGCAACCGAATCAGGGATTGGGTGATCTGGATTTAACCCAGCTTTCTCCTGAATTAGCACTGCGTGTTCGGACGATTATGCGTGATCAACCTGCATTGCCCACAACTCCAGCTTCTTCTGCGGTGGAATTAACTAAGCACAGCGATCGCTATGCAGGTCGGTTGCCAGCACTGAATTTCCAGATGCATGCTTTTTCCACTAATGAACAAAAGCGCTGGGTAAAAGTGAATGGCGTAGAGTATCGCGAAGGGGATATGTTAACCCCAGAAGTGAAGCTTGAAAGCATCAAGCCGCAAAGCAGCATCATCTTATTCACGGGCGAGCAGATAGAGATCCCCGCTCTGCACGATTGGAAAGGCTAGGTTTTTTTCTTAGAGAGAACCAAAACAAAACGGTCACCTAAGTGACCGTTTTGCTACGTTAATGATGGCAATTATGCCCAGCCAGCAGGGTGGCGCTTACGACGTGGCACAATGTGTGGTAGCACGAGGCCAAGCAGTAATCCAATACCTGCAACACCACCACCATAGGTGAAGTATTTCAACAGCAGGTCTTCTTTTTGCGTATCGAGTTTCGCGCGCAGTTCACGAATTTCAGTTTGTGAATCGGTAAGCTGCTTACTGATATCACCATAGTTACGTTCCAGATCAGCAATCTGCTGGTTACGCAATTCGAGAGATTCTGCCAAACCCGCTTTTTCACTATCGGCATTTTGGCGTGCATTAGCTAATTGCTTTTTCACTTCAGCTAGTTCTTTTTCTAGAGCAGGTAAGCGCAGGGCATTACTCACTTCACGGGTAATAAAACGGCTTTCTACCCAACCTGTACGGCCACGCTCATCAGCAACTTGGCTGTAGCCACTATCTTTGTTCACATCAAGCAGTTTGACCTTTTCTCCAGCATCAATGCTGCCAAGAATACGGTATTGATTACTTGGGCCGGAATGCATGTAAGTGAAGAGTTTGTCCGCGATGTAGCGGTCTTGCGCGAACGTTGGTGCGGCCAACATGGAAAAGAGCACCATGCAGATCAGTTTTTTCACAGTAAATCCCTTAATTTAAAGATAGATTTGGCGATAAGTCTCATAAAGTTTGTGGCAAATAGTATGCAGTTTTGGCAGGCGCTGCAACAAAGAAGGGAGGCAAAGCCTCCCTTTCTGTGCGTTTGAGTCAATAATGACAGTCCGCTAACACTGAGCTTACGAGCGGCTTAGCCGACAAACATAGCTTGAATCGCGTAGAAGAAAACAACTGCCAATAGTGCGCCCGCAGGTAGAGTAACAACCCAAGACGCAACGATGTTACGTACTACACCTAAGTTCAGTGCAGCAATACCACGCGCAAAACCCACACCCAGTACCGCACCTACCAGTGTTTGAGTGGTAGAGATAGGTAGACCAGTGCCTGAAGCTAGAACAACAGTAGAAGCAGTAGCTAGCTGAGCAGCAAAACCACGGCTTGGTGTCAGTTCAGTAATGCCAGTACCGATAGTTGCCATTACTTTGTGGCCTAACGTCGCTAGACCCACAACGATACCGAAACCACCTAGTGGCAGAATCCACCATGCGATAGAGCTTTTCGCAGCCACTTCACCCATGTGTTCAACGGTTGAAACCACTGCAGACAAAGGACCAATCGCGTTCGCAACGTCGTTTGAGCCGTGAGCAAATGCCATGGCACACGCAGTAATCACCATCAGCGTACTGAAGATACTTTCCACGCCAGCAAAACCGTGGTCTTCATCGCGATTAGCAAACTTCTTCTGAATGTACAGGTAGCCGCCCACCATAACGATGGCTGATACCACTGCAGACCACATCCACGCTTCTGGGTTTGAAAGGTGCAAACCAACGTGTTTCAGACCTTTTTTGATGGTGACCAGTGCGATCACCATAGTGGTGATGAACATGTACACAGGGACGAAACGTTTCGCGTTGATCAGCGGTTTTTCAGTATCGAAAATGAGGCTTTGTGCGCTGACGAAGATGAGGTAGGCAAAGAAGCCCGAAATCACAGGCGTGATAATCCAGCTACCCACAATGCCTTGTACTGAGCTCCAATCGACCGCTTCTGTACCGACAGATACACAAGCAAAACCAATGATGGCACCGATGATAGAGTGAGTGGTAGATACCGGCCAACCCATGTAAGACGCCACTAGCAACCAAGTGCCCGCTGCCAGCAGTGCTGACATCATGCCGTAAATCAGAACATCGGGTTTATCTGCGAAAAGAGAGGTTTCAATAACCCCATTACGGATAGTTTCTGTAACTTCGCCACCAGCTAAGTAAGCGCCTGCGAATTCAAAAATCATCGCAATGATAATGGCTTGTTTAACTGTGAGAGCTTTTGATCCTACTGAAGTGCCCATTGCATTGGCGACATCATTCGCACCAATACCAATCGCCATCAAGAAACCGAAGACAGCTGCCACAATAATCAAGACGGTGCCGTAGTTCGCAAGGATTTCCATCGTAATACCTAGTTGTTGATAACAAGCGGAGCAACCCAAGCTTGTTTTTGACGCAGATGACGACCTTCAGCGTAGAAAATACTCATCGCCTAGCGGGTCGTCATAGTGTGGTTGCTCTTCGTTATTTGGTTAACTTTAAATTTAAGAACGAGAAAGCATTAGCTCTAAGCGAGCACCAACGCGCTGCGCTTGGTCGGCAATGCCGCCCACCCATTCCAGAATTTTGTACAAGAACATGACATCAATCGGATTCATTTTCGATTCGATGGCCATCAATTGTTGGCGCAGGCGAATCTGCATGGAATCGGTGTCATCTTCAATCACATCCAGTTGATGGATCATTTCAGCCACGAGTGTTACTTCACGACCTTTAAATCCAGTTTCCAATAACTCGTCGAGCTCGTTGATCACATTCTGCGCTTGGTTAGCCGCGTCTAAACAACGTTTAACGTAAGCGATGAAGTTTTCTTGGAGAGGCTCAGGGATAACAAGCTGTCGGCCATATACACGGCCAGCAATGTCTTTGGCGAGGTTTGCTAGTTTGTCCTGTTGAGTGAGAAGCTCAAGCATGTCACTACGATCAACAGGCATGAACAAACCGCGAGGGAGTTTAAGACGAATTTCACGCTTTAACACGTCAGCTTCTTTCTCTAGATGAGAAATCTGCGCACGAATTTCACCTGCTTTTTCCCAATCACCTTTGTTACAGACTTCAAAGAAGTTGATCAGATGAGAGCAGCATTCATTCACACACACAACGTGGCGTTGCAAAGGCTTAATCGGGGACTTTGCAAATAACCCCATGATTGTATTTACTGGCATGGTCATTCAACCTAATAACTATAACCTTGAAATAACATACACCATATTATGGTGAAATGTTGAGCGTTGGCTATAAAGGCGCGCATGTTAACCCAAACACCGTCGCAATAAAACTGTTTTAGATCATCATTAGGCTGATATTTCTCTCTTGCTCCTGTGCCTATAAGGCAATATCCTGTCGGCATCTGCATCGAAAGGGATAACTATGGAAACCGAGATAGAACTGAAGTTTTTTGTTTCTCCTGAATTTTCAACGATTTTACGTGCGAAGATTTCTGAGACTAAAGTACTTCAGCACAGCTGTCGGGAGCTAGGAAACACTTACTTTGATACCCCCGATAACTGGTTGCGTCAGCATGATATTGGACTGCGTATCCGTCGCTTTGATGAGGTGTATGTCCAAACGGTGAAAACCGCAGGTCGTGTGGTCGCAGGTCTACATCAGCGTCCGGAATTCAATGCTGAACATCACAGCAATGACCCCGATCTCTCTTTGCATCCTGCCGATATCTGGCCGCAAGGCAAAGAAGTGGTTCAATTACAAGCGGAGCTTATGCCGCTTTTCTCGACCAACTTCACGCGTGAACAATGGCTGATTGGCATGGCCGATGGTAGCCAAGTCGAAGTAGCATTTGACCAAGGCCTCGTGGTTGCGGGTGATCGCCAAGAACCGATTTGCGAAGTGGAGCTGGAACTTAAGTCTGGTCAAACCGATGCGTTGTTTACGTTGGCACGCCAGTTGTGTGAACACGGTGGCATGCGCTTAGGTAATCTTAGTAAAGCTGCGCGTGGCTATCGCTTAGCGGCCAATTATACGGGTGATGAAATCAAGACAATGGCCTTGGTGAGTGTCGATAAAAATGACACGGCTGAATCTTGTTTTATTCGCGCACTTGAGCATGCACTTTCACACTGGCATTACCATGAGCAAATCTACACTGAACGTGAGGGTGTGGCGGCATTGCATGAAATTCGCCATGCGGTGAGTTATCTGCGCCAATTGCTTTCCGTCTACGGTGGCATTATTCCGCGCCGTGCCAGTGCCATTTTGCGCCAAGAACTGAAATGGTTAGAGCAGGAATTGCAGTGGCTGAAAGAGTTCGAATACCTTGAGAGTTTGCAAGAAGACAAAGGCTATGCGCTGCGTAAACTGGATGCGCGTAAGTTTTTAGTTGCTGCACTCAAAACCTTGCAAGAAGGCTTGCCACAGCGTGAAGATACGTTGCGTTTGCTCAATAGCGCTCGCTACACCGGTTTATTGCTGGACTTAAGTCGTTGGGTGTTGACTCGTGGTTGGCAGCCATTCTTGGATGACAAAGCGCGCGAAAAAATGGCGCTGTCACTCGAAGCCTTCTCCGTGAAACAACTCGACCGTACTTGGGCTGAGCTAATGGAAGCTTTCCCTCCGGGTAAAACCTTAACCGTGCAAGATTACATCGAGCAGCAGTACCGTTTGATGCGCAATCTCTATACGGGTGTCAGTTTTGCGAGCTTGTATGATGCAGAAGATCGTCAGGCATTTCGTATGCCTTGGGCGGATTTATTGCATGGCATCGATGATTTATTGCGCCTTAAACCGTTAGAGCGTTTGGTGGAGTTGCTGCAAGGTGAAGAGCAAGATCAACTCAAACGTTGGCTAATCCGCCAAGAGAATTCCATTTTGCATGCCATGGAGCAAAGCCGCACTATGGGTGTAGAAGCACATCCGTATTGGCGTGAGTAGTTCCGACTAAAAAATTGATTGGGAAGGGAAGCAGTGAGCTTCCCTTTCTTTTTTGTTTTATTTGAGTTTGTCTTTCGTTTCTACTGCTTTCTCTGCATCCGATGAGCGGCGTTGCAGGCGCTGTTCTAAGCGTTCCATACGATCTAACAATTTCTGCTGATTCTCTAATAGCTGTTGTAGCGCGGATTCTTTCTCTGTCGCTTGTGAATGGCGCCGATGATGTTCCGGCAACGTAATAAACGAGGTGATCAGCCCTGAGATCATACCGAACATTCCCACCCCACAAAGAATGATGGCTGCTGCGACTAATTTACCCGCATCGGTGACGGGATAATGATCGCCATAACCCACAGTGGAAATGGTCACCAGTGACCACCAGAGCGCATCGCCTCCGGTGCGGATATTGGCTTGCGGATCATGACTTTCAAACATCAGCATCATGCTAGAGCCTAACGTCAGCAGCACCACCAACAACAATAAAATCGTAGCTAAGGTGGTTTCTCGGCGGTTGGCGGTTAACGCACGCAAAATGGTTTTACCGGAGCGTATTACAAGAATCACGCGCAAAATGTGGAAGATTCGAGCGAAACGCAGCGGCTCAATGACCGGGATGCTGGCGAGGATATCAATCCAATGTGATTTCAGATATTGCAGACGATCTTTGGCGCGGATCAAATCTACCGTCAGTTGCAGTAAGAAAATGCTACAGATGACAAAGTCAATGCCGATAAGGACTTGTCGGGTTTCATGATCTATCGGTACAAACAATAAGCCGGAGATCACAAATAGCGCCATGAATGAGAGAATTAGCGACAACAAGCTCATTGGCTTTGTTTCATTTTTGATATCATCGGTTTTCATACGAGGCTCGAAATAATAGGTTGCGGATCATCTGCAATCCTCACTCAGTCGCAATATAAAAAGAGAATGGAGAACTGACAATGGCAACGATGTCCTTTAAGCCATGGGAACGGGTAATTACGGATGTTCGTCTCGTCCCCAAAATGGTGATGCTGATGGTGTTCAGTACGGTGTTGATCGTTGGCAAACAGCTTTGGGATGCGCACATTTTTTATCAATCTTTATTGACCGCAACCAATAGTGTGGAAGTGGCCCAACAGCATTACGATAACTATCTAATGCAGGTGGTTTGGCAAACTCTATTGCTGATTGTGGTGTTTGTGGTGTTGCTACTGTTTGCAGCGCGCATCATGTTGCGTCAAACCCAATACTTGAGTGATTCAATCAAGCTCATGGCGCAGCGCAATTTGTCCGAGCCAATCAAAATGGAATGTAAAGACGAGTATGGTGATGTGGCGCGTGAGCTAGAGAAAACCCGCCGTCAGTTGCAAGATCTGATTAAGCTGCAAATTGATGCTTCTCAGGAGCTGACGTCTCTCACTGAAGTGATGACCATGAGCATGTCGGAAACTAAAGATTCGGCGCAAGAAGAGTTCAACGAGATTGACCAACTGGCGACCGCGATGAGTGAGATGTCGTCAACGGTACAAACGGTGGCTGAACATGCACAGAGTGCTTCATCTTTGACTGAGAATGCCTCTCAGCAAGCAAAAACAGGCCAGCAGTTTGTCAAAAGCACGATTAGCAAAATGAGTGAGCTTTCGAAAGACATCAGTTCTTCAGCACAAGCGGTGAATCAGGTGGAAGAGCGTGTGGTTGCTATCAGCAGCGTGGTGGGAACGATTCGTGGCATTTCCGAACAAACCAACTTGCTCGCTCTCAACGCAGCGATTGAAGCAGCGCGTGCTGGAGAAGCGGGACGTGGCTTTGCGGTAGTAGCCGATGAAGTGCGTAATTTGGCGCAGCGTACACAAAATGCGACGGTGGAAATCCAAGAGATGATTTCACAATTGCAGAACAGTGCGAAAAGTGCAGTGGATTTAATGGAAAAGAGCGTGGTGCAAGCGGCCGATGGGGTTGAACTTATCACCAACGCAGGCAGTGAGTTAGATGGCATTGTAAGCCAAGTTCAGCAGCTTAATGACATGAACTTCCAGATTGCTACCGCGGCAGGACAACAAAGCAGTGTGGCGGAAGAGATGAATGAAAACCTCAATAATGTCCGTGAGTTGGTGGAAGGTTCAGTGACTGTTATGACTGAGCTGCTCGAAACTTCAGAAATCATGCAAAACAACGCCGAAGAATTGGACCGAAAAATTACCGCATTTCGTGTGTAAACCAGCAACATCGGCTGGGTTGTGTAACCCAGTTCAATAAAAATCAAAATAAAACGTCTACAAGGGTTCTGTAGGCGTTTTTTTTAAGCCCAAGTTTGCGATATAACTAGTGAACATTCAAAGACAAGGAAGCATTATGTCACTGCCCAGCGCGCTTTTGCCTTCAGCCGAATTGCACTACCAAACACTTATTTCCCATCATCCTCAAGTCGCAAATTGGTCTGCATCATTACTCAGTGAGTTGCACTATGTGCTCGGTTTGAGTCAGTTTGTGGCACAGACCTTACAGCGTGATGGGCAACTGTGTCAGGTGCTACCCACGTTATTAGCGCAGCCAAGTCGTGAGCAGAACTATCACGCTGAGTTAGCCCAGTGGCTAGCTGAGTGTCAGGATGAAGCCGCAGCACAGAAGCGTTTGCGCCAGTTTCGCAATCAAGAAATGGTCTATATCGCGTGGCGCGATTTTTGTGCAAGTTGGACGCTGGAACAAAGTCTCTCCCATCTTTCTCAACTGGCGGAAGCCACTGATTTTCGAGAGCTATCAATGGCTGTATCAGCGCTGTTGTCAGGAGATGGGTACACCGTGTAATGCGCAAGGTGAAGCACAGCCCATGCTGATCATCGGAATGGGAAAACTGGGTGGCGGCGAACTCAATTTCTCCTCCGATATAGACCTGATTTTCACCTATCCCGAAAATGGCGAAACGCAAGGTGCGCGCCGTTCGATTGCCAATGCTCAGTTTTTCACACGTTTAGGGCAGCGCTTGATCAAATTGCTGGATCAATCCACACCGGATGGTTTCTGTTACCGGGTGGATATGCGTTTGCGTCCGTTTGGGGACAGTGGTCCACTGGCGATGAGTTACGCGGCTTTAGAGGACTACTACCAAGAGCAGGGGCGTGATTGGGAACGCTACGCCATGATCAAAGCGCGGGTGATGGGGCGTGAAATGTACCCGCAATATCAAGAACTGCGTCAGATGCTGCGTCCGTTTGTATTTCGCCGTTATATCGACTTCAGCGCGATTCAGTCACTGCGTCGGATGAAATCCATGATCAGCAGTGAAGTGCGTCGCCGTGGGTTGAGCAACAATATCAAGCTCGGGGCGGGCGGTATTCGTGAAGTGGAATTTATCGCGCAAGTATTTCAATTGATTCGTGGCGGGCGTGAGCCGAGCTGCGTAAACGCGGCTTATTGGAAACGCTCGATGCGATTGCCGAGTTGGATCTCCTTACTGGTGAGCAAGTCCAAGATCTGTGTGATGCCTATCGTTTCTTGCGCCGATTAGAGAATCTGTTGCAAGCCATGGCGGATAAGCAAACACAAACTCTGCCCGACAAAGAAGACGATCAATTGCGCCTTGCGGTCGCGATGGGGTTTGCTGATTGGCCGAATCTGCAGCATGAAGTGAGCGAACAAATGCAACGTGTGCATAGCGTGTTTGCCACTTTAATTGGCGAGGAAGATGAGGAAGAAGAGCTGGCGGTAGCTCGTCATTTCCATGAGCTGTGGGATATGGCGCATAAACCGGAAGTGATTGAAAACATTATTCAGCAGGATCTCGGATTACCGAATGCTGAGGAGCAAATCCGTACTATCACTCAATTTAAAGAAGATCTCGCCAAGCGCACCATTGGCCCGCGTGGGCGTGAGGTACTGAACCGACTGATGCCGAAAGTGTATCAAGCGGTTTTTGCTCATCCAGAAGCGGAGTTTGGTGTTTCCCGAGTTTTAGCGCTGCTGCACAGTATCGCCACTCGGACAACCTATCTTGAACTGCTTGATGAGCACCCAGCCGCATTGGTGCAATTGGTGCGCCTGTGTACTGCCAGCCCGATGATTTCCGAGCAACTGGCGCGTTATCCGATCTTGCTTGATGAGTTGATCGATCCGCAACATCTGTATAACCCGATCCCACTTGAGTCTTATCAAACGGAATTGCGTGATTTTCTGGCGCGTATTCCGGAAGAGGATATGGAGCAGCAGATGGAAGCGCTGCGTCAGTTTAAGCAGATTTCGATCCTGCGCATTGCCGCAGCAGATATTGCAGGCGTACTACCGGTAATGAAAGTGAGCGATCACTTAACCTATCTTGCAGAAGCGATTGTTGAGGCGGTTGTGAGCCAAGCTTGGTTGCAAGTGAGCAGTAAATACGGCGAACCTACTCATCTTAAAGATCGTGATGGACGAGGTTTTGCGGTGGTCGGTTATGGCAAAGTGGGGGGCTGGGAGCTAGGTTATAACTCCGATCTCGATATCGTATTTATGCACGACTGTCCGGTTGAGGTGAACACCGATGGCGAGAAAAGCATTGATGGCCGCCAGTTCTATCTGCGTTTGGCGCAGCGGATTATCCATATTTTCTCCACTCGTACCGCATCCGGCATTTTGTATGAAGTGGATACCAGATTGCGCCCTTCTGGGGCTTCTGGATTACTAGTGAGCCCGACCCAAGCCTTTGATGAGTATCAGCGTAACGAGGCGTGGACTTGGGAGCACCAAGCGTTGGTTCGCGCACGGATGATTTATGGTGATGCACCATTGCAACAAGCATTTGCCACCACACGCCATGAGATCCTTTGTCTGCTACGTGAGGAACAAAAACTCAAACAAGACGTAGTCGAGATGCGGATCAAAATGCGCGATCACCTTGGTGGCAAAAAAGCTGGGCGCTTTATGCTTAAGCAAGATGAAGGCGGGATTACCGATATTGAATTTTTAGCGCAATATCTGGTCTTACGCTTTAGTCATCAACAGCCTAAGCTGACCCGTTGGTCGGATAACGTGCGCATTTTTGAGTCTTTGATGAATCATCAAGTGATGGAAGAATCGCAAGCACTTGCTTTGACCCATGCGTACACCAGCATGCGCGACCAGATTCATCACCGCAATTTGCTCAACCAATCGGCGGATGTGCGTGATTCACAATTTTTGATTGAACGTGAACAAGTGATACAAGCTTGGCAGCAGTGGCTCGGTTGAGCACTTCTGCCGCCTAGGCGGCTGTGATAAACTCCGCCTCAATCTGATTATTGGAGATTGATAATGAAACCAGTCCTACCTGACTACAGCAAAGCGGGTGTATTAATTGTCGGTGACGTGATGCTTGATCGTTACTGGTATGGCCCAACTGGCCGCATCTCACCAGAAGCCCCAGTGCCTGTAGTGAAAGTAGAGCAGAGTGAAGAGCGTCCGGGTGGTGCTGCCAACGTGGCGATGAACATCGCTTCTTTAGGTGGCCACGCGCACATTATTGGCCTCACAGGGCAAGATGAGCCAGCGAGTGTACTCACAGATAAGCTCACTTCGCTGAAAGTACATTGTGATTTTGTTGCGCTGCCGAATTATCCGACCATCACAAAACTGCGCGTATTGAGCCGTGGTCAGCAACTGATCCGTCTGGATTTCGAAGATAAGTTTGAGAATACAGATGCGCAGTTAATCTTATCGCGCATGGAAAGTGCTTTGCCTAAAGTCCGTGCAGTGATCCTTTCTGACTACGCTAAAGGTGCTTTAGAGCACGTGCAGCAGTTTATTCAGAAAGCCAATGCGGCTGGCGTTCCCGTGTTTATCGATCCAAAAGGTAGCGATTTTGAGCGTTACCGTGGCGCATCACTGCTTACGCCTAACATGTCTGAATTTGAAGCTGTGGTCGGCAAAGTGAAATCCGAGCAAGAGTTGGTGGAAAAAGGCTTTGCACTGATTGAACAGTTCGATCTGGGGGCATTACTGGTGACTCGTAGTGAGCACGGTATGACACTGCTGCGCCGTGGTATGGAGCCTTTCCATTTGCCTACTCAAGCGAAAGAAGTGTATGACGTGACAGGTGCTGGTGATACCGTGATTTCCGTTCTAGCGGCTTCTGTCGCAGCGGGTAAACTGTTGGATGAAGCTTGTGCATTAGCCAATGCCGCAGCGGGTGTGGTCGTTGGTAAACTCGGTACCTCGACCGTTTCTACTATTGAACTGGCGGAAGCTGTACACGGCAGCAGAGATACTGATTTTGGCGTGATCAGCGAAGAAGCTTTGATCGAAGCGGTGAAAAAAGCACAAGCTCGCGGCGAAAAAGTCGTCATGACCAACGGTTGTTTTGACATTCTGCATGCTGGCCATGTTTCCTACCTTAACCATGCGGCTGAATTGGGCGATCGCTTGATTGTTGCCGTGAACACCGATGAGTCAGTTAAACGACTGAAAGGCCCAGGCCGTCCAGTGAACAGTACTGATCGTCGTATGGCGGTATTGGCCGGCCTAGGTGCGGTTGACTGGGTTGTGCCATTTAGTGAAGACACTCCACAGCGTTTGATCGCGGCCGTTTTACCGAACTTGTTGGTGAAAGGTGGCGATTACAAACCAGAAGATATTGCGGGTGGAAAAGAAGTGATTGCAGCTGGCGGTGAAGTCAAAGTGTTGAACTTTGAAGAAGGCTGTTCAACCACGGAAATCATCGAAGCGATTAAAGGTGGTCGCGGTTAATACTGCGTCACGAATAATTCGCCGTTTATCACTCACGTGAATAAGCAAATAGCAAAAGGGGCCAATCGGCCCCTTTGTTTATCTCATTACTCTTTTTCTCACTAATCCATCTATCTATGGATTATTTCTTCGCGACTTTCAGGCCTGCGTTGACATCCATGATGTCTTGCTCACTCAGAGTGCCGATCGCTTGACGCAATTGCAGTACGCTGAGAATGTAGTCGTAGCGAGCATTAGAGAGGTTTTTGTTGGCATCGTACAGACGGCGTGTTGCATCAAGCACGTCAACAATCGTACGTGTTCCTACATCAAAACCCGCTTCGGTTGCTTCAAGAGCAGATTTAGCAGAAATCACCGCTTGCTCGTAGGCACGCAATGCACCAATCGAAGCATTAATGTTGTTGTTGTACGCACGTACATCTTTAACAACTGAACGGTAAGCAGCTTCCAAATCTTGGCTTGCTGCCACGTAAGCAAATTCAGCCTGCTTGGTTAGTGAAGTCGTGTTACCACCAGTGTACAAAGGAACAGACAGATTCACTCCGATTTTGAAATCGTTGTACTCTTCACCTGAGGTACCTTTGGCGCTGTCGTTACTGTTGTTGCCATAGTTATAACCACCATCCAGAGTCAGTGATGGTAGATGGCCTGAACTGGCTAAAGAGATATTGTCACGCGCTACATCTTGGCTGATACGAGCAGACAGTAGCGACAGGTTTTTCTGTTGCGCTTGTTCAATCAACGCATCGGTTGATTCTGTCGTGCGACTCGCAGCGAAGCGTTTGGTGTCTAATACCGCCAGTTTAGAATATTCTTGGCCAGTGATTTCACGCAGTGTTTCGTAGCTGTTAGTGAGGTTGTTTTCCGCCAACACTTCATCTGCCAATACGCCATCGTATTGTGCTTGTGCATCATGCACGTCAGTGATTGCGGATAAGCCGACTTCGAAGCGTTGTTTGGTTTGTTCTAGTTGACGGCCAACCGCGGCTTTTTCCGCACGCACAAACTCAAGATTATCTTGAGCGCGTAGCACTTCAAAATAAGCTTTCGATACGCGCAAAATTAAGCCTTGTTGGATCGCAGCGTATTCTGAGTCAGCTTGACGTGCTTTTTTCTCTGCCGTATCCAGGGTCACCCAGCTTGAGCGTTGATACAGTTCTTGTGAAAAGTTAATGCCAGCAGAGAAGAGATCACTTTCGCGTGGGTCTTGATCACTACGGTTTACATTGTAGCCAGCCGTCAGATTGATTTGCGGTAAAAGGGTACTGCGGCTTGAGGTAACAGCTTCAAACGCAGCATCGCGCTGGGCAGCTACGCTGAGTAATTGGGGATCATTGTCTTTCGCTTGGTTATAAATCTCTGCCAGGTTTTCTGCCCAAACGGCAGAACTTAGTGTGCCTAGCGCAGCACTAACAAATAATGGAAGCAGTTTTTTCATCGGTCCTATTCCTGACGTGATGTGAAAGGATTTATGCCTCAAGAGTTTAACTCAAATTGGTGGTAATTCACTCGAAACTTTGCACTTTTTTACACTTAACTGTCCACTTGTGCAATAAATTTTATGAGCCACTTAAAAAATAAGATAATTTTTATATAAAAAGTTGAGTCACTACTTGGTAGTCGGCAAATTCCACGAGTAAACTATAAAATTCATCAATAGGAGGTGCGAATGCAACACGCAAATCAGCAGCCAGTCTCTTTTAATAAGAAAGATGTCGAAATCCTTAATAAAGAGACACTGTTTAAAGGCTTTTTCCGTATGGTGAAGTATCGCTTTAAGCATAAGCGCTTTGCAGGTGGCTGGAGTGAGCCGATCGAACGAGAAATGTTTGAACGTGGCCATGCTGCTGCTATGTTGCCGTACGATCCTATTCGCGACCAAGTGGTGATCATTGAGCAGATCCGCGTGGGAGCATTAGAACATGAACAACCTTGGCAACTAGAGATTGTGGCTGGGGTAATTGATACCGAAGAAAGCTCAGAACAAGTGGTTCGTCGTGAAGCGATTGAAGAAGCTGGGCTGACTGTTGGGCGCATTGAGAAAATTACTTCTTATTATCCGTCATCGGGTGGATGTTCTGAAAAATTGGATGTTTTTATTGGTGAAGTAGACTGTTCACAAGCAGGCGGCATTCATGGTTTAGACTGTGAAGGAGAGGATATTAAAGTGCATGTGATGAGTCGCGCTGAAGCCTATCAGTTAGTCAAACAAGGGCGAATTGAAAATGGTGCTTCGATCATTGCACTGCAATGGTTGGAACTGAATTATCAGCCATTAAAAGAACAATGGCAGTAATGAGTTATGAGTCAATTGATAGCAAAAAAACCTTATCACGTTGATCTCCCCGAATTGATGCGGGTCTATGAGACCAACTACGCCAAACTGAATGCTCTGCTGCCAACACAGCCGGAGGTTGGAGAGGTGCGTTGCTATCAAGCTGCTCAAATGACCTATCAATTGGAAGTGCTAGAGGTCACAAAGTACACAACTTTGTTGGAGGTTTGTCAAAGTGATGACTTGTCAGTATTTCCATTGCCAACCATGTCTGTCAGGCTGTACCACGATGCTCGCGTGGCCGAAGTTTGCACGAGTGAACAATTAAGACGAGTGTTACCACGCTACGATTATCCGAATGAAAACATGGTGCAACCCGATGAAAAAGCGCAATTAAACCGCTTTTTAGGTGATTGGCTGACTTTCTGTTTAAAGCATGGCATCAGTCGTAGTCCAATCCCATTATCACAATAAATAACAGAGTTAGGTTTACCGATTTTGAAAGTGTCGTCTCAATCAGAGGATTCATCCATCAAGCTAATTCAGATCACGGATACGCATTTGTTTGCGGCCGAAGATGGTAGCTTGCTGAGTGTGAATACAGCTGACAGTTTTGCGGCGGTGGTTGCGGCCATTGGCGAGGAAAAGGTGGAATTTGACGCCATTCTGGCCACGGGTGATATTTCGCAAGATCATACGCCGGAGTCTTATCAGCGTTTTGTCAGTGGTATCCAACCATTGCAAAAGGTTTGCTATTGGCTACCTGGAAATCATGACTACAAGCCGAGTATGCAAAGTGTATTACCCACCGGCCAAATTCAGGCAATAGAACATGTTCTACTTGGCGAACATTGGCAAATTGTATTGCTTGATTCACAGGTGGTAGGTGTTCCTCACGGCAAACTTAGCGATCAACAACTGCAGTTGCTTGAGACTAAGCTCACTCAGCATTCTGAACGCCATACCTTAGTGCTACTGCATCATCATCCACTGCTTGTGGGTAGCGCTTGGCTTGATCAGCATACCCTTAAAGAAAGGGAGCAATTTTGGGCGGTAGTTGCTAAGCACAGCAATGTGAAAGCCGTGTTGTGTGGCCATGTGCATCAGGATATGGATCGCCTTCACTTAGGTGCTCGAGTCATGGCAACGCCTTCAACTTGTGTGCAATTTAAGCCTAATTCGCAGGATTTCGCGTTAGATAATTGCTCTCCGGGTTGGCGTGAATTGACACTGCATGCCGATGGGCAAGTAAGTACTCAAATTAAACGGCTGAAACAAGGTCGCTTCTTACCCGATTTTAACTCTAACGGATACTGATATGGCCTCACGCCCTTCGCTACTGCTCTATATTCATGGTTTTAACAGCTCGCCTTTGTCACATAAAGCGCAAGTGATGCAGCAGTACTGTCAGCAACATCGTCCTGACATCAAGGTCGTGGTTCCCAGATTGCCGAGTTTTCCTGCTCAAGCCGCGCAACATCTCTTATCTGTGGTTGAGCAATATCGTGAGGAGTATCGAATCGGGCTTGTCGGCAGTTCGTTAGGTGGTTACTTTTCGACATGGTTAAACGCTCAATTTGGATTTCGCGCGGTACTGATTAATCCCGCCGTTAAACCTTACGAGCTACTAGTCAATTTTCTAGGTGAGCAGATCAACCCTTACACTCAAGAGCACTATGTGCTCGAAGCGTGTCATATTGATGAGCTGAAAGCGCTGGATACACCATATATCAAGCAGCCAAGCGATTTTTGGTTACTCCAGCAAAAAGGGGATGAAGTGTTGGATTATCGTCAAGCCGTGGAAAAATACCGTGCTGCGAAGCAGACGGTTGAAGACAATGGAGATCACAGTTTTGTGGATTTTGAACGTTATCCAGAGCAGATCATTCAATTCCTAGGACTTTGATTGACTGGCGACTTTTGTTGTTTTCGGATTCAATCAAGGTTTTGCTGCGCAAAGCCTCATAAATTTACCTGATACTTGCGCTGTGCCCTTGACATCAGAGGGCTGCTTCCAGACTATGTTCCCCTTAGACTTTAGCGTGAAAGTGCCGACTGGTTTGCAGGGTATAAAGCGAGAATCAATCGCTAGCTTTGCCCAGATATCCAGCTTCGGTTTGCTTGAGTGAATACCTCAATTAATGCGATTTTTCGCACAATTTATGCACAAAAAAACGGGTTTTCACACAGCGCTGATAAAGTTACCAATCATTGAGCAAATAAAGCATTCCGTATTATGACTGAACAATATAATGCTGGAGCCATTGAGGTCCTCAATGGCTTAGAACCAGTGCGTCGCAGACCGGGAATGTATACCGATACCACGCGCCCTAATCACCTTGGGCAAGAAGTTATCGACAACTCAGTCGATGAAGCGTTGGCCGGATACGCCTCCAAAATTCAGGTAATTCTCCATGCCGATCAATCGCTAGAAGTGATTGATGACGGGCGAGGGATGCCTGTGGATATTCACCCCGAAGAGAAAGTCTCAGGGGTCGAGCTTATTCTGTGCAAACTGCATGCGGGTGGTAAGTTCTCCAACAAAAATTACCAATTCTCCGGCGGCTTGCACGGGGTAGGTATTTCGGTAGTGAATGCTCTGTCGAAACGCGTTGAAGTGGCTGTTCGTCGTGATGGTCAAGTGTATGAAATTGCCTTTGAACATGGCGATAAAGTCACTGAACTGGCAGTTACTGGCACATGTGGTCGCCGCAATACGGGCACCAGCGTGCATTTCTGGCCGGACACTAAATACTTTGACTCACCAAATTTCTCCGTATCACGTCTGATTAATAACTTGCGTGCTAAGGCCGTACTTTGCCCGGGCTTAGAGATCATTTTTACCGATAAGGTCAACAACAACGAGCATCGTTGGTTGTACGAAGATGGCCTGAAAGATTATCTGGCCGAAGGGGTTAAGGGTTATACCTTGCTCCCGGAAGAGCCTTTTACTGGCGAATTTACCGCACAAACTGAAGCAGCAACGTGGGCTGTGATTTGGCTACCAGAAGGTGGTGAGCTGATCACCGAAAGCTACGTTAACCTGATCCCGACTGCCCAAGGCGGTACGCATGTGAACGGTTTGCGCCAAGGTTTGCTGGACGCGATGCGCGAGTTCTGTGAATTCCGAAACCTGCTGCCACGCGGTGTGAAACTGACGGGCGAAGACGTGTTTGATCGCTGTGCTTATGTTCTGTCGGTCAAGATGCAAGATCCGCAGTTTGCTGGCCAAACCAAAGAGCGTCTCTCTTCTCGCCAATCTGCTGCTTTTGTTTCGGGTGTGGTGAAAGATGCATTCAGCCTGTGGCTCAATGAGAAACCACAACTGGCTGAACAGTTAGCAGAAGTATGTATTGCTAACGCGCATCGTCGTATGCGTGCCAGCAAAAAAGTAGTGCGTAAAAAAATCGCCTCTGGTCCTGCACTGCCCGGTAAACTGACCGACTGTACTGTGCAAGATCTTAACCGTACTGAACTTTTCCTCGTGGAAGGGGATTCGGCGGGCGGTTCGGCTAAACAAGCGCGCGACCGTGAATTCCAAGCCGTGATGCCGCTGCGCGGTAAAATCCTCAATACGTGGGAAGTTTCTGCCGATCAGGTACTTGCATCACAAGAAGTACACGACATTTCGGTCGCACTGGGTATTGATCCGGATAGTGACAATCTTGAATCACTGCGTTACGGCAAAGTCTGTATCCTTGCTGATGCGGACTCCGACGGTCTGCATATCGCCACTCTATTGTGTGCGCTGTTTACCCGTCATTTCCGCGCGTTAGTGAAAGCCGGTCACGTCTATGTTGCCATGCCTCCACTCTACCGCATCGACTGTGGTAAAGAAGTGTTCTACGCACTGGATGATCAGGAAAAAGAGGGTGTGTTAGAACGTCTTAGCCAGAAAAAAGCCAAAGTGAACGTGCAACGCTTTAAAGGTCTGGGTGAAATGAACCCGCTGCAACTGCGTGAAACCACGATGGATCCCAACACTCGCCGCTTGGTGCAATTGACCATTGATGATGCAGAAGCGACCGATGAGATGATGGATATGCTGCTGGGTAAAAAACGTGCGGATGACCGCCGTACTTGGCTGCAACGCAACGGCGATATGGCAGAGGTGTAACGAATGTCTACAGAAATCAGCTTTGATGGCGTTGAACAGTTGCCGCTGCGCAAGTTTACCGAAGACGCTTATCTCAACTATTCGATGTACGTCATCATGGACCGTGCGTTGCCTTATATTGGCGACGGTTTAAAACCGGTTCAACGACGTATTATCTATGCGATGTCCGAGCTTGGGCTTTCGGCATCGGCTAAATACAAAAAATCCGCTCGTACCGTAGGTGACGTACTCGGTAAATATCATCCGCATGGCGACTCAGCTTGTTATGAAGCCATGGTGCTGATGGCGCAGCCATTCTCTTATCGCTATCCGTTGGTGGATGGTCAGGGTAACTGGGGTGCGCCGGATGATCCGAAATCGTTCGCGGCGATGCGTTATACCGAAGCCAAGCTCTCTAAGTTTGCGGAGATTCTGCTCAGCGAATTAGGTCAAGGCACAGTGGAATGGCAGCCTAACTTTGACGGCACGATGCAAGAGCCGAAAATGTTGCCCGCTCGCCTACCACACATTCTACTCAATGGTGTCACGGGTATCGCAGTGGGTATGGCGACTGACATTCCTCCGCACAACGTGCGTGAAGTGGCGGATGCGACGATTCACTTGATCGATCATCCAAGCGCGCCACTGACCGATTTAATGCAGTATGTCAAAGGCCCGGATTTCCCGACTGAAGCTGAAATCATCACCCCAACGGTTGAGCTAGAGAAGATCTATCGCTCGGGTCGTGGCAGCGTCAGAATGCGCGCGGTATGGTGCAAAGAAGGTTCTGACATTGTGATCACCGCGCTGCCTCATCAAGTTTCTGGTGCGAAACTGCTAGAGCAGATCGCCGCGCAAATGCGCGCCAAGAAACTGCCGATGGTGGAAGATCTGCGCGATGAGTCGGATCATGAAAACCCAACGCGTATCGTGATCGTGCCTCGCTCAAACCGGGTTGATTGTGATCTGCTGATGAACCACTTGTTTGCGTCGACGGATCTGGAAAAGAGTTTCCGAGTGAACCTGAACATGATTGGTCTCGACAATCGTCCTCAGGTCAAAGGCTTAGTGCAGATCTTGAGTGAGTGGATCTCCTTCCGCCGTGAAACGGTGCGCTCGCGTCTGCAATATCGTCTTGATAAAGTGCTGGCTCGTTTGCACATTTTGCAAGGTTTGTTGATCGCTTATCTCAACATTGATGAAGTGATTGAGATCATCCGCACCGAAGATGATCCGAAAGCCGTGCTGATGGCGCGTTTCGATCTGACCGATATTCAAGCCGACGCGATTTTAGATACCAAGTTACGCCACTTGGCGAAACTGGAAGAGATGAAGATCCGCGGCGAGCAAGATGAGCTCGAAAAAGAGCGTAAAAAACTGGAAGAGCTACTCGGCTCTGAACGTCGTCTCAATAATCTGCTCAAAAAAGAGATCAAAGCTGATGCCGACAAGTTTGGCGATGATCGCCGCTCACCACTGGTAGAACGTGAAGAAGCCAAAGCATTGACCGAGCGTGACCTGATGCCAAGTGAAGCGATCACTGTGGTGCTGTCCGAAAAAGGTTGGATCCGCCATGCCAAAGGGCATGACGTAGATTGCCAAAGCCTGAACTACAAAGCAGGGGATAATTACCTCACTCATGCGTGTGGTAAGAGCAACCAGCAAGCGGTGTTCTTAGGCAGTGATGGCCGTAGTTACTCGTTAGAATCGCACACGTTGCCATCGGCGCGTGGCCAAGGTGAACCAATCACTGGACGCTTGAATGTTGCCGAAGGGACTTCTATTCGTCAGGTGGTGATGGGCGAAGAAGATCAGCTTTGGCTAGTGGGTTCAGATGCGGGTTACGGCTTTGTGTGTAAAGGCGATGATCTGCTGTCGAAAAACCGCAGTGGTAAAGCGTTGATCAACCTGCCGGAAAACTCGGAAGTGATGACTCCACAAGTGATTGCCGATCTGGATAAGGATGAGATCTTAGCCATTACCAACCAAGGTCGCATGCTGCTGTTCCCGATTAAGGATCTGCCGCAACTGAGCAAAGGTAAAGGCAACAAGATTATCAATATTCCAGCGGCGAAAGCGAAAACCCGTGAGGAAGTGTTGTCGAACCTGATGGTGTTACCGCAAGGTGCATCAATTACCCTGTATGCGGGTAAACGCAAACTGGGCTTGAAGGTAAGTGATCTGGATAACTTCCGTGGTGAACGCGGCCGCAGAGGTGGCTTGCTGCCTCGTGGTTTACAACGTGTCACGGCGATTGAAATAGAAAATTCAGCTGAGCCGAGCAAAACGAACAACAGCAACGAAGAAGAATAGAAAAGAGGAGCCATTTGGCTCCTCTTTTTTACTCGAAAGTTGATTTAATACTGATCTTCCGACCAACCATCACTGTCAGACATATCGGGTGCACCAGGAATGGCTTTTTCTTCATCCGCCCACTCGCCAAAATCAATCATTTGACATTGTTTGCTGCAAAATGGGCGGTGTGGGCTCTGCTCACCCCATTCCACATCAGTGCCACATTGTGGGCATTTCACTATGGTGAGTTTTTTGGTCATAACACAGTCCTATTAGTCAGGATAAATATCCCCTTCCCACTTGAAGTCGTTGCGGTGTTGGCTGTGTATGTTCATCCCAATGACATCGTTATTTATGTCCATGGGGATGTGCTGATTTGCCACCAATCTGCAACGCCAAGTAGTTTGGGTATAGATTTCATGCTCGTTAAACATGATAAGGCCTTATTCTGAATTTGAAAGGAACAAGAGCCAGAGAAAAAGTCACAGAGAATAGAGTTGCATTTGGAAACTAGCAGCAAACCGCCAAATCAAACGCTACATCTTGGGTGCAGGCTTGTCCGCTGTGAAAATCAATAAACTTAATGGCAAAACGGTTCTTATGCCCAGAAATCATTGGGTAAACACCGTATTCAAGCGGAATAGCAAGGCGGAGAATATTGGCATCTTCCGCATCACTTTGATAGAAACCATTATTGGCCATACGCGAGCGGTAATGCCCCGTTTCACGAGTTAATTTAAGCCAAAGTTTGAGTGCATTAGACAGTGGAGTTAGTGTTTTCATCCACTGTTCGGCATCACGTATTTTGCGCTCCAGCGACAGGTGTAGCCAATAATGCAGTGCAGGTAAATCAAAACAGCAAGAACCACCCGGTAAATTAAAGCGCTGACGAATCGCACTGAGAAAACGATCTTCCTTTAAGGATTGACCAAAACGCTCCGCGCTCATTAAATCACGGTGTACCTCATCGACTTCGGCAAGAAGCGATTTCAGCATCTCTTGATCCACGCCTTCCACATTCAACCAACTGCGGTAGGTTAAGCGCTGCTTTTCCATATCTTTCGCCAGTTCACTCTTTAGTTGGATCTGCTCAAAAATGTCGAGCATGTCGAATAGAGAACGAAAGAAAAGTTGATGTTGAATACCATCAGTGAAAGTGGACGCTCGCTCCATCTGATTAAGCAGGGCTTCTACACGCAAGTAGATGCGTGTTTTTTCATTGAGAGGGTGTTCAAACTGGTGCGTGGTCATTGGGCTAGCCTTGGATTATTTGCACTTATTCTCACAAATTTTGCCTGCTCATGGCTAGATACTTTTGGTGCAATAGTGTGATTTGAGGCAAAAGTTTCTGGTTTTTTGCGTCATTTTTGAGCACGTCATCGGCGATGGCCAAACGTTGAGCGCGTGTGGCTTGAGCAGCAAGGATCGCTTGTGCTTGCTCTATCGAAACATTATCGCGTGCTATGGTTCGCTCTATCTGGACATGTTCTTCCACGTCCACCACCAGAACGCGATCAGCCATGTTTTGCAATTGGTTTTCTACTAAGAGTGGCACAATCAGCAGCGTGTAAGGTGATGTGGTTTGGGCAAGTGCCTGTTGCATACGCTGGCGGATCATCGGATGTAGCAGTTGATTGAGCCACGTTTTTTGCTCTGGATCGGCAAAGATACGTTCACGAAGTGCAGTGCGGTTGAGAGAGCCATCTTGATTCAAGATAGTTTGACCAAAATGGGCGGTAATCGCTTTTAAGCCATCGGTACCCGGTTCAACGACCTCTCGGGCAATCACATCGGCATCGACTAGATCTATGCCAAAGTGCTCGTGAAACAAATTGGCAACCGTGGTTTTGCCACTGGCGATGCCTCCGGTCAGCGCGACAACAAAACTCATAATGGTTGCCCTACCCAAGAGGTTAAGTACCAGTCAATCACCGTATTGCCCCATAGTAAGGCAATCCACCCAGCAATGGCTAAATATGGGCCAAATGGGAAAGCTTTATCTATGCCTTGTTTCTGTAGGCGTAACTGAATTAAACCGAAGAGAAGACCAACCACAGACGAGAGCAGTACGATGACTGGCAACTGTTGCCAACCCAGCCAAGCTCCAAGAGCAGCGAGCAATTTGAAATCCCCATAACCCATGCCTTCTTTGCCAGTCAATAATTTAAATAACCAGTAAATCGACCAAAGAGAGAGGTAACCGGCCATTGCACCAATCACTGCATCGGTAAGCGACACCGGGGACAGTTCAAACAGGGCTAACGCAATGCCACTCCACAGCAGAGGCAAAGTGAGCTGGTCAGGCAACAGCATAGTATCGAGATCGATAAACGTAGCTGCAATCAGTACATAGCTAAACAGGAGTGCAGCAACCGCAAAAGGGCTAAAACTGAGCTGAGTAGAAACCATTAAACTCACTAAAGCGGTGAATAACTCAATTAAAGGGTAGCGGGCACTGATCGGTGCTTTGCAGTGTGAGCATTTTCCTCTCAGTGCAAGCCAACTGACTACCGGAATATTATCAATCACTCGAATGGGTGTTTGGCAATGTGGGCAGGTTGAGCGCGGCAAACTGAGTGTAAGCTGGCCTTCTGGTGGGCTTATTCCATATTCCGGAAAGCTGGCCGCACAGTCGGCACGCCACTCACGCTCCATGATTTTCGGTAAGCGATAAATCACCACATTAAGAAAGCTGCCGACGATAAGCCCAAATAAGGTAGCCAAAACCGGAAACAGCCAAGGGTAGTAGAAAAACAGTTCCATCCGATATGCTCTAAGCGAATTAATGGCGCGTTTCTGCACGAGACTCGCCTTTTGCCGCCATACTAACCCAATACACTCATTAAGTTAAAGATAGGCAAGTACATAGCCACGACCAAGCCACCCACGACAGTGCCAAGAAATACGATAATCAAGGGTTCAAGGATTTTACCTAAGTTATCGACTGTATTATCGACTTCAAATTCGTAGATGGTGGCGACCTTGTTGAGCATGTCATCCAATTGGCCTGATTCTTCACCTATCATCACCATTTGCAGCACCATCTCTGGAAAGGCTTCGGTATTGCGCATTGCAATGTACATGGGCATACCCGCGGCAGTATCTCGGTATACTTCGTTGATTGCAGTTTCAAAGTGCACATTGCCAGAGGTTTTGGCGGTGGTTTTTAAACTGGCGAGGATCGGAATACCCGCTGCAAAGCTTGTGGCGAGAGTTCGGCTGAATTTGGCGATCGATGCCTTAGTCAGCACATTGCCGATAATTGGAAATCTCAGCCCTAACCGGCTGGTCTTTAAGCGAATCTGAAAAGAGTTTTTACGTAGCGCTTTGAGTCCAAATATTGCAGCTCCAATCGCGGCAAATGCCCATAGGCTGTATGCCTGAACCCAATGTGAGAGTTTTAACACTTGTTGAGTAAACCAAGGAAGCTCCGCCCCAAAGCCTTTAAACATGGATTCAAATTCAGGGATAACCATAGTGAGCATCAGGTAAGAAACCCCTAAAGCCACCAGTACCACCATGCTTGGGTAGATCAATGCTTTGATCACCTTGGCGCGAAGTTGTTCACTTTTCTCACGATAGGTAGCCAAACGTTCAAATACTTCGGGCAGATTGCCGGACATTTCTCCCGTTTCCACCAGATCGACATACAAGGCATCGAAATGGGTGCTCGCAGTGCGCATGGCTTTTGAAAGTGGTGTTCCTGCTTCAACGCCTTTGGTGATTTGTGCCAAGATCGATTTCATCTCAGCCTTTCTATGGTTATCTCCCACCAGTTTGAGCGCTTGCACAATGGGTACACCGGTTGTGAGCATGGTGGCCAATTGTCGGGTGAGAATGGTGATGTCTTTGCCTTTGACGCGATGAGTAATACGCGCAAACACGGAAACACTGCCTTTCTTGATTTTTTTGATTTGAATGTGTTGTTCTTTTAGTTTGTCGCGCACCTCTAATTCGGTTAGCGCCAACATCTGTCCGGAGACTTTTTTTCCGTTGCTGTTGATACCTTTCCAGCGATAGTTTTTCAAGGCTACATTTTGGGTCGCTTTCATGTTCAGGCTCGTTATTGCAGGGTTACAAAATAAAATGGTTAAAAATAAAGCACACGCTGTAGTTCGGCAAAACTGGTGATGCCTTTACGCAGCTTTTCAAGGCCGGACTCTTGCAAGGTTTGCATGCCATTGGTTTTGGCTAAACTTTCAATTTGGTGAATGGTGGCACGGCGCATAATCGCCTCTGCCAGTTCAGTATTAAATGCCATGACTTCGTAGATGCCGACTCGTCCTGAATAACCACCGGTACATTCGTTGCAGCCTGCCGCATTCGCTTCATACAAAATTTCTTGAGGCTGAAAGGCAAACTGATTTTGCAGTATGGCTGATGGACGTACCGCCACTTTGCAGTGTTTACATAAGCGGCGAGCAAGGCGCTGGGCGATAATCAAACTAAGTGATGAAGCGAGGTTAAAGGGTTCAACCCCCATGTTGGCTAAGCGAATGACGGTTTCTGCAGCTGAGTTGGTATGCAAAGTTGAAAGCACCAAGTGACCCGTTTGCGCCGCCTTGACCGCAATTTCAGCGGTTTCCAGATCGCGTATTTCACCGACCATCACCACGTCGGGGTCTTGGCGTAGAAAAGAGCGTAGTGCTTCGGCAAAGCCAAAACCGATTTTCGGTTGCACCTGCACTTGGTTAATGCCGGAGAGGTTAATTTCCACCGGATCTTCGGCGGTGGAAATATTAATTTGCGAGGTATTAAGAATGCGCAGTCCAGTATAGAGTGAGACGGTTTTGCCGCTCCCAGTCGGCCCCGTCATCAATATCATTCCTTGCGGTCTTTTTAGTGCATTGAGATAAAGTTGCTTCTGCTGCGGGTTGTAACCAAGCTTATCAATATCCAGATTTGCAGCACTGCTATCGAGCAGACGCAATACAATTTTTTCACCCCACAAGGTGGGTAAAGTTGATACGCGCATATCAATCGCAGTATCACTATTAAGGCGCAGCTTTATTCGGCCATCTTGTGGCAAGCGGCGTTCAGCAATGTCCAGTTTAGAGAGAATCTTAATTCGGGCGGCTAAGCGACGGCTTAAATGGCTGGCAGGTTGTTGGGTTTCCACCAAGATCCCATCGCAGCGCAGGCGAATGCGATATTGCGCTTCATAAGGCTCGAAATGAATATCCGAAGCTCCTTTACGCACCGCATCCAGCAGCACTTGGTTGATAAAGCGGCTGACTGGAGAGTCGTCTTGGCTTAGATCTTCAATTGATTGAAGTTCTTCATCCCCGACTTTGACGAGATTGGCTAGTTCATCTTGGCTGATCTCTTTACCTTGGTTGGCAGCCCCCTGAATGGAACGGCCATACAAACGACGAATGGCTGCTTGAAGTGCACGATGATCTGCGAGTGCCAACTCCACTTGCAATCCGGTGGCAAAGCGAAACTCTTCTTCAGCTTGCAGTAAAGTGGGGTCAGAGACGGCGAGTTGAAGCAGATTGCCTTGTTTGGCAATGGGGAGCGCTTCATAACGGGTAATCAGCTCGCGTAAACCAAGTTGTTGGCAGAGATTTGGGTAATCGTAGTGGCTTAAATCGGTTTCCGGTAAGCCGAAAATATGGCTGATTTGTTCAGTGAGTTCTTGAGCGTGGAAAATACTTAACTCTAGCAGCGCTTCCGGCACCGAAGTGCCAGAAGCGCTGACTTGTTCGACCACCGCTTGTTCTTGCGTCGAGCTGATTAACTCAGCCTGACGCAAGATAGCAACAAGATTGGTGAGCATTGGTACTTAGTCTGGGCAATAGGACGTTTGAGCTGTTCCGTTCTTATCTTTACATGAGTTTGCCCATTCAAGGCCTTCTGCCTTGTATGTGGCAGCCATAATGAAAGATTCATTCTGTGCGATAGGTCCTTTATTGGCTGCAGCTTTTGCCACAACAGCAATTGCGCCAGAAACGCTCGCATCGGCAGCTTTCTTCACTGTAATTTCGATCTGATTTAAAGTGAATGTTGAAGGAACGCCATTACTTCCAGAAATACAGTTGGTTCCAAAGCTAGTTGAGTCGGAAGAGTTTTCATGAGCACAAAGTTCTACAGCTAGTTTGGCTGCTGCTGCTGCTTTAGGGAACTCTGACAATGTCGCTTTCTTTGTGTAGTCTTGGTATGCCGGTACAGCAAAAGCTGCCAGAATCCCAATAATCGCCACCACAATCATCAATTCAATTAAGGTAAAACCTTTCTGCAGTTTGTTTTTATACGCTTTCATAATTCCCTCCGTAGGTGTTTGCGTATGAAGCGCTGTGAGCATATGCCTTGGCGGATGGAGGGGAAATCGAATCACAAGCGCTCTTCGAGGCAAATAAGGTTTTAACTCACTGATTTGCATAGTGAATGCAAAAAACTTCGAGTCAGTTAAAAGCTTATATTGGAAAATCAATGTTTTGAAAGAAAAACAGGAGGCTGAAAGCCTCCTGTTAACTAGTTGAAATATTTGAGGTTAGTCTCAAGTATTACGACTTGAAACGCATCGAGAGATCTAAGGCTTTGAGGTGCTTGGTCAGTGCACCAACCGAGATGTAATCAACGCCCGTCTCGGCGCACTCTTTCAGGTTCTCTAACGTGATATTGCCCGAGTTTTCCAATGCGGCGCGCCCTGCGTTAATCACGACCGCTTCACGCATCATCTCAAGGCTAAAGTTATCCAGCATTACGATGTCAGCGCCGGCATTGATCGCTTCTTCCAATTCAGCCAAAGTTTCAGTTTCCACTTCCACGGGTTTGCCCGGATTAAGCTGTTTTGCGGTCTGGATGGCCTGAGTAATGCCACCACAAGCAATAATGTGGTTCTCTTTAATTAGGTAAGCATCAAATACGCCGATTCTATGGTTATAACCACCACCACAGGCTACTGCGTATTTCAATGCGCTACGTAGGCCGGGAATGGTTTTGCGCGTATCAAGCAGTCGACACTGCGTGCCTTGCAGCTCTTGTACATAACGAGCCGTAATAGTTGCGCAACCAGAAAGGGTTTGAATAAAGTTCATTGCATTGCGCTCACCAGTGAGCAGAATGCGAGCCGGGCCGGTTAAGGTGCATAAGGTTTGATTAGGCGAGAGTGTATCGCCATCTTGCACATGCCACTTAATAGTGACTTGACCACCGAGCTGCTTAAACACTTCATCCGCCCACAATTGGCCACAAAATACGCCCGCTTCACGAGTGATGATAGTCGCGGTGCTGATGCGACCGGCTGGGATCAGGCTTGCGGTAATATCGGCGGCAGGATCGAGTGTTCCCCCTAAGTCTTCCTTGAGAGTATCTATCACGCTGCGAGTAATATCGGCAGGCAGTTGCTGTTTCAGGTACGCAAGGCGATCCTGACTGTTGTGAGTCTCTTTCATCGCAAGTCGAATGTCCGTGTTAATTGCAGTATTAAACCTAACGGTGCCATGATACTGGCTGTCGCCTAGAAATTCAGCCTCTAATCTCGCATTTCGCCCGCAGCGAGGTAGAATCTGGCGCATGTTATTTGGGTGAGCAGGTTTTCAACCAATGAGATATCAAATGAAGGAGCAAGGATGATTGATCACCAAGGCTGGTACAGCCGAGCCAGAATAGTACCTTCTCCGCATTGCGATGAACGTAGTGATAGTGAGGATGTTTCACTGTTGGTGGTACACAACATCAGCTTACCGCCCGGACAGTTTGGTGGCCCATACATTGAGCAGTTTTTCCTTGGCCAACTGAATGCTAATGATCACCCATTTTTTTCTGTGATCGCCAAGATGCGTGTTTCAGCACATTGTGTGATCCGCCGTGATGGAGAAGTAGTGCAGTTTGTGCCGTTTCATCAGCGAGCGTGGCATGCAGGAGTGTCATCTTTCGCTGGGCGAGATAAATGTAATGACTACTCGATTGGGATTGAGTTGGAGGGGAGTGATTTTGTCCCATACACGGATGCGCAATACCAATCTCTGACCGAGCTTACTCAAACATTGATGGTGCGTTATCCGCAGATCACTCTGCCGCGTGTTACGGGTCATCAGTATATTGCACCATTGCGTAAGACTGACCCCGGCCTGGTTTTTGACTGGCGACGTTTTCGCGTGGGGTTGGTTTCTCGATAAAGTTGTATTCCTTCCCCGATTAGGGGAAGGAATTTTAACGGTTCAGCTGGTTGAAGCTAAATAGCGTCGTGATACTCAGTCAGCACTTGTTCAACCCAAGTCGCGATACGCTCATCACTCAAGTCATATTGCGAATCTTCATCCAGCGCAAGACCGACAAAGTGTTGGCCATCTTCGGTCAGGGCTTTTGATGCTTCGAACTCATAACCTTGAATTGGCCAATAGCCAATCATTTTAGCTCCGCTCTTCTTGATCTGGTCGTGCAGTAGCCCCATCGCATCCAGATACCATTCGCCATAGCCTTCTTGATCGCCTAAGCCGAATAACGCGACGTACTTGTTTTTTAGCGACACGCCATCGATGTGATCCCATACCGCACTCCAGTCTTCTTGAATTTCACCGAAATCCCACGTTGAAATGCCCAGCAGTAAAAGATCGTAATCACTCATTAAAGTGAGCGGAGAATCTTTTACATTGTGGATGTCCACTAGCTCTTCACCAATAATGGCGCGAATTTTCTCCGCGGTCATTTCGGTGTAGCAGGTGGTTGAGCCATAAAATAGACCAATCTTCATCAATTATTTGTATCTGTCTGCGAAGGAATAGCAAATTCTAACCATAAAAATGATCGGAATGCAGCCAATATCCTGCATCACGCGCTTTTTTATGCTATTAAACGCGCTGTAAAGATATAGCTAAAGCTGAGGATAGAGTGAGCGAAGCCTTGTCTCCCGATCAGGGATTGGTAGAACAATTTTTAGATGCGATGTGGTTCGAGCGTGGTTTGGCGGAAAATACCGTTGCTTCGTATCGTAATGATTTGAGCAAACTACTGGAGTGGATGGCACAGCATCAGTATCAGCTGGATTTTATCAGTTTCTCCGGTTTGCAGGAGTACCAAAGTTGGTTGTCGGAGCAGAATTACAAACCAACCTCTAAAGCCCGTATGCTTTCTGCTATTCGCCGTCTTTTTCAGTATTTACATCGTGAGAAGGTACGCGCTGATGATCCTAGTGCGCTGCTGATCAGCCCAAAATTACCGACTCGCTTACCGAAAGATTTGACCGAAGCGCAAGTTGAAGCGCTCCTAAGTGCGCCAGATCCACAAACACCGATTGAGCTGCGCGATAAAGCCATGCTCGAACTGCTATATGCTACCGGTTTGCGAGTGACGGAACTGGTGTCGCTGACCATGGAAAACATGAGTTTGCGCCAAGGTGTAGTGCGAGTGATTGGTAAAGGCGGTAAAGAGCGACTCGTACCAATGGGTGAAAATGCGATTGAATGGATTGAAACTTTTTTGCAGAAGGGGCGGTCTTTACTCCTGGGGGAGCAGACGTCAGACATTGTTTTCCCTAGTAGCCGTGGTCAACAGATGACACGTCAAACGTTTTGGCATCGCATCAAACACTATGCGGTGATTGCAGAAATTGATGTTGAGCTGCTCTCACCTCACGTGCTGCGCCATGCGTTTGCGACTCACTTGCTCAATTACGGAGCGGATCTGCGGGTGGTGCAGATGCTGCTTGGGCATAGTGATTTATCCACCACACAAATTTATACTCATGTCGCGACTGAGCGGCTTAAACAACTCCACAACGAGCACCATCCAAGGGCTTGAAAATAAGGTGATTTTCATGAGCGTACTGCGCCGACTAAAATGGCTGGCATTTCCTTTACTGAGTATTGCATTCAACGTACAAGCGAGCACCGCACCAACCCAGTTCAATAAAGCCGAGCTTGAACAGCGTTTTGCCAAGCTTGGATTACAGGTTCAAGACATCAAACCTGCTGATATTAAAGGCTTGCTCGAAGTACAGACTTCCGGCGGGATACTGTTTTCCTCACCGGATGGTGAGCATTTTATTGCAGGAACGCTTTATGCGCTGGACGCTGATGGTAGCTATGTAGATGTGTTGGCGCAGCGCCAAGCTCCGCTGAATGCTAAGAAGCTGGCTGCGTTACGAGACAGCATGATTGAGTTCAAAGCACCAAATGAAAAATACGCGATTACCGTGTTTACCGACATCACTTGTGGTTACTGTGTGCGTCTGCATAGCCAGATCCAAGACTATAACGATTTAGGTATTACTGTACGTTACCTTGCTTACCCACGTCAGGGACCAAAAGGTCAAGTGGCAGATCAAATGGCCGCAATTTGGTGTTCTAATGATCCAAAAGCTGCGATGCACGATGCGAAAGTGAATCGTAAAACCATTACTGCCGATAAAGATATTGCTCAGTGTCAGCAGACTATTGCACAGCACTATATGCTCGGTCATGAGCTAGGTATTAGCGGCACACCAGCGATCTTCTTGCCAAATGGTGAAATGGTCGGCGGTTACTTGCCTGCACCACAACTGCTGCAACGCCTGCAAGCCACACAATAATCTCCAATTAATTAAGGAAACAGGCCAGAGGTAACTTTGGCCTGTCACAGCATGATAGAAATACAGCGACGCCCTGAACCCGATCTCTCTCTTCTTCCTGACACCATAGCTCCTCTATTGCGCAGGCTTTACCTCAACCGTGGCGTGCGTGATATCGTGCAACTCGAAAAAGCCGCCAAAGCACTGCACTCATTTAAACAACTGCATGGCATTGAACGTGCGGTTGAGCTGCTGTTCGCAGCGATTGCCGAACAAAAGCGCATCATAGTGGTAGGGGATTTTGATGCCGATGGCGCGACTAGCTCGGCACTTTCGGTATTGGCGCTGCGCATGTTGGGTAGTCACAATGTGGATTACTTGGTGCCGAACCGTTTTGAAGATGGTTATGGCCTCAGTCCAGAAGTCGTTGATCAAGCGATTGAGCGTGGCGCAGAGATGATCATGACGGTGGATAACGGAGTTTCTTCGCTAGAAGGTGTCCGTTACGCCAAGCAGAAGGGCTTGCAAGTTCTGGTGACCGACCACCATTTACCGGGGCAAGAGCTGCCGGAAGTGGATGCCATGGTGAACCCTAATTTGCAGCAGTGTGCTTTCCCTTCTAAGGCGCTTGCTGGGGTGGGCGTGGCGTTCTATCTGATGATGGCACTCTGCGTACACATGCGTCAGCAAGGTTGGTTTGCCGCGCAAGGCATTGCCGAACCTAAATTGATGGAGCTGATTGATTTAGTGGCGCTTGGCACAGTTGCCGATGTAGTACCGCTGGATGACAACAACCGCATTCTGGTACATCAAGGTTTGCAGCGTATTCGTGCAGGCTTAGCACGTCCCGGTATTCAAGCACTGATTGAAGTGGCCAAACGCGATGCGCGCCGTTTGGTGGCTGCCGATTTTGGTTTTGCACTTGGGCCGCGAATTAATGCGGCGGGGCGTTTGGATGATATGTCGTTTGGTGTCGAACTGCTGCTGTGTAACAACATTCATGCCGCGCGGCGTATGGCCAGTGAACTGGATGGCCTTAATCAAACGCGTAAAGAGATTGAAGAAGGGATGAAGCAAGAGGCAGTCGCGTTTTGTGAGCGATTGCAACTGAGCGATGATCGCGAATTACCTTACGGTTTAGTGCTGTTTCAGCGCGATTGGCACCAAGGGGTGATCGGCATTCTGGCTTCGCGCATCAAAGAGAAATACCACCGCCCGGTGATTGCATTTGCCGAAGGCGGCGATGGCAAACTCAAAGGCTCGTGTCGTTCGGTTCCCGGTCTACATATGCGTGATGCGCTGGATAAGATTGATACCCAAAATCCGGGCATCATCCTCAAGTTTGGTGGCCACGCGATGGCGGCGGGTCTCACCATTGAAGAGCAGAATTTTGAGCGTTTTTGCCGACTGTTTGACAACTTGGTGCGTGAAGAGCTGGATGAAGCAGCACTTAAAGGCATTATTCTCAGCGATGGTGAACTGAAACCGGAAGAGTTTTCTCTGCATACGGCCGAGATGCTGCGTGCAGGAGGCCCGTGGGGACAAGCGTTTCCTGAGCCACTGTTTGATGGTGAATTTAAAGTGCTGCACCAAAAACTGGTGGGTGAAAAGCATCTCAAACTGATGTTAGAGCCGCTGTATAAAGGTTTTCCCACCAATGTGATGATTGATGGTATTGCGTTTAATGTCGATTTACGCCGCTGGCCGGATGCGTCAGTCAAGACGGTGCGTTTGGCTTACAAACTCGATATTAACGAGTTTCGTGGGAGTCAGTCTTTGCAGCTCATGATTGATCATATCGAAGCGAAGTAGGTTGGTATTGAAACTCTTAGATGCTGAGTGATGGAATTTGTCGGCAAACCATGTCTTCACAATCACAAAAAGTGGTTTACAGCGTGTGGTTGAGCAAGGTGCAGTTAGCCTAGAGGGTGAGATGTGCCTTTAGGAGCGAGCTCGAAGCCAGTAGCATTCATAGTCGTTGCCGTGTTTGACCTAGGTTAATTAGTAAGCGTTTTCCTTAATAACTATTTAGTAAATGTGTGGTTTGTCGAAAAAAAACAAAGCCTCTCGTAAATATCTAATGAATTGAAATGTTTACGCATCTAAATTGCAGCAAAACTCAGGTAGCTTACCTGCCTTCAATTCTTATCGATATTAAGGACTCAGATGAAACGCTCATTACTTGGATTGACTATTCTTGCTTCGCTTAGCGGTGTAGCAAACGCGGCTTTGGATCTAGAAACACTAAAGAACAACAATACTGAAAACCTCGTTTGGGTTGGCCACCTAAGCCCAGATACTGACAGTGCTGCGTCTGTGCTGGTTGCCGCGAGTATCTATGGCGGTACAGCGGCCGTTGCAGAAGAGATCAACCCAGAGAGTCAATTTGTTTTCAAATATTGTGGTATCGAAGCGCCAAAACTGAAAGCCGATTTCTCATCACACCAAATCGGTCTGCTTGATTTCAACCAATCTACTCAGTTGGCAAAATCGGTTGATCCAACCTCTATCGTTGCGATCATCGATCACCATGCTTTCGGCAGTAAGCCAATCAGCATGCCGCAAATCGTCAGCATGGATATTCGTGCTTGGGGTTCTACCGCAACAATTCTGGCTGACAATGCAGAAAAATTGGGCGTTACACTGCCTAAGTCGGTTGCGTGTGCGGGTTTAGGCGCGATTCTTTCTGATACGGTGGTATTCCAGTCTTCCACGACAACTGAGTACGACAAAAAGTACGCCGAAAAGCTGGCGAAGATTGCTGGCGTGAAAGACATTCAAGATTTCGGTCAGCAAATGTTGGTGGCGAAGTCGGATTTAAGCCATTTCTCGGCAGAAACCATTTTGACGATGGACTACAAGAATTTTGAATTCGGTGGTAAGAAAGTTGGGATTGGTGTGGCTGAAACCTTGATGGCTCAGCAGTTAGTTGATCGTAAAGATGATTTCCTGAAAGCGATAAAAGCATATAAAAAGGAACAGGGTCTAGACTACCTCTTCTTTTCTATCACCGACACGAAAAACAATCGCGCAAATATCCTGTGGGCAGATAAGCAAGATGAGAAAGTCCTTGCCAATGCGTTCGATGTAAAAATCAAAGGCGACATTTTAGTGCTAGACGGTGTGACTTCGCGTAAGCGCCAAATTGGCCCAGCGATTCAAAAAGCCATCGAAGCGATGTAATTTGCGTGTGAGTGTTAGGCGCTAAAACTGTCTAAATCTCAACGACAAAGAACCTAAGTTGAAGAAACGCCCTCTCCAATAAAAAGAAGAGAGCGTTTTAATGTTTTAAGGGTTGAGCGCTTCCAGCAAAATCAGCTCACGTTTTAGCGTGGCTTTTTCGTCACTTGGCGCGGTTTCCAAGCGGGATAAGCGCTTCATGATTGAAGCATTTTTCTCTTCTGAGTTTTTCAAAATCAGGTCTTGGACATTAATTGATTCAATATTGGTGTAGCGGCCATCAGCGCTGGCTGGGACATCAATTTTACCGCTATTGATCAGCTCTTTAACGATCTCACGTTCCTTCTCAAATCCTTCTAAGCCAGACAGTTTCCAACGTTGCATCGGTTTACCTTCATACTTGCCTTGCTTTTGCTCGGTGAGGTAACGAATGGTTAGATTGCGGATGGTGCCTTGTTCTTCTCCGTATTCGGCTTCGGTATCAAACAGCACTGGGAATTGTTGCCCTTCCAGTACGCCTCCTTTCTGGGTGAGATGCCCCATTCGGTAGCTGTTCATACCCAAGCGAATTTCACTGTTGTCAGCTACTGGTGTGCCATCAGCAAATTTCAACTCGGTAATGCGTTGCCCTGCTGGCTGAGTGAGATCGATGGTGTAAGTCACCCCAGCAAAGAAATCGTTGGTGGAGTATTTTGACGCACGACGCTCTGGGTTAAAGCTGTAAGTGACATCACCCGGTTTGACGGAGTTGAAATAGCCCGCCGACCATTCCATATATTGCTTCAGCTCTTTGCCCGTCATTTGGTAAACCGTGATTTCCCCTCCTGCATATTGGTAGTTGTAGGCGATGTCTTTGGCTTTGATCGGGCCCACATCCAATTTGGCATTGTCGTTATCAATTTGCAGCGCAATGACATTGGCTTTTGGTGCATAGAAAAAGCTTGCTTCTTGGAAGAGTGCGCTGATGCCTGTGTCCTGCACATGCACTTGTGGGATGCCACGAATTTCGTTTTCCGGCACCAAGTTCACCCCACTAAGTTGGGCAATTTCGCGGTTAGCCATTTCACGTAAGCGTTTATGGTAAGGCTCGTAGATCGATTCCATCTTACTGTCGGAAGTGATGTCTTTGATTTTGTAGGTCAGGCTATCTTTGTTGACGAGAGTGAACTTGCCGTTTTGTTCTTCAAATTGCAGATCGATGCGCGATAGCGCACGTCCGTATTTGTCTGGTTCGGTGATGATCACGCCGTTCACCACGGCTTTATCAATGCGAGTATGCATGTGGCCAGCCACAATCGCATCCAGCTCTGGGTTGCCGTTGGCAATGTCGGTTACACCGGTGTTGGCGATGTCGTTTTCATTCTCAAGCCCCATGTGTGCCACTAACACAATCGCATCGACTTGAGGATCAATTTGCTTGATGATCTTTTTCACTTCGAGGGTCGGGTTAGTAAAGGTCATACCTTCCAGTCGGTTAGTCCCTTCGGCAAACACCTGAGTCATCGGAGTATCCATACCGATCACTCCGATCTTGATACCGCCACGTTCAATAATGGTGTAGCCGGGCAGGAAAGGGTTGCCATCAGAACGCTGGATGTTGCCCGCCAGAGATTGCCCTTTAAATTGAGTTAAAGAGCGATTGAGTACCTTGAGGCCAAAATCGAACTCATGATTACCAAGAACCCAGACGTCATACTTCATTTCGTTGAAGCCCAACATCATGGGATCAACCTCTTCATCTTTGAAGGTCTCGACAAAGTTGCCTTGAATGGTGTCGCCAGCATCGACCAGAATTACGTTCGGCTGCTCTTGGCGAATCGTCTTCACCTTGGTAGCAATTTGGCTCAAGCTGCCACTTAGATTGAGCTTATCTGCAGAGTAATCCCAAGGCATGAAATGGCCGTGCAGATCTGAAGTGCCCAAAATGGTGACATTGTGGATATCGCCATTGGCGGCGAGGGCTGGAAAAGCAAAGGAGAGCGCGATAGCGCTGGTTAAAATTGTTTTTTTCATTGTCAGTCACGTTATCAGTTAAAACCGACTGCATACTAACCAATTGAATAATAAGTAAACGTGATTGGTGTTGATAAAACGATGAAATGACTTAATGAGTTGCATTGAATTGTGAGAGATAAGCAAATTTAGGAGAGGTGAGCGTATAAGGTAAGCGTAAAGATTTGTTTCATTGGGAAATCTCGCCACACATCTTATTGCATCTTGTGGTGAGTGATGAAAATGAGGCTACACAACCCTCTTTTAGCAGCGTTTACCATTTCGCTTAAATCAGAAAAATTTTTCTTGCTAAGAAAACCTTCATTTTTCTTCAAAAGCTGCCACGCTTTGACACTTCTAGCGCGGAAACTCCCCATCTGTATATAACTTGTAATTGGTCTTACCAATATTTTTGCTGTTTTAATCAACTATTGTTAGCAAGATGTTTATGTGTGACCTGTTCTATGATTTAGGTCAATTTTCGGCTGGACACTGGCGTTTTAATTATGTTAATTTCTGCACCAACTTAAAATTGGTATTACCAATTGCCAGCAATAAGAATAAGAGTAGAAGAACAATAAATTATGGCTTATCAAAGGATTCGTCAGCCAAAGCTCTCCGATGTGATTGAACAGGAACTGGAGAGACTGATAGTGGAAGGAACACTCTCACCCGGTCAGCAACTTCCTCCGGAACGCGAGCTGGCTAAACAGTTTGAAGTGTCTCGTCCCTCGATCAGAGAAGCCATACAACGCTTGGAAGCCAAACGCTTGCTCACCCGCCGTCAAGGTGGCGGTACATTCGTTAGCGACCGTATTTGGCAGAGCTTTTCTGATCCTCTGCTAAATTTATTGTCTAGCCACTCCGAAACTCAACTGGATCTGCTGGAAGCGCGTCATGCGCTGGAAGGCATTTGCGCCTATTTTGCGGCGTTGCGTGGTACCGAAGAAGATTTTGCTCGCATTCAACACTGTGTCACGCGTATCGCGGAAGCTCAGGCATTGAACAATGTGGATGAAGAAGCGGAGCGGGTGATGGCCTTTTTGATTGCCATTACTGAAGCGGCGCACAACGTTGTGCTACTGCACATTGTACGCAGCTTGAGTCCACTGCTTGAGCAGAATATTCGTCAGAATTTTAAACTCTTACATCGCCGCCCTGAAGCGGTAGAGAAAGTAAGCAAACACCGGGCTAACATTGTGGATGCGATTGTTTCGGGTCTGCCAGAAAAGGCACGTGAAATGTCCCATTCTCACTTAGCTTATATCGAAGAAACGTTGTTGGATTTGACTCGTGAACAGACTCGCCGTGAGCGATCTCTGCGTCGAATTCAGCAAGGTAATGAGCCGCAATAGCGGCCATTGCGATTCAATTTAAATCCAACCAACAGAAGGATAGATCGCCATGTCTGACATGAAGCATGACGTAGATGCACTGGAAACTCAGGAGTGGCTTGCTGCCCTTGAATCCGTTGTCCGTGAAGAAGGCGTAGAGCGTGCGCAGTACCTGCTTGAACAAGTACTGGAAAAAGCGCGTTTGGATGGGGTAGACATGCCAACAGGCGTCACCACCAACTACATCAACACCATTCCTACGGCGCAGGAGCCTGCTTACCCAGGTGACACCACGATCGAACGTCGTATCCGTTCAATCATTCGCTGGAACGCGATCATGATCGTGCTGCGTGCATCGAAGAAAGATCTGGAACTGGGTGGCCACATGGCTTCTTTCCAATCTTCCGCTGCTTTCTACGAAACCTGTTTCAACCACTTCTTCCGTGCTCCAAACGAGAAAGACGGTGGCGACTTGGTTTACTATCAAGGTCACATCTCTCCAGGGATCTACGCGCGTGCTTTCGTTGAAGGCCGTTTGACCGAAGAGCAACTGGACAACTTCCGTCAGGAAGTGGATGGCAAAGGTCTTCCTTCTTACCCACACCCGAAATTGATGCCTGAATTCTGGCAATTCCCAACCGTATCTATGGGTCTGGGTCCAATTTCTGCAATTTATCAAGCTCGTTTCCTGAAGTATCTGAATGGTCGTGGCCTGAAAGACACCACGGCACAGCGCGTATACGCCTTCCTTGGTGACGGTGAGATGGACGAGCCAGAATCACGCGGCGCGATCTCTTTCGCAGCGCGTGAGAAGCTGGATAACCTATGCTTCCTGATCAACTGTAACCTGCAACGTCTGGACGGCCCTGTTATGGGTAACGGCAAGATCATCCAAGAATTGGAAGGTCTGTTCCGTGGCGCAGGCTGGAACGTAGTGAAAGTGATTTGGGGCAACGGCTGGGACAAACTGCTGGCGAAAGACAGCACTGGTAAACTGCTGCAACTGATGAATGAAACCATCGACGGCGACTACCAAACGTTCAAAGCTAAAGATGGCGCTTACGTACGTGAGCACTTCTTTGGTAAGTACCCAGAGACAGCAGCACTGGTTGCTGACATGACTGACGATGAGATCTTCGCTCTGAAACGCGGTGGTCACGAGTCATCTAAACTGTACGCAGCGTTCAAGAATGCACAAGACACCAAAGGCCGCCCAACCGTTATCCTAGCGAAAACTGTTAAAGGTTACGGCATGGGTGATGCAGCTGAAGGTAAGAACATTGCGCACCAAGTTAAGAAGATGGATATGACCCATGTTCTGGCAATGCGTAACCGCCTAGGTCTGCAAGATCTGATCTCTGATGAAGACGTGAAGAACCTGCCTTACCTGAAACTGGAAGAAGGCTCAAAAGAGCTTGAGTACCTGCACGCTCGTCGTAAAGCACTGCATGGTTACACACCTCAGCGTCTGCCTAACTTCACTGGCGAATTCATCGTGCCTGCACTGGAAGACTTCAAGCCACTGCTGGAAGAGCAAAGCCGTGAAATTTCTTCAACCATGGCGTATGTCCGTTCACTGAACATCCTGCTGAAAGATAAGAACATTGGTCAAAACATTGTTCCTATCATCGCGGATGAAGCACGTACGTTCGGTATGGAAGGTCTGTTCCGTCAAATCGGTATCTACAACCCACACGGTCAGAACTACACTCCACAAGATCGCGATATCGTTTCTTACTACAAAGAAGCGACTTCAGGTCAGGTACTGCAAGAAGGTATCAACGAGCTGGGTGCAATGTCATCTTGGGTTGCGGCTGCAACTTCATACAGCACCAATAACCTGCCGATGATCCCGTTCTACATCTACTACTCTATGTTCGGTTTCCAACGTGTTGGCGACATGGCGTGGATGGCGGGCGACCAGCAAGCGCGTGGCTTCCTACTGGGTGCTACTGCGGGTCGTACAACGCTGAACGGTGAAGGTCTACAGCACGAAGATGGTCACTCGCACATTCTTGCGGGCACAGTACCAAACTGTATCTCTTACGACCCAACCTTCGCTTACGAAGTTGCGGTAATCCTGCAAGACGGTATCCGTCGTATGTACGGTGAGCAAGAGAACGTGTTCTACTACCTGACACTGATGAACGAAAGCTACGCTCACCCAGCAATGCCTGCTGGTGCTGAAGAAGGTATCCGTAAAGGTATCTACAAGCTGGAAACTTACGCAGGTAACAAAGCAAAAGTTCAACTGATGAGCTCAGGCACCATCATGAACGAAGTGCGTAAAGCAGCACAAATTCTGAGTGAAGAGTACGGTGTAGCGTCTGACGTTTACTCTGTGACTTCATTCAACGAGCTGGCGCGTGATGGCCAAGCTTGTGATCGTTTCAACATGCTGCACCCAGAAGCAGACGTGAAAGTACCTTACATCGCACAAGTGATGGGTACTGAGCCTGCTATCGCAGCAACTGACTACATGAAGAACTACGCGGATCAAGTACGTGCGTTCATTCCTGCTGAGTCTTACAAAGTGCTGGGTACTGATGGTTTCGGCCGCTCAGACAGCCGTGAAAACCTGCGTCGTCACTTTGAAGTGAATGCAGGCTACGTTGTAGTCGCAGCGCTGAATGAATTGGCTAAACGTGGTGATGTTGAGAAATCAGTGGTTGCAGCAGCAATCAAGAAATTCGACATCGACACTGAAAAAACCAACCCGCTGTACGCTTAATTGAAGGTAGGAAAAGTAATGGCAATCGAAATTTATGTACCTGACATCGGTGCGGATGAGGTTGAAGTCACTGAGATTCTCGTCAAAGTAGGCGACAAAGTGGCTGAAGAGCAATCTCTGATCACGGTTGAAGGCGACAAAGCTTCTATGGAAGTTCCTGCTTCTCAAGCGGGTATCGTTAAAGAGATCAAAGTGGTTGCAGGTGACAAAGTGTCTACTGGCTCTCTGATCATGGTATTTGAAGCGGAAGGTGCAGCAGCGGCTGCACCAGCTCCTGCGCCTCAAGCGGCGGCACCTGTTGCTGCGGCTCCAGCGGCAGCTGCACTGAAAGAAGTGCAAGTACCAGACATTGGCGGTGATGAAGTTGAAGTGACTGAAATCATGGTTAAAGTTGGCGATGTGGTTGCTGAAGAGCAATCTCTGATCACCGTTGAAGGCGACAAAGCGTCAATGGAAGTACCAGCACCTTTTGCAGGTACGGTTAAAGAGATCAAAATCGCAGCTGGCGACAAAGTATCAACTGGCTCACTGATCATGGTGTTTGAAGTAGCAGGCGCTGCGCCAGTTGCAGCACCAGTCCAAGCTGCGGCACCAGCGGTAGCCGCTGCTCCAGCCGTTGCAGCACTGAAAGAAGTTCAAGTACCTGATATCGGCGGTGACGAAGTGACCGTAACGGAAATCATGGTTAACGTGGGCGACAGCATCAGCGAAGAGCAATCATTGATCACAGTAGAAGGCGATAAGGCTTCTATGGAAGTACCTGCACCATTTGCCGGTACTCTAAAAGAGATCAAAGTAGCAGCAGGCGATAAAGTGAAAACTGGCTCGCTGATCATGGTGTTTGAAGTTGCTGGCGCAGCGCCAGTAGCGGCACCTGTTCAAGCTTCTGCACCAGCGGCAGCACCTGCTCAAGCAGTAGCTCCTGCGGCGGCTGCACCAGCAGCAAGTGGCGAATTCCAAGAAAACCATGAGTACTCACACGCTTCTCCAGTAGTGCGTCGTCTGGCTCGTGAATTTGGCGTTAACCTAGCCAAAGTAAAAGGCTCTGGCCGTAAGAACCGTATCCTGAAAGAAGACGTACAGAGCTACGTGAAAGAAGCGCTGAAACGTCTGGAATCTGGCGCGCAAGCAACCGCTTCAGGCAAAGGTGATGGCGCTGCTCTGGGCTTATTGCCTTGGCCAAAAGTGGATTTCAGCAAGTTCGGTGAAACCGAAGTGCAACCACTGTCTCGCATCAAGAAAATCTCTGGTGCTAACCTGCACCGTAACTGGGTGATGATCCCGCACGTGACCCAATGGGACAATGCAGACATCACTGAGCTAGAGAAATTCCGTCAAGAGCAAAACGCGATGGAAGCGAAGCGCGACACAGGCATGAAGATCACTCCGCTGGTCTTCATCATGAAAGCAGCCGCTAAAGCGCTGGAAGCTTTCCCTGCGTTCAACTCTTCTCTGTCTGACGACGGCGAAAGCTTGATCCTGAAGAAATACGTGAACATCGGTATCGCAGTGGATACACCAAATGGTCTGGTGGTTCCTGTGTTTAAAGATGTGAACAAGAAAGGCATCTACGAGCTGTCAAAAGAGCTGGCTGAAGTATCGAAGAAAGCGCGTGGCGGTAAGCTGACTGCAGCTGACATGCAAGGTGGCTGTTTCACTATCTCTAGCTTAGGCGGCATCGGCGGTACTGCGTTTACCCCAATCGTTAACGCACCAGAAGTTGCTATTCTGGGTGTGTCTAAGTCTGAGATGAAGCCAGTGTGGAACGGCAAAGAGTTCGCGCCACGTCTGCAACTGCCACTGTCACTGTCTTATGATCACCGCGTGATCGACGGTGCAGAAGGTGCACGCTTCATTACTTACCTGAACGAGTGTCTAAGCGACATCCGTCGTCTGGTACTGTAAGCGCATTCTCGGGTGGCGAAAGCCACCCGATTTAATGGTTATCTCCCAATTTGACGTTGAAACCGATTTTTCCGTTGAATTGTTGTCTAGCTCACAGGCTACATGGATTTACTTTTCACACCATTAACATCTCTGTAAACTGTTGCGGTCTGAAAGTAATCGTTTTACATGCTTGATTTGAAACATTCGTTTTTGATTCGTTTGTAAATAAAACAACTAGATAGAACACCCATCAGCCTGTTAGGGATATTGACTACAAGAGGTCGAAATGAGCAAAGAAATTAAAGCCCAAGTCGTGGTGCTTGGTGCCGGTCCTGCTGGTTACTCCGCCGCATTCCGCTGTGCAGACTTAGGTCTGGATACCGTCATCATCGAACGTTACAACACGCTAGGTGGTGTGTGTCTGAACGTTGGTTGTATTCCTTCTAAAGCACTGCTGCACGTTGCAAAAGTGATTGAAGAAGCTAAAGCGCTGACTGAGCACGGTATCGTGTTTGGCGAGCCAAAAACAGACATCGACAAAGTTCGTCTGTGGAAAGAAAAAGTGATCAATCAGCTGACCGGCGGTCTGGCTGGTATGGCAAAAATGCGTAAAGTGAACGTAGTGAACGGCTACGGTAAATTCACTGGCCCGAACACTATTGAAGTGGAAGGTGAAGACGGCAAAACTGTTGTGACTTTCGATAACGCGATCGTTGCCGCAGGTTCTCGTCCAATCAAACTGCCATTCATTCCGCATGAAGACCCACGTATTTGGGATTCAACCGATGCGCTGGAACTGAAAGAAGTGCCTGGAAAACTGCTGATCATGGGCGGTGGTATCATCGGTTTGGAAATGGCGACGGTTTACCACTCACTTGGCTCTAAAATTGATGTGGTTGAGATGTTTGACCAACTTATCCCTGCTGCGGATAAAGACATGGTTAAAGTCTATACCAAACGCATCAAAGATAAGTTCAACCTGATGCTGGAAACCAAAGTGACCGCCGTTGAAGCGAAAGAAGATGGTATCTACGTTTCAATGGAAGGTAAGAGCGCACCAGCACAAGCTGAGCGTTACGATGCGGTTCTGGTTGCGATTGGCCGTGTACCAAACGGTAAACTGCTGGATGCTGAGAAAGCGGGTCTGGAAGTGGACGAGCGAGGCTTTATCCGCGTGGATAAGCAAATGCGCACTAACGTTCCGCACATCTTCGCGATCGGTGACATCGTGGGTCAACCAATGCTGGCACACAAAGGCGTGCATGAAGGCCACGTAGCGGCAGAAGTGATCTCGGGTAAGAAGCACTACTTCGATCCAAAAGTGATCCCATCAATCGCTTACACTGAGCCAGAAGTGGCTTGGGTGGGTAAGACAGAAAAAGAAGCGAAAGCAGAAGGCATCAACTATGAAGTTGCGACTTTCCCATGGGCAGCCTCTGGCCGTGCGATTGCTTCTGACTGTGCAGACGGTATGACTAAGCTTATCTTCGATAAAGAGACTCATCGTGTGATCGGTGGTGCTATCGTAGGTACTAACGGTGGTGAACTGCTGGGTGAAATCGGTCTGGCGATCGAGATGGGCTGTGATGCAGAAGACATCGCCCTGACCATTCACGCTCACCCAACTCTGCATGAGTCTGTTGGTCTGGCTGCTGAAGTATTCGAAGGCACCATCACTGACCTGCCAAATGCCAAAGCGAAAAAGAAAAAGTAATTTCTGATTCACTGGTTTGGTTAAAAAGTGTTTGCTTGAAGAAACCGCTGCTTGCAGCGGTTTTTTTTCGCCTTTGATTCCCAATTGAATGCAAAGTAAGCAGTTAAACCGAGATTTGACGAGCTGACCGATTGTTTCTGGACTCTGCTCACACTTCTCGCTACAATCCGCCGCGGAGTTGACTGGGTAGTCGCTGCCTTATTGACGTCCCTTGGCCTATAGCCAGGGAGACTGATAAGGGGGAGGAAAGTCCGGGCTCCATAGAGCAGGGTGCCAGGTAACGCCTGGGGGGCGCAAGCCTACGACAAGTGCAACAGAGAGCAAACCGCCGATGGCCTCTCCTTCGGGATAGGATCAGGTAAGGGTGAAAGGGTGCGGTAAGAGCGCACCGTGCGACTGGCAACAGTTCGTAGCAGGGTAAACTCCACCCGGAGCAAGACCAAATAGGCCTCCACATAGCGTTGCTCGCGTTAGGAGGCGGGTAGGTTGCTTGAGCCAGTGAGTGATTGCTGGCCTAGAGGAATGGCTACTACCGCGCAAGCGGAACAGAACCCGGCTTATATGTCGACTCCACCTATTGCAGACCCATCATAGCCTCGTGTTATGGTGGGTTTTTTGCTTTTTGCTGACTCAGGTAACAGCAAAACCATTAAACTTAGCGCAAAGTCACGTCCTGTATACGCTTATGGCTAGCGGTAGTGTCTGAAATCGGTACACTAACCCATATGACGGGCATGCCCAGCACAACGAGAAAATCATGACTGCATCTTTCCAACACATCTCTGTACTACTGAACGAATCGATTGAAGGATTGGCGATCAAGCCGGATGGTATCTACATCGATGGCACCTTTGGCCGCGGTGGTCACAGTCGTACTATTCTCGCTCAGTTAGGCCCGCAAGGCCGTCTGTACAGCATTGACCGTGATCCGCAAGCCATTGCCGAAGCGCAGAAGATTGATGATCCGCGTTTTACCATCATCCATGGCCCTTTCTCGGGCATTGCTGAGTACGCTCAGCGTTATGATCTGGTGGGTAAAGTCGATGGTGTGTTGTTCGATCTTGGCGTTTCTTCACCGCAGTTGGATGATGCGGAGCGCGGCTTTAGTTTTATGAAAGATGGCCCATTGGATATGCGCATGGATCCAACCAGTGGTATGCCAGTTTCAGCTTGGCTTGCCCAAGCGGACTTGGATGACATCACTTGGGTAATTCGCGAGTTTGGTGAAGATAAACATGCGCGCAGAATTGCTAAAGCCATTGTCGAATATCGGGAAAACGAGCTTAACGAGCCCTTGACGCGTACCAGCCAGTTAGCAAAACTCATCTCCGACGCGGCTCCGAAGAGTTTTAAAGAGAAAAAGCACCCAGCAACACGTGCTTTTCAGGCTTTCCGTATCTACATCAACAGTGAATTAGAAGAGATTGATACTGCACTGCGCGGCGCCTCTGATATTCTGGCCCCACAAGGTCGTCTGTCAGTGATCAGCTTCCATTCACTGGAAGACCGTATGGTGAAACGCTTTATGCGTAAAGAGAGCCAAGGCCCAGAAGTGCCACATGGCATTCCTTTGACGCAAGATCAGATCCGTGCCCTTGGTAGCGCCAAAATGAAAACCGTTGGTAAGGCACTCAAGCCATCGGATCAAGAAGTGGAACTTAACCCTCGTTCACGCAGCTCCGTTCTGCGTGTGGCCGAAAAACTGTAGAGGGTGATCATGCCTCGTCAGTCGCCGCCTAATTTAGCTAAGTTAATTGCCATCGACCTACTGACGGTAGGTCGTGTGCCTTTGCTGTTTTTGGTACTGATTTTTAGCTGTGCAATGGGTGTAGTGTTTATGACTCACCATACAAGGCAGGCGATCAGTGAAAAAGACCAAGCTTTTATGGAGCGAGATAGGCTCGATAGCGAGTGGCGTAACTTGATTCTGGAAGAAACTGCTTTGGCTGAGCACAGTCGAGTACAACAATTGGCTAGAAAAGATCTGGAGATGAAGCGTCCGGATTCAGATAAAGAAGTCGTGATCAATCTTAAATGAAGAAGAAAACCGCCCCTGCCAAATCCTCCAAAGTTTCTCCCCGTGTGACCACGGCTGAACCTGCGCCAATTTTTATTCGCTGGCGTTTTTATCTGCTGGTGTTTTTTGTCTTAACCGCTTTTTGTGCCTTGGTGGCTCGGGTGGCGTATATCCAGATCATTGAGCCTGATAATCTGATTAAAGAAGGTGATTTGCGCTCAATTCGTGCCAAAACTTTGCAATCTGCCCGCGGCATAATTTCCGACCGTAATGGTGAAGCGTTGGCGGTCAGTGTGCCGGTAGAAGCGGTATGGGCTGATCCTGTCACAATTTACAAAGAAGGTGGATTGGTAGAGAAAGATCGCTGGCATGCGCTAGCGGATGTGCTCGGATTAGATCGTCAGGAAATGATGAAAAAAATCGAGGATAACCGCTCCCGTCGTTTTATTTACTTGCAGCGCCAAGTCAGCCCTGCAATGGCCAAATACATCCGTGAACTCAAGCTGTCTGGAATTGGGCTTAAAGAGGAATCACGCCGTTACTATCCTGCTGGTGAGGTGAGTGCCCACTTAGTCGGTGTGACGGGGATTGATGGTCACGGACTTGAAGGGGTAGAGCGCAGCTACGATACCACGCTAACCGGTGAGTCAGGCAAAAGCGTAACGCGTAAAGATAAGTTTGGCCGTGTGGTGGAAAACATCGCGTTAGAAGAGCGCCAAGAAGGTAAGCCCCTGCAACTGACGATCGACCAGCGCCTACAAGCGATCGCGTTTCGTGCTGTGAAACAGGCGATGGCCGACTACCGTGCAACCTCTGCTTCTGCAGTGATGTTGGATGTAAAAACGGGTGCGGTATTGGCAATGGTGAACGCTCCTTCTTACAACCCAAATAATCGTAGCGACTGGCAAAGCTTTAAAATGCGTAACCGGGTGATCACTGATGCGTTTGAACCCGGCTCGACGGTCAAACCTTTTGTGGTGCTGGCGGCACTGGCGAATGGCATTGCTGACAAAAACACGATTATCGATACCGGTGATGGCACCATGCAAATTGGTGGAAGCCGTGTCCGCGATACTTCAAAAGTCGGCAAAGCCGACCTCACACTGATTTTGAAAAAATCGAGCAACATTGGTGTGGCTAAATTAGCGTTGGAAATGCCACTGGAAGCTTTACTGGGTATGTACAGTTCGGTGGGCTTAGGTGAAATGTCTGGACTCGATCTGGTTGGTGAAACACAGGGTATTTTCCCGAATCGCCGCCGTTGGTCGCAATTTGAAATCGCTACCTTGTCATTTGGTTATGGCCTAGCGATAACGCCGCTCCAACTGGCTCACGCTTATGCCACGTTAGGCAACCACGGTAAATATCAACCAATTCATATCGTTGAGGGTGGGCAACATGAGCAGTCCCGCCAAGTGGTAGAAGCCAAATACGTTAACCAAGTACTTGAGATGCTGGAAACCGTTACTCAACCCGGAGGTACCGCAACCCGTGCAGCGGTTCCGGGGTATCGCATTGCGGCAAAATCAGGTACGTCACGTAAAGCAATTGCTGGCGGCTATAGCGATGAGTATTTTGCCTATACCGCAGGGGTGGCTCCGGTGAGCGACCCAAGAATTTCACTGGTTGTCATGGTTAACGAGCCGCAAGGCGACTCTTACTATGGCGGCGCGGTGGCCGGTCCGGTTTTCTCGGAAATCATGAAAGGCGCACTACAAATCCTCAATATTGCTCCGGATGAAAACCGCTTCCAAAACGAATAATAAGTGTGAGACGGAATATGAACACGCCTAAAGCGCTCTCCGAACTGATCGCTCCTTGGTTAGAGTTGGCCGACACTGATTTGGCCTCTCTAGCTATCTCTCATCTTGAACTGGATAGCCGCCAGATTAAATCGGGTGATACCTTTATTGCCATTCAAGGTCACGCAGTCGATGGTCGCCAATTTATTGATAAAGCCATCGCGCAAGGTGCCAATATCGTGCTGGCAGAAGCCGATGCTCAGCATGCAAATGGGTTGGTTGACTATCGTGAAGGCGTACCAGTTATCTATTTGACCGAGCTTGGTCAGCATCTGTCGGAGTTGGCAGAACGTCTGTATGGCGGCCACCAGAATCAACTGATTGGCGTGACTGGCACCAATGGCAAAACGACCATCACACAGCTGATTGCTCAGTGGCTAGAATTACTGGGCCATAAGGCAGCAGTGATGGGTACGACAGGCAATGGCTTTTTAAATGCGCTTGAGCCGGCGGCGAACACCACAGGTAACGCGTTGCAAATTCAAGCCACACTGCGCGATTTAGCCGAGCGCGGTGCGCAGTACACCGCACTCGAAACCTCATCGCACGGTTTAGTGCAAGGGCGAGTGAAAAAGCTCAATTTCGTGGCTGGAGTGTTTTCAAATCTAAGTCGCGATCATCTCGATTACCACGGCACTATGGATGCCTACGCGCAAGCGAAATTCACCCTTTTTAGTGAGCATGCCTGCCAACGTGCCATCATCAATGTGGATGATGCTGTTGGCGCGCAATGGGTGAAACAACTGCCGCATGCGATTGGTGTTTCCTTATTAGCGCAACCGAATACAGCACAAGCCATCTGGGTACGGCAAGTGCAGTATGCGGAAAGTGGTATCACGCTGGATTTCGATAGTTCTTGGGGCGACGGCGAATTGCACGCGCCATTAATCGGTGAATTCAATGCCTGTAACTTGCTACTCGCTTTGGCAACCTTGCTCAGCTTAGGCTTTGAGAAAAGTGCATTGTTAGCGACCGCGCCGCAGTTACGCCCAGTATTAGGACGGATGGAACTGTTCCAACGTGAGCAAAAAGCCAAAATGGTGGTGGATTATGCACACACACCTGATGCGTTGGAAAAAGCGCTGCGAGCGTTACGTGTGCATTGTGCTGGCCAGCTATGGGCAATCTTTGGCTGTGGTGGGGATCGTGACCGTGGCAAGCGTCCGATGATGGCCGTGATTGCCGAGCAATTTGCCGATCGTGTGATCCTGACCGATGACAACCCGCGCAGTGAATCACCACAAGCGATTGTGGCGGATATGCTAGCTGGGCTAACTCATCCCGAACTCGCTCATATCGAACATAACCGTTTTCAAGCTGCGAGCTATGCGCTCCAAAATGCAGGAGCGCAAGACATCATCCTGCTCGCTGGTAAAGGACATGAAGATTATCAGGTGCTGGCTAACGAAACGATCCATTACTCGGATCGGGAAACCGCCCAACAGTTACTGGAGTTACACCCATGATCCGCGTGATGCTTTCACAGCTTTGTTCTGTACTTAATGCTCGCTTAGTCGGAGCCGATCGCGCAATCAGCGCGGTGTCTACCGATAGTCGTAATATTCCAGCCGAAGCGCTATTTGTCGCTCTGGTCGGTGAGCGTTTTGATGCACACGATTTTGCTTCTCAAGCGGTAACTGGTGGGGCGGTTGCTCTTCTGGTGCAGCGCGAACTCGAGGCTGACTGTTCACAACTGGTTGTTGCGGATACTAAGCAAGCCTTAGGTCAACTTGGTGCTTGGGTACATGCTCAATGCCAAACGCCAACTGTGGCTATCACTGGCAGTTGTGGCAAAACCACGGTGAAAGAGATGGTGGCGAGCATTTTAAGCCAAAAAGGCCAAGTGCTTTACACCCAAGGTAACTTCAATAATGACATTGGTGTTCCACTGACTTTGCTGCGTTCAACGGCAGAAGATGGCTATGCGGTAATTGAGCTAGGTGCCAATCACATCGGTGAGATTGCTTACACTACCGCTCTGGTCAAGCCAGATGTAGCTTTGGTGAACAATGTGGCCGCGGCACATTTAGAAGGATTTGGCTCTATCGATGGTGTCAAACGCGCCAAAGGTGAGATCTACCAAGGTTTACGCGAAGGTGCGGTCGCGATTGTGAACCTAGATAGCAATGGTGGCGAGCACTGGAAAGCGGTTCTGGCAGACAAAACCGTGAAAACATTTTCCGCGACCGATCACAATGCTGACTTTTATCCACGCGATGTGCGGTTAAATGCGCTCGGTGTGGCTAGTTTTACTTTGGTAACGCCTATCGGTGAAGTGGACGTTGAGTTGGGCATTATTGGTCAACACAACGTGGCGAATGCATTAGCAGCGGCCGCCTTATCACTGGAAATGGGCGCAAGCTTGGCGGAAATTCGTCACGGTTTAGCGCATTTAGCCAAAGTGAAAGGCCGAGTGGACCTGACTCAATTACGCGAAGACATTAAGCTGATTGATGACAGCTACAACGCCAGTGTGCCCGCCATGAAAGCAGCGGTTGACCTATTGGGCAGCTTTTCAGCAGTACGTTGGTTAATTTTGGGCAATATGGCTGAGTTAGGTGACGAAAGCCTTGCACTTCACCAACAAGTCGGTGAACATGCTGCACCATTCGGTTTTGAGTTTGTCCTGACGTACGGCAAGGATGCAAAAGTGATTAGCGACCTATGCCAGGGACATCACTTTGCTACCCATCAGGACATGATGACATTTATTGAGCAGCACATAGAACAACAACAGGGTCACGCTCAAGTATTGTTGGTGAAAGGTGCCAACAGTGCAGGGATGAGTAAGATTGCGGCTGCTCTCAAGGAGAAATTTGCATGATTATTTGGCTTGCTGAACTGCTCCAGCCATATTTTTCGTTTTTCCGTCTATTCGAATATCTCTCATTTCGCGCTATCGTCAGCATCCTGACTGCGCTTGGGATTTCGTTGTGGATGGGGCCACGTATGATCAGACGTCTGCAGATGTTGCAGATCGGGCAAGTTGTACGTAATGAAGGGCCAGAATCTCACTTTAGTAAACGTGGTACTCCGACCATGGGCGGCGTGATGATCCTCGCTGCGATCACCATCACTGTACTGCTGTGGGCGGATCTCACCAACCCTTATGTGTGGGCTGTTTTAGCTGTATTGCTTGGTTATGGCGCGGTGGGATTTGTCGATGACTACCGTAAAGTGGTACGCAAGAATACCGATGGTTTGATCGCGCGTTGGAAATACTTCTGGCAATCTGCGATTGCACTGGTTGTGGCTTTTGCGCTCTATGCACATGGTAAAGATACTGCTGCAACGCAACTCGTTGTGCCTTTCTTCAAAGAAGTGATGCCACAGTTGGGGCTGATGTATATCGTTCTGACCTATTTTGTGATTGTGGGAACGAGTAACGCCGTTAACTTGACTGATGGTCTAGATGGCTTGGCCATCATGCCAACTGTATTGGTTTCTGCTGGTTTTGCTGTGATTGCGTGGGCAACGGGTAACGTTAACTTCGCCAACTATCTGCACATTCCATACATTCCTTATACCTCTGAACTGGTTGTTGTCTGTACCGCCATGGTTGGTGCTGGATTAGGTTTCCTTTGGTTTAACACCTATCCTGCACAAGTGTTCATGGGCGATGTGGGTGCCTTGGCTCTCGGTGGTGCGTTAGGCACTATCGCGGTACTGGTTCGTCAAGAATTTGTGTTGGTCATCATGGGTGGTGTTTTTGTGATGGAAACGCTGTCAGTGATTCTACAAGTCGGTTCGTACAAGCTGCGTGGACAACGTATCTTCCGTATGGCGCCGATTCACCATCACTACGAATTAAAAGGATGGCCAGAGCCACGCGTGATCGTGCGTTTTTGGATCATTTCAATCGTTTTAGTATTGATTGGCTTAGCGACGCTCAAAGTACGCTAAGCGGATTAAGGATGTAGACTTCAATGGACCGTTGGCAAGGCATACAGCATGTGGTCGTCGTAGGGCTCGGGATTACCGGGCTCTCTGTCGTTAATTATCTGCGAAAATATCATCCGTCAGTGACTGTTCAGGTTATTGATACCCGTGAAACACCACCGGGGCAAGAGCAGCTTCCAGCTGAGGTAGCACTGCATAGTGGTGGTTGGAATCTTGAATGGTTACTGAGTGCCGATTTGGTGGTAACCAATCCGGGTATTGCACTGGCGACACCGGAAATCCAACAAGTGCTTGCAACTGGTATTCCCGTGGTTGGGGATATTGAGCTATTTGCATGGCATGTTGATAAGCCCGTCATCGCAATCACTGGCTCGAATGGCAAAAGTACCGTAACCGATTTGAGCGGCGTGCTGGCCAATGCAGCAGGAGTGAAGACAGCGGTAGGCGGCAACATTGGTGTGCCTGCACTGGATTTGATTTCTCCGGAAGTTGAGTTGTATGTGCTTGAGCTTTCTAGCTTCCAATTAGAAACTACTTCCAGCTTAAAACTGAAAGCGGCGGCTTTTCTCAATCTCTCTGAAGATCATATGGATCGCTATCAGGGGATGGAGGACTACCGCCAAGCAAAATTGCGCATTTTTGATCATGCTGAAACCGCAGTAGTGAATGCCGATGATGTGCAGACGTTTCCTGACCATGCGGCGCATCTGCAAGTGGTCACGTTTGGTGTTGAGCAACCTGCGCAATTTAGCGTAGCGGAACATCAAGGTCGTGAATATCTCTTTGCACGCGATAACGCTGTGTTAGCAAGCTCAGAGCTGAGCTTAGTTGGCCGACACAATGTGGCAAACGTACTGACCGTGTTGGCTTTGCTTGATTCGGCTGGTGTGAATGTTCGTTTAGCGTTGGATGCACTGAAGTCTTACACCGGGTTGACACATCGCTGCCAAGTGGTTGCCGATAATCACGGCATCAAATGGGTCAATGATTCTAAAGCGACGAACGTAGCGAGTACGCTTGCGGCTCTGTCTGGTCTTAAAATCGAAGGTCAGCTCTACTTGCTTGTCGGTGGTGTCGGTAAAGGGGCGGATTTCACTCCGTTAGCGCCGGTATTTGCGACTCTGCCTCTGCAATTATGCTGCTTTGGTGTGGATGGTGATAAATTTATGCCGCTGCATCCTTCAGCTCGTTTTTATGACTCGATGGAGAGCATCGTTCGCTCGATTCGCCCAGAGCTAAAAAGCGGAGATATGGTGCTGCTTTCACCAGCTTGTGCGAGCTTTGATCAGTTCAAAAACTTCATGGCGCGTGGGGATATTTTTGCCCAACTCGCTCGGCAATACGCGTAACGACAGGTAAGCAACTTGTTTTTATCCAGATCCTTCACAAAACTGAGTCACTGGTTGAGAACTTCCTCGCCAGAGGCGCTGTTTGACCGTCAATTGGTCTGGATTGCTTTTGGCCTAATGCTAATTGGTTTGGTGATGGTGACATCCGCTTCCTTCCCAATCAGTTCGCGCCTGACCGATCAACCGTTTCACTTTATGTTTCGTCATGCCATTTTTCTGCTGCTGGCGATCGTGACATCAAGCATGGTGTTGCAAGTTCCTTTAGAGCGATGGATGAAATACAGCTCACTGTTGCTCGCGATTTCCTTTTTCTTGCTGGTTGTTGTGTTGGTGGCGGGTAAATCGGTGAACGGTGCATCGCGTTGGATCCCACTGGGTCTGTTTAACCTCCAGCCTGCGGAAGTGGCTAAGCTCTCGCTGTTTATTTTTATGTCCGGTTATCTGGTGCGTAAGCACGATGAAGTACGGCAGACATTTTTTGGCGGCTTTTTAAAACCGATCATGGTGTTTGGCACGCTCGCCGTGTTGCTACTCGGGCAACCAGACTTGGGAACGGTAATCGTAATGCTGGTGACGCTGTTTGGCATGCTGTTCATTGCGGGGGCTAAGCTTTCACAGTTTTTGGCTTTGATGGTCGCCGGGGTATTAGCGGTGGTCGCACTTATTGCCGCAGAACCTTACCGTGTGCGTCGAGTCACTTCGTTTCTTGACCCATGGGAAGACCCGTTTGGCAGTGGCTACCAGCTCACACAATCGCTCATGGCATTTGGCCGTGGTGAGTGGTTTGGGCAAGGTTTGGGTAATTCCATTCAAAAGCTCGAATACTTACCAGAAGCGCACACCGACTTTGTATTCGCAGTACTAGCCGAAGAACTTGGTTTTGTTGGCGTGGTACTGGTACTCGTCCTTATTTTCAGTCTTGTGTTGAAAGCGATTTTCATCGGTAAGAAAGCTTTTCAGCATGATCAGCAGTTTGGTGGTTATCTCGCCTTTGGTATCGGCATTTGGTTTGCGTTTCAAACCTTAGTTAACGTTGGTGCTGCCGCGGGTATGGTACCAACCAAAGGTTTGACCTTGCCGCTGATCAGTTACGGCGGCTCCAGTTTAATTATTATGTCAGTGGCGGTATCGATTCTGCTTCGAATTGATCATGAATGCCGTTTAGCGGATCGTCACACTCCAGAAGAAATCACAGTTGATGAATAAAAGTAAAAAGTTAATGGTGATGGCCGGAGGAACCGGCGGTCACGTGTTTCCCGGATTAGCCGTCGCGAAACAGTTACAGCAACAAGGTTGGCAGATCCGCTGGTTGGGTACGGCTGACCGTATGGAAGCTGAATTAGTTCCTAAACACGGCATCGAAATTGATTTTATTCAGGTCAAAGGATTACGTGGTCAAGGGCTTGTGCGTTTGCTCAAAGCGCCTTTTCAAATCGTGAATGCGATTTTGCAAGCGCGCCGTCATTTATTGGCTTATAAGCCAGATGCCGTGCTCGGCATGGGCGGTTACGTAAGTGGTCCTGGTGGTATTGCCGCTTGGTTACTGGGTATTCCTGTGGTGTTGCATGAACAAAACGCCGTCGCTGGGCTGACTAACCAATGGCTGGCTAAAATTGCTCGCCGCGTGTTTCAAGCTTTTCCCGGCGCATTTGCTAATGCACCGGTAGTCGGTAACCCTGTGCGCCAAGATGTGGTACAACTTGTCGCGCCTGAGCAGCGTTTTGCTGAGCGAACTGGTGCGATCCGAATTTTGGTAATGGGTGGTAGCCAAGGCGCACGCATTTTGAATCAAACCATGCCAGCGGTAATGGCAGCGCTGGGTGATGGTTATGAAATCCGTCATCAAGCAGGAAAAAACAGCCAACAAGAAGTAGCTGATGCTTATATCACTGCAGGTGTTGAGGGCGCACAAGTCACCGAATTTATCGATGATGTGGCCGAAGCTTACGGTTGGGCGGATTTGCTGATTTGTCGTTCAGGGGCACTGACTGTCTCAGAAGTATCAGCGGCAGGTGTGGGGGCTATTTTTATTCCTTTCATGCACAAAGATCGCCAACAAGCGCTTAATGCTGACCATTTGGTGGCATGTGGTGCTGCAAAAATGATTGAACAGCCAGAGTTGAGTGTAGAAAAATTGGCACAATTGGTGCGCGAATTGGATCGCCCACAACTATTGGCTATGGCGCAGAAAGCTCGCCAAGCAGCCAAGCTTGATGCTGACAAGGTGGTGGCGGAAGCGATCATCGCCATTACTGAATAACGAGAACAGAATTATGACGATTAAACATACCCAAGACCTCGCACAAATTCGCGCTATGGTGCCAGAGATGCGCCGTGTTAAAGCGATCCACTTTATCGGTATCGGTGGTGCAGGTATGAGCGGGATTGCCGAAGTGCTACTTAACGAAGGCTATCAAATATCGGGTTCGGATTTGTCGGCTAATGCTGTGACTGAACGTCTGGCTGAAAAAGGTGCGACAATTTTTATTGGTCATGAAGAGCAGAATGTTGCTCACGCAAGCGTAGTTGTGGTTTCTACTGCCATCAATGAACAGAACCCGGAAATCCAAGCCGCACGTGAAAAGCGAATTCCAATTGTGCGCCGTGCTGAGATGCTGGCAGAGCTGATGCGTTTTCGTCACGGCATTGCGGTTGCGGGTACGCATGGTAAAACCACCACGACTGCTTTGGTAACTCAAATCTATTCTGAAGCAGGACTCGATCCGACATTTGTTAATGGTGGATTGGTGAAAAGTGCAGGCACCAATGCTCGCCTTGGTTCTAGCCGTATTTTGATCGCAGAAGCGGATGAGAGTGATGCTTCATTCCTGCATCTGCAACCTATGGTGACCATAGTGACCAATATCGAAGCGGATCACATGGATACTTACGGTGGGGATTTCGAAAACCTCAAGCAGACGTTTATTGATTTTCTGCATAATCTGCCATTTTATGGTCAAGCGATCCTGTGCATTGATGATCCGGTGATTCGTGAGCTCATCCCACGTGTGAGTCGCCAAGTAATTACTTATGGTTTTGCTGAAGATGCCGACGTACGCATTGAGAACTATCGCCAACAAGGCCAGCAAGGCAAGTTTACCGTGGTACGTAAAGGTAAAGCTGACTTAGACATCACGTTGAATATTCCTGGGCGTCACAATGCACTTAATGCATCGGCTGCAATTGCGGTTGCAACCGAAGATGACATTAGTGATGAAGCCATTTTACGTGCAATGGCCAATACTCAAGGCACAGGTCGCCGATTTGACCATCTTGGTGAGTTTGAAACCGGCAATGGTGTGGCGATGTTGGTGGATGATTACGGCCACCACCCAACCGAAGTGGATGTCACCATCAAAGCTGCGCGTAATGGCTGGGCAGAAAAACGCTTAGTGATGATTTTCCAGCCGCACCGTTATACGCGAACCCGCGATCTGTATGATGATTTTGCTAACGTACTCGAACAGGTTGATGTACTGATCATGCTGGATGTGTATTCTGCGGGTGAGAAGCCGATTGCAGGCGCTGATGGCCGATCTTTGTGTCGTACAATTCGTAGTCGTGGCAAAATTGACCCGATTTTTGTTCCTGACAGTCAGACTCTACCTTCTGTGCTTGCCAACATATTGCAAGATGGTGACTTAGTACTGACGCAAGGAGCTGGCGATGTAGGGAAAGTAGCAAGGCATTTAGCGGCACTTGAACTCAATATTGCGAGCATGCAACAGATGTAAAGCAACCCGAAGGTTGTCTCATTGGTGAATTCCTTGGTATCAAGCCCAGATTTCTGATGTTGGGTATTTGATACTTTGGATCACCTCAGTATAATCCGGAGGTTAAAGTCATTGCTTTATACCTCTATGACGCAACGAAATAGGGAATCAAATTGCCAGTCGATAATAGGATCACCGGGCTTTGATCAACAAGGTACTTTTAGAAGGCCATAGAATCACCCGCTCACCACAAGTTAAACAACATGCCTGTGGTGCGAGTTTTTTTCTGGTGGTGCTATTGCTGATAGGTGGTTTGCTGTATTCGACGATCAGTTGGATGTGGGACGAACAACGTCTTCCTCTCTCGAAACTCGTTTTACAGGGTGACTTACAATATGTTTCAGCCCTCGATGTTCAACGAGTATTAGCTCGCTTGGATCATATAGGAACATTTATGTCGCAAGATATTAATGTTCTGCAAGAGAGTGTGCAGTCGATTCCATGGGTTTCCCATGCGTCGATTCGGAAACAGTGGCCAGATACGATTAAAGTTTATTTAACCGAATATCAGGTCGAAGCACTGTGGAATGCGAATGCGTTATTAGATAAAAATGGCACTGTATTTTATGGCGATATTGCTCAAGTAACAGGTGAATACGTCAAATTATATGGTCCAGACGGCACAGCGCCGGAAGTATTAAAAGCATGGCGAGATTACAACCCGAAATTTGCTCAGCTGGGTTTAAATATATCCTCATTAGTATTAAATGAGCGGCGAGCTTGGCAAATTATTCTCGACAATGGTATTCGTCTGGAATTGGGGAAAGAGTCATTAGAAGAACGAATATCGCGTTTCTTTTTACTCTATAAACAATTAGGTAATAAAGCTGAACAAGTCAGCTATATCGACCTCAGGTATGATACTGGAGCCGCGGTGGGTTGGTTCCCTGAACAAGAGTTAACACAAGAGAATAACGATGACTAAGACTGCCGATGACAACATTATTGTTGGTCTAGACATAGGCACTGCCACCGTCTCCGCTCTCGTGGGTGAAATACTCCCTGATGGTCAAATTAATATTATTGGCGCTGGTAGTAGCCCATCCCGTGGGATGGATAAAGGTGGCGTTAACGACCTTGAATCGGTAGTAAAATCGGTTCAACGTGCGATTGATCAAGCTGAGATGATGGCTGAGTGTAAAATCAGCCATGTTTTCCTTTCTATTTCAGGGCGGCACATTGCCAGCCGTATCGAGAAAGGTATGGGAACTATTTCAGATGAAGAAGTTTCCCAAGAAGATATGGATCGTGCGATCCATACTGCGAAATCGATCAAAATTGGTGAAGAACAACGTATCCTGCATGTTATTCCGCAGGAGTTCACCATAGATTATCAGGAAGGTATCAAGAACCCGCTTGGCTTGTCCGGGGTTCGAATGGAAGTCAGTGTGCACCTGATCACTTGCCATAATGATATGGCGAGAAACATTATCAAAGCGGTAGAACGCTGCGGATTGAAAGTTGAACAACTGGTTTATTCTGGCTTAGCAGCCAGCAATGCGGTTATTACTGAAGATGAGCGCGAACTGGGTGTTTGTGTGGTTGATATCGGCGCAGGCACTATGGATATCGCGATCTGGACGGGTGGCGCATTACGTCATACAGAAGTATTTTCTTACGCTGGAAATGCCGTAACCAGTGATATAGCGTTTGCTTTTGGTACGCCAGTCAGTGATGCTGAAGAGATCAAAGTAAAATATGGCTGCGCACTGAGCGAATTGGTCAGCAAAGACGATACCGTCAACGTACCAAGCGTTGGTGGGCGTCCGTCGCGAAGTTTACAGCGACAAACCTTGTCGGAAGTGATTGAGCCTCGCTACACTGAGCTGATGGGTTTGGTCAATCAGACAATTGATTCAGTGCAAGAGTCCCTGCGCAAAGAAGGCATTAAGCACCATTTGGCTGCTGGTGTAGTGTTGACAGGTGGCGCAGCACAAATAGAAGGTTTAGTGGCATGCGCAGAACGCGTATTCCGCAATCAAGTTAGGGTGGGTAAACCGCTGGAAGTGAGTGGGCTTACCGACTATGTAAAAGAGCCGTATCATTCTACGGCAGTTGGATTACTTCATTACGCAAGAGATAGTCAAATCAGCGACGATACTGAATATCAAGAACCCAAACGACCATCTATGACTGGTTGGATAGGCCGCTTGCGCAACTGGATACAAAAAGAGTTTTAACCTGAGAGACAGGAAAAACGGAGATAACACATGTTTGAACCGATGATGGAAATGTCTGACGACGCGGTAATCAAAGTCGTTGGAGTGGGTGGTGGCGGCGGTAACGCCGTTGAACACATGGTGCGTGAATCCATCGAGGGTGTGGAATTCATCAGTATCAATACCGATGCACAGGCACTGCGCAAGACAAGCGTTGGTACTGTTATTCAAATTGGTGGCAATATCACCAAAGGTCTAGGAGCCGGAGCTAACCCACAAGTGGGTCGTGATGCAGCACTAGAAGATAAAGAACGCATTAAAGAATTCCTGACTGGTGCCGATATGGTGTTTATCGCAGCAGGTATGGGTGGCGGTACAGGAACCGGAGCTGCACCAGTGATTGCCGAAGTGGCAAAAGAACTGGGCATTCTGACGGTTGCTGTGGTAACCAAACCTTTCAGCTTTGAAGGTAAAAAGCGTCTGGCTTTTGCTGAACAGGGAATTGAAGAGCTGTCAAAGCATGTTGATTCACTGATCACTATTCCAAACGAAAAACTGCTCAAAGTGTTGGGGCGTGGTATCACGTTACTGGAAGCCTTTGCGAGCGCGAACAACGTACTTAAAAATGCAGTGCAAGGCATCGCTGAACTGATTACTCGCCCGGGCATGATTAACGTCGACTTTGCGGACGTACGCACTGTGATGTCGGAAATGGGTCATGCCATGATGGGTAGCGGTGTTGCAAGAGGTGAAGACCGCGCGGAAGAAGCTGCTGAAATGGCGATTTCAAGTCCGCTGCTGGAAGACATTGATCTGGCTGGTGCTCGTGGTGTTCTTGTGAACATTACTGCAGGTTTGGATATGCGACTGGATGAATTTGAAACTGTCGGCAATACTGTTAAAGCATTTGCTTCTGACAATGCGACCGTTGTTATCGGTACTTCGTTGGATCCAGATATGGCAGACGAAATCCGCGTAACAGTGGTAGCTACGGGGATCGGCAACGAGAAGAAGCCTGATATTACGCTAGTAGCGGGTGGTAAAGCTAAAGTTGCAGCGGTATCAGCACCAGTAGCTGCTCGTGTTGAAGAGAAGGCGGCACAGCCTTTGCATGAAAGAGTTGAAGTCAAAACTCAGCCAGCAGCAGCGCCATCACACTCTTCGGCAAGTCAGAGTGTCGCGCCAAAGCCAGAAAAAGAGAGCGGATATTTAGATATTCCTGCTTTCCTGAGACGTCAAGCTGACTAAAATATCAGCACAATTTGACAGTGTTCAAAATTCTGGTAGGATGTCGGTCGGTGTTGTGCCGACCGTGCATTGTGGCTAAAAAAATCGAGGCAACTAGATGATCAGACAACGTACTCTGAAAGAAATAGTGAAAACAACTGGGGTGGGCTTACACTCTGGTCGTAAAGTTACGCTGACTCTTCGCCCGGCCGCAGCCAATACGGGGATTGTATATCGCCGTACTGACGTCAACCCACCGGTTGATTTCCCTGCCGATCCGGCTTCTGTGCGTGACACAATGCTCTGCACCGCTTTGGTGAATGACCAAGGTGTGCGTATTTCAACGGTTGAACACCTTAATGCCGCTTTAGCCGGCATGGGTATCGATAACGCAATTATCGAAGTGGATGCACCTGAAATCCCAATTATGGATGGCAGTGCAAGTCCGTTTGTTTATTTGCTGCAACAAGCAGGTATTGAAACGCTGAATGCACCAAAACGTTTCATCCGTATTAAGAAACCAGTGCGTATTGAAGACGGTGACAAATGGGCTGAGTTTGTTCCATTCAACGGCTTTCGCATGGATTTCGAAATCGAATTTAATCACCCTGCGATTGATGGTGATGATCAACGCTTAGTATTCGATTTTTCTTCACAAGGCTTTGTGAAAGAAATCTCTCGTGCACGTACTTTCGGTTTCATGCGTGATATCGAGTATCTGCAATCACAAAACCTCTGCTTAGGCGGCAGCTTTGATTGCGCGATCGTTTTGGATGATTACCGTATCCTCAACGAAGAAGGGTTGCGTTTCGATAACGAATTTGTGACTCACAAAGTGCTTGATGCGATTGGTGATCTATACATGGCAGGCCATGCCATTGTTGGTGAATTCCGTGCCTACAAATCAGGTCATGGTCTGAACAACCAGCTACTGCGTGCGGTATTGGCAGACCAAGAAGCATGGGAATGGGCAACCTTCGAAGAAGAAGTGGGTTCACCCGTTGCGTTTGCTGAGCCAAATATGGTACTTGCGTAAGCAAACCCATAAAGAACAATCATAATAAAGCCAGACTTAAGTCTGGCTTTATTTTTTCTTGAAAATACGTATAGCTGCTCATTGCCATCTAACAGATACGTCGGGCAAGTCCAACTCTTTCAATCGTCTTTCTGATTAGCTTTGGCTAAACGGGCTAAGCTCTGCAGACGTTTTTTCACCTTATCTGAAGCGTGATCGGCAATCGCTAGCAGCACATGAGCGGCATTTTCGGATAAAGGTGGGCGAGGGTTTGCCACAGGAGTCTCACCAGCATGCTCTTTGGTTTGTCGATACAGCTCTGGATTGACTCGCACTTCGATACTGATCAAATTACCAAATCCGTTTTGTCTAAGTTTTGACAGCAAGTGTAAGCGCTCATAATCCACTTTCATCTTGATTGCGGCACTTGCCGCTTCAAGAACCAAATTCCCGCCTCGCACATTAGCCGCACGCACTTGTGTTTTTAAGCCTTTAGGCAGCATTTCTTGTAATTGACGGTTGATCAGCAAAATGGCTTTGGCATGTTCTTGGATCTGCTTGAGTTTGGATGCCTGAATCAATTCATCTGTAGCGGTGGGGCGATGATCACGCATCGGACTCTCCTTTGATTGGGGTTGCCGCTATTCTAGCGCGCTTCTTAGCACATCGAAACGTACATCTTAGATTGCAGCAGCGAAGTGAAATACAGCTGAAACCTTGTAAACATTGGGCTTAGTGCACAAAACCGCAAGCTCGTATTCAACAAATCATAGAGAACCTTGGTTGTTGAGACAAAAATTCCTTAAACTAGGCAGCACTTAATTAACCGCGTGCCTTGAAAATAAACGCTGTCATCACAATATCTCACACAGATGACTTATCTCAGTATCCTTAGTGGAAAATAGGTAGAGACTAAAGACATTCCAAGGTCGATAGACAGCGATTTAGCACAGAGAGATTCACAACAAATGATAACTAAGCTACTGACAAAGGTGATTGGCAGTCGCAATGACCGCACACTGCGCCGTTTACGCAAGATTGTAAAAGAGATTAATAACTACGAACCTGCCTTTGAAGCCCTCTCTGATGAAGAGCTAAAAGCCAAAACAGTAGAATTCCGTCAACGTATTGAACAAGGTGAAAATCTTGATCAACTTCTACCAGAAGCGTTCGCAACGGTTCGTGAGGCTTCTAAGCGTGTGTTTGGCATGCGCCATTTCGATGTGCAGCTGATTGGTGGTATGGTTCTGCATGGTGGCCAAATTGCTGAGATGCGTACGGGTGAAGGTAAAACCTTAACGGCAACGCTGGCCGCCTATCTGAATGCTCTACCAGGTAAAGGCGTGCACATTGTAACGGTTAACGATTACTTGGCTAAACGTGACGCTGAGACTAACCGCCCGCTGTTCGAATTCTTAGGCATGACGGTTGGTGTGAACATTCCTAATATGCCGCAGCCTGCTAAAAAAGAGGCTTACCAAGCGGATATTCTTTACGGAACCAACAACGAATTTGGTTTTGACTACTTGCGCGATAACATGGCGTTCCGCCCGGAAGATCGTGTTCAGCGTGCTCGCTTCTTCGCAGTGGTCGATGAAGTGGACTCAATCTTAATCGATGAAGCACGTACCCCACTGATTATCTCTGGTCCTGCTGAAGACAGTTCTGATCTCTACATCCGTATCAATAAACTGATCCCACAATTGCAGAAGCAAGACAAAGAAGATTCAGAAGAGTATCGCGGTGACGGTCACTTTACCGTTGATGAAAAATCTAAGCAGGTGCATCTGACCGAAACGGGTCAAGAGTTTGTTGAAGAGCTGCTAGTGAAAAATGGCATGATGCAAGAGGGGGATACACTTTACTCTCCGGCTAACATTAGCTTGCTGCACCACGTTAACGCGGCATTACGTGCTCATGTTCTGTTTGAAAAGAACGTAGATTACATCGTCACTCCTGATGGTGAAGTGGTGATCGTTGATGAACACACGGGTCGTACCATGCCGGGGCGCCGTTGGTCTGACGGTTTGCACCAAGCTGTAGAAGCGAAGGAAGGAGTGAAGATCCAGAACGAAAACCAAACTCTGGCATCAATCACTTTCCAAAACTACTTCCGTCTGTATGAAAAACTGTCTGGTATGACAGGTACGGCTGATACTGAAGCGTTCGAATTCCAGCAAATCTATGGTTTAGAAACTGTAGTTATCCCAACCAACAAACCTATGGTGCGTAACGATATGCCGGATGTGGTGTATCGTTCTGAAGCTGAGAAGTTTGCTGCGATCATTGAAGATATCAAACAACGTGTCGAAAAAGGTCAACCAGTACTGGTTGGTACGGTTTCGATTGAAAAATCTGAGCTATTGTCAAACGCGCTGAAAAAGGCGGGTATCAAACACAATGTGCTGAACGCGAAGTTCCACGAAAAAGAAGCGGAAATTGTTGCCGAAGCAGGTAAACCAGGTGCTGTGACTATCGCAACCAACATGGCGGGTCGTGGTACGGACATCGTGCTGGGTGGTAGCTGGCAAGCCAAAGTTGAGAAGTTGGAAACCCCGACCCAAGACCAGATCAATGAGATTAAAGCTGAATGGAAGCAAGTACACGATCAAGTGTTGCAAGCTGGCGGCCTACACATCATTGGTACTGAGCGTCACGAATCTCGCCGTATCGATAACCAGTTACGTGGTCGTTCTGGCCGTCAAGGTGATGCGGGTTCTTCACGTTTCTACCTCTCAATGGAAGATACCTTACTGCGTATTTTTACTTCCGACCGTATGGCGGCTTTGATCCAAAGTGGTATGGATGAAGGCGAAGCGATTGAATCAAAAATGCTTTCTCGCTCGATCGAAAAAGCGCAGCGCAAAGTGGAAGGTCGCAACTTCGATATTCGCAAGCAACTGCTGGAATACGATGATGTGGCGAACGACCAACGTAAAGTCGTTTACGAGCTGCGTGACGAGTTGATGGGTGCGGATGACATCAGTGACATGATCGCGCAAAACCGTGAAGATGTACTGAATGCAGTGATGGATGAATACATTCCGCCGCAATCTCTTGAAGATATGTGGGACATCAAAGGGCTGGAAGATCGTCTGAAGAACGATTTCGATCTTACTCTGCCGATCCAATCTTGGCTGGATGCAGACAATAAGCTGTACGAAGAAGCACTGCGTGATCGCATCATCGAGCAAGCGGTTGAAATTTACAAAGCCAAAGAGCAAGCGGTTAGCCCTGCGGTCATGCGTAATTTTGAAAAGTCCGTTATGTTGCAAACGCTTGATACGTTGTGGAAAGAGCATCTGGCGGCGATGGATCACTTGCGTCAAGGTATTCATCTACGCGGTTACGCGCAGAAGAACCCAAAACAAGAATACAAGCGCGAGTCGTTTGAACTGTTTGAAGATCTGCTCGAATCGCTGAAATCAGATGTGATCACTGTATTGTCAAAAGTACGTGTTCAGCAGCAAGAGGAAGTTGAGCGCATGGAAGCTCAACGCCGAGCTCAAGCTGAAGAGGCGGCTCGCCATGCACAAGCGCAACACGCGAGTGCTGATGAATCTGAGCAAGAGGAATCGAATCAACCTATGGTGCGTGATGAGCGCAAAGTGGGTCGTAACGAACCTTGCCCATGCGGTAGCGGTAAAAAATACAAACAGTGTCACGGGCAAATTAACTAAACCTGTTTCACCTTACTAAATAAAAGAGTCGCTACGGCGACTCTTTTTACAACTGAAATTTAAGTCAGCCAGATACACAGGAGCTATACCTTGAAACGTATCCACATTGTTGCAGGGATCATCTTTAATCCAGACCAGAGCGAAATTTTCATCACGAAACGTCCTGATCATCTCCACAAAGGGGGATTTTGGGAGTTTCCTGGCGGTAAAGTTGAAGCGGGTGAAAGCATAGAGCAAGCGATGGCTCGTGAGTTGGATGAAGAGGTAGGTATTGTGGTGACTGAACAACAGCCATTCCAACACTTTGATTATGACTACACGGATAAATCGCTGAGCTTTGATTTTATTTTGGTCACCGCTTTTGAAAATCAACCACATGGCCGTGAAGGACAGCAAGGGTGTTGGGTGAAGATTGCGGATTTAGCCAACTACCGTTTTCCTGAAGCGAATGAACCTGTACTGCATCAAGTCATTGCTCAGTTTGGTTAAGTGGATTTTTCCTCGCTCGGTAAAGTTGTCAGGCTAGCCAGAGTGGAAGATAGTTGGTAGTTTAAGTCTACAAATTGGAACTGCCATGAGGCAGTGGAGAATGGAGACAGCAAGATGGTTAGAATTGCGATTGCGGGTGCCGCAGGACGTATGGGACGCAATCTGGTAAAAGCGACGCACCAGAATCCGCTTTCCGAATTGGGCGCAGGATCTGAACGTCCGGAATCCTCATTAGTGGGAGTAGACATTGGCGAGCTGTGCGGTATCGGTAAACAGGGAATTGTTCTGGTTGATAACCTAGAGCAAGCCGTTAAACAGTTTGATGTCATTATCGATTTCACTGCACCAGTCAGTACCTTGGCTAACCTGGCCCTGTGTGAGCAGCATGGTAAAAAGCTGGTGATTGGTACGACCGGTTTTTCAGATGATCAGCGCCAAACGATTGAACAAGCAGCAAAAAACATTCCAATAGTCATGGCACCCAACTACAGTGTTGGCGTTAACTTGGTGTTTAAACTGCTGGAAAAAGCGGCCAAGGTGATGGGAGATTACTGCGATATCGAGATTGTTGAAGCTCATCATCGCCATAAAGTCGATGCCCCTTCTGGTACGGCAATTGGTATGGGGGAGGCTATCGCTCATGCGATGGGCAACCAACTGAGTGATGTTGCTGTGTATGCGCGCGAAGGGATCACTGGAGAGCGTTCACGTAATGAGATCGGGTTTGCCACTATTCGTGCGGGAGACATTATCGGTGAGCATACCGCTATGTTTGCCGATATTGGTGAGCGAGTCGAGATTACCCATAAAGCCACCGATCGAATGACCTTTGCTAATGGTGCGGTGAAAGCTGCCATTTGGCTGGCGGAGCAACCAGCAGGTTTTTATACCATGACCGATGTACTTGGTCTAAACGATCTTTAAATACATAATTATGCGCCAGCGAACAGCTGGCGTTTTTTTTATCATCGAAATGCACTCCAAAATTTTCCTTCTGCCATACCCCACTTTTTAGATTGGTTTTCTTATTCTTTTGTGGTTTTTTCCTTTGTTTTTAGTTGTAACTGTTATTTTTTAATGCAAAGTTGACCCGTTAACGTTTGCTTTGTGATTGGTTGTTTTTTTGTCACTTATTTCAGATCGTAAAACCATCATTCTCATTGAATGGGGTATTAATAGGGTTTAATGCCCAGATAAAGATGTGTTTTTGATGCTTTTGATGAATAAATTCATCAGACTCTCGTAAAGATAAATTAATTTTTTAGGCTTGTGTTGACAGGCTTAATTCACGTCTCTAGAATATCGCCAATTTGTCTATAGCATCCTAATGCATGGTTTAGCGGCTAGTAGGAAGACGAATTTGCAAAATAATTTATTTTTTATGCATTTTTATTCTGGAGGTTGTCTTGAGTAAATCAGCACTGTTAGTCCTGGAAGATGGGACAGTGTTCCGCGGAGTGTCCATCGGGGCAGATGGTATTTCCGTTGGTGAAGTCGTTTTCAATACCTCGATGACGGGGTACCAAGAAATCCTCACTGATCCTTCTTATTCCCAGCAAATCGTTACTCTTACTTATCCTCACATTGGCAATACCGGAACCAACTCCGAAGACGAAGAATCCACAGCGATTCATGCTCAAGGCCTTGTGATTCGCGATCTCCCTCTTATCGCTTCTAACTTCCGCTGTGAAAAATCCCTTTCTGATTACCTCAAATCACAAAATATTGTCGGCATTGCTGATATTGATACCCGTAAATTGACTCGTATCTTGCGTGAGAAAGGCGCACAAAACGGCTGCATCATGGCAGGCGATAAACTGGATGAAGCATTAGCCCTAGCGAAAGCGAAGGAGTTCCCTGGCCTGAAAGGCATGGATCTGGCGAAAGTGGTAACGACTCAAGAAGCTTACCAATGGAAACAAGGTTCATGGACGCTGGAAGGCGGCCTGCCTGAAGCGAAAGCAGACTGCGATCTGCCTTACCATGTTGTGGCTTACGATTTCGGTGCAAAGCGTAACATCCTACGTATGTTGGTGGATCGTGGCTGCCGTTTAACCGTGGTTCCAGCGCAAACCTCCGCAGAAGAAGTGTTGGCTCTCAATCCTGATGGCGTGTTTCTATCAAATGGCCCAGGTGACCCAGAACCATGTACCTATGCGATTGAAGCAACGCGCGTTTTCCTTGAGAAAAACATTCCTGTATTTGGCATCTGCTTAGGTCACCAAATTCTGGCGCTCGCCTCCGGCGCGAAAACAGTAAAAATGAAGTTCGGCCACCATGGTGCTAACCACCCGGTGAAAGATTTGGATCGCGGTGTGGTGATGATCACCTCGCAAAACCACGGTTTTGCGGCCGATGAAGCGACTCTGCCTGACAACCTGCGTGCAACCCACAAATCGCTGTTTGATGGTTCACTGCAAGGGATTCATCGTACGGACAAACCGGCATTCAGCTTCCAAGGTCACCCAGAAGCGAGCCCTGGTCCACACGATGCAGCACCGCTGTTTGACCACTTTATTGAACTGATTAAACAATTCCGCGCTTAATTTGGAGTAGTAGATAATGCCAAAACGTACTGACATTCAAAGCATCCTTATCCTAGGTGCGGGTCCAATTGTTATCGGTCAGGCTTGTGAGTTTGACTACTCAGGCGCGCAAGCGTGTAAAGCCCTGCGCGAAGAGGGTTACCGCGTTATTCTGGTTAACTCAAACCCCGCCACCATCATGACTGACCCAGAAATGGCTGATGCGACTTACATCGAGCCAATCCACTGGGAAGTGGTGCGTAAAATCATCGAAAAAGAGCGTCCAGATGCGATTTTGCCAACCATGGGTGGCCAGACAGCGCTGAACTGTGCACTGGCACTGGAAAAACATGGCGTATTGGCCGAGTTTGGCGTGGAAATGATCGGCGCAACCGCCGACGCGATTGACAAAGCTGAAGACCGCTCACGCTTTGATAAAGCGATGAAATCAATCGGTCTGGAGTGTCCTCGCGCTGATACTGCGAAAAGCATGGAAGAAGCGTACAAAGTCCTCGATATGGTGGGTTTTCCATGTATCATCCGTCCTTCTTTCACTATGGGCGGCAGTGGCGGCGGTATTGCTTACAACCGTGAAGAGTTTGAAGAAATCTGTACTCGCGGTCTGGATCTTTCACCGACCAATGAACTGCTGATCGACGAATCGCTGATTGGTTGGAAAGAGTATGAGATGGAAGTGGTGCGTGATAAGAACGACAACTGCATCATCGTCTGTGCAATTGAAAACTTTGACCCAATGGGCATCCACACTGGTGACTCGATCACAGTGGCTCCAGCGCAAACGCTGACTGACAAAGAATACCAAATCATGCGTAACGCTTCTTTGGCGGTACTGCGTGAAATCGGCGTAGAAACCGGCGGTTCAAACGTTCAGTTTGGTATCAACCCGAAAGATGGTCGCATGGTGATCATCGAGATGAACCCACGTGTATCTCGCTCTTCTGCGTTGGCTTCAAAAGCAACAGGTTTCCCAATTGCGAAAGTGGCGGCCAAACTGGCAGTGGGTTTCACACTGGATGAGTTAATGAACGACATCACGGGCGGCGCAACGCCAGCATCGTTCGAACCAACCATCGACTACGTGGTAACTAAGATTCCTCGTTTCAACTTCGAAAAATTCGCCGGTGCGAATGACCGCCTGACCACACAAATGAAGTCGGTGGGGGAAGTGATGGCGATTGGTCGAAACCAACAAGAATCACTGCAAAAAGCACTGCGTGGCTTGGAAGTGGGTGCTGCTGGTCTGGATGAGAAAGTGGATCTGGATGCGCCTGACGCACTGACCAAAATTCGTTATGAGCTGAAAGAAGCAGGCGCAGAGCGTATTTGGTACATCGCTGACGCATTCCGTGCGGGTATGTCTGTTGATGGCGTATTTAACCTGACCAACATTGATCGCTGGTTCCTGGTGCAAATCGAAGAACTGGTGAAGCTAGAAGCAGAAGTGAAAGCTGGTGGCTTTGCTGGCTTGAACCAAGACGTACTGCGTAAGATGAAGCGTAAAGGCTTCTCTGATGCACGTCTGTCAAAACTGCTGGGTGTAAGCGAAAACGAAATCCGTCGTCTGCGTGACCAATACAACATCCATCCAGTTTACAAGCGTGTGGATACCTGTGCGGCAGAATTTAAGTCAGATACGGCTTACATGTACTCCACTTATGATGAAGAGTGTGAAGCCAATCCGACTGACAAAGACAAGATCATGGTTCTGGGCGGTGGTCCAAACCGTATCGGTCAAGGTATTGAGTTTGACTACTGCTGTGTACACGCAGCTCTAGCCCTGCGTGAAGATGGTTACGAAACCATCATGGTCAACTGTAACCCAGAAACCGTATCAACCGACTACGACACCTCAGATCGCCTCTACTTTGAGCCTGTGACTCTGGAAGATGTGCTCGCTATCGTGCGTGTTGAAAAGCCAAAAGGCGTTATCGTTCAGTACGGCGGTCAAACTCCACTGAAATTGGCTCGCGCTCTTGAAGCGGCTGGCGTACCTGTGATTGGTACTAGCCCAGATGCGATTGACCGCGCTGAAGACCGTGAACGTTTCCAACAAGCGGTACAGCGTTTAGGCCTCAAACAGCCAGACAACGCAACCGTAACAGCTATCGAGCAAGCGATTGAGAAGTCGCGTGAAATCGGTTTCCCACTCGTGGTTCGTCCATCTTATGTTCTGGGTGGTCGTGCGATGGAGATTGTGTACGATGAGCAAGATCTGCGTCGTTACTTCAACGAAGCGGTGAGCGTATCGAATGAATCGCCAGTTCTGCTGGATCGCTTCCTTGATGACGCCACCGAAGTGGATGTGGATGCGATTTGTGACGGTGAGCGTGTCGTGATTGGCGGCATCATGGAGCACATCGAACAAGCAGGTGTTCACTCAGGTGACTCAGCCTGTTCTCTGCCAGCTTATACCTTGAGCCAAGAAATCCAAGACAAGATGCGTGAGCAAGTTGAGAAGCTGGCATTTGAATTGGGTGTTCGTGGTTTGATGAACATTCAGTTTGCGGTGAAAGACAACGAAGTTTACCTGATTGAAGTGAACCCACGTGCCGCGCGTACTGTACCGTTTGTATCAAAAGCAACAGGTGCACCGCTGGCGAAAATCGCTGCGCGAGTGATGGTTGGACAAACTCTGGAGCAACAAGGCTTCACTAAAGAGATCATTCCACCTTACTACTCAGTGAAGGAAGTGGTTCTGCCATTCAACAAATTCCCAGGTGTTGACCCACTGCTTGGCCCTGAAATGCGCTCAACTGGCGAAGTGATGGGGGTGGGTGCGACGTTTGCTGAAGCGTACGCCAAAGCAGAATTGGGTAGTGGCTCTGTTTACCCAGAAGGTGGCCGTGCGTTGCTTTCGGTGCGTGAAGGTGACAAACAACGTGTTGTGGATCTGGCCTCTAAGCTGGTGAAACTGGGTTACCAGTTGGATGCCACTCATGGTACAGCGGTGATTCTGGGTGAAGCGGGCATCAACCCACGTCTGGTCAACAAAGTGCATGAAGGTCGTCCACACATTCTGGACCGTATCAAGAACCACGAGTACACCTACATTGTGAACACGGCTTCTGGCCGTCAAGCGATTGAAGACTCAAAAGTGCTGCGCCGTGGTGCTCTGTCACACAAAGTGAACTACACCACGACACTGAATGCTGCGTTTGCTACTTGTATGGCACACACAGCAGATGCCAAAGCATCGGTCACTTCAGTGCAAGAGCTGCATGCGCGTGTAAAAGCTAGCCAAGCTTAATTGGTATTACAACAAGAGAGGCTCAAGGCCTCTCTGACAACCTCTTTGCCCGCTCGTCAGCGGGCTTTTTTATTTTTGAATCTCCCCGATCTTTGCTTATTTCATCCTGAATGTTGATTGATGAAAAATGGGAATAGGTTGTCGTCTTGTGTTTCGCTGTTTTCACTTTTTCAGCAGTGTTACTGTTGGGTTTTATTGTTCAATGCGTTGATAAGAAATGGAACTTTCACTGGAAGTATTAGGTCTGCTGTTTTTGGTTGCAGGGATTGCAGGATTCATTGATGCAATGGCGGGCGGTGGCGGTTTGCTGACCTTGCCTGCTTTGCTTGCGGCAGGTGTGCCGCCAACACAAGCCTTAGCCACCAATAAGCTACAAAGTTCGTTTGGTAGCTTTTCTGCCACCCTCTATTTTGTACGTAAAGGCGTAGTGAGCCTGAAAGCGATGCGACTGGCAATTGCTTGTACTTTTGTCGGCGCGGCGCTTGGTGCAGAAGCGGTGCAATATATTGATGCGACTTTGCTGACCAGCCTCATCCCTATATTACTGCTCGGTATCTCGCTCTATTTCTTACTGGCACCGACAACAAAAACCCACAGTGGTCCAGCACCTTTATCCGAAACCGCGTTTGCTTTCACCGTGGGTTTTGGTATCGGTTTTTATGATGGCTTTTTTGGCCCCGGTACTGGCTCAATTTTTACCGTCTGTTTTGTCGCTTTGGGGCATTTCGGTTTGGTTGAAGCCACCGCGCGTACCAAAGTGCTGAATTTCACTTCCAATATTGCCGCTTTGACCTTTTTCTTAATCGCAGGTTTGCCGATTTGGGAAATTGGCTTAACCATGGCGGTAGGCGGATTTATCGGTGCTCGTATGGGCGCGAAAGTCGTGATCAGCAAAGGGCAGCGTTGGATTCGGCCTTTGGTGATCACCATGTCTATGTTGATGGCGCTAAAACTGCTTTGGGAACAGCATCATGCAGCGCTGTTATCAATGCTTGGACTCTAGCACTGCGATAACGACTGGCGCGCAGGCAAATATGAATTGGCCGACTGAGGTCGGCGAGTTCTTCAAAATCAAAGCAATAGTGTGGTTCAATTTTCAGTGTGCTCACTATCGAGCGTGGCACCAAAGCGGGCAACATACCGCCGAGGGCTAACTGAGCGGCAGCAGTATAAGAATCCATTTCCATCGCAGGACGAATACCTTGTTTGTGCAGCATGGCAGCTTGATAGGTGTTCGAGGGATTAGCTAAATCATTGGTAATCAACTCATTTGGCAGTGAGTGCAGAGCTTCTTTGCTGACAACAGTAAAAGGTTCATCACCTAAGTGGAAAGTTAATAAACCATGATTGGCGGGTAGGTAACCTGCACAGAATCCCAAGGTTGCTTTACCTGACTGCACATTTTCGACAATTCTTGGGGTGTGGTTGGTGGTGATCACAAGGTGCGGATCCTGCTGGCGATAGCGCCCCATCGTCTCCCCAAGATAACCCGCCACCAAGGTTTCTGAGCAATCCATGCGAATGGGGGTGTTGTCTTCCAGTGTTTGCTGCTCAAAGATCAGTCCATGTAACTCATTAAAGGTCGGGCCAATGCTGGCAATCAACTGTTCGGCATCAGCAGTTAATTTGATGTGTCTTCCGGCTGGGACAATCAGTTTCTTCCCCAGTTTTTTCTCTAAATTAGCAATACGTTTGCTAACCGCCGATTGGCTAATGTAGAGCTGGCTGCCTGTTCGGCTCATGGTTTTTTCTTTGCTGAGTACCAGCAGGGTTTCAATGCCTTCGAGTAACATGCTTTGATGACAAACAGGAATAGATGCTTTGAATTGTATGTGGAATCCAAAGTCAGGTCGTGATTCAAGCTCACAAAGTAAGCTTAGACTAGAGAAGGAATGAATTTACAGAAGGAGGCTCCCCACCGTTGAGCGGTGGGGAGCCAATTGAGCTATTTCGTCAGGGCAAAAGTGGGCAGAGAAAGATGCCAACGGATCGCACCAAGGCGGATGAGTAAAGTTGTGAACACGCCTGATAACAGAGCGGTTGAACTGCTATAACCCATTGCCAGTGCGGTAGTATGGAAAATACCGCCGATAATACAGGCCGTCGCGTAAACTTCACTGCGCAGCACCATAGGGATTTCTCGGGCTAACACATCACGAATTATGCCGCCACCGCAGCCGGTGATCACACCCATGATCACAGCAATTAATGCCGAATCTTGGTAGATCAATGCTTTTTCAACCCCAATCCCAACGAATACGGCTAAACCGATCGCATCACTGACGGGCAGAATCCACCATGCGAGTCTCTTCGGGCGACGCACCAACAACATAGTCAGTGCACAGGTGATCATAATCACCCATAAATAATTGGTGTCTTTGATCCAGAAAACAGGTGTCGCCCCTAACGCCATATCGCGAATCGTTCCGCCACCAATCGCCGTAACACTGGCGAGTACCATAACCCCGAAGGGATCCATTTTGAGGCGTCCAGCCAAGAGCACACCAGAAACCGCAAATACCGCGGTACCAAACATATCAATCAGATAAAGCAGAGAAGTATCCAAGGCTGTCTCACTATGAATAGAGGAGGCAAATTCGGGCGGATTTTACGAGATTTTGTCCGCTGGAGTTACTGCTTTTGTGCAATTTTGAGGTACTGACACACTTGTTCAACCGCATCTAACGTTCTTGGTGTTGGGCGGTTTAGCCAGTCGGAATTGAGCGCCCAGACTTGTTCTTTTTCTACCGCTTTGAGCTGAGTTTTCCACGCTTGCCACATATGACCATTCGCCATGGCATGGGGAGAGGTAAAGATCACATCCGGTTGCTTGACCAGAACTTGCTCAATGCTTACTTGTGGGTAGGGGCTGCACTGTCGACAAAGATATTTTCGCCACCACATAAGTTGAAGACCTCACTTGGCCAGTACCCTTGGGCGAGAGTGATAATCGGTTTTTCACTGAGCTGATAAAAATAGCGCACCGGTTGGTTGGTCGAGTATTGCTCACGCAAGTTTTGCAAACGTTGTCGAAAGTTGTTTGCGGCTTGCTTACCCACTTCAGGATTGGCCGCATACTGGCTGAGTGCTTCGATATTATTGGCGATTTCATCGAGCGTTCGTGTTTGCGAATCATAAATGGTAATGCCGAGTTGGCGCAGTTTGGCCAATTCACGAGGGGGATTTCCCGAAGGCCAAGCAATGATCAAATCCGGTTTGAGAGTCAGAATCTTCTCGATATTGATGGTTTGGTGATTGGCGACTCGCTCCAGTTTCAGTGCTGCAGGTGGGTAATCACTGTACTCACTGACGGCGACCAATTTATCACCTAAACCTGCGGCATAGGCAATTTCAGTAGCATGGGGTGCAAGGCTGATTACGCGCTCAGCCGGAAAAGGTGCGGCAAATAATCTTGGCGTGATGAATAGAAAAGTGAAGGCAATCAACTGGGGAAAAGACATTTATACTCCGCGATAAATGAGCAGTAACAGTAAGCTTTCCAGCGCAATCCAAACGAAAATACGCCATGCGATCAGACTTTGTACTTGAGAAATATGAATAGCCGCAGGGGCAATACGACCGCCAATTTTGGCGCGCACACTTTTTTGCTCACCATAAATCGCAGGCCCTCCCAAAGAGAGTTGTAATTTATTGCCGACGGCACATAGTAACCAAGCGGGGCCGGGTAGCGGCCAACTGCGGCTTTGCTCCAAAACGGCTTTGAGAACAGTGCTTGCTTGTTTTCCGAAAATTACCAATAAGCTGAATAAGCGTAGAGGAAGCCAGTCGAGTAAAGCGAGAATGCGTACTGCGGGTAAACCAAAAGGTTGGTATATGGTGCGAGAAGGAGACCAAGCTCGAGCCAATTCAGCGACCAAGCGATACACCAAAGCCCCACTGCCACCAAGCAGTCCATACCAAAATAGTACCCCAACCACATTGCGGCCAAACCCCATAACGAGAGTTTCAACTCCGGCTTTTCCAAGCCCAAGCGCTGAAAGCGTTGTGGTTTGACGGTTTACAAAGGGTTGCAGCAGAGTACGCGCTTGCGGTTTATCTTCTTTTGCCAGAGCTTGTGCCAACTGGTTAGCGAGTGTTTCCTGACGTCGCCAGTCCAATGCCAGCAGGAGCAGTGCCAAATCAAAGAATTGGGGATGCCACACCAGAGGTTTGAGTGCCCAAAGTAGCGCAAGGGTAGGGAAAATCATCAGTCCCCATGCTAAGGAACCGGAAAGTAGATTTTGCGCATAACTGGCCGGTGTATTCACTTTACTTGCCAGCAGTTCTGCAAATTTGTGCCACAAAGTCACCGGATGCGCGGCATAAGGAATGGGCAGCAGCAAATGAAACAGTAGTGCACCCCACATGACGAGGAGCGCACCATTGGCATAAAGGTGGGAAAACCAAGTTTCCATCAATCGGCTCGCTTACTTGAGCAGTTCAACCATTTTCAGCACCATAGCTGAAGAGCTTTGTGCTGCCAGCGGCAGGAACTCTTCAAACGACATTGGTGATTCTTTATCGGCAACGTCAGAAATAGCGCGTACCACAACAAATGGAACTTTGAATTGATGACAAGTTTGCGCGATTGCTGATGCTTCCATTTCCACCGCAACAACGGTTGGGAAATGTTGACGGATAAAGCTTTGACGTTCAGCCGTACACACAAACGCATCACCAGTACAAATCAAGCCGCGAACCGCATGGGTATCTGGCAAGTTAGCCAATGCTTGTTCTGCCACTGTCATTAATTTCTCGTCTGCTTTGAATGCAGCCGGTTGGCCTGCCATTTGGCCAATCTCATAACCAAATGCGGTCACATCGGCATCGTGATGGCGAACTTCGGTTGAGATCACGACATCACCGACATTCAGGCTGGCATCAAAACCGCCGGCAGAGCCTGTGTTGATCACTACATCTGGCGCGTACTGGCTGATCAGCAAGGTTGTACCCAATGCAGCAGCGACTTTACCTATGCCCGATTGCAGTAATACGACGTCGACACCTAGGATTCGACCGCTGTAAAAAGTACAACCGGCTTGGTTAACTTCTTGCACGTCTTCGATGAGATCTTTCAGGATGGCGACTTCTTGTTGCATTGCGCCGATGATGCCGATTTTCATAGGGGCTCTCTTTCATCTATCAATAGGAAAACAGGCCGCAGTGTATCATGAGCGCCCTTAGCGGATCGAGGTTAGGGTTGCTCAAGTAAACCTGACAGCGTGAGCTTTTCGCGCAACTCTTCAGCGCGGCGACGATTAACCCCAAAATCGCTGTAACCAATACGTGATTCGGAACGCACCCATAAATGATCTTGCTGAATTTTTAGCTCTAGATCATCAACAAAACGGAACACACTCGAAGTACATTCGATACGTAAATATTGGGCATTTTTTTCAGCAGTGCTGGCTCCGGAGAGGGAGAGTGCTACGCGCTCCACTTGGTCAATGGTGACTCCGGGGCGTAAGATAAACGGCGCTAGGTTAAACTTATCGCGCTCATCTTGAGTAGAAACACAGTTCGGCTTGTCGGCACAAGGGATGGCTGTGCGGTCTTCCATTGGGGCAACTCCCTGACTACAGGCGGTAAGCGAGAAAGCAGCAATAGCAGCATAAAGTGATGGATGCATGGTGAAAGGCTCACTCTCATCTTTGTTATCCCCTTCCTACATGAAGTCACCGTGAGGTTGGCTATGTTTGCTCACCCTAACCAGAGAATTTATCTATGCTTATAGGGATAAACTTACTGCGCCTACCTGCAACTCCAAGTCGTTTGGGCATATATCAATATATTTTGTGCTCATTATAGGTAGCAAATATAAAAAAGGATCCATAACACTATGAATCCTTTGTTGTTTGCGCAAATGTTCTCGTAAAAGTGTGAGCTAGACTCCAAGATAGTCGAGAATTCCCTCAGCGGCCTTGCGTCCTTCATCAATTGCAGTGACCACGAGATCGGAGCCGCGTACTGCATCACCACCGGCGAAAATTTTCGGGTTGGTGGTTTGATATTGATAAGTTTGCTGTGCTGGTGCTTTGATACGCCCCCACTGATCAAGCTCAACATCAAACGGTTCTAACCAAGCCATTTTGTGTGGTTGGAAGCCAAACGCCATGATCACCGCATCGGCGGGCAATACGTGCTCGCTGCCAGGTACGGGTTCTGGTTTTCGACGACCTGCTGCATCCGGTTCACCCAACGCGGTTTTGACCACTTTCACGCCTGTGACTTGCCCATGAGCATTCACTTCAATAGCGAGTGGTTGCAAGTTGAACATGAACTCCACGCCTTCTTCTTTGGCGTTTTTCACTTCACGACGTGAACCGGGCATGTTCTCTTCATCGCGGCGATACGCACAAATCACTCGTGATGCGCCTTGGCGAATCGAAGTACGTACACAGTCCATCGCCGTATCACCACCGCCGAGCACCACCACGTTTTTTCCTGCCATATCAATGAAAGGCGTATCGCTTGCAAGCTCCATGACTTTATAGGTATTGGAGATCAAAAATGGCAGTGCATCGTAAACGCCAGAAGCGTCTTCGTTGGCTAATCCTGCGCGCATATATTGGTAGGTACCGACGCCGAGAAATACTGAATCGTACTCATCAAGTAGTTGTTGAAGTGTGATGTCTTGGCCGACTTCGACATTGAGACGGAATTCGATCCCCATTTCGCTGAAAATTCGGCGGCGATTTTCCATCACGCCTTTTTCCAGCTTGAACGAGGGAATACCAAAAGTGAGTAATCCGCCGATTTCTGGATAACGATCAAACACCACAGGTTTTACCCCGTTGCGCACTAGAATATCCGCGGCAGCAAGCCCAGCAGGGCCTGCGCCGATGATCGCCACTTTTTTATCGGTCCACACCACGTTGGACATGTCTGGTTTCCAGCCCATTTCGAATGCGGTGTCAGTAATGTATTTTTCAATGTTACCGATAGTCACCGCACCGAAATCGGCGTTCAGAGTGCATGAACCTTCGCACAGGCGATCTTGCGGGCACACTCGGCCACATACTTCTGGCAGGCTGTTGGTTTGATGCGACAATTCTGCCGCTTCAATAATGCGTCCTTCATTGACCAGTTTCAGCCACTGCGGAATGTAGTTGTGCACTGGGCATTTCCATTCACAGTAAGGATTACCACAATCGAGGCAGCGATCGGCCTGTGCGGTGGCTTGTTGCTTAGTAAAGGGCTCATAAATTTCGACAAATTCAATTTTGCGGATTTGCAGGGGCTTTTTCGCCGGATCCACACGACTGACATCGATAAATTGGTAAACGTTTTGGCTCATCAATCAGGCTCCTTCCAATTATTGTGCTTGCACGCGCAGTTCAGCTGCGCTGCGGCTCTGATGGCCGAGCAGGGTACGTAGGTCCGCTGCTTGTGGTTTAATCAGATAGAACTTCGGAATCCATTCATCAAAGTTCGCCAAAATCTGTTCTGCGTGCGCTGAACCGGTTTCTTCAAGGTGCTCAGCAATCAGGCCGCGCAGATGTTCTTGGTGGATATACAGATCGGTCAAAGCCACCGCCTCAACGGATTCATCGTTAACACGACCTTGGAAATCGCCATTTTCATCCAGTACGTAAGCAAAACCGCCGGTCATGCCCGCGCCAAAGTTCACGCCGGTTGCGCCCAAAATGGCAACGATACCACCGGTCATGTATTCGCAGGCGTTATCACCCGCACCTTCAATCACGGCAATCGTACCTGAGTTACGCACCGCAAAACGCTCGCCTGCTTTACCTGCTGCAAACAGTTTACCGCCCGTTGCACCATACAAGCAGGTGTTACCGATAATGGTCGCTTCGTTACACGCAAATGCAGTACCCAGATGAGGACGGATAACAATTTTGCCACCCGCCATGCCTTTACCCACATAGTCGTTGGCATCGCCAGTCAGATATAGCTCCAGACCACCTGCGTTCCACACCCCAAAAGATTGGCCAGCCGTGCCGTTGAGTACGAGCTTGATCGGAGAGGTGGCCACCCCCACGTTACCGTAGCGTTTGGCAATTTCTCCAGACAGGCGCGCGCCAATCGAGCGGTCGGTGTTGATCACGTTGTAATAGAGTTCCAGCGATTGCTGTTTTTCCACCGCAGCCAAAGCATCTTCCACGATCTGCAGGTTAAGCGCACCTTTGTCAAACGGCGTGTTGGGTTCGGTGCAGTACAGTGGCAGATTTTGCGGTGACACTGGTGCCTCAAGCAGATCGGAGAGATCCAGTTTGCTCTGTTTCGCGGTCATGCCTTCTACCACTTCCAGTAGATCGGTACGGCCGATGAGATCAGTGAGTTTCTCAACGCCTAACTCGGCCAGATAACCGCGCACTTCATCTGCTAAGCCTTTGAAATAGTTCATCACCATTTCTGGCAGACCTTTGAAGTAGTCTTTACGCAGAGTTTCATCCTGCGTTGCCACACCGGTTGCGCAGTTGTTGAGGTGGCAGATACGCAGAAATTTACACCCCATCGCGACCATAGGCGCAGTACCAAAACCAAAACTTTCCGCCCCTAAAATCGCACCTTTGATCACGTCGAGCCCGGTTTTAAAACCGCCATCGACTTGCAGTCGGATCTTGTGACGCAGACCGTTGGCGACCAGTGCTTGCTGAGTTTCCGCCAAGCCAAGTTCCCACGGACTTCCCGCATATTTAACGGAAGTCAGTGGGCTGGCTGCGGTGCCGCCGTCATAGCCTGAGATGGTGATAAGGTCGGCATAGGCTTTCGCAACACCAGTGGCAATTGTGCCGACGCCAGGCTCAGAAACTAGCTTGACCGAGACCAAGGCTTTCGGGTTGATCTGTTTAAGATCGAAAATCAGCTGCGCCAAATCTTCAATCGAGTAAATATCGTGATGCGGCGGCGGTGAAATCAAGGTCACTCCGGGAACGGAATAACGCAGTTTCGCGATCTCCGCAGTAACCTTGTGCCCCGGAAGCTGGCCACCTTCACCGGGTTTTGCCCCTTGAGCGACTTTAATTTGCAGCACATCGGCATTGGTTAAATAGTGCGGCGTTACCCCGAAGCGGCCAGAAGCGACTTGCTTGATACGCGAGTTACGTTCGGTGCCAAAACGGCGTGGGTCTTCACCGCCTTCACCTGAGTTGGAATAGCCGCCTAAGCGGTTCATCGCGGTGGCCAACGCTTCGTGGGCTTCTGGGCTCAACGCGCCAATCGACATCGCCGCGGAGTCAAAGCGTTTGTAGAGATCGCTAGCGGGCTCAATATGCTCCAGTGGCAGCGGTTTATCCGAGGTTTTCAAACGTAGCAAATCACGTAGCATGGCCACAGGGCGCTGGTTGACTTGTTTCGCAAAGTCACGGTAATCCACCGTTTCGCCAGATTTCACCGCTTTTTGTAGTGTGCCAACCACATCTGGGTTGTAGGCGTGGTATTCGCCACCGTGAACGTATTTGAGTAAACCGCCGTGTTCGAGAGGCTTACGTTTTGCCCATGCCTTACGTGATAGGTTGAACAGATCTTGCTCAAAATCGTCGAAGTTCGCACCTTGAATTCGTGTGGTTACCCCTTTAAAGCAGAGATCAACCACATCGCGGTGCAGACCTACGGCTTCAAACAGTTGTGAGCAGCGATAAGAGGCAACGGTCGAAATGCCCATTTTGGACATGATTTTGTACAGACCTTTGTTGATGCCGTATTGGTAATTCTGCATCACTTCACGATAGCTTTTTTGTAGTGCGCCATCGTCAATCATTTTGCCCAATGTTTCGTAGGCAAGGTAAGGATAAACGGCAGTGGCACCAAAGCCGATCAGCACCGCAAAGTGGTGTGGGTCGCGCGCGGCACCCGTTTCAATAATAATGTTGGCATCGCAGCGTAAATTGGCTTCAACCAGACGCGCTTGCACTGCACCCACTGCCATCGCGGCTGGGATCGGCAAGCGATCCGCCGTTAACGCGCGGTCGGAAAGCACGATCAATACCGTACCTTCGCGCACCACTTGCTCTGCTTTATCACACAAATCGAGCACGGCTCGCTTCAGATCTTTCTCTTGCGGATCGAAGTTGATGTCGAGAATCGTGTTGCGATAGTGCTGATCACTCAAAGTCAGCAGTTGCTGCATATCTGAATAGAGCAATACGGGCGAACCAAATGTCACACGATGCGCATGGCCATCAGTTTCACAAAACACGTTCATCTCTTGGCCAATACTGGTGGCCAGCGACATCACATGTTTTTCACGTAATGGGTCGATCGGTGGGTTAGTGACCTGAGCAAATTTTTGGCGGAAGTAATCGCTGATCAGGCGCTCTTTTGAAGAAAGCACCGCCATCGGCGTGTCATCACCCATTGAGCCGACCGCTTCTTGCGCCATATCGCCAAGCACACGCAGCACTTGATCGATCTCTTCGTTGCTCATGGCAAACTGCTTTTGGTAAGTTTTGAGCAGATCTTGGTCGAAGCTGCGCTCACCAACTTGATCGTCAGGCAATTCAGAGAATGGCGTCAGTTTGTGAACGTTGTTTTCCATCCATTCAAGATACGGATGGCGACTTTTCAGATCGTTATCGATCTCGCTCGATTGCCAAATTTTGCCTTTGCGAGTATCGATCACCAGCAGTTCACCGGGGCCAACACGGCCTTTTTCGGAAACTTCATCCGGCGCGTAATCCCAAATCCCGACTTCTGAGGCGAGGGTGATGAGTTTATCTTTGGTGATCACATAACGCGCAGGGCGCAGACCGTTGCGATCAAGGTTACATGCGGCGTAGCGACCATCAGAAAGTACGATCCCGGCCGGGCCATCCCATGGCTCCATGTGCTTAGAGTTAAAATCGTAGAAAGCACGCAGATCCGGATCCATGTCTGGATGGTTTTGCCATGCAGGTGGAACTAGCATGCGCATCGCGCGGAAAATATCCATCCCGCCGGCTAAAAACAGATCCAGCATGTTATCTAAGCTTGAGGAGTCAGAACCGGTTTCATTCACAAAAGGAGCGGCGGTTTGCAGATCCGGCAACAGCGGTGAAGCAAATTTATAAGCCCGTGCGCGTGCCCACTGGCGGTTACCATCAATGGTGTTGATTTCCCCATTGTGTGCCAGATAGCGGAACGGCTGAGCCAGTGGCCAGCGTGGCTGAGTATTGGTAGAAAAACGTTGGTGGAACAAGCAAATTGCCGATTCCATACGTAGGTCTGCTAAGTCCAGATAAAAGCGCGGTAAATCCGCTGGCATGCATAGGCCTTTGTAGACCAACACTTGCGTGGAGAGTGAACAGATGTAGAAATCACGATCATCAGTGATCTGCTTTTCAATCCGGCGGCGCGCGATATAAAGGCGGCGCTCAACATCGCGTTCACGCCAACCTGCAGGCGCTGAGATAAACACCTGTTGAATATCTGGCAAGGAATCGAGGGCAATAGGGCCTAGTACTTTCGGGTTGGTCGGCACTTTGCGCCAGCCCGCAACACTTAAGGTCTCTTTAGCGAGTTCTTGATTAACAATCTGCTGCGCCTGTTGCGCTTTTTGCGCATCTCGGCTGAGAAACAGCATGCCAATAGCGTACTGTTTGCCGAGTTTCCAATGTTGTTCTTCTGCGATTAGGCGCAGATAAGAATCAGGTTTTTGCAGCAACAGACCGCAGCCATCACCGGTTTTACCATCGGCGGCGATGCCGCCACGGTGAGTCATGCGATCAAGTGCTGAAATCGCGGTACGAACGAGTTTGTGGCTGGCTTGCCCTTCCATGTGCGCGATCAAGCCGAATCCACAGTTGTCTTTTTCAAGACTTGGATCGTATAGAGCCATTGCAATTCTCCCTTTGCTTCTCTGTCATCCTGACAGTAAATGACTATCTCCCTTCCACTTGAAGTAACAGTTCCAAGTGATTAGGTATAAGTATTCGTCTAAATTGTTATTATTTGAATATTTATTTAATTTTTCGGATTAAAAAATTAACAAATTTACAGGTTTTTATTTTCACTGAGTTCACAACCTATAGCTTATTGTGAAAAAGGTCAAGTTATTGGTTGAAAATAGGGTTTGAGGGGGATTTACCGAGGATTACTTCAGGTAATTTCTTTTTATTCAATAAGATAGCTTTTTATCAGTTGCAGATAACTTAGGTTTCTATCTCGATAAATGAGAATAGGTATAAAAAAGGCCAGCAGGGAATGCTGGCCGAAGTAAAACAATATGGAAGGAAACGGTTCACATTAAGGCGCGAGTCAGGATGTTTGACTCACGCCTTGGTACTCATCTAAGCAGAAAGCATTAGTGAGTCCGCTTTGGCTTCAAGGTGAGAGTTGCCCATTAAAAAGGTGTCAACGGCTCGCGCACATTCACGTCCTTCGTTGATGCAACGTACCACCAGTGATTGGCCTGTGCGCATATCGCCAGCGGCGAATACGCCTTTTTGGTTAGTAGCAAAGTCTTGAGTCGCCACATTGCCGCGTTCATCCAGCTTAATGCCTAGCTGAGCAAGCACACCGTGTGGTTCAGGATGCAAGAAGCCCATCGCAAGGAACGCCATATCACAAGGAATGACGCGCTCACTGCCTGCGACTTCGTCAAAGCTTGGACGCTCACCGGGTGCTGCATCTTTCCAAACGATGTCAGCAATGCGTAGACCGGTTACTTCACCTTGCTGATTACCAATGAACTCTTTGGTGAGGATATTCCAGTGACGCTCACAGCCTTCTTCGTGAGAGGTGGAAGTGCGCAGAATCATCGGATATTGCGGCCAAGGTATGTTAACTGGGCGCATTTTGGATGGGATCGGCATGATCTCAACTTGAGTAATGCTTGCAGCACCATGGCGGTTAGAAGTGCCCACACAGTCAGAACCGGTATCGCCACCACCAATCACCACCACGTGTTTGCCTTTGGCGTGGATCTCTTCGCCTTTCAGATCCATTCCATTGGCGCGGCGGTTGTTTTGTGCGAGGAACTGCATCGCGAAGTAAACGCCTTTCAGATCACGTCCCGGAATCCCCAGATCGCGTGGTACGGTTGATCCGCCCGTCAGCAACACGGCATCAAACTCCTGACGCAGTTGCTGAGCGTTGATGTCTACACCGATATGCGCATTGACCACGAACTTAACGCCCGCTTGCTCCATCACATTGATTTTTCGATCAATCACATCCATGCCGAGTTTGAAATCAGGGATACCAAAGCGCAGTAAACCGCCGACTTTTTCATCACGTTCAAACACGGTCACGCTATGACCCGCCGCATTAAGCTGCTCAGCCGCGGCAAGCCCAGCTGGGCCTGAACCAATGATGGCTACCGTTTTGCCCGTACGTGAACGTGGCGTTTTGGGTTTGGCATAACCTTCTTGGTAAGCGCGTTCAACAATGGTTTTTTCAATGTTGCAGATGGTGATCGGATCTTGGTTGATCCCGAGCACACACGCGCTTTCACAAGGAGCAGGGCAGACACGACCCGTAAACTCAGGGAAGTTATTGGTCGAGCTCAGAATATTCCAAGCCTCTTCCCAGCTGTCGCGATACACCGCATCGTTAAACTCGGGAATGATGTTGCCAATCGGGCAGCCGTTATGACAAAACGGCACGCCACAATCCATACAACGTGAAGCTTGCTGATTGATCTTCTTACCAAACTCTTGGTTAAGAACAAACTCTTTGTTGTTTTTGATCCGCTCTGCCGGGTCGATTTTTTTCGGCAGTTCACGACCAAATTCTAAAAATCCGGTTGCTTTACCCATTTACACCGCCTCCGCTGCTAATGTGGTTTGTTGCTCCTGCTCTTTGCGCTTTTGCAGTACCGCTTTGTAATCACGCGGCATCACCTTGACCATAGTGGCTAGGCTAGCGTCAAAGTTGGCAAGGAAAGCTTTAGCCACTTCACTTCCTGTGAATTGAACATGCTTGGTTAACATTTCTTTGAGTAGTGCTTTGTCTTCTGCTTCGATTGGATCTAAATCGACTAACTCAGCATTGAGCTTAGATTTGAAGTCGCCAGATTTATCCCAAACGTAAGCCACACCACCACTCATACCCGCTGCGAAGTTACGACCGGTTGAGCCGAGGATCACCGCGACACCGCCCGTCATGTATTCACAGCCGTGATCGCCGATACCTTCAACCACCACTTTAGCACCTGAGTTACGTACACAGAAACGTTCGCCCGCAAGGCCGCGAATGTAAGATTCGCCAGAGGTCGCGCCGTAGAAACAGACGTTGCCGACCACAATGTTCTCTTCAGGAACGATGGTGGCGTTACGGTTCGGGTAGAGCACTAGCGTGCCACCAGAAAGACCTTTGCCCCAGTAGTCGTTGGCATCGCCTTCCACTTCAAAGTAAACGCCTTTAGTCAGGAAGGCACCGAAAGATTGTCCTGCACTGCCGTTGAATTTCACCTGCATTGGCTGTGGTAGGCCTTGGTCTTTGTAAACCTTACAGATTTCGTTCGACAGCATAGTACCAGTACTACGATCGGTGTTGATGATCGGCAGTTCGGCTTTGACGGCTTCACCACGCTCAAGGGCAGGAGTCGCCAATTGGATCAAGGTGCGATCCAGTACGCTTTCAAGCTGGTGGTTCTGCTGAGTTTGGCAGTAAATACCATCGACACTGCGCGGCTGCTCAATAAAGAGGATTGGCGACAGATCGAGATTCTTATATTTCCAGTGACCTACATCATCACGCACTTTGAGTTTGTGCGCTTGGCCAACCATGTCATTGATGGTGCGGAACCCCAGTTCTGCCATGATTTCACGCAGACCTTGTGCCATGTATTGGAAGAAGGTCACTACGTCATCCACACGGCCAGCAAAACGCTCACGCAGGGTTTTGTTTTGAGTAGCAATACCGACTGGGCAAGTGTTTTTGTGACACTTACGCATCATGATACAGCCTTCAACCACCAGTGCTGCGGTTGCTACACCCCATTCTTCTGCACCCAGCAGTACCGCAATGGCGATATCGCGTGGGGTTTTCATCTGTCCATCGGCTTGAACCACAATGCGGTTACGTAGGCCGTTTTTGAGCAGAGTCTGGTGGGTTTCAGCCAGACCCAATTCCCAAGGCAAACCCGTATGACGGATAGAAGAGATTGGTGATGCACCGGTACCACCATCGTGACCTGCAATCAGAACTACGTCGGCTTTAGCTTTGGCTACACCAGAAGCGATGGTACCGACACCGGCTTCAGAAACCAGTTTGACGTTGACGCGGCCTTTACGGTTCGCATTTTTCAGATCGAAAATCAGTTGGGCTAAGTCTTCGATGGAGTAAATGTCGTGATGTGGTGGTGGCGAAATCAGGCCAACCCCAGGCGTGGAGTGACGAGTCGCCCCGATCCATTCATCGACTTTATCGCCAGGTAGCTGACCGCCTTCGCCTGGTTTCGCTCCTTGCGCCATCTTAATCTGGATTTCATCCGCGTTGGTCAGATAGTAAGAGGTCACACCGAAACGGCCAGAAGCCACTTGCTTGATCGCTGAGCGTTCTGAATCGCCATTCGCATTCAGTTCAAAACGCATTGGGTCTTCACCACCTTCACCGGAGTTGGATTTCGCGCCTAAGCGGTTCATCGCAATCGCCAGTGTGGAGTGCGCTTCGTAAGAGATAGAACCGAACGACATCGCCCCCGTTGCAAAGCGCTTAACAATGCTCTCGATCGGTTCAACTTCATCAATCGGAATGGAACCGGCTGGATTTTTCACAAAATCGAGTTGGCTGCGCAGAGTAACCGCTTTATCGCCTTGGCTATCTACCGCTGCCGCATATTTCTTAAATTGCGGGTAGTTTTTATGGCGAGTGGACTCCTGCAGCAGGTGAATCGTTTCTGGGTTAAACAGATGTTGCTCACCACGCTGTTTCCATTGATACACACCGCCGACATCCAACACTTGCAGTGGGATTTCACGCGTCGGGTAGCCAATGCGATGACGAACCAGAACTTCTTTGGCGATATCGTCGAGGGTTAAACCTTGAATACGCGTGATGGTGCCGGTGAAGTATTTATCCACCACCGCTTTGCTGATCCCGAGCGCTTCAAAAATCTGTGCACCGTGATAAGACTGCAGTGTCGAAATCCCCATTTTTGAGAAGATCTTCAGCAAGCCGCCATTAACGCCTTTACGGTAATTCTCGAAGTATTTCTCTACCGATACGTCGGCATCAAGTTTCTTCTGACGCTTGAGGTCAACGATGGTTTCCACCACTAGATACGGGTTGACTGCGTTTGCACCGTAGCCGAGTAGGGTAGCAAAGTGGTGTGTTTCACGAGCATCACCGGTTTCTACCACAATGCCGCATTTAGAACGCAGACCTTTGCGGATCAGATGATGGTGTACTGCACCCACGGCCAGCATCGCTGGGATGGCTGCATGGTTGGAGTTCACCGCGCGGTCGGTTAGCAAAATGATCGAGTAGCCATCAATCACCGCATCTTCCGCGTATTGGCAAATACGTTTCAGAGCACGCTCTAGCTTGCCTGGTTCATCGCTGGCACGAAATACGATATCCAACGTTTTGGCTTGTAGGTGCTCGTTATCAATCGCACGAAGCTTTTCCAACTCAGCGTTAGAAATCACTGGTGATTCTAGCTCGACCTTACGGCAGTGAGCTGGTGTTTCCGCCAGCAAGTTTTGATCGCGGCCGATATAGGTGTTGAGCGACATCACCATGCGTTCACGGATCGGGTCGATTGGTGGGTTAGTCACCTGAGCAAACAACTGCTTAAAGTAGTTTGAAAGATGCTGAGATTGGTGTGACAGCACGGCTACAGGCCAGTCTGCACCCATCGAACCGAGAGGCTCATAACCGGTTTGTGCTAGGGTCAGAATGATGTCATTGACCTCTTCGCTACTTACCCCAAACGCTTGTTGGCGGTGAAGCAGACGCTCTGGCGACGGTTGGCTATGTACGTTGTCGGCATCCGGCAGCTTTTTCAAGCTGAGTAGGTTTTCTTCTACCCATTTTTCATAAGGCTGCGCCGAAGCGATGCCGTCTTTGACTTCTTCATCAGAGATAATACGGCCTTGCTCTAGGTCAGCAACAAAGATACGTCCCGGTTGCAGACGACCACGGTATTCCACATTGGCTGGATCAATTTCCACTACGCCAGATTCAGAAGCCATGATCAGGAAATCATCTTTGGTCACGGTATAACGAGACGGACGTAGACCGTTACGATCTAGCGTTGCACCGACTTGTACACCATCGGTAAAGCACACTGATGCTGGGCCGTCCCATGGTTCCATGACGTTGGCATGGTACTGGTAGAAAGCGCGGCGTTTTGGATCCATCGCTTTGTTTTCTTGCCATGCTTCCGGGATCATCATCATCAGAGCGTGAGGCAAGCTGCGACCAGAAAGCACCAGCAGTTCGAGTACCATGTCAAAGTTGGCTGAGTCGGATGCGCCTTCCTGACAGATTGGCAGCAGCATGTCGATTTCAGCTTGGGTAAAGAGCTTGGATTGTAAAATCGCTTCGCGCGCTTTCATCCAGTTTAAGTTACCGCGAACAGTGTTGATCTCACCGTTGTGCGCGATGTAGCGGAAAGGCTGAGCCAGTCGCCATTTCGGGAAGGTGTTGGTAGAAAAACGCGAGTGCACCAGCGCCAGTGCTGTGACCATGGTCGGATTTTGCAAATCGAGGAAGTATTGTGGTACTTGCTCTGTGGTCAGCTGACCTTTATAGACCAAGGTTTTGTACGACATCGAGTTGATGTAAAAATCATCGCCGATGTTCGACACGCTCTCAAGGCAGACGCGAACGGTGTAGTTACGTAGCACGTACAGCTTACGTTCCAGCTCTTCCGGCTGCATACCTGAACCGCCAGAAATGAACACGTGTTCAAATTGTGGCTCAGTGCTGAGTGGATCGGCACCTAACATGCTGTTGTCGGTTGGCAAAACACGATAGCCAATCACATCCAGATCAAGGCGTTTCGCATTACGCTCTAGAATATCGCGGCATTGGGCACGTTTGTGTTCATCTTTCGGGAACAACACTACACCCACACCATATTTTTCGAATGAAGGCAGTTTAATGCCAAGCTTAACGGCTTCTTCGAGTAAAAATTCGTGAGGTTTTTGCAGCAAAATACCTGCGCCGTCACCGCTGCAAGGGTCACAACCCTGACCGCCGCGGTGTTCCATGCGTGCAAGCATATCCAAAGCTTGAGTAACCACCTGATGGGATTTGCGATTTTTCAGGTGGGCGACAAAGCCGATACCACAAGCATCATGCTCAAGCTCAGGCGTATAAAGACCACGCGAGCGTTGCGCTTTATCTACCATAGATACATCCTTCCAGTTATCGAGGACGCAACAGCACTGAGTTTACACTCAGTGATCCCTTGGCGCATGAAACAGCATTGGCTGAATTAAGCGGTGGGGTGATGCGTCCTATCCTTTTTTGTTTTGAGTGAAATCTGCTTAGGGAGCAGATCCGCGTCCTTTCCGTCTCTCACAGGAAATATATTGTGAGAAAGACAATCCTTAGTGACATTCCTGTAGTTGAACCACTTTTCTAGTGGATTCTTTTGGTAGGTGTGGAATATCACCGACAGTCTGCCGTACTTTTTGTAATTTAGTGAGCAAAAAAGCACGGAAAACTGAAAGTATCCTACAATTTTGCCGAGGCAAATTCCAACGAAAAGTCTTAGGTTTGGTTTATTTTTTTACTGAAAGAAGAGTGTTTTGTTTAACAAACTAGCAACAAAGTGAAAATAGTGTTTAGTTTATGCCTATTTATTGATTTGGCACCGTTTGAAATTGAACACAGAGGATTAAAATTTGTGACGATTTTGATTGGAAATGTAATTTAATTACACGGATGGTAGTGAGAGCGATTTGTATTTAGTTTGAGTGTTTGGCATGCAGTTACATCGATTAGTGAACACCATAGGGCAGGATTTGCAGCGTCGTTATGGTGAGAAAGTTCATAAGTTAACCTTACATGGCGGTTTCAGCTGCCCCAACCGAGATGGCACGATTGGCCGAGGTGGGTGCACTTTCTGCAATGTAGCGTCATTTGCCAATGAAGAGACTCAACAGCAAAGCATCCATGATCAGTTAAAAGATCGGGCGGGAGAGATCAAACGAGCGAAAAAATATCTCGCTTATTTTCAGGCATACACCAGTACTTATGCTGAAGTGCAAGTACTGAAATCTATGTATGAACAAGCGCTGGAAGTGGCCGATATTGTTGGGTTGTGTGTTGGAACTCGCCCTGATTGTGTGCCGGATGCTGTATTAGAACTACTTGCTGATTATGTTCAGCAAGGTTATGAAATCTGGTTAGAGCTTGGATTGCAAACCGCGCACGATCACACCTTAAAACGCATTAACCGCGGGCACGATTTTGCTTGTTACGCAGAGATCACTGCCAAGGCGAGAGCGCTGGGTATCAAAGTCTGTACTCACTTGATTGTTGGGTTGCCTGGCGAAGGGCGCAGTGAAAATATGTCGACGTTACAGCAAGTACTTAAGGTTGGAACTGATGGTATCAAGCTGCACGGCTTACATATTGTGGAAGGCAGCACTATGGCCAAAGCGTGGCGAGCTGGGCGCTTAGCAGTGCTCGAACAGGATGAATATGTATCGATTGCTTGTGAAATGATTCGCTCGACACCGCCGCAGATCATTTACCATCGCGTTTCTTCTGCGGCACGCAGACCAACTTTACTTGCACCTTTATGGTGTGAAAATCGTTGGTGGGCAATGACTGCGATTGGCCAAACTCTTGAGATTGAAGGGCCACAAGGCTCACTTTTAGGCGATCCATTTGAGTATGTTGCTCTTGACCTAAAGTAAGAATCCACAGCAAGAACAGTTAATCTTTTGTACTATTTACACATCTACCCACAAAAATATCGATATACATGTCTGAATCTGTCTCTGAGTTGGTGTTTGTTTTACTCACTATTGGGTTGATGCTGGGTGGTAGCCTGCTACTTTGGCTAGGTTGGTACACCTATCTTCGACCGCAGAGATTGATCCATTTTTTCCGCCATTCACCTTCTGGTGTGCTGTTGGTGGGAGAGCAGCGTGTACTGCGTGCTAATCTGGCTGCCTATTTATTGTTGGGTATTCGTCTAGTGGGTAGACATTATCACTTTTCTACCGAACAGAGCGGAGAAAATGAACAGGCTTTGTATCGAGCGATAGAAAGCAGCGGGAAGCAAAAGCGCTCGGTTCTTTTACTGTGGACGAAACCCGATCATACAACACAAACCTTGGAACTTTCTGCTTCGTTACTCCGTCGTTGGCCTAAAAAATTATGGCTAGTTAACGCAATTGGCTTTGATTCCCCTAATAACGACATACAGCAAGAACGCCATTCATTTGCCATGGCACGTACCGCGCTTGATTCATTGTCCGAACTGATTTTTATCAAAGATAAAAATGGGCAACTGACGGCCTCCAACCGGGCATTTGATCAGTTTTGGCAAGGGCGCATTGAAGAAGGCAGTGCAACCTTCAAAGGCACAATGAAAGGGCGTACTAGTCAGCGTTGTTGGACTGTGACACCGGATGGGCGCAGTTGTCTTTTGGAAACTTATCAACGCGTACTCATGTCGCCACAAGGTGAGAATATTGGCTTGCTGAGTATCAGTCACGATGTGACGGATTGGTATGACATACAACGCCAACTACGTGAAGAGATGGAAAAGCGTCGCGATACGGAAGTGGCATTGGCACAGCGGGATACAATTTTGCAAAACATCCTCGAATCAAGTCCGGATTCTATCGGTATTTTCAACGAAAACATGGTGTATCAAGCCTGTAACCAGCCATTTGTGGAAGCGCTTGGGATTGCAGAAATCTCCGATTTGGTGGGGAAACGCCTACAAGATGTTATCCCAGAGCACATTTATTCAAGGCTTTCGGAAACGGACAGCCAAGTGTTGCATGAGGGGAAATCACTACGCTATATCGATAGAATTGAGCGACCTAATGGCCAAACGGTGTGGTTTGATGTGGTGAAATCGCCTTTCCGAGATCCGGCCTCTGGTACCAACGGCGTACTGGTCATGGCGCGTGATGTTTCTGAACGTTATCTTGCAGCCGAGCAATTAGAAGCCGCTAACCAAGAGCTAGAACGTCTGAGCTTTTTGGATAGTTTGACCCAAGTGGCTAACCGACGCCGTTTTGATGAGCAACTACACACGCTTTGGCATCTGCATGCTCGTGAAGGGAAACCGCTGAGCATCATTTTGTGTGATGTGGATTTCTTTAAAGACTACAACGATGCGTACGGACACCTTATGGGGGATGAGACACTTAAACAAGTGGCGATCGCCTTTACTCAAGTGGCCAACCGTCAGTCGGATTGTGTTGCGCGTTATGGTGGTGAAGAGTTTGGCATTTTGTTGCCGAATACTCCGCAGTCAGGCGCTGTTTTGATCGCGGAACGTATCCACGAGAAAATGCGTTCGCTCGCCATTCCGCACGCGCATTCCAAAATTGCGGATCGCATAACGGTGAGTCTTGGCATGGTGACGTATATTCCTAGCCCTGAAGATGTGCCTGAGCAGATTCTTGCTTTGGCGGATCGGGCTTTGTATCAGGCTAAAGCTAATGGTCGAAATCAAACGTCAATTTATGAAGATGATAAATCTCCTCTTCTGACTTAAAGCGCAGTGTGGGCGATGTGCGCTCACTTGCCGCTTTCCTGCAACTCAAAATAGTTGGCGATAACCTACCTGATTTCTCAACAGCTTGTGATAAGTGCAGCTAACGTTTGCTTTGTAAACAAGCTAGACTAATGGCTCTTTATCTGACGGAGCTGTGAATGAAACCGATGAAAAATCTTGCCCAGTATTATGTCGATTTATTGGTCAAACTAGGCATTTTACGTTTTTCTATTCTCTTGGCTCTCGCTTTGGTTGCGTTGGCGGTGGTGGTGCAAGTTGGCATCACCTTGATCCTCAATGGATTTGTTGATGACATTGATATTATCCGCTCCGTATTCTTTGGCTTGCTCATCACGCCTTGGGCGGTTTATTTCCTTTCAGTGGTCGTGGATCAGCTTGAAGAGTCTCGTCAACGTCTCTCGAAATTGGTTTCCAAACTGAAAGATATGCGCTCGCGCGATCAAGAACTTAATCAAAAGCTTCAACAAAACATCGTTAAATTAAATCAAGAAATTGAAGAACGGATTAAGGCGGAAGAAGCACGCGAAGAAGCCATGCTCGATCTTGAAAATGAAGTGTACCAACGTGAGAAAACCCAGCTTGAACTGGCTGAGCGTACCGCCTTGTTGCGTTCATTCATCGATGCCTCTCCCGATTTGATTTATTACCGTAATGCTAAAGGTGAGTTCTCTGGCTGTAACCGAGCTATGGAAGAGTTAACCGGAAAACGCGAAAGTGAACTGGTGGGTTTAACCCCATGGGACGTGTATCGCAAAGAGATCGCCCAATCGATTGTGGAAACCGATCAGCAAGTTTTCAATCACAATACCGCAATCACCTATGAGCAATGGCTGGAATACCCTGATGGCCGCAAGAGCTTTTTTGAGCTGCGCAAAGTGCCCTTCTACAGTAAAGATGGGCGTCACCTTGGTTTGGTTGGTTTTGGCCGTGATATCACCGAACGTAAGCGCCACGAAGAATCATTAGAGAAAGCCAGCCGTGATAAAACCACCTTCATTTCGACGATTAGCCATGAGTTGCGCACGCCACTCAATGGCATTGTTGGCCTCAGTCGCATGTTGCTGGATACACCGTTAAGCAGTGAGCAGCGTAAACATCTGCAAACGATCAATGTCAGTGCAGTGACGCTCGGTAACATCTTTAACGACATTATTGATATGGATAAGTTTGACCGCCGCAAGCTTGAGCTTTTCCCTGCAGCGCTCAATTTCGAAGAGTTTGTGGCTGAAATCGAAGTGCTAGCGGCTTTGATGGCGGAGCAAAAAGGGTTACGGTTTGATTTGGAACGTTTGACTGATTTACCTTCGTTGGTGGAAGTGGATGCTACACGCCTGCGCCAAGTATTGTGGAACCTGATCAGCAACGCTATGAAGTTCACCAAAGAAGGTAGCGTCGTGATGACGGTTAGCGCAGAATGTGATGAGCAGCATGCTGATATCACCATTGAAGTGGAAGATACGGGCATTGGCATTCCAGAAGAAGAGCAGGAAAAAATCTTTGCCATGTATTATCAGGTCAAGTCAGGCAAAGATAACTTGCATGCCGTGGGAACAGGGATTGGCTTAGCGGTATCACGCCAGTTGATAAAATTGATGGGCGGCGATATCAGCGTCAATAGTGAAGAAGGGTTTGGTAGTACCTTTACCGTGACGATCCGTGTGCCACTTTTGGCAGATGCTCCTGTCACTGTTGAACCACAAGAACCGCAAACTCAGCTCAATATTTTCATGGTTGAAGATATTGAACTGAACATTACTGTCGCACGTTCATTGCTTGAAAGCATGGGACATAAAGTCACAGTAGCGATGACGGGTGAAGAGGCTATCCAGCGATTTAATCCGACTGACTATGACCTAGTGTTTCTCGATATCCAGTTACCGGATATGACAGGATTCGATATTGCTCAATATTATCGAGCTCATTATTCCTCATTGCCGCCACTGGTAGCCTTAACAGCCAATGTTTTGAAAGATAAAGAAGAATATCGCCAGAAAGGAATGGATGCCGCAATCAGCAAGCCTTTATCTGTTGCCGCTGTTCGCGAAGTAATAGCCAAAGTTAGCAATGGTCTTGAATGTGATGTTCCTTCTATCGAAGTGACTTCGACGCCAAAAGAACTGCCTCAGGATGTATATCAGCAGTTACTCGATCTCGAGATGCTGCAATCCTATGTTGAAATTGTGGGTAGTCAGCCCGTCATCGATAGTGTGACCTTATTTGAGCAGTCGATGCCTGCTTATCTTGCTGTGTTGGATTCCAATATGGTCGCTAAAGATAAACAAGGGATTGTCAGTGAAGCGCATAAAATCAAAGGTGCGGCAGGTTCGGTAGGACTTAAGCGGATCCAAAAAATTGCTCAAAAGGCACAATCACCGGAAGCTCCAGCATGGTGGGAAAACATCAGTGATTGGGTTGAGGAGATCAAAAATGAATATCAATCGGATATTACGCTATTAAGGCAGTGGCTTACTCAGCAAGCAGACTCAAATAAGTGATTAAAAAAGACCCTAGCATAGCTAGGGTCTAATTCATTTTGGGCTCACTAAGGTGAATTAGTCTTCTAAATCACCACAGAAGCGGTAGCCTTCACCGTGAATGGTCGCGATGATTTCCGGTGTGCCTGAAATAGACTCGAAGTGCTTACGGATACGGCGGATAGTAACGTCCACAGTACGGTCGTGTGGCTTCAGCTCACGTCCAGTCATCTTCTTCAGCAGGTCAGCACGAGTTTGGATTTTGCCTGGGTTCTCGCAGAAGTGCAGTAATGCACGGAATTCTGAACGAGGTAGCTTGTAGCTATCACCATCAGGGCTCACCAGTGAGCGGCTGTTAATATCCAGTTCCCAACCATTGAACACGTATTTTTCAACGCTGCGTTTTTCTTCTTGCGTGGTGCCAGCATGCATAGAGCGGCTTAGCAGGTTACGAGCACGAATCGTTAATTCACGTGGGTTGAACGGTTTGGTGATGTAATCATCTGCGCCAATTTCTAGGCCCAGAATCTTATCCACTTCATTGTCGCGACCAGTCAGGAACATGAGCGCTACATCCGCTTGCTCGCGCAGTTCGCGTGCTAGCAGTAGGCCATTCTTACCTGGCAGGTTGATGTCCATAATCACCAAGTTGATTGGATAATCGGCCAGCACTTGGTGCATCTCTTCACCATTGCTGGCCTCAAAAACAGCGTATCCCTCTGCTTCAAAAATACTCTTAAGAGTGTTACGAGTTACTTGCTCGTCTTCGACGATAAGGATCTGCGGGGTTTGCATTTGCGTTACCTAAACTTGTGAAAAAATCGTGCTAGTAGAACTCATTCTAGGCAAAAAGATTACATACCGGTTAGTTATGTTAACAATAAAGTAAAAAATCTAATTAACATCACTACTTTTTGTCCGCCATCCTTGGTGTAACTAGTTATGAGGACTCCCATTCTCAAGAGGTTCTACTAGTCTATGGGGCGGATTCTATAATGTTAACAGCATGCTAACAACGCCCGAATGTTAATTCCAATCACTTTGTTGATTTACATCAAGAGTTAGAATGTAACAGATATTAAGAACAATAACGAGTTGTAAACTTACCAAATGATGAAGATAGACGCTAGCCTTTGGCAGGCTTATCAATCAGTGAAATTTGCCTTTGAAAAGCCAGTAAATTGGTCGTTTTATTGCATAATTACCGCATGGAACCCTAAGAGTATTCGCTTGTCAGATGATGAGAATTGCGTAAATAATCAACGTTTACAGCAATGCTTGATCGATTATGATTGGTTGAAAGTGAGGGTAGGAGACTCTCAGTTTCAGTGGTTTGAAGATAGTTTTGCTGTAGTTATGCCGCTTTCAGAAGCCCGATCGCTGGCGCAGAGATTTGCTCAAAACGCGATCTATTTTGTACAAGAAGGTGAACTTTACCTCTGTTCTTGTATTGATGATCATGAGCTTTATCTCGGGCCAATCCGAAATCAACAAATCTGAAAAATAAAATCATGGAGGAATGATGAGAGATATAACCCCAGATCTTTGCGATAAGTACGAATCGCAAGTGACTTTACTCAATCTGCCACTGCAAAACTTTGGACAGCGTAGTGCTTTTTGGGGAGAGATTGTGACCGTTCGTTGCTATCACGATAACTCGAAAGTTCGTGATGTGCTGAGCCAAAATGGCAAAGGCAAAGTATTGGTTGTTGATGGTCATGGTTCATGTCACAAAGCGTTGATGGGTGACCAGTTAGCGATTTTAGCAATCGAAAATGATTGGGAAGGCGTAATTGTGTATGGTGCCGTGCGTGATGTTGTTGCTATGTCAGAAATGGATTTGGGCATCAAAGCGTTAGGTGCTTGTCCCTTCAAAACGGAGAAACGTGGCGCTGGGCAAGTTAATGTGACGTTGACCATGCAAAATCAGATCGTTGAACCCGGTGACTACCTATATGCGGATTGGAATGGCATCTTGATGTCTGAAACACCGCTTGAAGTTAGCTAAAAACGAAAACCAATACCGAACTCGACACCTTGCTGCCATTCTTGGTAATCCAGTGTGGCATGCAAGTCGAGATTTTCCTTCAACTTCAATCGGCTAGTCAGTTCAGCAGAAATGGCAGATTCTTTGTTGCTGTTGTTTTCTGGCTTTGAAAATGTACGCAATGCACTATTAAAGGAAAGACGCTCGGTGAACTGATAATGGATGCCGCTGAGCAAACCATTTTCGGCACTATTCGTACCACTATTGATGCGAGCGCCCACATACAAATCAATGTCTTCAAATAGGTTGTAGGCATAGCCGCTATCAATCGTCCAACTATCAAAGCCGTGGCTATTGTTATCGCTTGCGATAAATAATTTATGCGGTGAAGCATTGCTTTCAAAAGGTAAGCTAGGAAGCGTTTCTGCCCAAGAAAGCGGAGCTATAGCTGTGATTAGGAATAACCCCCAAACGTTCACACTCACTCCTCAGGTTGCATAGAGAATTTATCGGTAAACTCAATTTAAGCACAAAAAATCACACTGTACCGGAAGAACGTTATAGCGATTTGTTATTTCTATATAGACATTTTATTGATTGTTGCTTATCGCATTGTGCGAATTAGAAAACTCATCACTTAATCGTGGATTTTTAAAATCGTAGATAAAAAAATCAGATTTTCGTTGACGAATCGAACGCAAATGGGTTAAACGTATTTGCAAGCAAACACACAGATAGACAGAAAACACGTATGTTGAATCACAGCCAGGCAGTAATGACCACCATTATTACCATTACCGACACGTCGCATGTTGGGGCAGGCTGCTGAGCGCAAAATTTCACAAAAAAGGCCTGTATCCCAACCGATACAGGCCTTTTTTTATACCCGTTTTTAATGCATTTGGAGGAAGGGATGCGAGTATTAAAGTTTGGAGGTTCATCGCTGGCGGATCCGGAGCGTTTTCTACGCGCTGCTGACATCATCGCCAATAATGCACAGCAGGAAGAGGTGGCCGTTGTCCTCTCTGCTCCGGGCAAAACGACCAATAAACTGGTGGCGGTGATTGAAAGTGCGTTATCCCGTGGTGAAGCGGAATCGCAAGTTGTTGAATTGGAAAGTTCTTTTTATGCCTTGCTTGATGGAATTAAAGAGCAGCTCCCAAATCTAGATGGAACTGCTTATAACAACCAAGTGCATTCATCAATGAGTCAACTGCGCCAGTTTGTGCATGGCATAACTCTGCTGGGTATGTGCCCAGATAACGTCAATGCGCGGATCATCAGTAAAGGTGAGCGTGTTTCTATTCAACTGATGAAAGCCGTTATGGAAGCGAAAGGCCTGCCAGCCAATTTGATTGACCCGGTGAAATACCTGCTGGCGAAAGGCGATCATCTGGAAGCTATGGTGGATGTGGAAACCTCTACTCAGCGTTTCAGACAATCGCCATTGCCACAACAGCATGTCAACATCATGCCGGGTTTTACTGCGGGTAATGCTCAAGGTGAACTAGTCTGTTTAGGCCGTAATGGCTCTGATTATTCAGCCGCTGTACTGGCAGCCTGTTTACGTGCGGATTGTTGTGAAATCTGGACGGATGTGGATGGCGTTTACAACTGTGATCCACGTTTGGTCGATGATGCGCGTCTTCTGAAATCGCTCAGCTATCAAGAAGCGATGGAGCTTTCTTACTTCGGTGCATCTGTGCTGCATCCTAAAACGATTGCTCCGATTGCCCAATTCCAAATCCCTTGCCTGATTAAAAACAGTTTCAACCCACAGGGTGCGGGAACACTGATTGGCCAAGATACTGGCGAAGACAAACTTGCAATCAAAGGCATCACCACACTAAATAGCCTGACCATGGTTAACGTTTCCGGCCCGGGAATGAAAGGCATGGTGGGTATGGCGAGCCGTGTGTTTGGCGCGATGTCAGCAGCGGATGTGTCGATTGTGCTCATCACTCAATCTTCTTCTGAATACAGCATCAGTTTCTGTATTGAAGCACAACATAAGGCTTTGGCACAGCAAGCACTGGCGGAAACGTTTGAACTGGAACTCAAAGATGGTTTGCTTGAGCCAGTTGAGTTTGTGGATGACGTCGCCATCATCACTCTAGTTGGTGACGGTATGCGCACTTCGCGCGGTGTGGCCTCGCAATTCTTTGCTTCACTCGCTGAAGTGCATGTTAACGTGATTGCGATTGCGCAAGGTTCCTCTGAGCGCGCGATTTCTGCAGTGATCCCTGATGATAAAATTTCGGAAGCGATCAAAGCCTGTCACGAAAATCTCTTCAACTCTAAGCACTTCTTAGATGTGTTTGTTGTTGGTGTGGGTGGCGTTGGCGGTGAGCTGGTCGATCAGATCCAGCGTCAACAAGCTAAGCTCGCAGAAAAAGGCATCATGATGCGCGTATGTGGTTTGGCAAACAGTAAAGGCATGCTGCTTGATAGCCGTGGTCTGCCTCTTGAGCAGTGGCGTGATCGCATGGTCAATGCTGATCAAGCCTTTAGCTTAGCGAACCTAGTGGCCTTGGTGCAGCGTAATCATATCATTAACCCTGTGTTGGTGGATTGCACTTCCAGTGATGAAATTGCTAACCAATATGCTGATTTCCTCGCTGCGGGGTTCCATGTGGTGACCCCGAACAAGAAAGCCAATACGGCGAGCATGAGTTACTACCACCAGTTGCGTGATGTGGCTCGTCACTCGCGTCGTAAATTGATGTATGAAACGACCGTCGGTGCGGGTTTACCGGTTATTGAAAACTTACAAAACCTGATTGCAGCAGGGGACGAGCTGGAAAAATTCAGCGGCATTCTCTCTGGTTCTCTCTCCTTTATCTTTGGCAAATTGGATGAAGGCATGACTTTGAGCCAAGCGACTCTGCTGGCAAAAGAAAAAGGCTTTACTGAACCTGATCCGCGCGATGATCTTTCTGGTATGGATGTGGCACGCAAACTACTGATTTTGGCGCGTGAAGCTGGTTATGAACTTGAGCTGAGCGATGTCAATGTCGAGCAGGCGCTACCCGCTGGTTTTGATGCTTCCGGTAGTGTTGAAGAGTTTATGGCTCGTTTACCACAAGCAGACGCTGCTTTTGCAGAGCGAGTAGCGCAAGCGAAAGCAGAAGGAAAAGTGTTGCGCTATGTAGCACAAATCGTCGATGGTCAGTGCCAAGTTCGCATTGTCGCGGTGGATGAAAACGATCCTATGTTCAAAGTGAAAGAAGGCGAAAACGCGCTGGCATTTTATAGCCGCTATTACCAGCCAATTCCACTGGTACTGCGTGGCTATGGTGCAGGGTCAGAAGTTACAGCGGCAGGCGTATTCTCAGATGTAATGCGTACACTCGGTTGGAAATTAGGGGTTTAATAGAAATGAGTTCAGGTGACATGAGTGTTGTGGTGTACGCACCCGCTTCAATTGGTAATGTCAGTGTCGGTTTTGATGTGTTGGGGGCTGCCGTGTCCCCAATTGATGGCACTTTGCTTGGCGATCGAGTGAAAGTGGAAGCTGGGGCTGAACCTTTCGCGCTGAAAACCGCAGGTCGATTTGTGGATAAGCTGCCAACGAATCCACAAGAAAACATTGTGTATGATTGCTGGCAAGTATTCGCTCGTGAACTAGAGAAAAAGTCGGTAACGCTTAAGCCCTTGACCATGACGCTCGAAAAAAATATGCCGATTGGTTCTGGATTAGGTTCAAGTGCTTGCTCGATTGTAGCTGCATTGGATGCGTTGAATCAGTTTCACGCGAGTCCTCTGGATGAAACTGAGCTTCTGGCGCTGATGGGGGAAATGGAAGGCAAGATCTCTGGCAGCATCCATTATGACAACGTCGCACCTTGCTATTTAGGTGGCGTGCAGTTGATGCTCGAAGAACTCGGTATCATCAGTCAATCAGTACCTTGCTTTGATGATTGGTATTGGGTCATGGCCTATCCGGGCATTAAAGTTTCGACTGCGGAAGCTCGCGCCATTCTGCCAGCGCAGTACCGACGCCAAGATATCGTTGCGCACGGTCGCTATCTCGCCGGATTTATTCATGCTTGCCATACTCAGCAACCTGAGTTAGCTGCAAAAATGATCAAAGACGTGATCGCCGAACCCTATCGTGAGAAACTGCTGCCGGGTTTTGCCAAGGCACGTAGCTACGCAGCCTCAGCAGGTGCGCTGGCGACGGGGATCTCGGGGAGTGGTCCGACTCTGTTTAGTGTGTGTAAAGAGCAAGCGGTGGCTGAACGTGTAGCACGTTGGCTTGAGCAAAACTATGTCCAAAATGAAGAAGGATTCGTCCACATTTGTCGCCTAGACAAGCAAGGTTCGAAAGTAACAGGAAGTGAGCTATGAAGCTGTACAACATAAAAGAAAATGATGAACAAGTCTCCTTTGGCCAAGCCGTTCGCCAAGGGTTAGGTCGCAACCAAGGCCTGTTCTTTCCGGCAGAGTTGCCGAAGTTTGAGGATATTGATGCCCTATTAGCGGAAGATTTCGTCTCTCGTAGCAGCAAGATTTTATCGGCTTTGATCGGTGATGAACTCCCAGCCGATAAAGTTCGCGCTATGGTGGATTCTGCCTTTCAATTTGCAGCCCCCATTGCCAAAGTTAAAGAGGGTGTTTACGCATTGGAACTGTTCCATGGTCCAACGCTCGCGTTTAAAGACTTTGGTGGCCGTTTTATGGCGCAATCTCTTGCCGCTGTATCGAATGGTGGAAAAATCACTATTTTGACCGCAACGTCAGGAGATACAGGTGCGGCTGTTGCTCATGCTTTTTATGGCATGGAAGACATTAATGTCGTGATCCTCTATCCGAAAGGCAAAATCAGTCCACTTCAAGAAAAGCTGTTCTGCACACTAGGTAAAAACATTCACACCGTTGCGATCAATGGTGATTTTGATGCGTGCCAAGCGCTGGTTAAACAAGCTTTTGATGACGCAGAACTGCGTCAACAAATCGGTTTGAACTCGGCCAACTCGATCAATATCAGTCGCTTGATGGCGCAAATCTGCTACTACTTTGAAGCTGCAGCACAAATGAGCAAAGTAGAGCGTGAAAATCTGGTTATCTCAGTACCAAGCGGTAACTTCGGTAACCTAACGGCGGGTATGTTGGCTAAAGCCCTCGGCTTGCCAGTGAAACGCTTTATTGCGGCAACCAATGCCAACGATACCGTTCCGCGTTACTTAGAAACGGGACGTTGGGAACCAAAACCGACTGTTGCGACCACTTCAAATGCGATGGATGTCAGCCAACCTAACAACTGGCCGCGTATCGAAGAGCTTTGTCAGCGTCTGGGATGGGGATTGGAAACCTTGGGTAAAGGTGCAGTCTCTGACGAGGAAAGTGCACAAGCAGTACAAGAACTTTATGATTTAGGCTATTTGTGTGAGCCGCATGGTTCGATTGCTTACCGTGTATTGGAAGAGCAGCGTCAGCCACAAGAAACTGGGCTTTTCTTGTGTACAGCACACCCAGCCAAATTTAAGGAAGTGGTGGATGACATTTTAGGCACCGACATTGAACTGCCTGCACCGCTTGCTAAACATGCTGCGATGGAGTTGCTTTCTCAAGAGTTGGATGCTGATTTCGCAGCTCTGCGTGTGTTACTGGTGAGTGTGAAGTAATCCCTCGATTTGCTAAATCGAAGTCAATAAAAAACGGTGCTCATTGAGCACCGTTTTAGTCTGGATTCTTTACTGACGATTACAGAGATTCAGTGAAAGTACGCGCGATAACGTCGCGTTGCTGTTCTGTAGTCAGAGAGTTGAAACGCACTGCGTAACCAGAAACACGAATAGTCAGCTGTGGGTATTTCTCTGGGTGAGCTACTGCATCTTCTAGTGTTTCACGCTTGAGCACGTTCACGTTCAGGTGTTGGCCACCTTCAATACGTGGTGCAGTTTCGATAGCCACTTCGCGGCTTTCGTATTCACCTAAATCGTTGATGCTAACCACTTGATCAGCTTCAAAGCCTTTCAGTGCCGCAACACAACGCGCTTCGTTCTTTTCGCTGTCAAGCAACCAAATAGAGTTCAGTAGGTCGTCGTTAGCTGCTTTAGTGATTTGGATACCTTGGATCATTACTATCTCCTAGTCCACATCAAGTGGCGTTATTGGTGTTAATTTTCAGATCTTGTTGAGCTGGCTATTATATAGCAAATATCCACACTTCCAATATTGATTTAAGTCAAATAACAACAAAAAACCATTTTTAAACTAAGGTTTGATTTTTGATTTGTATCAATAAATGCTTTAAAAACAATGGTGATTAAATTAATTTTAATAAATCAAAAATAGTTAAGCATTACTTTGTTGTTAATTTACTACACTTTTGTAATCGTACTTGACCCGTGTCAGATAAAATCAGAAAGTTAGTGCTGTGAACTGAAAGTCCGAAGTGATTTAGCAACAATAAGAAGTCGTGTTATGTATGAGAAGTTAATTGGAGCGCATGTTTCTGCCTCCGGTGGTGTTGAGCTTGCGCCTGTTCGAGCGCATGAAATCGGGGCGAATGCGTTTGCTCTGTTTACTAAAAACCAGCGCCAATGGGCAGCTAAACCACTTGAAGCAAGCAGCATTCGTGCTTTCAAAGCAAACTGCAAAAAATGGGGTTTCACCAGTGAGGCGATTTTACCTCACGACTCTTACCTGATTAATTTAGGGGCTCCAGAGCCTGAGAAGTTAGACAAATCACGTGCTGCTTTTGTTGATGAAATGATGCGTTGTGATCAGTTAGGGCTGACTTTGCTTAACTTCCATCCGGGCAGTCATTTGCAGTTGGTATCGGAAGATGAGTGTTTAGCGACGATTGCCGAATCGATCAACTTGGCACACAAAGCTGTGCCGAATGTGATTGCAGTGATAGAAAATACTGCAGGGCAGGGAAGTAACTTGGGCTGGCACTTTGAACACTTAGCGGCAATTATTGACCGAGTTGACGACAAAGAACGTGTTGGGGTGTGTATTGATACCTGCCACACTTTTGCCGCAGGTTATGATTTACGCACTAAAGCTGCGTGTGATGAAACATTTGCTGAATTCGAACGTGTGGTTGGTATGCACTATTTGCGCGCAATGCACATCAATGATTCAAAAGGCAAATTGGCTAGCCGGGTTGACCGTCACCATTCGTTAGGGATGGGGGAGATCGGTTGGGAGTGTTTTGAATATATCGCACAAGATGCCCGATTTAACGGTATCCCTCTGATTTTAGAAACGATTGATCCAGAAATATGGGCGACAGAGATCGCAACATTGCGCAAATTCTCAGAGCAAAAGTAAAAATAATCGGCGAGTTTCACAGATTTGGCATCTTTTTTTCATCATGCTCATTGCCAGCGTTGTAAGAAGGATGCCGCTATGAACTCATTTGCCAACTCAGCTTCTCCTAGTTCCAGACCTGCCGCTCGTCGTCCTGTACCTAATCGACATGTCAACGGGCAAGGCCATCATCGCGCACCACAACCACAAAAGTCTCACTGAGCGTTTCGTAGACTGCGGGGTAAGTGAGTTGTCATCGTCATTTGTTTCAGGAAGTTGGTAGGCTTATGGAGCCTACTTTCTATACCTCTTTGTATGTTGCTTGAAACGAACTCGCTCATCACTTACCTGCAACTTCATGTGGTTTGGGTATACAATGCTGCCGTTAATCATAATTTTTAGGTATTGATATGTCTGAATCACTGACTTGGCACGATGTCATTGGTAATGAAAAGCAGCAGGATTACTTTCAACAAACCATGCAATTTGTTGAAAGTCAGCGTCAGGCTGGAAAAGTCATTTATCCACCAGCAAAAGATGTGTTTAACGCTTTTCGTTTTACTGAATTCGGTGATGTCAAAGTGGTGATTCTGGGGCAAGACCCTTATCATGGCCCGAATCAGGCTCATGGCCTTTGCTTCTCTGTTTTACCAGGCGTGAAAACGCCGCCGTCTTTAGTCAACATCTACAAAGAGCTGGCACAAGATATTCCCGGGTTTCAAATTCCTCAACATGGTTACTTGCAAAGTTGGGCACAGCAGGGCGTGTTGTTATTAAATACTGTGCTGACCGTTGAGCAAGGAATGGCACACTCGCATGCCAATACGGGCTGGGAAACATTTACCGACCGAGTGATTGATGCTCTAAACCAGCATCGTACTGGTTTAGTCTTTTTACTCTGGGGTTCTCATGCTCAGAAGAAAGGGCGGATGATCGATCGCCAGCGTCATCATGTATTAATGGCTCCACACCCATCCCCGCTTTCTGCACATCGAGGCTTCTTAGGGTGCCAGCATTTTTCTAAAACCAATCAAGTACTTCAAGAACAAGGCCTTGCGCCGATAGATTGGCAACCACAGCTCGAAAATTAATTCAATTGGTGATTTTTCGACCAATTTCAAAGCCGCTCTATCAATCCTTATGTACACTTTAAGTTAGTACAGTATGGAGATAGATATGATGATGATGGAACGAATCCGCCGCGAGCACAGTTATATGGTGCGTCTGTTGTCGATTTTACGCCAGAAACTAGAGATGGTGAAAAACGAGCAGCCCATAAACTACAGTCTATTGAAAGAGATTATTGACTACCTAGCCAGCCATTCGGAGAAAGTGCATCACCCTAAAGAAGATATTCTGTATCGCCATTATATGGCGCGTTATGGTGATGAGCAGCAAGTGGTCAATTTGGAACAAGAGCATCAGGCGCTGGCTCAAACCACACACCAGTTTCTAGAAGTCATGGAGATGATCCTCAATGATGCCGTTGTTCCACAAGATGTGTTTATTGAGCAACTAGAAGCTTTTATTCAAGGGCAGAAACAACATCTGGAGTTGGAAGAACAATCGATCTTACCGATGATCAATCAAACATTCTCATTGGAAGATTGGCAGTGTGTTGAAGCCCAATGGCAGGAAAATGAGGATGATCCAGTCTTTGGTGAAACCATTGCGGAGCGCTATGCTCATTTGGCTCGCCGAGTGCGTAAAAGTGAAAGCGAATATACCTAAGCAAAGAAGTGGCGAATGCTTTTAGGCTTAAGGTTTAAAAACAACAAAGGCACGTTATCTCGTGCCTTTGTTGTTTAATTCTCTACATTTTGATGTTGTCTAAATCAAGACATACATCCATGTCCAACAACTCTTTTTCTAGCCGTTTGCGATCTCGAATCGCTTCGATTTCCCGCCACATCCGTTTTACTGGTTTTGAACGACTATTACGAATTTTGGAGATTTCCATTTCCAACAGCTCATCAAAGTGCAGTTCGTCCATAAGTAGCCTCATTATTGTTGTCATCATTCCTTGAGTGCTCTCTAAATAGCACACCTTGAGGAAGCGTAACTATGATTTGTTTCTCATTTGTTTCGTTTTAATGAAGCTTTAATGAGCTTTTGAATGGAATTTCACATTTTTGACCTGTTGTTATCGATGAGAAACCGAACAAAAATTTGAGGCAAACGATTAAATGTTGTCTTTTGTTGTGTTGCGTAAATGTTGTTTTTTAAGATGTCATTATCTGTTGTGGTTGTTTTTTGTTCGAACGATCGCAAAATATGACGTTATGCTGACAAAAATCACTGAAATAAACAGGCACGCTGCGATTCCCAAAGGGTGAGATTTCATTTATGCAATAAAGAGTTTGTGGTGAATAAATGAGCTGGTTTGTTTCTGATTTGTTTGTGTATTGTTTTGCGTTTGTGGTTAATTTGCTTTTTTAGATGTTAATAAAGCGTAACTTTAAGGTGAAAAATAACATTTTAATGCAATTGTTCTCATATTGATTTTTGCGTGGTGAGATTGCATTATCCGCCCGTCAAAAAAATAGGCTGGGTGCTTTTAGAGGCCGTTTCCTGCTCTATCGCACCAAGACATACACGGCAAAAAGATAATTTCAATACCGTATCCGTGTAACAGAAACTCTTACTCATCGGGGTAAGAGCAGCTCATCACTCTATGAGAGGTTCCTGTGACAGACTTAATTAACTTAATGAACGACCTACTATGGGGTTCCATCTTGGTATACCTATTAGTTGGGGTCGGTATCTACTTCACTTTGCGATTGGGTTTTATCCAATTCCGTCATTTCACTCATACTTTCACCGTTCTCAAGAATAGCCGTAAAGCCGATAATGCTGGCATTTCTTCTTTCCAAGCTTTGTGTACCAGCCTTGCTGCACGTGTCGGTACCGGTAACATGGCAGGTGTTGCGGTGGCATTGACCGCCGGTGGACCGGGTGCCATTTTCTGGATGTGGTTGATTGCGATGCTAGGTATGGCTACTTCTTTCGCGGAAAGTACGCTGGCACAGCTGTACAAAACCCGTGATAAAGATGGTAACTACCGTGGCGGCCCTGCGTACTACATGGAAAAAGGCCTTGGCATGCGTTGGATGGGGGTACTGTTCTCTATCTTCCTGATCATCGCTTTTGGTTTGGTGTTCAACGCCGTTCAAGCTAACTCCATCACTAACGCAATGAAAACCGCCTTCGGTTTTGAGCCTATGTTTATTGGGATTGCTATAGTCTTGCTGACGGCGTTTGTTATCTTCGGCGGTATTCGCAAGATTGCACGTACTGCGGAACTTATCGTGCCTTTTATGGCGTTTGCTTATCTAGCGATTGCCCTATTTGTTGTCGTGATGAACTATGAAAAGGTGCCAGACGCAATTAGCCTGATTTTCAAAAGTGCTTTCGGTTTAGAAGAAGCCGCGGCTGGTGGTTTAGGTTATGCGATTGCGCAAGCGATGATCAACGGCGTGAAACGTGGTCTATTCTCTAACGAAGCGGGTATGGGTTCTGCACCTAATGCTGCGGCTTCTGCAACACCTTACCCGCCACATCCTGCTTCACAGGGTTACGTGCAAATGTTGGGTGTATTTATCGATACAATCGTTATCTGTACCGCAACCGTTGCCATCATCCTGATGTCTGGTGAGTACGTGCCTCACGGCGAGCTGACAGGTATTGAGTTGACTCAGCGTGCATTGAGTTCACAAGTGGGTGATTGGGGCGGTATCTTTATTGCCTTCGCGATCTTCTTCTTCGCCTTTACCTCAATTATTGCTAACTACTCGTATGCAGAAACTAACCTGATTTTCCTTGAGCACAACAACAAGAAAGGCCTAGTGCTGTTCCGTTTAGTGTTCTTGAGTATGGTGATGTTTGGCTCGTTGGCGACACTGCCAACCGTATGGGCGATGGCAGATGTGTCGATGGGCTTGATGGCGATTGTTAACCTAGTGGCGATTTTGCTACTCTCTGGCATCGTGATTAAGCTTGCTAAAGATTACAACCGCCAATTGGATGCCGGCAAAGTACCGACCTTCGATGCGAACGATTATCCAGAGCTGAAATCTCAACTCGAAGATGGGATTTGGGATAGCAACAAGGCGTCATAGAAAGTACCGATGCCAGAAATTGAAAAAGCCATGCAGACACCGCATGGCTTTTTTTTGTACCCTAGGTTCCGTCACCTTATAAAAACCTAAACCACTTGAAATGCTTGCTAACATCGCAGCTTCGAGTAGGAAAGGGATAAGCTCAACAAAAAATAGGAATTATTATGCTGATTGTCGTTTCACCTGCGAAAACGCTGGATTATGAATCTCCCGTTTCAACATCAAACTTTACGCAGCCTGAATTGACGGCGCATTCGGCGGAACTGATCAAAGTCTGCCGCACTCTATCGCCTAGCGATATCTCGGAATTGATGAGTGTCAGCGATAAGATCGCAGGACTCAACGTGGCACGTTTCTCTGAATGGAGTGAAACCTTCACCCTCGAGAACGCTCGTCAGGCCATTTTTGCTTTTAAAGGCGATGTTTATACAGGGCTTGAAGCGGAAACGCTGTCTGAAACTGAGTTAGAGTTTGCCCAGCAACATTTGCGCATGCTCTCTGGTTTGTATGGTGTGCTGCGTCCGCTTGATCTGATGCAACCTTATCGTCTGGAAATGGGAACCAAGCTCGCGAATGAACGCGGTGCTAACTTGTACCAATTCTGGGGCAACATCATTACCGAAAAACTCAATGAAGCGATCCAAGCGCAAGGCGATAATGTGCTGGTGAATCTGGCTTCTAACGAGTATTTCAAAGCTGTCAATCCGAAGCGATTGGATGCTCAAATCATTACACCGATCTTCAAAGATGCCAAAAACGGGCAATATAAAATCATCAGCTTCTTCGCTAAGAAGGCGCGTGGCATGATGGCTCGTTACATTATTGAAAACCGAATTGATTCTGTTAAGGATTTGGAAGGCTTTAACACGGCTGGCTACTATTTTGTTGCCGAAGAATCGACACCAACGGAGTTGGTGTTTAAACGCGAAGAGCAATAGTAAGTAGAAGCTAAGAGAAGGAAAACGCAATGTGGCAATGGTTAAAAGGCTGGATAGCGAAATACGATGCTTGGTGCCTGAGCATGGGGCTTGCCCCGGGGCAGAAGCGCAGTTGTGTTCCTTATCGTAAAGATCCTGCAAATGAGCGAGATGACTCAAAGTCTGCTTGAAGTGTCGTTGTTCGACACTCATTGTCACTTTGATTTTGCCCCTTTTACTGCCGAACCAGAGCTTGAGTTACAACGAGCGGCAGAACAAGGGGTAAAGCGTTTACTTATTCCTTCGGTAGGACCACAAGACTGGCAAGCAGTGGCTGAGCTTGCTCAGCGTTTTCCATCAACGATTTACTATGCGTTAGGCTTTCATCCTCTCTATTTAGATTCCTCTTCTCCTGCACATTTACCTGAGTTAGAAAAGGCACTGATGAAAGCCGAACACGCTTGTGTGGCAGTAGGAGAATGTGGCTTAGATGGCATGATTAATGTGGATGCTCAGTTGCAAGAGCAAATGCTCATTGCGCAGTTAGTCTTAGCTTCACAGGCCAGATTGCCTGTCATCTTACATAGTCGCCGTACGCACAATCGCTTGTTGCAGTTATTGAAACAGCAACGTTTTCAGCAAGGCGGCGTATTGCATGCCTTCTCTGGGAGTCTTCAGGAAGCACATCAGTTTGTCGATCTAGGTTTTAAAATTGGGGTGGGAGGCGTTATCACCTACCCAAGAGCGAACAAAACACGTCAAGCGATAGCAGCGTTAGCTACCGAACATTTGGTATTAGAAACCGATGCGCCAGATATGCCGCTCAATGGTTTTCAAGGACAAGCGAATCACCCGGCTCAATTAACTAAGGTGTTAGAAACGCTCGCTCAACTTAAAGATATTTCGGTGGAATCTCTTGCTCCAATCCTTTGGCAGACCAGTCAAACCGTGTTTGGCTTGTGTAAACAAAACCAGAACAAGATGTAGCGTTAATGACTCATCTGTCACTAAAAGTTGAGAGCTGTCACATATATTAGTGAATGCGTGATGAATCTTATCCGAAAGTGTGAATCCTGCATTACTTTCTCCTTGTGCCCATGAGTATAATTGCCCCCGCTTAATCGCTCCATTTTGTAACACGCCAACATTAAACTAATAAGGAAGTCATAAACTATGAGCCTGTTTATGAGCCTCATCGGCATGGCAGTTCTGCTGGGAATCGCAGTACTTCTGTCAAGTAACCGTAAAGCTATCAAATTAAGAACCGTGGGTGGCGCATTTGCTATCCAATTTTCACTGGGTGCATTTATTCTGTATGTACCTTGGGGCCAAGAGCTACTACGTGGCTTTTCGGATGCAGTATCTAACGTAATTAACTACGGTAACGATGGTACTTCGTTCCTCTTCGGTGGACTGGTATCAGGCAAGATGTTTGAAGTGTTTGGCGGCGGCGGCTTTATTTTCGCATTCCGCGTATTACCAACTCTGATCTTCTTCTCTGCGCTGATTTCTGTACTGTACTACTTGGGTGTTATGCAATGGGTTATCCGCATTCTTGGCGGTGGCCTGCAAAAAGCTCTGGGTACTTCACGTGCTGAATCTATGTCTGCAGCAGCAAACATTTTCGTTGGTCAAACAGAAGCACCATTAGTCGTTCGTCCATTCGTTCCAAAAATGACTCAATCTGAGCTGTTTGCGGTAATGTGTGGTGGCTTGGCTTCTATCGCTGGTGGTGTGTTAGCGGGCTACGCTTCTATGGGCGTTAAGATCGAATACCTCGTTGCTGCGTCATTCATGGCGGCACCAGGTGGTCTGCTGTTCGCAAAACTGATCATGCCAGAAACTGAAAAACCACAAGAAGGCGAAGAAATCGCTATTGACGGTGGTGATGACAAACCAGCTAACGTGATCGACGCAGCTGCGGGCGGTGCTTCTGCTGGTCTGCAACTGGCTCTGAACGTAGGTGCAATGCTGATTGCATTTATCGGTCTGATCGCTCTGATCAACGGTATGTTGGGTGGTATTGGCGGTTGGTTCGGCATGCCTGAACTTAAACTGGAAATGCTGCTGGGTTGGGTATTCGCGCCTCTAGCCTTCCTGATCGGTGTTCCTTGGAACGAAGCGACAGTAGCGGGTGAGTTCATCGGTCTGAAAACCGTTGCGAACGAATTCGTAGCCTACTCTCAGTTTGCACCTTACCTGACGGAAGCGGCTCCAGTTGCTCTGTCTGAGAAGACTAAAGCGATCATCTCTTTCGCTCTGTGTGGTTTTGCGAACCTTTCTTCTATCGCAATCCTGCTGGGTGGTCTGGGTAGCTTGGCGCCTAAGCGTCGTGGCGATATCGCTCGCATGGGTATCAAAGCGGTTATCGCAGGTACTCTATCTAACCTGATGGCTGCAACTATCGCTGGCTTCTTCCTTAGCCTTGCAGCACTCTAGTTGGAATCGGTTCTAGTATAGACGCCGTTTAAATTCACCCCGTAGCAAGTGATTGCTGCGGGGTGTTTTGCTTTTGGATTGGTGGTGATGAACACGCTCACCTTAAGTAAAATTTTGTAATGGATTGCATGGCTGAAGCCTTGAATGGCAAGGGATAACCCTCAAAATCTAACCAGTTTTTTTGAGATACAAACCGTTTGCTCTTAGCACTGCGCTACCGTTTTGCGACAAATATCTATACTGTAGCCATGGATAGAAAACGGGTTTATCTAACAGTGAATGATGGATAAATCGCTTCAACCAACTGAGCTGAGGCTCAGATGGCGGGCTTATCCAGTGGAATATGGATGAGTTTTCGCTGGCTCTCAACATGACAAGGAGTATGATGAGCGCCGGAGGCAATCGCATTGCCTGTATGCAGTAAGATACCGCAAACGCAGATTGTTGTGCCATTGACCCAACTGGTACTGTGCGGTGACAAGGATAGCAATTGGTGCGTTAGCACCGAGTCTTCAAGGAACCAAGTCCGTTCATTTGTGGCTGCTCAGTAGAGAAGAGAATCGGCTGAGCAGTGAACTATATGACTATATTGATCGGAGATAGAAATGAGCGAATTAAAAGCAGCAGCTCTACGTGCACTAAAACTTATGGATCTGACTACGCTGAACGACAACGATACGGATGCGAAAGTGATCCAACTTTGTCATGACGCAAAAAGTCCAGTAGGCAACACCGCTGCCATCTGTATTTACCCTCGCTTTATTCCTATTGCTAAGAAGACACTTCGCGAGCAAGGAACACCGGAAATCCGTATTGCTACGGTAACCAATTTCCCTCACGGTAATGACGATATTGAGATCGCTGTTGCTGAAACTAAAGCTGCGGTTGCTTACGGCGCAGATGAAGTGGATGTGGTATTCCCATATCGCGCTCTGATCGCAGGCAACGAGCAAGTCGGCTTTGATCTGGTGAAACAGTGTAAAGCCGCTTGTGGCGACAATGTGCTACTCAAAGTGATCATCGAAACCGGTGAGCTGAAAGAAGAAGCGCTGATCAAAAAAGCCTCTCAAATTTGTATTGAAGCTGGTGCAGACTTCATCAAAACCTCAACGGGTAAAGTGCCTGTGAATGCGACACCAGAATACGCACGTATGATGCTGGAAGTGATCCGCGATATGGGCGTAGCCAAAACTGTTGGTTTCAAACCAGCGGGTGGTGTACGTACTGCTGAAGATGCACAACAATATCTGGCAATGGCCGATGAAATCCTAGGTGGTGATTGGGCGGACAGCCGTCATTACCGCTTTGGTGCATCAAGCCTACTGACCAACCTTCTGAATACATTAGAAGTGACAGACCAAAAGGCAGATCCTGCCGCTTACTAATATCAATTGTGTCTGATGGCAGCGCGAGCCTTCGCGCTGCTTAACCTCTTTACACTACGCAGTTCTTTTGGGAACTGGGAGGCACCTATGTATTTACCTCAAGAAATTATCCGCAGAAAACGTGATGGTGAAGTTCTCACCAGCGATGAAATTAACTTCTTTATTCAGGGCGTGGCGAATAACACCGTCTCTGAAGGTCAAATTGCTGCCTTTGCGATGGCGATTTTTTTCCGTGAAATGACGATGCCTGAGCGTATTGCACTGACTTGTGCGATGCGTGATTCCGGTATGGTAATTGATTGGAGCCATATGAATTTTGACGGTCCAGTGGTCGATAAACACTCCACGGGTGGAGTGGGTGACGTGACTTCACTGATGCTTGGTCCTATGGTGGCAGCATGTGGTGGCTACGTCCCTATGATTTCTGGCCGTGGTTTAGGCCACACGGGCGGTACGCTCGATAAACTTGAAGCGATCCCCGGTTACAACATTACTCCAACCAACGAAGTGTTTGGTCAAGTGACCAAACAAGCGGGTGTGGCAATCATCGGTCAAACTGGCGATCTGGCACCGGCTGACAAGCGTGTGTATGCAACGCGTGATATTACCGCGACCGTGGATAACATCTCGCTGATCACCGCTTCAATTCTTTCCAAGAAACTGGCGGCAGGTCTTGAATCGTTGGTTATGGATGTGAAAGTAGGATCAGGTGCTTTCATGCCAACTTATGAAGCGTCTGAAGAACTCGCGAAATCCATCGTTGCGGTTGCCAACGGCGCAGGCACCAACACTACGGCGATCTTAACGGATATGAACCAAGTGCTGGCTTCTTCCGCGGGTAACGCGGTTGAAGTGCGCGAAGCGGTACGCTTCCTCACGGGTGAATACCGTAATCCGCGTCTGCTTGAAGTGACGATGGCTTCCTGTGCGGAAATGCTGGTACTTGGCAAGTTAGCGAAAGATACCGCTCAAGCGCGCGAGAAACTGCAAGCAGTGCTGGATAACGGCCAAGCGGCAGAGCGCTTCGGTAAAATGGTAGCAGGCCTTGGCGGCCCAACGGATTTTGTTGAAAACTACGACAAGTATCTGGCGAAAGCTGAGATTGTTCGCCCAGTTTACGCGCAGCAATCCGGCATCATTTCCGCGATGGATACCCGTGCCATTGGTATGGCTGTGGTGGGAATGGGCGGTGGTCGCCGTGTCGCGACTGATCGCATTGATTACGCTGTGGGCTTTGATCATTTCATCCGTCTGGGTGAAATCGCCGACAGCAATAAACCTTTAGCAATGATTCATGCCCGCAATGAAGAGCAGTGGCAACAAGCTGCCAATGCACTACAAAGTGCGATTAAAGTGGGCGGTGACTATGTACCAACACCGGATGTTTACCGTCAAATTCGAGCTCAAGACGTGTAATACCTGGGGAGTGAGCAATGAAAAGAGCATTTATTTTAGTTTTAGACTCGTTTGGAATTGGCGCGACAGCCGATGCAGAAGCCTTTGGTGATGTGGGTTCTGATACCCTTGGCCATATTGCAGATCAATGTGCGCAAGGTCTGGCAGATAACGCAGAGCGTAAAGGCGCATTGCAACTGCCTAACCTTTCCAAATTGGGTTTGGCGATGGCACATAAAGAGTCTACCGGACGTTTTGCTCCGGGGCTGGATGAGCGTGCAGACATTATTGGTGCTTATGCTCATGCGGCAGAATTGTCATCAGGCAAAGATACCCCGTCAGGTCACTGGGAAATTGCTGGGGTACCTGTGCTGTTTGAATGGGGCTACTTTAGCGATAAGCAAAATAGTTTCCCGAAAGAGCTGACCGATCGCATTTTAGCGCGTGCGGGTCTGGATGGATTCTTAGGCAACTGCCACGCCTCTGGTACTCAAGTGCTTGATGACTTAGGTGAAGAGCACATGCGTACGGGTAAGCCGATTTTCTACACCTCGGCGGACTCTGTATTTCAAATTGCCTGCCATGAAGAGACATTTGGCTTAGATCGTCTACTGGAGCTGTGCCAGATTGCTCGTGAAGAGCTGGCGGATTACAACATCGGTCGCGTCATTGCGCGTCCATTCGTTGGCCCGGGCAAAGGCCAATTTGCTCGTACCGGTAATCGCCGTGACTTGTCGGTTGAGCCACCTTCAGCGACTGTGTTGCAAAAACTGGTGGAAGAGAAGCAAGGCCGAGTGGTGTCTATCGGTAAAATTGCCGATATCTACGCGTACTGCGGCATTACCGACAAAGTCAAAGCGACGGGCATTCCTGATCTGTTTGAAGCAACCTTGAAGCAGATTAAACAAGCCGGTGATAACACCATCGTGTTCACTAACTTCGTGGATTTTGACTCAGCTTATGGCCACCGCCGTGATGTCGCGGGTTATGCGGCGGCATTGGAGTATTTCGATAAGCGTTTACCTGAAGTTCTAGCGCTGATGCAGGAAGATGACATTCTGATTTTAACTGCCGACCACGGCTGTGACCCAACATGGCCGGGTACCGATCATACTCGTGAACACATTCCGGTACTGGTTTATGGCAAGAAAGTGGCACCGGGCTCATTAGGTCGTCGTGACACCTTTGCAGATATCGGGCAAACTCTGGCAAGCTACTTTGGCACTTCGCCAATGGATTACGGTAAGAACTTTTTATAATACGCATACCCTAAGGCTAGCTTCAGTCTTAGGGTTTTGTTGAATGATGCGATTGAGCCAACAAACCAAAGGAACGAAAACATGGCAACTCCACATATTAATGCGCAAATGGGTGATTTCGCTGACGTTGTACTGATGCCGGGTGATCCGCTGCGCGCGAAATACATCGCAGAAAACTTCCTCGATAACGCAGTTCAAGTATGTGATGTGCGCAATATGTTCGGCTACACAGGCACTTACAAAGGCCGCAAGATCTCTGTGATGGGTCATGGTATGGGTATCCCATCTTGCTCAATCTATGTCACTGAACTGATCAAAGATTACGGCGTGAAGAAGATCATCCGCGTAGGTAGCTGTGGTGCAGTGAATGAAGGCATCAAAGTACGTGATGTTGTGATCGGTATGGGCGCATGTACAGACTCTAAAGTGAACCGTATTCGCTTTAAAGATCATGATTTTGCAGCAATTGCTGACTACAAAATGGTGAAAGCCGCGGAAGAAGCAGCGAAAGCGCGTGGTATTGACGTTAAAGTGGGCAACCTGTTCTCTGCAGAACTGTTCTACACGCCAGATCCTTCAATGTTCGATGTGATGGACAAATACGGCATCGTCGGCGTTGAAATGGAAGCTGCGGGTATTTACGGTGTTGCAGCTGAATATGGCGCGAAAGCACTAGCGATTTGTACTGTTTCTGACCACATCAAAACGGGCGAGCAAACCACCTCTGAAGAGCGTCAAAACACCTTCAACGAGATGATTGAAATCGCACTGGACTCTGTACTGATCGGCGATCAAGCAGGTTACTAATCTCTGTATTAGTGTTATCCCTGAATAAAAAACCTCAGCCTGTGCTGAGGTTTTTTATCACTGAAGAATGTATCAAATCAGTCATTCAAAGATTGTTCGGCCTGTTTGAGTAACAAATTCTCGCCTGTAGGTTTTTTCGGTCTGCGTCGCAGCAAAAGAGTCAGTAAAACACCACTGACAAAGCTCATCAGTAGCATCCAATACATGTTGTGATCGCTTTTACGATAATGGTGGTCAGAAATTGCCGTCACTTTGCCTGTTTCAAACGTGATGCGTACAAAACCAATCAAACTGCCGTCATGAACCACAGGTTCTACTAATTGCTGACGCCCAATACTTGCGGTGTGCAGTGGTGTATCCAACCCTAACACTTCACGAACACTTAATGCAGACTCGCTCGCTGCCAGCAGTACGCCCTCAGAGTCATAGATTGAAGCATCAAATACCAGCCGATCGGTCGCGAGTTGGTTAGTTAGTGCTAACAAACGTTCCTGATCTTGATCGGCGATCATACTGCCTGCAGACATTGCTGCTTGAGTGATCAGCACTTTGGTTAAGGTTTCAAGTTGGTTAGCTTGAATACGCTCGTTACCTTTACTGATCACCACGCTATTTTGAATCGTGATAAAAAACATCACCGCAACTGCTAGCACAGTTGCAACGCGTACCACTACTCGGAATGAAAAAAGTGAGCCATCCATGTCGAAGGAAACCTGCAAAAAACCAACTGCGCTCATATTGAGACTTGCGTTTTTAAATTGCAATAGGGTAACGTCTGGCTATACCGAATAAGGAAAGTGGACATGGATGCTTTAACAACTTTACCGATCAAAAAACACACAACGCTGCGCAACCGTTTCCCAGAAACTCGCTTTGTCACTCAATTAGTGAAAAATCGTGGTAGTTGGATTGTGTTTGGTCATCAACTGACGCCAGCACAATTTGAGGATATGGATTTCTTCACTGACCGATTTAACGCCATTTTGGATGTGTGGAAAGTGGGGGGGTATGAGGTGGCTTTAATGGATGGGGAACTGACAGCCCAACATGAAACCATCCTAAAAGCGTTAGAGCTAGATTACGCAAGAATTCAAGATGTGCCTGATCTTACTAAGCCGGGATTGATTGTATTAGATATGGATTCCACCGCGATTCAAATCGAATGCATTGATGAGATCGCAAAATTAGCTGGAGTGGGTGAGGAAGTCGCTGAGGTGACAGAGCGCGCCATGCAAGGTGAGCTCGACTTTGAACAGAGTCTGCGTTTACGTGTTAGCAAGCTAAAAGATGCACCAGAAGGAATTTTAAGCCAAGTACGTGAAAACTTGCCGCTAATGCCGGAGTTGCCTCAGTTGGTTGCCACACTTCATTCTTTTGGTTGGAAAGTGGCGATTGCCTCGGGCGGGTTTACCTATTTTTCTGACCATCTCAAAAACATGTTATCTCTGGATTATGCTCAGTCGAACACGCTGGAAATTGTGGATGGCAAACTCACAGGGCAAGTGCTGGGTGAAGTGGTTTCTGCCCAAACCAAAGCTGATATTCTGAGATCGCTCGCGCAGCAATACGATGTCGAAATCCACAACACGGTCGCTGTGGGTGATGGTGCTAATGATCTGGTGATGATGGCGGCGGCAGGATTAGGGGTGGCTTATCATGCCAAGCCCAAAGTTGAAGCTAAAGCGCAAACGGCCGTTCGTTTTGCAGGATTAGGTGGCGTGGTGTGTATTCTTTCTGCGGCTTTGATTCGTCAGCAGAAGATAAGTTGGAAGACCAAACCTTAAGCTGAACATGAAAGAGAGAAGCCACGCAGTTGCGTGGCTTCTTCGTTTTATCAATGAAGTGATCTGTTTAATTGGTCAATTCAAGGCGGATCAGTACTTCTTCGGTGATATCTACCAATTCGCCATAACCCACTTGCGACAACATCTCTTTTTCTAAACTCTTAGCATGATGAGGCTAATGGCTGCCAGTTCTGTAAGATCGCTACGCAGCAGATTGGTAATCGGTGCAAAAACCGGAACCCCACTGACACGTAGCGCGTAAAACTCCCCCATTTGTTGCCCTTGGCGTATAAAGCGAATGCGATCACGCGTATCAGTAAAATCGCTGAGCAAACGTGACTCAATTGACTGAATTCGCGTGCCGTACTTCACCGCGCTCAAGTAGACTTCATGATATTGCGGTTCTGCACCTTCAATCCGCTTCATCGGTGTTGCTAGCAGGGAGTTAGTGTGGCCTTTAAAAATTGGCTGAAGAGTAATGCGATTCTCACTGCCTAGTTTAGCGAGCAGAGCAAGATGAGGAGGTAACGGATAGTTCACACCAATCACTTTAGGCTTAAGGTTACTACCTACTTTTTCAACAAATATGGGCGTGCTCACCATTTTATCGAGCAAAATATTGTGCAAGCTTTCAAGTAACTCGTTACTTGGTAGGATCTCTTCCTTTTTCAGTAGCTTGTCTTGGTTGTTTTCAATAATGCTATTGAAGAAAGCGATCGTTTTGATGGTTTGAGTGCTCTCTTCGATCATCAGTTGTAATTGGCGACCTTCAGGGCCAATCCGAACCACTTTGTAAGGTGCATTCCCTAAAGGAAGGTTCTTGTCGTACAACTTGAGCTCGAGAAAATCGATCCAAACTTGATCGTTCGCTTTGACATCCAGTGGGGTATCTAAAATTAAGCTCAAACCACGTTTAGACAGGTCGATCGTCATCCCTGTGGCTTTTGCGTCATCTTTGCTTATTTGTATCGGTGTTCTAAACCGGTAACGCGGTTCTTTACGCCGTGAACGTGCATCAAAATAAACGCCCATCGGGCTACCGACAACCTGACGCGGATGACGAAAATCATTCAGGGCACTACTCGGTAGATTCGGTTTATCAACCAGCAGATAATCGTGAGCTGCTTCGGTATCGCAGATCTCTTGCAAAACGCCACAGTGAGTTAATGAGTTTGATTGTTCTGCCAACTCTCGGGAATGCTGGGCAAGGGCTTGGCGTTCTTCCTCAGACAACTCAAACACAAACAGCCGAAACGCTTTCCAAGTGTCACGCTTAGCGCCGATGTGCCAAAACAGCTTGCGTTGTTCTTGGGTTGCTTCCGGCATCAGCATCGAAAAAAACAGGGTTTTGTGTTGGTGATCATGCTTAAACGAATACAACACATTATTGCTGCCACGAACACCGGGGGCCGTCAGGTGCGCCATTCGTTCTGGTTTGAATAAGGTGCCCAGCGCTTGTTGGTTGCGTTCGTCGTGCCAATATTGCCAAATTGGGCGGTTGTTCTCGGTCAGAAGCGCGAGCTTCAGTTCATTGCCACTAAAAAACAGCGGCAAGTTACAGGTGTGCTTAAGATACATGTGCTCATAACCGCGGGTACGAGCACGGATGATTTTATCCTGATTATCGTGGCGCGCTTTTTGAGTATTGGTTTGAATCGCTTCTTCAATGACTTTTTCAATCACATCGCTATCACTGAGTTTCAGCACACGCAGAAATTTAATCGCATCACTGTCATAAGATTCATCAACACCTAGAATGCGATATTCAATGTTCCGGTGCAGTCCTATGACATTCGAGGTCTTATTCAATTCCGCGAAATAGACTTGGATGACTTCGCCTAGCTTGTAATCAAAAGCCGCGGGTACTTTCAATTTCGCGCCAGAAGGGGAGAGATCCACACTTAAGCCATGGATCAACTGTTCATTTTTCAGATGAATTTCTATCTGGCTTGAGATTTTTAAGCGATTTTCTTGTCGTTTGAGATCGTAGCCCAGTTTGATAGGTTCAACTTCGAAGCTTGTATCTCTGGTTTGCTCAGTCTTCGGAGCCAGCTTGCCTTGCTGTTTCATGACCCGAAAGTTATTGCGCGTGTTATTGACGGCTTCCCAAACACCTTCGGTATAGCCACCAAATTTTTTTATGCTTTTGTGGTAAGAGTTGAAAGCGACGTCATCAAGCCAGTGTTGGCGACCGTCGAAATTGTATTCCCGACACTCTCCTTGCACCTTGCCACGCAAATCAATGCTTTTACTGCAAGGTGCCATTAAGCGATTAAGCTCCATTTTGACTAATAATTTGGCTGAAGGCGGCTGCCCCTCGGTCATTTGCGACAAAAGGTAGTCTAGGTCACTTGAACGGTAAGCTGGGATAAGCCTTTCAACCAGAGAGAGAATTTCGGTTTGCTGCATACTTTTCTGTTAGAGTGTCTTCCATTCTGATGCATCGGCATCAACATACTAATCTTTAGCGATATGTTGCAGCCGTTCCACTTTTTCTTAAAGTATTACGCCTGATAAGTGAGAGCAAGTTCGAGGATTGATTGTGAAAGCAAAACGCGCCTATGTATGTAACGAATGTGGAGCGGATTTTCCGCGCTGGCAAGGGCAGTGTAACGCCTGTGGTTCGTGGAATTCGATTTCTGAAGTTCGGCTAGCGGCCTCACCGCAAGTGGCGCGTAATGAACGACTGGCAGGTTACGCGGGAGCCCTTGAAGCGAAAGTGCAAACTTTGGCTGATATTGATTTACAAGAAGTGCCTCGATTCACCAGTGGCTTTAAAGAACTAGATCGCGTTCTGGGTGGTGGTATTGTGCCGGGTGCGGCGATTTTGATTGGTGGTAATCCGGGCGCAGGTAAATCCACCTTGCTACTGCAAACCATGTGCTTACTTTCAGCGCAAATGCCGACACTGTACGTCACGGGTGAAGAATCGCTACAACAGGTCGCGATGCGTGCTTCACGCCTTGGGCTACCGAAACAGCATCTGAAAATGCTCTCGGAAACCAATGTGGATCGCATTTGCCAAATCGCCGAGCAAGAGAAACCACGGATCATGGTGATCGACTCGATTCAGGTCATGCATGTGGCTGATGTGCAATCTTCGCCTGGTAGTGTGGCGCAAGTGCGTGAATCTGCTACAGCACTCACGCGTTATGCCAAACAAAATAATGTCGCGGTTTTCATCGTTGGTCATGTTACTAAAGATGGTACATTGGCAGGGCCGAAAGTGCTTGAACACATCATTGACTGTTCGATTTTGCTTGATGGCGATACGGACAGCCGCTTTCGGACTCTACGTAGCCATAAAAACCGTTTTGGTGCGGTGAATGAACTCGGCGTGTTTGCTATGACAGGGCAAGGCATGCGCGAAGTGAGTAACCCGTCTGCGATTTTCCTTTCTCGGGGTGAAGAGGCGACATCGGGTAGCTCGGTCATGGTTGTGTGGGAAGGGACTCGTCCACTGTTGGTGGAAATTCAAGCTTTGGTTGACTATTCACAACTCGCTAACCCACGACGAGTAGCTGTTGGCTTAGAACAAAATCGCCTCTCTCTACTTCTTGCGGTATTGCACAAACACGGTGGTTTGCAAATGGCCGATCAGGATGTGTTCGTGAACGTAGTCGGTGGCGTGAAAGTGACGGAAACCAGTGCCGATTTGGCTTTGCTGATGGCGCTGTTATCGAGCTTTCGTGATCGTCCGCTGCCAAAAGATGTAGTGATTTTTGGTGAAGTGGGATTGGCTGGTGAAATTCGTCCGGTTCCAAGTGGCCAAGAGCGCCTCAATGAAGCTTTCAAACACGGCTTTAAAAAGGCGATTGTACCTATTGCCAATATGCCGAAGGGCGGTATTGAGGGAATGCAGATTCATGGTGTGAAAAAACTCTCTGACGCGATTGCGGCGTTTGATGAGTTGTAATGCTCACTGATTTTTTTGTGCAGATTTAACCCAAAAGCGAAACGTAAAAAAATCATTTTTGCGCCTCGCGAGCTGTTTGAGGATCGCCTATAGTTTCTCAGCGATAGGACTTCTTAACTACTCCCTTTCTACTTGAGGCTGTGGCAGTGTTGGCTGCAACGCCAAGTAGCTCGGGTATATTTTTTTTTCAGCAAATGCATGCAGGGGTATCAGTCTTGACAGATTGTGATATACTCTGCGCGCACTTTATACCTTATTAACAGAGTAAGACAATGGCAGATTTATCATTATACAGAAACATTGGTATCTTCGCGCACGTTGACGCGGGTAAAACCACTACCACTGAGCGTATCCTGAAGCTGACTGGTAAAATCCACCGTCTGGGCGAAGTACATGACGGCGCTTCAACGATGGACTTCATGGAACAAGAAGCTGAGCGTGGTATCACTATCCAGTCTGCTGCGACTACCTGTTTCTGGAAAGGTCACCGTTTTAACGTAATCGACACCCCGGGACACGTTGACTTCACAGTTGAAGTTTACCGTTCTCTGAAAGTTCTTGACGGTGGTATCGGTGTATTCTGTGGTTCTGGCGGTGTTGAACCTCAGTCAGAAACTAACTGGCGTTACGCGAACGAATCAGAAGTATCTCGTCTGATCTTCGTAAACAAATTAGACCGTATGGGTGCTGACTTCTTCCGTGTTGTTGGACAAGTGAAGAAAGTTCTTGGCGCAAACCCACTGGTTATGACTCTACCTATCGGCCGTGAAGATGAATTCGTTGGTGTTGTTGATGTACTAACTCGCCAAGCGTTCGTATGGGATGACTCAGGTATTCCAGAAAACTTCGAAATCAAAGAAGTTCCAGCAGACATGGTTGATCAGGTAGAAGAATACCGTGAAATGATGATCGAAACTGCTGTTGAACAAGATGACGAGCTGATGATGGCTTACATGGAAGGCGAAGAGCCAACTATCGAGCAAATCAAAGCATGTATCCGTAAAGGTACTCGTGATCTAGCATTCTTCCCAACTTTCTGTGGTTCTGCATTCAAAAACAAAGGTATGCAGCTTGTACTAGACGCAGTTGTTGATTACCTACCTTCTCCAACAGAAGTAGAGCCTCAACCACTGACTGATCCAGCGACTGGTGAACCAACTGGCGAAGTAGCAACAGTATCTGTTGATGCGCCTCTAAAAGCGCTAGCGTTCAAGATCATGGATGACCGTTTCGGTGCTCTGACCTTCGTTCGTATCTACTCAGGCAAAATTAAGAAGGGTGATACCATTCTTAACAGCGCAACAGGTAAAACTGAGCGTGTTGGCCGTATGGTTGAGATGCACGCAAACGACCGTAATGAACTGGAATCTGCACAAGCGGGTGACATCATTGCTATCGTTGGTATGAAGAACGTTCAAACTGGTCACACTCTATGTGATCCTAAGCACGAATGTACTCTTGAGCCTATGATTTTCCCAACACCAGTTATCTCTATCGCTGTTAAGCCTAAAGATAAAAACGGTTCTGAGAAAATGGGTATCGCGATTGGTAAGATGGTTGCAGAAGATCCATCATTCCAAGTTGAGACTGACGAAGATTCAGGCGAAACCATCCTTAAAGGTATGGGCGAACTTCACCTAGACATCAAAGTAGATATCCTTAAGCGTACTTACGGCGTTGAGCTTGAAGTAGGTGCCCCTCAAGTTGCTTACCGTGAAACTATCACTAAAGCAGTTGAAGACAGCTACACGCATAAGAAACAGTCTGGTGGTTCAGGCCAGTTCGGTAAGATCGATTACCGTATCAAGCCAGGAGAGCAAAACTCTGGTTTCACCTTCAAGTCAACTGTAGTTGGTGGTAACGTTCCTAAGGAATTCTGGCCAGCAGTTGAGAAAGGCTTCAAGTCTATGATGGACACCGGTACTCTAGCTGGCTTCCCTGTACTTGACGTTGAAGTTGAACTGTTTGACGGTGGCTTCCACGCAGTTGACTCATCTGCAATCGCATTTGAAATCGCAGCGAAAGGTGCATTCCGTCAGTCAATTCCAAAAGCGGCTCCTCAGCTTCTTGAACCAATCATGAAAGTGGACGTGTTCACTCCTGAAGATCACGTTGGTGACGTTATCGGTGACTTGAACCGTCGTCGTGGCATGATCAAAGACCAAGAAATGGGTCTGACAGGCGTACGCGTTAAAGCTGACGTTCCACTATCTGAGATGTTCGGTTACATCGGTACTCTACGTACAATGACTTCTGGTCGTGGTCAGTTCTCTATGGAGTTCTCTCACTACTCACCATGTCCAAACAACGTAGCAGAGCAAGTAATTGCTGAAGTTAAAGAGCGTAACGCGAAGAAGTAATTTCTTTAAATAAGCTCTTAAACAAAAAAAACCCGCAGGCGACTGCGGGTTTTTATTTGCGTGGAATTTAGTCTCAGTATTTTCACTAAGGTGTTTTTGAGATAAGAACACCCCATAGTATGACGTGAAATTTGTATTTGTTTAGTTATCCATTGTTGCTGATAACATTAAGGTCACGGAGAGGATAAGTACGATGAAATTCCTCAATCTCATCTAACAACCAATGCCGGAAAAACTGGACTTTTTCTCGTTTAAAATATCCTGATGGAGCGCACAGGTAGTAGCGGTATTTCGGTTTAAGTGCCGTGTTACCAATACGAACCAGTTTTCCTTCCTTGATGTAGCGCGCTGCAAGTGAATGCCTGACTAACGCCACACCTTGCACAGCCAAAGCTCCCTCTAACACAAAATGTGAACCCTCATATTTAATTGTCGATTGGCTACTTTTTAGTCCCAAAGTTTGAGTAAATGAGGCCCAGTCCATGTCTGGCCAAGTGTCTTCGATAAGATCTACTCGGCTAATATCTTCCATCGTTTTGATGTTGTGTTGCTGTAGATAGATCGGATGACAAGCCGGATATAAAACATCATCCATTAACCATTGGCTCTCAATATTTGGGTAGTCCCCAAGACCGTAGCGAATACATAAATCGATTTTTGAATGGTCAAAAGTGATCAATTGATTCGTGGGTTCTAGTAACAGTGCAATATCGTTATGACGGCTTTTGAAGCCAGTGAGCCTTGGAACCAGCCAATGCTGCGCAAAAGAGGGAAGCGTTGAAATGGATAACTGATGGGGATTCGGATCGGAGTTCAGTAAACGAATACCTTCTTGAAGATGTGCAAAGCCTTTTTGGGTGTATTGGGAAAGGTGTTCACCTTCTTGGGTCAGCTTTACCCTTCTGTGCTGGCGCAAAAAGAGTTCAACGTTTAGCCATTCTTCTAACTGTCGTATCTGTTGGCTAATAGCCGCTGGTGAAACAAACAGGTGTTCAGCTGCTGCTTTGAAACTACCTTGTTGGCATGCGACATAAAAATAATACAAACCTTGCAGCGGTGGCATTCTTTCTTTCACTTAAGTAATCCTTAACTCAGTGTCGATTTATATCGTTTGAGACATTATCACTACCGACTGAAAATGAGTACCAGAAAGCTGACTAATCGAGGTGTGGTTATGGAATCCAGTACTCAATATCAATCATCCAACACAAAAGCATTGTTTAAGATGATTCATAAATTCTTCACTGAAATCGTTCGTAACAAGACGAATAAGCAAGTCGAACAGCAGTTACCAGAATTATCTGAGCATATGCGTAAAGATCTTGGGCTTGAGCCTGAAGCGAAAAATAGACATTGGTATTAATTGGCGGGATTAGTTTTGGTGATATTAAGAAAAACACAGGCTCTAATGAGCTAAACATTGAGCCTGTGTTTTGTAGTCATCGCTGTGCGGCCAGAATTACTCTTCCCACACGATCAATTGGCCTTTGGGCCAATTTTGTCCTGTATCGTGGTATTTCTTCTCTAAGACATGACGCTTAATTTTCAGTGTCGGTGTTAAGATCCCGTTATCAATACTCCACGGCTCTTTAATCATCAAAACCCCTTTGATCTGTTCATGAGATTCGAGCTCATTATTAATGCGTGCAATCACTTTTTGCGTGGTTCGCTCATAACGGGCGCGATCAAAATTCGGGAAGTTATGAGGTATGGCGAGCAGAATAGGGGCTGGTAGGCCCGAACCTATCAAACACATCATCTCTACTCGACTGTATTCAAAAAGCTTTTTCTCAATCGGAACTGGGGCAACAAATTTGCCTTTGGCGGTTTTGAATGTGTCCTTCTTCCGACCTTGAATGGTCAGGTAGCCATCACTGTCAATAGATCCAATATCGCCAGTGTGCAACCAGCCTTGGTTATCAAAACTCTCTGCTGTTGCGGCATCGTTTTTGTAGTAACCTGCAAATAAGCCTTTGCTGCGCACCATGATTTCTTCATCGTCAGCAATCTTCAGCTCGATTCCCGGGCCTGCATTGCCTACGGTACCAATTTTATCGGCTCGGAATGGGTAGTTGATGGTGCTGTAGGCGAAGGATTCGGTCATTCCCCATGCTTCAGTCACATTTAGCCCAATACTGCGATACCACTCCAGCAAGGCTGGTGAAACAGGCGCTGAGCCGCAACCTAATACACGAGCTTGATCTAAGCCTAAACCATCAGCCAATTTTCGTTTGATCAAGGAATTAATAAAGGGAATTTTGAGCAGAATATTGAGCTTTTTCTGCGGCAACTTATCTTGGATTCGTTGCTGAAACAGAGTCCATAAACGAGGTACAGAAATGAACAGAGTTGGACGCTGCATTTTGACATCTTCGATAAAGGTATCGAGTGATTCCGGAAAAGCCGTTGGTACCCCGCCTAAAATTGAAGAACCAAAGATGTAGACACGCTCAGTAATATGAGCGAGAGGCAGATACGAGAAGAGTCGATCACCCTCTTGAATCCCAATGTGATTGACTAACTGCTGTACCGACCATGTAAATGCCCCATAAGTGAGCATGGCTCCCTTAGGTAGGCCAGAAGTACCCGAGGTATAAACCAATGACATGAGTTTTTCGTCATAGTGTGTAGGGCGTTCTTCGCTGGGCTCATATTGTTTGATGAGCGACTGATATTGATACTGGCATGGCGCGGCTGAAGAGTAGGCTAGTGAGATGCTGATGATGTTTGGACGTGCCGCTAATACTTGTGCTGTCGCTTTGTTGTCATCCAATTTCCCAACAATCAGAATTTTGCTTTCGCTGTGCTCTAAGCAGTAATCGATAGTCTCGCTGCCAGCCGTCGGAAAAATGGGGACGCTGACATAATCACCTAACATTAAGGCTAAATCACAGATAAACCATTCGGCACAATTCTTTGAAATTAAGGCGATTTTATCACCGGGTTCTGCTCCTAGTGCACGTAGAGCAGAGACCAGCCGTAACGCCTGATCTGCTACTTCCGCATAGGTAAACTCAACAAATTGGCGGTTAATGATTTGTTTTAAGTACACCTCATTCGGGCGCTCTTGAACCCAACGCAGTAACATTTCATTGGGAGGAGGGAGAGCACAAGGAGGGTGATTGAACTGATTCGGCTGGATCATTCTCAAACTCCTGATATGTTGTTTTTATGTTAATTTGTTGTGAACGATAGCATGAGCGGTCGAGCTCATCGAACCTTTTTGCATAGGAGAATTGTAAATCTTGTAAATCTGTTGCCGAGATCAAACACGAACTCTAATTCGATCAGTGCGTTACTCCACTGTCTTTAGGATCCAACTCGGGAAAGCGTTCGACGATTACTTTTAAATCTTCTTGGTTTTCACGCAAAGCATTCACACAGTGACGATCCAACTTGCCTTCACACACCATTTTCTCAAGCTCCAACAGGGCGTGAGGGATGGATTGGGCTTGCTTGTATGGCCGATGCGTTGTTAAAGCGTCAAAAATATTGGCGACAGCGATAATCCGAGCTGGGATTGGGATCTGTTCGCTGATGAGGCCAAAAGGGTACCCTGTGCCATCCAAAAACTCATGGTGATAAGCGACTATCTCTCTAAGTACAGCAAGGCAAGGGTGATGAGGAGTTCCTAATTTTTCAATCAAGTCATTGAGTAGGTTAACACCTGATTCAATATGGCTATGGATTTGCTCCCGTTCATCGCTGGCTAAAGAGGTGCTTTTTTGCAAAAGATTGGCGGGCAGAGATAGCTTGCCTATGTCATGACAAGTGGCAAATTGGCTGATGTTTTCAATCAGTTCGTCATCAAGTGCGTATTGTTCAGCAATATCGACGGCGATGATTCGTGCATAACGGCTAATTCGTTCTTTGTGCTGTTTGATTTGTAGCCAGTGTTCGGGAGATTGTGCTTCCATATCCTCCACATCTTGAATGAGGTGATGAATCAATGAGTATTCACCACAAACAGCTTGCTGAAGCAAAGCAAGGTAAGGTTGTAACTGTTGAACTACGTTGGGTGAGAAATAGTGCCCAGTTGAAGAGTTAAAGAAAAGAAATCCGACAAACTCTTGCTGGTTAAAAACGGGTTTAACGTAAGAGGATCGGTATTGGTGTTCGAGTAACCAGCGATTGTGGCGGCTTTTGTTTTTCAGTTGGCTTGGCATGTCGTGAATGATACGTACCGAACCGGAATCTTTTACTTGCTGCAAAGAAGGTAAGTCTGCAAGTTTAAATTCGTAATGCACGAAATCATGGCTAATAGGAGAGCTGTCTGCGTAGGTTTTGATTGAATTGCTTTTCTCATCGTACAACGCGAAGGAAATCCGCTGGATATCGGGAAATTCCACGCGAATTTTCTCATGCATACTCACAAAGTAAGTATTTAACGAACCCACCGATGGATAATAGCGAAACTGACCGACTTTGGGTTGCATTTGCATATCACCGCCCTTCCTTGCTAATTACTTATTAAGTTTAGACAAGGTTTTGCGTATTGCCGCATTAGGGCGGTGCTTTTCTATGCTTTAGATCAAGCCGCTGATAAAACCAAACAACAAGGCACTGGCGACCATGCCCACAAGTGGTATGCGAATGATTTTAAACAGGAAGAATCCCACTAAAAGTGCTGCCCAATCTAATGGTGCGTGCACCGTGCTATTCCACACGGGTTGGTACAATGCCGCCAGCAATAAACCCACCACGCAAGCATTCACGCCTTGCATTGCCCCCGCAATTTTGGGGCGTTGAGCTAATGCAGCCCAGTTTTTTAACACGCCTAGTAGCAATAAAAAGCCGGGTAGAAACACAGCAAAGGTAGCGATTAAAGCGCCAACTACTGGCATTTCCGGCGTTAGCACATAACCAAGGTAAGTTGCGAGTGTAAACATTGGCCCCGGAACGGCTTGTGCCGCTGCATAGCCAGTGAGGAATTGATCGGTAGAGAGGCTATCTCCTAACGCATTTTGCAGTAAGGGGAGAACTACATGGCCACCACCAAACACTAAGCTACCCGCTTGGAAGAAATGACCAAACAACTCAACCAATGGAGAGCTTGTGGCTAATAGGGGGAGCCCAACCAATAAGCCTGCAAAGAGCAAGAGTGAAAGCCAAGATGGGCTGAATGTGGTTGTCGAAGGTGACTGCTGTGGTGCCAAGCGAGCCTGACCGACCAATGCGGCAAGCAGTAATACCGCAAATTGGGTTAATAAACCGGGTGCCAGCGTGATGGCAACCGCAGTTAAAACACATAGAGCTGCAGTGAGGCGTTGCTGACAAAAATTGCGATACATGGTTAAACAGGCATCTGCCACCACTATGATGGCGAGTAGCTTCAAGCCATGAATGACTTGTTCAAACAGCGGGGTTTGTAACAGATGGCTACTTAGCCCTGCCAGCAGCAACATGATAAGGACGGAAGGGAGAGTAAAACCGAGAAACGCCGCCCAACCGCCAGCCAGACCACCACGATGATAACCAATGGCAAAGCCAACTTGGCTTGAGCCCGGACCCGGCAAAAACTGACTCAGAGCCACAAACTGCGCGTATTCCTGCTCGCTGAGCCAGCCTAATTTCTCAACGAAAGTATGGCGAAAATAGCCGATATGTGCCGCTGGGCCGCCGAAGCTCATCCACCCTAATGCAAAAAAAGTTTTAAAAATCGTCAGCATAGCGATCCGAGATAATTACGAGAATTCTGTTGGGTCATAAGTTAGGGGGAGTCAAGGTATAGAACAACTCAGAATATGTAAGAAATTACACAATTATGATGACAGCCGTATGAATCGATTCTTGAGTAGAAAAATTGAGTCAAAATAGACTCGGATAAATCTATGGAAACGTTTACACATTTGGCGAGTTGTTCACAGAATCTGCGCTTGAAAGTTTGCTAGACTTTTTCACATCAGCAGCATTTCATCATTCCTATTCAACGCTGCGAATCTTATTGAATGACTCTTTTACTCAAACGGTTTGATGGATGTACGCCGTATAGGAAAGGAGCCATTGGCTTGTTGCTCAGCGTATGGAAGAGGATCTTATGCGCAACTTCTCCGATATTCTTCTCAGCCAAGATTGGCAAAATCCCCACATCGTTAAATGGCACTGCCGCACTCCCCATGTCCCTTTGCACAGTTATCGTAATGAGCAAGAGGCTCGTTTAGCAATAGGGGGAACCCGTTGCTCGCTAAACGGTAAATGGCGATTTGCTTTGTTTGAGCGGCCAGAAGCGGTTGAACCTGCGGTGATAGACGCGGATTTTGATGATAGCGGTTGGGCGCACATCCCTGTACCGAGTAACTGGCAGCTACAAGGCTTTGATAAGCCGATTTACACTAACATCCAATATCCTTTTTCCGATCGCCCGCCTTACGTGCCGCAAGACAATCCAACTGGTTGTTATCGTCATCGTTTTACGTTGGAAGAACAGGCGTTAAGTGAATCCACTCGAATCGTGTTTGATGGCGTGAATTCGGTATTTCATCTTTGGTGCAATGGCCAATGGGTCGGCTATTCGCAAGATAGCCGTTTGCCTGCCGAGTTTGAGTTAACGCCTTATCTGCAGGAAGGTGAAAACCTGTTGGTCGCTATGGTGCTGCGTTGGTCTGATGGCTCTTACTTAGAAGACCAAGATATGTGGTGGCTGAGTGGCATCTTTCGCGATGTGTATCTTTACCATAAGCCACACCTCGCGATTGAAGATTTCTTTATTCGCACTGAACTGGATGTCCTTTATCAACACGCTGAATTACGAGTAGAAACTCGTTTAAACCAAGTGACTCGTCATCATCAAGTACAAATTGTCTTATTCGATGCACAAGGTGAGTGTGTAGCGCGCTCTCAAGCCTTGCATACAGGCCAGCGTGTGGTGGATGAAAAAGGGGCATGGCACGATAAAACCGAGCACAGCTTAACGGTTTGTTCTCCGACATTGTGGAGTGATGAAGCGCCTTACCTTTACCGCTGCGTGATCAGTTTGCTTGACGAGCATGGCGCGCCGATTGAGTTTGAAAGTGCGGCAGTGGGTTTTCGCAAAGTAGAAATTGACCAAGGGCTGCTAAAGTTGAATGGTCAGCCTTTGTTGATCCGCGGGGTGAATCGTCATGAACATCACCCAGAACTCGGGCATGTAATGGATGAAGCGAACATGCGTCGCGACATTGAATTGATGAAACAGAACAATTTCAATGCGGTGCGCACCGCCCATTACCCCAATCATCCGCGTTGGTATGAACTGTGTGATGAATACGGTTTGTATGTGGTGGATGAGGCGAATCTCGAAACCCACGGCCAATTCCCAATGAGCCGACTTTCCAATGATCCACAATGGGTCAATGCCTATTTGCAACGCATGATTGGCATGGTGGAACGCGATAAAAACCACCCTTGCGTGATCATTTGGTCATTGGGGAATGAATCGGGGATTGGTACCAATCATCACGCCATGTATCAATGGACTAAACAGCGCGATCCTTCTCGCCCTGTGCAGTATGAAGGTGGTGGTGCCAATACGGCGGCGACTGATATTATTTGCCCAATGTACGCGAGGGTCGATCAGCACCAGCCGCATCCAGCCGTTCCTAAGTATGCGTTGAAAAATTGGATCAGTTTGCCGGAGGAAACGCGTCCGCTGATCTTGTGTGAATATGCTCATGCGATGGGTAACAGCCTGGGTGCGTTTTATAAATACTGGCAGGCGTTTCGTGAGTTTCCTCGTTTGCAAGGTGGGTTTATTTGGGATTGGGTTGATCAAGGCATATCTAAATGGGATGCCGAGGGACGCCACTATTGGGGTTATGGCGGTGATTTTGGTGATGTGATAAACGATCGCCAATTCTGCATTAACGGTTTGCTGTTTCCAGATCGCACGCCGCATCCAACATTGCATGAAGTGAAGAAAGTCCAACAGCCGTATCAGTTCTCGCTGAGCTATCCCAAGCTCACCATCCACAATGAACGCTTGTTTGCCGCGCTGTCACTCGAGTTGGTGATGAGTGTGTGCCGAGATGGGCAAGAGGTGTATCAGCATCGTCAACCGTTCGATATTGCGCCGCAAGGCACAATCACACTCGATTTAGAGCCACAGCACATGCAGCCAGAGTACGAATATCACCTCAATGTGGCTTTATTGTGCAGTGAAGATCAGCCTTGGTCTAAGGCGGGGCACTGCATCGCTAGTGAGCAGTGGTGTTTGCAGCCACGAAGAATCACGTTGCCTAAAATCACACACGCTCCAGTGCCTCAATGGCAGCAAGATGGAGATAAGATCTGCGTCGAGGCGGACAATCATGAATGGCAGTTTAACCTCCAAACAGGGGGATTAGAGCAGTGGTGGCAGAACAGCCAGCCTGTTTTAAGCGAACCGCTGCGCGATAACTTTTACCGCGCGGTGTTGGATAACGATATTGGCACCAGTGAAGCGCAGCATCTTGACCCGAACAGTTGGATTGCGCGCTGGCACTCGGCGGGCTTAGATAAGCTGCGAGTGGAATGTGAAGATCTCCGAGTTACAACGCTGAGCGAGTGTGTCGAAGTGAAGGTCGATTTTGCTCATTATCATCAACACGATTTGGTACTGCGCAGCTTTTGGTGTTACCAAATATTCGGTGATGCGCGAGTAGATCTGAATGTTGAGGTTATGCTGTGTTCTGATTTACCGCCGCTACCAAGAGTAGGCTTAACCTTGGTGTTGCCAAGTGCAGAAAAGGATGTGCACTGGTTTGGCCGTGGTCCGCATGAGAACTATCCCGATCGTCTGCAATCCGCTTATGTTGGCCATTACACCGCCAGTATTGATGAGCTGCATACGCCTTACATTTTCCCTACCGAAAATGGCTTGCGTTGTGATACTCGTCAGCTACAAGTCGGTGCTCTGGAGGTGGAAGGCCATTTTCATTTTGCGCTCAGTCGTTATTCACAAGCGATGTTGGATAAAGCGAAACACACCAATGAGTTGGTGGCGGGCGATAAGTTGTATCTCAATCTGGATGCGCAGCATATGGGCGTGGGAGGCGATGACTCATGGAGCCAAAGCGTTCACCCCGAGTTTTTGCTCACCCAGCAGCGCTATCAATATCAGCTCACGTTACGTGTCAAAGCATAAGCAAAAGAGAGCCTTAAGGCTCTCTTTTTTGTGCCACGCTGTCGCGGCGGACTATGGTAGGCGAAAAGATCATCGGATCATTTTCGCGCGGCGCATCCGTTGCCAAGGCGAGTGCCAATTGAGTGGCTTTTTCTGCCATCAATTGAATTGGGTAACGCACTGTGGTTAAGCGTGGGCACAAGTAGCGCGAAATCAGCGCATCGTCAAAACCGATCACCGACACTTGCTCAGGCACGGAATGACCATTTTCTTCAAGCACCAACAGAGCACCGGCCGCCATATTGTCGTTGTAAGCGACAACCGCGGTAAAGGGTAGCGATTTGACTAGAAGGTTAGTCATGGCTTGTTCACCGCCCTCACTGTCTGGGCTGGCTTTTTCAATGTAGCTGCTACTTAGTGAGATTCCATGTTCATCCAACGCTTGTTGATAGCCCGCAATGCGCTGATCGGCATCCTCAATCTGGTGGGATGAGCTGATACAAGCAATGTTCCTGTGTCCTTGACGGATGAGGAAGTCGGTCGCTAAGTAAGCCCCTTTCTGGTTGTCGAGTGAAATACAGCGATCCGCCAACTGTGGAATATGGCGATTGATCAACACCAGCGTTTTCACTTCATTGGCGTATTCAATCAGCTCTTCATCGGACAAGGCTTTGGAATGGATGACTAAGGCGTCACAGCGACTGTTGATCAATAGTTCCAATGCGCGGCGTTCTTCTTCTGCACGGTGATAACCGTTGCCGATCAGCAAATGTTTTCCTTCGCGATGGGCGACAGTATCGACGGCTTTGACTAAAGTTCCAAAGAAGGGATCGGAAACATCACTGACCAATACCCCAATTGTGTTGGTACTTTGATTGACTAAAGCACGCGCTGCTGCGTTGGGGCGATAACCGAGCTTGTGCATGGCAAGGCTGACCGCATCAATCGATGCTTGGCTGGCTTTGGGAGATTTGTTGATGACGCGTGAAACCGTTGCCACAGATACACCTGCTTCACGAGCTACGTCTTTTATGGTTGCCATAAGATTCCTTTTCTATCACAGGCGCAATAGTAGCGCTCTCTGTGAAAACAGCGCAATTGTAACTGAGTACATAAGAGTGAATTGTGAGCTATCACGCTTGTTCAACAGGCATTGGCGTAAAGTGTAAACGTTTTTAATGATAAGAGGGTGAAGCTATGGACTCAGCGTTCTTAACGGTAGGGTACGATGATTTTGCGCGGCTGGATTTGCGCATTGGAACGATTGTTGAGGTGAAGCCTCATACACGCTCAACACGCAATTACATTGTGCAGATTGAAGTGGGCGAACAAACTCTGCAGGCCGTGACAGCGTTAGCACCCTATTATTCCACGGAAGCATTGCTGAACCAGCAGGTTGTTGTGTTGTGTAATCTCAAACCGAGCTTAGTTGCGGGGGTATTATCACAATGCATGTTGCTGTGTGCAGAAACCCAAGATGGGGATGAAAGTGTGTTACTCACCCCACAGCGAGCAATAGCCAGTGGGGTGAGAATTGTTTAACGTACGGCGGCAACCAATTGATCAATCAGCGAATGATGGTCGGGATTCACACCCGCCAAGTTGCCATATTTGGGAGAATGGCGGTCATTGTCTAACGGATGCTGCCAACCTAAGGTTTGTTCAACAAATTGCCGTGCGAATGCTTCAGAAAACTCAAGGCAGCCACTGAGTACCGTATCCACATAGGTTTGCACAATCGGGCTTTGCGAGCATGGCACAAGGTGCTGCTCAGTGACGTAAATCCAAATCGGCCTTTCAGCATCAAAATGGTCTTCTGCGTGAATACGATCGGCAGTTAAAGCGATGCGCTGATAACCGCGCTCACGGCGATCAAATTCCGCTAAAGCCACATCATCAATTTCTAACAACACTCCATTAATCTTCCCGTCACCCTGGTGCACGACCAAAGGTGAGAGAATATAACTGTCATCGATTTTGCCAAAGTAACGTACCAATCCCGTTGCGCTCGCCGGAATGGCGCGCCCTGTCTGGCCAGTTAAACGACGTGAGGCAGAATTAATCAGGCTTCCATAGCCAAAGATATACATGATGAGTTCCTGTACCGATTTACGATTGATTATCAAAAAAGCGCAGGCGGCGCAAAATCCAAAACTCTAAGCCGAAAATCAGTCCGAGTCCTGCGCAAAACAGCCCAAACGCAATGGGGGATTCAGTCCCCGGAATGCCACCGACGTTCACGCCTAGCAAGCCAGTTAAGAAGCTGGTCGGCAGGAAAATTGCCGCGATCACCGAAAACAAGTAAGTGTTTTGGTTCATCTTCTCGGCATGATATTGGCGCAACTCACCTTTGATGATTTCCAGTTCACTCAAGAAAAAGTCCAGCGTTTCATTAATACGAGTCACAGTGTTGACGCTGTGGCGTAAACGCAAATGTTGGCTCTGTGCGAGGGCAACTTCCGAATTGAGGTAATCATCTAAGGCGTATTGCTGTGGCTTAATAAAGCGTTTGAGTTTGAGCAGGGATTTATGGGTTTCCATCAGCTCGCTGCTCAGTTCTAACTCTTCATCAAACTGAGCGATTTTCTCTTCGATCTGGTCGAGATAGACGTCGATGTTTTTATTAAGCTCATCGACAACACGGACGATAAGCTCTGCCAAACTCGATGGGCCTTGGCCTTCTTCGAGTGCTGCACGTACGGTACTGATCGCTTTCGAAGGTGTTTTACGAGTTGAGATCAACGCGCCGTGATAATAGAGAATACGTACACTGAGCATGTCTGCTGGGTCGGCGTTGTCATTAAGATTCACTCCACGCAGGATCAGCAAAAAATTACGCTCATCGTATTGTTCAAATAGAGGACGAGTGTCTTCGGCCAACAAACTGTCGATCACCGAAGAGGGAACATTCTGGTCGAGTAACCACTCGCGAAGGCCTTTGGCATCGCGTTGGCAGTGATACCAATCACCCGCTTGTAGCTTTTGTAATTGAGCGGCGTGGCGTTGTGGGGCGGAATCGCCAAAACGCCAGTGATCGATGAGAAACTCCATGGTTAATCTCTTTTGTTAGCCAATGATGGCAAGAAGGTAACAATGGAGCGATAAAGAGTCAAAGCCCGGAATATCTCCGGGCTTAGTTTAGAAGGGTAAAAACGCTTTAGAAACCACGCATCTGAATACGGCGTAAGAACTCGGTCATGATGCGATCGTAGAGTAAATCGCCCAAGAACGCGTCTTCCACATGGTGGTCGATACTTGGGTTATCGTTCACTTCAATCACGTACACTTGGCCATCAATCTCTTTGAGATCCACCCCGTAGAGGCCACCACCAATGAGGTTGGCTGCTTTCACCGCTACATCGACGACATTCTTCGGCACTTGTTTTAGATCGAGCGTTTCAAAGCCACCTGCAGTCACACGGCCGCTATTGTGGTGCTGATAAATCTGCCAGTGGCCACGACTCATCATGTATTTACAGGCAAAGATCGCTTGACGGTTCATGACACCGATACGCCAGTCAAAGTCGGTTGGCATAAAGGCTTGGGCGAGAATCAGCGCGCTTTTTTCAAATAGCGTGCCGGCTTCTTTTTCAAGCTCTTGCTCATTGCGCACTTTCACCACACCGCGCGAGAAAGCACCATCAGGAATCTTCAGCACCATTGGGAAATCCAACTGCTCCATCAGGCCCGTTTTCCACTCTGGGTCAAAACTGCGGATGATCACGCTCTTCGGTGCAGGAACTTTGTTGGTTTCCAAAAGCTCAGTCAAAAACACCTTGTTGGTGCATTTCATGATCGATTCGGAGTCATCCATCACCACCAAGCCCATCTTTTCTGCCGTTTTGGCAAAGCGATAGGTGTAGTTACTGATGTTGGTGGTCGCACGAATGAACAGGCCATCAAATTCACCCAAACGAGACAGATCATCCGGTGAAATGGTCTCCAAGTTCATACCTAAGCGGTTGGCAGCGCGGTGGAAACGTTTGAGCGCTGAAGCATCAGAAGGCGGCATCTTCTCTTCTGGATCAACCAACATCGCGATGTCGTAACGGTATTTCTTCTCTTGTTTTGGACGACGCCACACTTTGGTCGAGAACATTTCCAGTGATTCAATAAAGAAATCTTGCTCTTGATCTTCCAAGTCTTGGAATGGGAATGGCGCGATTTTGATGATTTGCCACTGCCCTTGGTATTTGTGCATTTCCAGTTCAATCACCGGCACCATGAACTGTTCAAACAGGCGACGTGCCAGTTTATCTAAGCCTTTTTGCGGAGTGCGGCCAAAGTAAATCTTAGTGCTGAGCACGTCAGTGCCACTGCTCAGTTTGTGCATCTTGATCAGGCCGGAAGAAAGGAAAAACGGCTGATTGATGTCATTAATCGCCATCACGCGTGGAATCACTCGGTGGCCGCGGGCTTCGGCCATCAGTGAAACATAGTAACCACTACTCATGTAGCCGTAATCGCGACACAGGTTGACCACCTGCACACTGCGGTGATTGAATTTCCAGTCAGTATCAAGATATTGATCGACACTAACGACTTGTTCTGAAGGGAAATATTGTTGCCAGTCACTGGCTTGGTCGGTCACGATTAAAAGGTTAGCCATCGGTATATTCTTCCTATTGCAATAGGTCTATTATTTGAGTCGCAATCTCGTCAATCCACTCATTATTAAGGATGTTGAATGGACATTCGTCGTGCCAACAGCGCTGATCTCAATGCGCTCAATGCGTTAGAACAACAGCTTTTTGACGGGGATAGAATCTCTCCTCGCCAAATGAAGCGTTTTATACACTCCGACCATGCTGCTTTGTTTGTGGCGGAAGCCGACGACCAGTTGGCGGGATATGCATTGCTTCTATTTCATCAAGGTACACAGCTATCAAGGTTGTATTCGATTGCCGTAAAACCTGAATTCAGAGGACGGAGGATTGCTCAGAGTTTAGTTGAACAATGCGAGCGTGCTGCTCTTGATCAAGGCTCAACTACATTACGGCTGGAAGTGCGTGAAGACAATACCGCCGCGTTAAAATTATATGAAAAGATGGGCTATAAAACCTTGAAGTTGCTCATCCATTACTATGATGACCTGTGCGATGGTCGCAGAATGCAAAAACGGTTAACTCCGAAAGAATCCAAAGTCTTGCTGCCGATGCCTCTGTACGTGCAAACCACACCTTTTACTTGTGGCGCAGCTTGCTTATTGATGAGTTTTTCCTGTTTGGATGAGAATTTTGAGCCAAGCCGCATGCAAGAGATGCAACTGTGGCGCGAAGCGACCACTATTTTTATGGCCGCAGGGCACGGTGGGTGCAGTGGCCAAGGTTTGGCGCTGGCTGCGGCAAGGCGTGGTTATCATGTTGAGCTGTGGAACCAGTCTAAGTCGACGCCTTTTATTGATAGTGTGCGTGACCCGAATAAAAAACAGATCATCGAATTGGTACATCAAGATTTTTGCCAGCAACTGACCAACCAAGATGTGACTATGATTGACGCGCCACCGTCGCAAGCACAGTTAGAAGCGTGGGTAAAGCAGGGGGCTTGTGTGCTGCTGCTGATCAGCACTTATCGTTTTGATGGCAAGAAAGAGCCACACTGGATTGTGCTCAGTGGCTTGAGTGATAAGTTCTTCTTTTTCCATGATCCGCATGCAGAGTCGGAAGAGCATGTGGTTGGTTCCGGTTATATTCCGGTGGGGAAAGCAGCGTTATCGCAAATCATTGGGTTTGGTAAGCAGAAACAGATCGCTTGTGTGGTAATCACACCTCGTAAATTAGCATTAAGTTAAACTTACTCCTTTAAGTCATAGTGACTCTCTTTATGAGTGTCATTATGACTTTTCTTATTTCTAGCCTATTGATTTTACAAGTGTTACTTATTTGGCGTGCTTTATGCTTAGTTGATGGTTTGGTCAGTGATGGGTTGGGCTAAGGAGCCAAAGTGATCAACATTATCGATAAACGCGTCGAAGAGCGTATCCCTGCCATTCTGCGGTTGGGTTTTCGTCCTTTCTTTTTGTTAGGCAGTGTTTATGCCGTGATTGCCATCCTCGCTTGGGTTTGGATGTTTCAAGCAGGGCAGCCGCAACTATTGCAAGTTCCCGCGCTGTGGTGGCATGTACATGAGATGCTGTTTGGTTTTGCGATGGCAATTGTGGCTGGATTCCTGCTGACTGCCGTACAAAACTGGACTGGCATTAACGGCACGAAAAGCCACCGTTTAGCTTTCATTGTGGCCTTGTGGTTAATGGTGCGTGTATTGTTTTGGATGCCTATACCACTTTGGTTAACCTCAAGCATTGAAGCGTTATTTCTATTGGCGGTGGCGTATGAAGTGGGTTTACGTGTGGTGAAAGCTAAAGGCTGGCGCAACCTATTTTTTATCCCTCTGTTTTTCTTGGCGATTGCGGCTAACTTTGCCAGCTACGCCACCATTAAAGGTATGCCTCCATTCCCGAGCAATGCGGTGTGGCAAGCCATGCTGTGGTGGTTTATGTTGCTGCTTTCGGTGATGGGCGGGCGAGTGATTCCGTTTTTCACCGCAAGACGTTTCCAGTTTACGAAAGCTGAGCCGATTTTGGCTTTGGATGTGATCGCTAACGGTAGCTTACTGGCTCTGTTTATTCTCAGTTTCTTCCCACTGACCATGGCACAACTCGGCCAGCCTTTGATGTTGGTGGCAGGCGTCGCGCAACTGATTCGGTTTTTACGTTGGCAGCCTTGGCGTACTTTGAGTGAGCCTTTGGTGTGGTCACTGCATGCTGCCTATCTGTGTATCCCGCTGAGTTTGCTGCTGCGTGGGCTAGTGAATAACGCTTGGCTGAATCACAGCTTGTTGCACTTATTTGCGATTGGTGCGCTCTCTGGCTTGATTTTAAGCATGATTGCTCGCGTAACTATGGGGCACACGGGGCGAGCGATTTATCAAGGCCCTAACATGCAATGGGCATTTATCGCTTTGTTGCTTGCCGCAGTCGTGCGTGGTTTGGGTGTGGGTCTACTGCCACAGCAGTTGCTGATTTGGGTGAACCTGAGTGCTGCGTTATGGGTTATTGCGTTTGCGCTGTTTGTGCTGCGCTTTGGCGCTATGTTGCTCAAGCCAAGAGTGGATGGTCATCCCGGTTAAGCGTATTGAAATGCAAAAATTGAGATAAAAAATGGCTTGGAAATCCAAGCCATTTTTCTTTCATAACGCCTTACTTATCAAGATCAGTTGTTCTTGTGCAGTTCGCTGTTGAGTTCCACGGCAGATTTGTTGGCCAGACACTCAATTTGTCCAGTCAGTGAGTTACGACGGAACAGCAGATCAGAAACGCCAGCCAGATCGCGCGCTTTAACGATATCGACTTGGTTGCCATCTTTATCCAGTGTGCGCACTTTGGTGCCTGCAGTCACGTACAAGCCTGATTCCACAGTACAGCGATCGCCTAGTGGGAAGCCCAAACCAGCGTTTGCACCAAGCAGAGAGTTTTCACCAATCGATACCACCACTTTGCCGCCGCCAGACAGCGTACCCATGATAGATGCACCACCACCGATGTCTGAGCCATTGCCCACGACAACACCAGCAGAGATACGGCCTTCAACCATGCTCACGCCAGTGGTTCCCGCATTGAAGTTGATGAAGCCTTCGTGCATTACCGTGGTGCCTTCACCCACATGAGCGCCAAGACGTACGCGAGAAGTATCTGCGATACGAATGCCTGCAGGTACCACGTAATCCACCATTTTCGGGAATTTGTCGACGCAATCGACAGTCAGCACACGGCCAGCCAAACGCGCTTCGATTTGGCGATCCGCCAGTTCTGGCAGATCAATTGGGCCTTCGTTAGTCCATGCGATGTTGTGCAGCAGACCGAAAATGCCATCCAGCACAGTACCGTGTGGTTTAACCAGACGGTGAGAAATCAGTTGTAGCTTGAGATAGCCTTCAGCCACGCTTTGCGGCTTGTCATCACTTGCCAGAATAACTAGCACGAGAGGCTGATTGGCATTCGCTGCTTTATCGGCAAATGCTGCGCTTGCGGCTTGTTGATGAGCTGCGAAAACCGCGGCTAATTCAGCGCTTTGTGCTGCGGTGATTTCTAGCGCTTGATTGCCTTCTTGGTAACCTGCGATCGGTGCCAATGCCGCAACCAAAGCTTCGCTTGGTGCCAGAATTGGGGTTGGGAAGAAAGCTTCAATAATTTTTCCATCACGGTTTTTGGTCGCGGTTGCTAGACCTAAAGCAAAGTACGCCATGTTTATTCTCCATCATCAAATGTGGGTTGAGCTGTTTGCCATCCCCTTCCTACTTGAAGCCGCAGCGGTGTTGGCTACGTTCGTTCACCCCAATCACATAGTTTGTCTATGCTCATGGGGATTCTCTCACTTGCCGCCTACCTGCAACTCCAAGTAGTTTGGGGATATTGTGCTTTGCAGCAGCAAAGGCATTGAGTTGAGCATCCACAACTCAACCGATAGGTTGTCCATCATCATAAAGAGTGGATGAGCAGGATAAAAGACCGCAGAGGCAATCCGTCTGTAGAAGAATACCTTTTGTCTTTTTAAAGAGATATTGCGTTAAAAAGAATTCCGTTCGTCGGACGCAGTTTGTTGCTTACGGTATATCCTGAGCAAATAAAAAAACCGCTGGGTTGAGCAGCGGTTTTCTTGATTATGCAGCGTCGTCGACAGACTCATCTTCATCACTGTCTGCAACTGCTTTAGGCTTTTTGCCTGTTGCTGGAGCAGGTTTACGCTTGGCTCCCAGTGCACACAGTACGTCTTCTTTGTTTTGAGCCAAGAACATTGCCAGTTCTTCTTGCTTGGCTTCATCTTCGATCAGAGCACTTTTACCCAGCAGCTCGAAAAGCTCGTCTGCCATATCCAGCATTTTGTCATAAGCGTCAGCTTCGGCTTTCGAGGTAAAAGTCATTTTCTCTTCTCCGTTGCGCTCCACCACGTACTTCACGATAACAGCCATGGTTAATCCTCTAGTTTGTCGCTAAAAATAACTGGCTGTTTATACAGTTTTTAGTCAGTAAAGTCCAGTTGCGACCACTAAAATGCGCGCTGAGTCATATCCCTTTATTTGATGATTAATCAAGTTGTAGCAGGGGACTTTGGCTTGCCCATTGTGGGCAAAATTCAATGAACTGACGCAGCAGAGGGTTTTGGTATTTCTCTTTGTGTACCAGCATCCAGTAACGACGTCTCATGTCCAGTGGAACATTAAGCATCACCACGCGCCCATCCAGCAGCGGGGTTTTGGCCGCTAATCGGGATAAGCAGCCTAGCCCTAAACCGGAAGAGACACTATTAATCAGCGCTTCGGTGGTATTCAGTTCAAACGCTTCAATCCAGTGTTCAATGCGCGGTGCAATCACACGTAAGAAAAACTCGCGTGAGCCTGATCCCGCTTCTCGCAGCACCCAATCGCTGTGTTCAAAGTCACTCATCACCAAACGTTCACGCTGAGTCAGTGGATGGTCGGGCGCACAGATAATGCACATTTCATCTTGGCTAAACTGAGTAGAAATGAGTTCTGGATGTAGCGTCTTGCCTTCGATCAAACCGATGTCGAGTTCGTAATCGACCAATTTTTGGCACACCTGTGCCGAGTTGGAAATAAATAGGCTTTGCGAAGGATGCGGATGCAACTGGCGAAAGGCGCTAATCAAATAGGGCGCGACTTGGTTGCCCACGGTATCACTGGCCCCAATCCGCAGTTTGCCGGTGAGGACTTGCTGTTCATCAAACAAACGGTCGATATCTTTTGCGCGTTGCAATAGTTCATCCGCCAGCGGCAGCAGTTTTTGCCCTTCTTGGTTAAGCACCAAGCGGTTATTGACCCGATCAAACAGCGCATGGCCGAGCTGTTTTTCTAACTCTGACAGCGCGACACTGACCGCGGCTTTGGAGAGGCACAGCACTTCTGCGGCGACAGTCAAACTTTTGTGTTGAATGATGGTGGTGAAAACACGTAATTGTTTGAGCGAAATATGGCTAGCCATGGCGAACGTTTAGTTTTATTGAACATGTGTTAGGAATAATTAGATAGTTGATAACAAAGTGCAAGCGTAAGATGCGCGTATTAACCGATAACCATCAATAGAGAGACAGTATGATTCGAGCAGCAAAAGCGAAAGTGATGGGAGCGCCGACCCCAATGGCCGGCCTCGCGCTAGGGATTGCGAGCTTGGGATGGAGTTGGGAAAACATGGTACCTGCACAGGGTATCGCGCAGTGGACTGGCGCAGCGATTGCCAGCATTTTGTTGATTGTATTGGCGTTTAAATTCTTGTGGCACGGTCATTTGTTGCGTCAAGATTTGGCTCACCCTGTGGTGGGCAGTGTGGTCCCGACGTTTGCGATGGCGACCATGGTGGTGTCGGCTTCGCTTGGCCATTTTTATCCTATGGCGGGTGATGCCTTGTGGCTGTTTGCCGTGGGCTTACACATCCTATTTTTGGTGAGTTTTTTGTATCACCGCGCCCAAGCATTTGAACTGCACCACATGGTGCCAAGCTGGTTTGTGCCACCTGTGGGTATCATTGTGGCGGATGTGTCTTTCTCAGGAAACCCTGAACTGACGACGATTGCTTATGCTTGTTTGGTGTTTGGTATGTTGGCTTACGCCGTGATGCTGCCAATGATGATCTATCGTTTTATCTTCACTCAAGAGATCCCAGATGCTGCGAAGCCAACGTTGGCGATCATGGCCGCGCCTGCCAGCCTCTCTCTGGCGGGTTATCTGACAGTCGTGGCAGATCCTTCACCTGTGATTGTGGCGCTGTTGTTTGGTATTGCAGTACTGATGACAGCTATCATCTACTTGGCGTTCACGCGCTTATTGCGTCTGCCATTTAGTCCGGGCTATGCGGCATTCACTTTCCCGATGGTGATTGGTGCGACGGCACTGTTTAAAATGGCGCACTGGATGGAAAACATCGGCGTGGCTGAGCGTTATGTAGCGCAAGTGCACTGGTTAGCGAGCCTTGAGCTGATTGTGGCCACCATAGTGGTGAGCTACGTTGCGATTCGCTATCTGGCGTTTTATCAACCACATAAAGTCTTGGTGCGTTCTCGTTAACCAATTGAGATCCTGCCCAGAGCTTTTTTATCCTTCCCGACATGCACTTATGCTACTCTCAGCTCATGATGAGTCGAGCAGCATGAGTGCATTGTGTTTACTGTCTACCACTCCAACCAAGTTGAAACGCTGAAGATCCTGTTGGTTCATTTAATCAAAAATGAACCGTTGGACGATCCCTTTATTCCTGAGAGCATTTTAGTGCAAAGCCCCGGTATGTCGCAGTGGCTTAAAATGGCACTGGCCAGTGAATTAGGGGTGGCGGCGAACCTTGAGTTTCCTCTACCGGCAACGTTTATCTGGCAGATGTTTACTCAAGTGTTGCCTGATGTGCCGCAGCGCAGTGCATTCAATAAAGAAGCAATGAGCTGGCGTTTGATGGAGCTACTGCCAAAGCTGCTTGACCGTGAAGAATTCCAACCGCTACAACGCTATTTACAAGACGATGAAGATGATTCTAAGCGCTTCCAATTAGCGGAAAAAATTGCTGATATTTTTGATGGTTACTTGGTGTATCGCCCCGACTGGATTTTAAGTTGGGAAGCGGGTGAAGAAGTGGCGGAAATCGCTGACCAACACCCGTGGCAGCCGATTTTGTGGCGTGAACTCTATGCTTACACTCGTGAGCAAGGACATTCGATTTATCACCGTGCCAACCTATATCAGCGTTTTATTGAGCAGTTGGCCAGTGGCAACTTTGATCGCAGCACATGGCCTAAGCGGTTGTTCATCTTCGGTATTTCCGCGCTGCCGCCCCGTTATATTGATGCGCTGCGCGCGATGGGTGAGCATATCGACGTGCACCTGATGCTGACCAACCCTTGTCAGCACTATTGGGGCGACATTCGTGACCGTAAATATCTGGCGCGAGTGGCAGCGCAAAAACGCAAACTGCTGCACATTAACGGTGAGCAAGTCACCGTCGGCAGTGAAGTCTCGCCGCTCAAAGGCGATGTGGAAAACTATCTGCAAGAGTCGATGCACCTGAGTCACGCGGTGGGCAATAGCTTACTGGCCTCGATGGGCAAAATGGGGCGCGATAATCTCTATCTTCTGGCACAAAACGATCAGTCCGAATTAGAGCTGTTTATTGACATTCAACGCGACTCGCTGCTGCATCACATCCAAGCGGATATTTTGCATCTGCAAGAGCATCAAGACGATGCCAAGTTTGCCAGCAGCGGCCATAAACCCAGCATTGCCGAGCAGGATGATTCCCTGCAGATTGCCTTGTGTCACAGCCCGATTCGTGAAGTGGAAGTGCTGCACGACCGACTGCTGGCTGAGTTTGAGCGCGATCCCAGCCTAAAACCGCGCGATGTGATTGTGATGGTGCCGGACATTAACGCCTATGCACCTTACATTCAGGCGGTGTTTGGCAACGCGCCCGGTGAGCGTTTTATTCCGTTTTCGATTTCTGATCGCAGCGCTGATCAGGAAAGCCCGATTTTAACCGCCTTCTTGCAGTTGTTAGCACTGCCGCAATCGCGTTGTCTGGCGTCAGAACTGCTTGAGCTACTTGAAACCCCGGCGATTATGGCAAGGTTTGCGATTGATGAAGAAGAGTTTGCCACTGCCAAATGTTGGGTCGAAGAAGCCGGCATTCGTTGGGGGCTGAATAGCGACACGGGTGCGGAGTTTGAACTGCCCGCCAGTGAACAAAATACGTGGCAGTTTGGCATTGAACGTATGTTACTGGGTTACGCTATGCCGGCTGAAGCGGGGTTGTATGAGCTTGGTGGCGGCCAGTGGCTTGCACCCTATAACCAAGTGCAAGGTATGAGCGCTGAGTTGGCGGGTAAGCTCGCACACTTTGTACAAACGCTCAGCGAGCTGCGTAGCCAGCTTGCACAAACCCAAAGCATGGAACAGTGGCGTTATTGGCTCAACGAACTGTTGGAGCGCTGTTTTAGTGTCGATTTACAAGGTGAGCTGGCGCTGAAAACCATCCGCGATAGCTTGGTGAACCTAAAACAGCAGTTGGCCGACGCGGGCTACCAACAAGCGATTTCGCCGGCCATCATTCGCCAAGTGCTAACCAATAAACTCTCCGGAACTCGGATTAGCCAACGCTTTTTAGCGGGACAAGTGAACTTCTGTACCCTGATGCCGATGCGTTCGATCCCGTTTCGCAGAGTGTGTCTGCTCGGCATGAATGATGGGGTTTATCCACCCAATGAAATGGTGGAAGGGTTTGACCTGCGTAATGTGCAGCGCCGAGTTGGCGACCGTTCACGGCGTGAAGAGTCGCGCTACCTGTTCCTCGAAGCCTTGTTGTCAGCCAAAGAACAGCTGTATATCAGCTATGTAGGCCGCTCGATTCAAGATAACAGCGAGCGCGTGCCTTCAGTGCTGGTCAGCGAGCTTTTGGAATATTGCGAGCAGAACTACTGCTTGGCAGGCGATGAAAATCTAGAAAGTGATGACTCCGGACGTCGCTTGGTTGAGCACTTAACCACCCAGTATCCTATGGTGCCGTTCAGCCCGCAGGCGTTTATCGCTGGCAGTTTTGCCCGTGAATGGCTACCTGCCGCTCGTCGCCAAGGGCAGAGCAGTGCCGATTTTCTCACGCCACTCAGTGATTATCTGCTCGAAGTGAGTTGGCCGATGGAGTTGGATCTGGTCGAGTTGCAACGTTTTTGGCGTCTGCCAGTGGAGTATTTCTTCAAACGCCGTTTGAAAGTGAGCTTTGAGCCGCCGCTTGCCGTGCTGGAAGATGATGAGCCGTTTGCTTTGGATGGATTGAGCGCGTATCAGCTGCGTGATGAGTTGGTGGAAAATCTGCTCGCTTGCCGCGATGGCGCAGAGCGTGACCAAGTGGTGGCGCAGTTTGCTAAGCAGCAACGAGCGCAAGGCAAGTTGCCGGTGGCGGCGTTTGGCGATCTTGAATTGGCGCAAAGTGCGCAACAAGCTTTGGCGCTGGCGGAAAAAATTGGCTTTTTGTGTCACCAACCACTGGACGATGAAGAGATTGATCTACGCTTACAGCCCTTTGACGATGGCCGAGAGGTTTTACTACGTGGTTGGCTCGTGAAGCGTTATCAATCTGGCTTGGTGCGTGCGCGCAGTGGCGCGATTCGCTCGGAAGATTTATTAGCCGCATGGATTGATCATCTCTGCTTGGCGGCGAGCGGCAAAGCCGTCACGACCCATTTGATTGGTTATGAACGCAAAGAAGGAGTGCAGCACCAAATGCTGCCGCCACTTAATGACGCGCAGCAAGCCAAGGCGCTACTGAGTGAACTGGTGGCGCTGTTTTGCCAAGGCATGAACCAGCCTTTGGCTTATTTCCCGAAAACGGCGTTGGTTTGCGTTGAGGCCGGATTTTCCCGTGGCAAATGGCAGGAAGATGAAGAGAAGTCCTACAAGAAAATGGCGGACACCTTCAACGATAGCTTTTACATCAAGGGTGAAGGCGGTAATCGCTACATCGCGCGTATTTGGCCGCAGTGGAGTGATGAACTGGCAAAAACGCTGCGCCAATTGGCCATCACAGTGCTGCAAACACCGCGTTTACAAGTGCAAGATGCCGAACAGGCCTAACCATGAATGGATTGGAAATGAGAGAAGCGTGGGAAGTAGGTGGCCGCCAGAAAATCATTATTGGTGTAGGGCGTTCGCTGTACGGCCACAGGTCAGAGGGACCTAAATTCTTGTGTAACAAATGAATTTGTTAACGTGCGCGCAGTGTAAAGCGCTGCCTTGGCTTGTGCCGTGAAGTGGATCCCATAAGCCCATACTCAATCACGGTTTTTAGTTTAATGCAGAGAAATATTCGTCTTGTATCACATCTCTGTAGATAGAAGGATTAAGGCTGATGAGTGCCGATTCAAATAAGCTCGCTGTTACGCTCGATACGTTGCGCTTTCCCTTGCATGGAGCGCGGCTGATTGAAGCTTCGGCAGGCACCGGAAAAACCTACACCATTGCCGGACTCTATTTGCGTCTGGTGCTTGGGCATGGCTGCGTGGAAACTCGCCACGCGCATCCGCTAAGCGTTGATCAAATTCTGGTGGTGACTTTTACCGAAGCGGCCACCGCTGAGCTGCGTGACCGTATTCGTCGCCGCTTGCACGATGCGCGCCTCGCCTTTGCCCGCGGTGCAAGTGACGATCCACTGCTTCGCTCGCTGCTGGCTGAATTTACCGATCACAACTTAGCCGTCTCTTTGTTGCTGAGTGCCGAGCGACAGATGGATGAAGCGGCCATTTTCACCATCCACGGTTTTTGCCAACGCATGCTGACGCAAAATGCGTTTGAATCGGGCAGTCGCTTTGAAAATGAATTCGTCACTGATGAAAGTCGCCTCAAAGCCCAAGTGGTGGCCGATTATTGGCGCAGACAGTTCTATCCTTTGCCCATTGCCCTCGCGAGCGAAGTGCGCCGCTTATGGCCGGCGCCCTCTGCGCTGTTGGCTGAGATTGCCGGTTATCTTTCTGGGCCGCCAGTCAAACTGACCACACCTTTAATGGAAGGGGATTTGGCCGCGCTGCAACAAGCACAGATAGCGCGCATTTCCGAGATTAAGCAGCACTGGTTAGCGGAGCGAGAGGAGATTGAGCCTGCCGTAACTGGCTCTGACCTGCACAAAAATAGCCAAAATGCGCTGCTGCGCCGCTTACCGATTCTGGATACTTGGGCGCAAAGTGAAACGCACGATCTGCACGTGCCGTCAGAGCTTGAAGAGTTCACCCAAAGCGGGTTGCTTGCCAAATCAAAGAAAGGCAATCCGCCACAATTAGCGCTGTTTGAACGAATAGAAGCATTTCTTGCTGAGACTGTGTCACTCAAAACACCGCTTTTGGTGCATGCGATTCATCACTGTCGTCACTGGTTGGCGAAAGCCAAATCCACCCATCATTGGCTCTCGTTTGATGACTTACTCACTCAACTCAGCGCTGCGCTGGATAATGATGAGCAAGGGCTATTGGGCGAGCGGATTCGCACGCTGTATCCGGTGGCGATGATTGACGAATTCCAAGATACCGATCCGCTGCAGTACAGCATTTTTAGTCGGCTGTATCTTGATCATCCGCAGTGTGGATTGCTCATGATCGGCGACCCGAAACAGGCGATTTACGCCTTCCGTGGCGCCGATATTTTCACTTACATCAAAGCGCGCAATCAGGTGAGCGCTCACTACACCTTGGGCACGAACTGGCGCTCCAGCGCGGCGATGGTGGCGGCCGTGAACCAAGTGTTCAGCTCTGCGACTCATCCGTTTATTTACAGTAATGACATTCCCTTTCAGCCTGTTGCAGCAAGCCCTGGTGCTGATAAACGCCATTGGTCACTGGAGGGGCAAGTACAACCAGCCTTGACCTATTGGTGGCCGGAAGATCTTGATAAACCACAAAGCAAAACCGATTACTACGCGCAAATGGCCGAGGCGTGTGCGGCGCAAATTCAGCATGTTTTGACTGCTTCGGCCTCTGGCGCGGCATTCTTTCATCGCGGCGAGGCGATTGAAGCGGGCGATCTGGCGGTGCTGGTGCGCACCGGTAATGAAGCGCGCATGGTGCGTGATGCGCTCAGTCAGCAGGGCATAGCCAGTGTGTATCTTTCCAACCGTGACAGCGTGTTTGCCAGCGATGTGGCACAAGATATTGAACGCTTGCTGCTCGCCGTGTGGCAGCCAGAAGATGAACGCTTGCTCCGTGCGGCCATCGCCTCGAATCTGTTTGCGTTAACCGCCAGCGAGCTGGATGCGCTGAATAACGATGAAAACGAATGGGAACAGTTGATTGCCGAATTTCGTCAATATCGCCGCTTGTGGAGTGAGCGCGGCGTACTACCGATGCTGCGCGCGGTGTTAACTCAGCGCCACATTGCCGAGCGTTGGCTGGCGGAAAGTGAAGGCGAGCGCTGGCTCACCGACTATCTGCACATCAGCGAACTCTTGCAGCAAGCGACACGTGAGATCGATAGCGATCAGGGCTTACTGCGTTTTCTGACTCAGGCGATGGCGGATGCTGCGCAAGGGCTCGGTGGCAGTGATGAGCAGATCCAGCGCCTCGAATCTGAGCGGCGTTTGGTGCAGATCGTCACCATTCACAAATCAAAAGGGCTTGAGTACCCGCTGGTATTTTTGCCGTTTGTGATGAGCTATCGCGAGAGCAGCGAAGGCAAATATTACGATGCTGAATCGGCCACTACTTGGGTCGATTTAACCGGCAATGAAGAGGCGTTAGCCAAAGCCGATCAAGAACGTTTGGCAGAAGATTTACGCTTGCTGTATGTGGCGCTCACTCGCGCTGTGTATGGCTGTTTTATCGGCATTGCACCGCTGCGTAACGGCAATTCGAGCCAAGAGCCGACCTCGGCGCATCGCAGTGCGATCGGTTTCCTGCTGCAAGATGGTCAAGAGGGCGGTATTGCGGATCTGCAGCAAGCTCTGCTCAAACAGTGTGAAAACTTGCCAGATGTCGCGCAATGCCCACCACCGAAGCGTTTTGAGCAAGCGTATCAGCCACCCCAATTGGACGAGCGAGAGCTGACTGCCCGTGAGTTAAGCCAAGCGATTGATCGCCGCTGGCGAGTGACCAGTTACTCAGGCTTGGTGATGCAATCGAGTCATGCTCGCCATGATCCTTTGCAAGACATCCCCTTGCTTGAAGTGGGCGGTTTTGATCTTGATAGTGCGCAAGAGCGTGATGGAGCGGCGCTGGAATCTGTCGAGCGCTCGATTTTCAATTTCCCGCGTGGTGCACGCCCCGGCACTTTCTTGCATTCGCTGTTTGAAGAGGTGGATTTCCAGCAATCGGCACACAGTGAACCCAATACTAAAATCATCCTTGATTTGATGGAAAGTGAGCAGATTGAAACTGAGTGGCTGCCGGTGTTGCAACACTTGGTCGACACCGTATTGAGCACGCCACTGGATGGTAAAGCGCTGCGCTTACAACAGATTATGGCCGCCCAGCGTCTGACCGAGTTGGAGTTTTTACTGCCAATCGAAGTGTTGGATGCGCCAACCCTGAATCGCATTACCCAGCGCCATGATCCGCTCTCGGCACACGCGGGTGATCTCGGTTTTCACTCGGTGCAAGGCATGCTCAAAGGTTTTATCGATCTGGTGTTTCAATATCAGGGGCGCTATTACGTGCTGGACTGGAAATCCAACCATTTAGGTGACGATCCAGCGGCGTATCATCCACAGCGTTTGGGCAGTGCGATGGCCGATCACCGCTACGATCTGCAATACCAAATTTACGCGTTAGCGCTGCATCGCTTTTTGCGCAGCCGTTTAGCCCATTACGACTACGAGCAGCATTTCGGCGGCGTGTTTTATCTCTTTTTACGCGGGATGGATGGGCGCACCGATCAAGGCGTGTTCCACACCAAGCCAAGCTTGGCCTTGTTAGATGAGTTGGATGGATTGATTGCAGGGCGCGAGCTGGCACAAAGAGCGGGTAAAGCTGGGCAGATGGAGCTTGATTTATGATGTTTTGGGATAGTGAAGTAGCGAAACGTCTGCCGGCACAAGGCGCGCTGCGTCCTTTGGATGTGCAGTTTGCCCGCTTTATTGGTAAACAAGCCGCATTGGCAGGGCACAACGCTGCAGAAAGTGAGCTGTTGAGTGTACTGAGCGCGGCGCTCAGTGCAGAACTTGGGCGTGGACACATCTGTTTGCCACTGTGGGATGCACACGGTAATCGCTGCGATCTGGCGGCGCTGATTGGCCTTTATGGCGAAGCGAGTTTGCAGCACTGTGAGCGTTGGTTAGCGGTAGACTGGCAAGCCTTACTGCAAGCTTCGCCGTTGGTGGGGCAACAAGGTGAAGCGGTGCCGTTAATGTTTGATGGCGCAAGGCTCTATCTGCATCGCTACTGGCATTATGAAAAGCAACTGGCGGCACGATTGACTGAATTAGCTGCACCCCAACGTTTAAGCCCTGTTGAACTGGCTAACTTGCGTGAACGCCTGAATACCTTATTTGCCCGCGACTATTTAGGCTTGTGGCAGGCACTACAGCAAAAGCCGCTAAGTTCGGTCGAGCGGATTCAACTGCTGAATGATCGATTGGATGTGGTGGAGTCGGATGCGCTGGATTGGCCTGCGATTGAAGCCGTGGTCGAAAAAGCGCAGCGCGCCGCGGATTTGCAACCTTTAGAGCAGCTTATTCCGCTTACTCACTGCTTAAACTGGCAAAAAGTGGCGGCAGCCGTCGCGCTCACCCGCCGTTTTGCGGTGATTTCCGGTGGGCCGGGAACCGGCAAAACCACCACAGTCACCAAGCTTTTGGCGGCACTGATTAGTCAAAGTATGGCGCAAGGTAAAGTGCCAGAGATCAAATTGATTGCCCCAACCGGCAAAGCCGCGGCACGGTTAACCGAATCGATGGGTAAAGCGGTGAGTCAGCTGGCGATAGAGCCTGAGATCGCTGCGGCGATCCCGAGCACTTCCAGCACGATTCACCGTTTGCTTGGCGCGATTCCGGGCAGCGCTGAGTTTCGTCATCACGCACGTAATCCACTCCATCTTGATCTGTTGGTGGTCGATGAAGCGTCCATGGTTGATTTGCCTTTGATGGTGAAACTGGTCGAAGCGCTGCCCAAGCACGCTCGGTTGATTTTGCTTGGCGATAAAGATCAATTGGCTTCGGTGGAAGCGGGGGCGGTGCTCGGTGATATTTGTACCTTCCTGAACCAAGGTTACGGCAATGAGCAGGGCACGCAGTTGGCTGAACTGACGGGGTTTGCCTCTTTGCGCCAAACTGCCAGTAAAGCGGTGAATCCGGTGGCGGATTGCTTATGTATGCTGCAAAAAAGCTACCGTTTTGATGCGCGCTCTGGCATTGGTCAACTGGCAAAAGCGATCAACAGTGGATCTCCGGCGCGCGTTGAAACTGTGTGGCAGCAATCGTTCAGCGATATTGAACATTTTGCCCTTAGTGGCGAGCATTATCAGCAACTGCTGCAAACCTTAGTGCAGGCTTATCGTCCTTATCTGAATTTGCTCAATCAATCGACTGAGCAATTTGAGTCGACAAAGCAAACCATGCTCACACTTGCCAAATCAGCACTTGATGCGTTCAGTCGCTGCCGATTGCTCTGTGCGCTGCGTGAAGGCGATTTTGGGGTAATGGGGCTGAACACTCGTATTGAACGGGCGTTGAATGCTCATAAGCTGATTAAAACCCAAGAAGAGATCTGGTATCACGGACGGCCGATCATGGTCACGCGCAACGATCATGGTCTAGGGTTATACAATGGCGATATTGGCTTGTGTATGCGCGATCGCGAAGATGAACAGGGGAGACTGAAAGTCTATTTTGAGTTGCCGGATGGCAGCATCAAAGCCGTGTTACCGAGCCGAGTGCCGCAACATGAAACGGCGTATGCCATGACCATACATAAATCGCAAGGCAGTGAATTTGATTTAACTTTGCTGATTTTACCGCCGGATTACAGCCCGATTTTGACTCGTGAGCTAGTTTACACCGGCATTACTAGGGCGAAAAAACAGCTCAAATTGTATTGCGATAACAAGGTATTGCAGCGGGCAATTAAAGTGAAAACGCAAAGGGCAAGTGGTTTAGTGGCAAGGTTGGAGCAGTAAATGCTCCGCCAATCCATGGCGGTACGGCATTAGGCGTTCGCAAAAGCTTTAGTAAAAGTGATGCTGCGGATCCGGTAACGTTCACAAGATTGAAGTAGGAACGTTTTTAGATTGTCACTGGCAGGGAATACACAGTGCACATCGACTCCGGAGAGAAAATCAGCATCAGCCATATCCCAGAAGCTTTGTAGAGAGTTACATATAACGGTTTTCATAGACGATTTGCTCTTAGATACTGATGAACTTAGTAGTAAAAGCAATCCATGCGTAAATTGAGAAAGGTCTCAAGCGTCAAATCCTGACAATATTATTGAACAACATTTAATCAAAACGCGCGCATTCTACCGATCTCTATCACAAAATAAAAGCGAAAATCGCACAAAAAAGATGCAACAACTTGCATCTTTTTTTCACTTCTTTTCACATGTGTATCAAGCCTTTGAATTTAAAGCTGCAACATCAAAATTTTTGAGCGGCGTTGGTAGTTATATAGGCTCTTTTTGGCCATTGGCAGCGCTTCCACATCCGCTTCAATAAAGCCTTGTTCGCGGAACCAGTGCGTGCTGTGAGTAGTAAGCACAAATAGGTGACGAATGCCCATCTGCTTCGCTTGATGCTTAGTGTGTACCAATAAATGCAGACCGCGGTGACCGTCACGATATTCAGGATGAATGGCCACACAAGCCATCTCTGCCATCCGTTCCTCTGGGTAAGGGTAGAGTGCCGAGCAACCAATCACTAAACCATCTTTGTCGATAATGGTGAACTTGTGGATCTCTTGCTCCAGTTGCTCACGAGAGCGACGTACCAGAATGCCTTGCTCTTCCAGTGGGCGAATCAAATCAAAAATACCGCCGATATCATCAATCGTAGCTTCGCGGATCTGCTCTGCACTGGCCATCACGATCTGGGTGCCAATACCATCAAATGAAAAGAGTTCTTGGATCAACGCACCATCTTCTTTGTAACTGACCAAGTGGCTGCGCGGTACCCCCGCACGGCATGCTTTCAAAGCGGCACGTAAAAAACGCATGGTGCTGAAGCATTCTTCATCATCTGGTGCGCACTCTTGCTCCATGCTTTTGACGAGGCGTTCAACATCGCTCGGGAAGAGTTCGGCAATCGCGTTGCCTTTGGCATCGATGATCCCTTGTTGCGGGCAAAACCCTATCAGCTTGTCGGCTTTAAGTTTAATCGCAACCTGCGTAGCCACTTCTTCGGAAAGTAGATTGAAACACTCACCTGTGACAGAGCTGGCAATCGGGCCAAGCAGAACAATCGAACCTAAATCCAACATGCGGTTGATGCCTTCTACATCAATCCGGCGAATGCGTCCGCTGTGGCAGTAATCGACACCATCATCTATACCTAGTGGTTGAGAGATGATGAAATTGCCACTGACCACGTTGAGCTGAGTGCCGGCCATCGGCGTATTGTTCAGACTCATAGAAAGACGCGCGGTGATCGCGTGTTGCAGTTGTCCTGCGGCTTGCATTACTAAACCGAGTGAAGATTCGTCAGTAATCCGAACCCCTTTATGGTAAGGCGTATCTCGCTGATTTCTCTCAAGGATTTGATTGATTTGTGGACGAGCGCCGTGCACCAGTACGATTTTTACGCCAAGGCTGTGCAGCAAAGCGATATCGCTAATGATGTTGGGGAAGTTTTTATCGGCAATTGCTTCTCCTCCCAGCATGACGACCATGGTTTTTCCACGGTGGGCGTTAACGTAGGGCGCTGACTGGCGAAATCCTTTGACGAGAGCAGTACTGCGAATTTTCACGGCTGAACATCCTTGGTGTTTAAATATGCGCAAATAATGACTTTTTATTCTTTTTTGAGCAAGCGGTTTTTTATATGACCGGATGAGAAATCAACCCATTTCAAATCCTGTTCATGCAGATTAGAACGGATGCAAAACAGCGGCATGACAAAACCGTGAACTGTGATGAGTCGTAATGGCTGAGTTGTCGAGATGAGCCAACATGGTGAAAGCAAAACATCAAGCGAGCCGAAAAAATGTCGGCTTAAGTAAAGAGCGCTTACTGCTGTTAATTGCTCTATTGGGTACGGTTTACGTTTTTATGCTGTACAGCAATATTTTTGGACGATTGCAGGATCAGTGGTTTCCGAAATCGGAGCTGTATGGTTTGTGGATAGAACAAAATGTTGCCCCATACACCGCACAGAAGATAACGATCAGCTCACAAGGCGTGGTAATGAATGGAAGGTTGGTAACTACTCACTTTGAGTACAATGGGAATCTGCTGGAATTTATGGTTAATGACCAGAAGTATGAATTCGACATCCAGTTAGAGAAGAAAATCATGAAGCAACATTCATCATCAAATTATCAAGCTGTCTACCAATTGTCAGAAAACGTAAAAAATAACCGTTATTAACAAAACCTCAATTGCACTGTTACGTTGAGTTTGTCATCCTCTTGGCAAACTCAAACCATGGATCTCTTTTGTGAGTAAACGTCTTCTTTCTCTTGTCAGCTTGGCGCTGTTATTTGGTTGTGCTCAACCCACGGATCGCGCTCAGCAATATCAACAGCAAACTTTCCCGCAAATTCTCAACCGTGCCGATGTGGTTGAATCGAATAAGCCACGTGACTATACCGAATTCAGCAAACAAAGTGACTTGGTGGTACAAGGCTCAGCTTCGTTGGCTAAACTTTATCAGCCTCTGTATGAGCAGTTGAATGAGTGGGTACTACAAAGTGGCGACCCTGCAACACTGGCTCAATTTGGTATTCAAGCCGCTCAGTTGGGTGGCGGTGATAAGCAAGGCAATGTGCTGTTCACTGGCTATTTTTCGCCTGTTATGGAACTGAGACATCAGCCAGATAGTGAATTCAAATACCCTGTTTATGGATTGCCAAAGTGCAATAAAGACTGCCCAACCCGCAGTGAGATTTATCAAGGCGCGCTGGAAGGTAAAGGCTTGGAATTGGGTTATGCAGCCAACTTGATTGATCCGTTTATCATGGAAGTGCAGGGCAGTGGTTTTGTGCATTTTGGTGATGACGATACTTTGGAATACTTCGCTTACGCCGGTAAAAATAACAAGGCTTACGTCAGCATTGGTAAAGTGCTGATTGAGCGCGGTTTGGTTGAGCGTGAGAAAATGTCGCTCAAAGCGATCAAAGATTGGGTGCTTGCTAACGATGAAGAAACGGTACGTGAACTGCTTGAGCAGAACCCTTCTTTTGTATTCTTCAAACCACGTGCAGCCGCTCCCGTCACCGGAAGTGCAGGGATTCAGTTATTGCCGATGGCATCGGTTGCGGGTGATCGTTCGATTTTCCCAATGGGTACGCCTATTTTGGCTGAAGTGCCACTACTGAATGCGGACGGTTCTTGGTCTGGTGCACATCAACTGCGTTTGTTGATCGTGCTCGATACGGGTGGTGCGGTAAAACAAAACCATCTCGACTTGTACCACGGCATAGGACCACGTGCTGGGTTAGAGGCGGGGCACTATAAGCACTTTGGTCGTGTGTGGAAGCTCGGGTTAGAAAATTCGCCCACCCAAGCACCGTGGGCATTGCCGCCGGAAAAACAAAAATAGTTTTGCCGCTATTGAGTGGGTGGCAAACTGGACATTCTTGTGAAGAGTGCGTATAAATCGCACTCTTTATTTTTCAGCTAGAGTGGAAATGTGGTTATGCGTGAACTCGATACTCCTGCCTCCGACAGTTACAACCAACGTTTTGGTGGTACGCGCCGTCTGTATGGTTATAACGAAGTCGACATTTTACGTGCCGCGCACGTGTGTGTGATTGGGATTGGTGGTGTGGGTTCATGGGCCGTTGAAGCTCTGGCTCGAACTGGCATTGGCGAGTTGACCCTTATCGATATGGATGATGTGTGTGTCACTAACATCAACCGTCAAATCCATGCCATGGCTGGCACGATTGGCAAAAGCAAAATCGAAGTGATGGCGGAGCGGGTTAAGCTCATCAATCCAGAGTGCAAAGTCAATTTGGTGGATGATTTCATCACGCCGGATAATCAGCATCTTTATCTCAGCAAATCGTTTGATTACGTGTTAGATGCGATTGATAGCTTGAAAGCCAAAGCTTCTCTGCTCGCGTATTGTCGCAGCAATAAAATCAAAGTGATCACTGTAGGTGGTGCGGGTGGACAAACCGATCCCACTCAAATTACTGTTGCGGATTTAACCAAGACGATTCAAGACCCACTGGCGAAAAAGCTCAAAGATCGTCTGCGTCAGCACCACAACTTCCCAACCAATCCAGCGCGTAAATTTGGTATTGATTGTGTGTTCTCGACCGAGCAACTCAAATACCCACAAGCGGATGGCTCGGTATGCGCCACCAAATCAACCGCGGAAGGGCCAAAACGTATGGATTGCGCCAGCGGATTTGGTGCAGCTACGGTAGTGACCGCTACTTTTGGTTTTGTCGCGGTGGCGCGTATAGTCGATAAACTGATTCAAAAGCATAAAGTGAAGGCGTAAGGGCATGATGAGTCAATTTCCAGCTCATCCCTTTGGTGATGAAATTAATGCACAAACCATCTTAGAGACCATGCAAACTCTGCACGGTTGGGAAGACCGTTATCGCCAAATCATTCAATGGGGTAAGCTGCTGCCTGTGATGCCAGAAGTGCTGAAAAGTGAGCAAGTTCTTGTCTCAGGCTGTGAAAGCGAAGTGTGGCTAGTGGCAGAGCAGCAAGGTGAGCAGTGGTTTTTCTGCGCGGATTCCGATGCACGGATTGTACGCGGTTTGATTGCGATTGTGCTGGCTGCGCTGAATGGCAAAACTTCTGCAGAAATTAGCGCGTTTTCTATGGATGACTATTTTGCCCAGCTTGGTTTGCTGGCGCATTTAAGCCCATCACGCGGTAATGGCTTGCAAGCGATTGTCGCGACGATTCAGGGCAAGGCACATAACTAACGACATACTTTTTCCAATCAAAAGAGCCTCATAGTCATGAGGCTCTTTTGCTATATGGGCTGCCGATGTTTACAGCAAATCGACCGCTTTATGGATGGCGGCGATCAAGCGTTCCACCTCTTCTGCGGTGTTGTACACTCCGAAAGAAATTCGCACCGTCCCTTTTACGCCAAACGCATCCATCAAAGGATGAGCACAGTGGTGACCGGCACGAACGGCAATTCCTTGTTGATCAAGCAAGGTGGCGAGATCTTGATGATGGACACCATCCATCACTAAGCTCAGTACACTGGCCTTGGGTTGATAACCGAGCACGCGAATTTCATCGATTTGCGAGATCGCTTGGTAAGCCTGCTGTTGCAGTTGGTGTAAGTGTGCTTCAACGGCTTCACGCCCAAGATTCTGATACCAAGTAATCGCTGTAGCAAGGGCAACAGCACCTGCCACATTTGGTGTGCCAGCTTCAAATTTGCCAGGTAGGCCAGCAAACGTAGTACCATCAAACGAGACTTTTTCGACCATCTTGCCGCCGCCATGCCAAGGTGGCATGGTTTCTAAAAGCTCCGTTTTGCCATACAGCACACCAATGCCCGCTGGCGCATACAGCTTATGGCCGGAAAAAACATAGAAATCTGCATCCAGAGTGCGAACATCCACGGTTTCATGGACTACGCCTTGTGCACCATCCACCACCACAATCGCACCTTGTTGATGCGCGGCTTGGATCACCGTTTCAATCGGCTGACGAGTTCCCGTGACATTAGTGACGTGAGCTAGAGCCACGATCTTGCAGCGCGGTGACAGCATTTTCTGAAAGGCTTCAAGACCAAATTCACCCGTTGCTGTCATCGGGATTTTGACCACTTTCGCGCCCGTTTGCTCAGCGACCATTTGCCACGGCACTATGTTGGCGTGGTGTTCGGTTTCACTCACCAAAATTTCATCGCCAGCTTGCAATGTGCTGCGGGCATAACTTTGCGCGATGAGGTTGAGTGCTTCGGTGGCGCCACGCGTCCAGATAATGTTTTTGCTGCTCGGCGCACCTATAAACTGCGCGACTTGTTCACGCGCTGCTTCAAATTGGCTGGTGGCTTGCGCCGTCAAACTGTGGCTACCGCGATGCACATTGGCATTGTGCTGGCTGTAGTAGTGGCTGATGGCATCAATCACACATTGCGGTTTTTGCGTAGTGGCAGCACTGTCGAGATAGATCAGTGGGTTGCCGTTGACGGTTTGTTGCAGCGCCGGAAATTGCGCACGGATTGCATCAAGATTGAGCATCAATAAAACCTGAAAGTTCAGTCAGTTGTTGAGGGTGAAGCGCCATTGGAGCCGCGACTTGTTGAGCCAATTCTGCGCCAGCGAGCAGAGCAATGATAGTCAGAGCAAACTCCAGCGCTGTGCCCGGCCCTTGGCTGGTGAGCAAATGTTGCGTGGCATAGTAACAGACGCGCTGACGACTCAGACGTTCTGAGGGAATATGGTCAAAAAAGTTGGGGTGACAAGTCATGCGTGCGCCGACAAATTTCTGCTGTTTGGCGAAAACCAGTGCTGGCGTGGCGCAAATCGCCGCAACCAACTTGCCTTGTTGCTGGAAGGCATCCAGTAAAGTGAGTAGGTATTCACTACTGGCAAAGGCTTGTGCACCACCCACTCCGCCGGGCAAAACCAGCGCATCAAAATCTTCTGCAGAGAGGGCATCCAGTGTTTGCTGTGCTGTCAGCAATACACCGCGCGAGCCTTGTACTTGCAAATCTTCGCCGACAGCCGCCATAGTGACTTGAAAGCCAGCCCGCACCAAAGTATCAACAATAATGACACTCTCCATTTCCTCGCTGCCGTTGGCAACGGGGACTAGAATTCGTTTGCTCATGCCTTTCTCCAACTCTGCTCTAAGGTTTTGATTTGATGATATAACTGGCTATTTGCCGGAGTCGCAATACCATGTTGTTCACCCTTGCGCACCACATAACCTGTAATAAAGTCTATCTCGGTTGGCCGTTGGTGGAAAATATCTTGATGCATCGAGGAGCGATTAGCCGCAGTCGCTCGGATAACTTGATAAACCAAATCACGCAGTGCGGTTTCATCACAGTTCACCGCTTCTGCCCGCATAACGGCTGTAACCTCATCTAAAATAGCGGTGATGATCGGCGCAAATTCAGGTGCATCTAATGCACCGTTTGAGCATTGATGAATCGCCGTGAGCGGATTAATCGCGCAATTCACCGCCAGTTTATGCCACAGAGCGTGTTGGATGTCTGGATTCCATGTCACTGGCGCGAGTGCGTGATTAAAAACGTCTGCGATAAAATCACAACGTGCACCGAGGGCATTAAAATGCCCCACTTGGGTTTGGCCGAATCCCGTATGGCGAACTTGGTTGACGGTGGTTTTTAGCGCGCCGTGGGTTGTGGTGGCAAGCAATACAGGAAAGCCAGCCAAAGATTCGCTTATTGCTTCGACTGCGCCCATACCGTTGTGCATAAATAGCAAAATGGTATCGCGATTCAGATGAGGTAGCAGAGGCAACAATGCCGCTTCCACTTGCCAGGCTTTGACAGTGATCAGCAGTAAATCGGCGTTGGCTAGAGTCTCTACACTTTGATTGCTGAACAGCACCTGCTCGCCATTGTCTAGCTGTAGCTCTAACGTGGGCTGAGATTGACGGCTCCATAATGCCACTTGATGACCTGCACGATGCAGATGCAATGCCCACAGAGAACCGACCGCACCCGGACCAAGCACAACAATGTTCATCTCTATTCCCCAGCAGTAAACGTAATGCGCCAAGGATAGCGGCGAGAGCTTTGAAAGCAATAAAAAATGGCGCGAAGTCGCGCCATTTTTGCTGTTCAGGCTCTTTTCCTGTTTAGGAAGGAGCGTGCAGTATTCTACAATTAGAACTTGTAAGTTACTGCTACGTAATGACCAAAGCCAGTTGACTTGAAGCCATCAGAATCTTTGATACCGTAAACATCTTTGTAGCCTTTCAGGCCGTAACCCACAGCGAAGCGATCTGAGTGCCAGTAGATACCGTTAAACATAGCGCCGCCGTTGCTTGCTGTTGAGTACTCATCTTTCATACCAAATTGGTAATCAATGTAACCTTGGTAAGAGATGAATGAACCGTTCTCGAAGAAGTAGAAAGGTTTGAACCAGTTAGTAGAGATTTGGAAACCGTTCCAATCTTTGCGGTTGCCATCATAAGTACCGTATAGGTTCAGGCCAATTTTGCCTAACCATGGAACCATTACATCAGAACCTAGACCGATTTTTTGGTTGTTTACAGAAAATGCGTTAGTGTCAAAATCTGTACCATCCCATTCGAATAGAGATGCAACGTACACTTCTTGTACTGGACCGAAAGACATATCAACGCCAGTCAGTGCATCCAGAGACATACGTGGAGCAAACTTCATGAAGATTTTTGGATCGCCAACTTTGTCGCTGCTCTTGTTAGTTGCTAGGTTGAATACATCAACGTAGCCATACAGATCAAAGATGCCAGAACGACCACCAAATTCCATTTCTAGGTAATCATGAGATGATTTGCCTGGAAGTTCATCGAATGCACCCATCAGGTTAAATTGCATCCACTTGTAATCGTTTTTATGGATATCGCCATCTGAGTAGTCAGCGGCCATAACTGGGGCTGAAGTTGCTGCTAATAGGCTCAAAGCAAGAAGTGATTTACGCATAAGGGGAACTCTCTTTAAGTGTGTTGTGTATGGCGGCCGCTTAACTGCAGCTTGTTCAACTGGCGGGAATAATAGCGATAAAAATCGCAATTAAAAGTGATAAGGAGTGCAAAATTAGCAGTGTCGAGTGACTAAAATCACATCTCTGTTAAATATGTTTGAACTTATTTTTGATTTCATGAAATTGCATTTTTATTGTGATCTTAATCCTTAATCTAATACCTCCAACAAACTTATGTAGAGATCGATAAACCAACAAATTTAGTGAGTGATCGGCGAATACCCTCTTTTCGTATACCTAAGTGAATCTATGAAAAGGAGTGAGTAATGGAAGAGATAATGCTGTTTCCGCTTAGCTCCGTCGTGCTCCCAGAAGGGAAAATGAAGCTACGTATTTTTGAGCCGCGCTATCAGCGTATGGTGGCCCAATGCAGTAAAACGGGACGTGGATTTGGTCTGTGCTTGTTTGAGAGTGAGTTGAATAAAAATGCAAGTGAATTGTCTGAATTTGGGACTTTAGTCAAAATCGTTGATTTTGAAACTTTAAGTGACGGTTTGTTGGGGATCACCGTGGTTGGGATGCGCCGCTTTGAAATTCTCAAAGTTCGGGTTGAGTATGACGGATTACGTATTGCCACAGTGCAATGGTTGCCCGATTGGCCAAGTCATGAGTTGCTGGAGCGGGAACGCTTCTTGGGTGAGCAATTACAGGAAGTGTATCAACAGTTTCCGCAAATTGGTGAGTTACACAGTTTGTGCTTTTTTGATGATGCCAGTTGGGTCTGTCAACGCTGGCTTGAGCTGCTACCCTTAACTAATGCGCAGTTTGACGTGTTAGTAGGGCAACGAGATCATCATGCTGCACTCTCTTTCTTGCTGCGTACTATTGAGTCGCGGCTAGATACGTAAATTTGCTTGTTGCCATTGATCCAAAGTGCTAACACTGACGTACTGACTTGTTGAGGGTGTCAACCTAAGTCATTAAGGATGAGTTGATATGTTTAATCCATCGCCTCATACATTCGGCCGCCAAGATTGGCTGGATTGCATGGAAAAAGTAAAAAGTAAGGATAAACAGGCGTTTGCTCTGGTTTTTAGCTACTACTCGCCGAAATTGAAGCAATTTGTCATGAAGCATGTGGGAAGTGAACAAGTTGCGCTTGAGTTGGTACAAGAAACCATGGCGACGGTCTGGCAAAAAGCCAGTTTGTTTGATGGTCAGAAAAGCTCGTTAGCAACATGGATTTATACCATAGCGCGTAACCTGAGTTATGACTTGCTACGTCGCCAAAAAGGTCGTGATGCCTACGTGCTTGCGGATGACATCTGGCCTGAAGACTTTTGCCCTCCCGATCTGGTGGAACAGTACGCTCCAGAGCAAGATCTGCTTAAAGAGCAGGTGATGAAGTTTCTCGACCAACTGCCCAAAGCACAGCAGCAAGTTATTAAGGCTGTGTACTTAGAAGATATACCGCAGCAGGATGTGGCTGAGATGCTGGATATTCCTCTTGGAACGGTCAAATCTCGCCTTCGACTCGCGGTCGAAAAGTTAAGATTATCAATGGATGCGGAGTCCTTATGAGTTATCACCCTGATTATGCTTTACTTACGGCTTACGCAGAAGGCGGCCTTGATTCTTCGCATGGTTTGGCTGTTGCCGCTCATCTGGAAATTTGCCCGCATTGTCGTGATACGGTGCATGAAATTGAAGCTGAATTGGGTGAGGTGCTTCATCAAGAAGCAGCATCGGCACTCTCTTTATCTGCAGATTCCGATTGGCAAACCATGTTTGATGCCATTGTGGAGTTACCTCAGCAACCCGCTACCGTGACAAAAATGAAGTGCAGTGCGGTGCAAGTTAACGTTAATGGCAAGCAAATCGCGATTCCTAAAGTGTTGGCATGTTTGGTTAAACCCGAACAGCAATGGCGCAGCTATGGCGGTAAAGTGTTCAGCTTACCTTTGCAGTCGGAAGAGAATGTGCGGATGAATTTAATGTACATTTGCCAAGGAGTCGCCATTCCAGAGCACACTCACAAAGGTTTTGAATCAACTTTAGTGCTGCATGGTGGATTCACTGACGAAAATGGTCATTATGATGTAGGCGATTTTATTCAACACGATGGAAAGGTTTGCCACTCTCCGAGTACCCCTCAAGATCAAGATTGCCTTTGCCTAACGGTATTGACTGAACCCATGCTCTTTACACAAGGAGTCGCGCGGATCTTTAACCTCTTTGGTAAAGGGCTTTATCCATAACATGTTGAATGCAGAACATGAACAAGGGAGCGATTAGGCTCCCTTGATGTTTTTGGTGGCTACTGTGCGCCTATCTGACGATCTTATCCTCTTGCGGCAGATCTTCTTTATGATTTCTGGCTTTGTCCAGCATCCTAGTGAAGTCATGTCGCAGTGAATAAAGCATCAACAAACTCGGCACTACCATTACCGCTGTCAGAATAAAGAACAGTGACCAGTCGTTGAGGTAATCCGCCAGCTCTCCACTGAATGAGGCTATCGTAGTTCTGCCTAAGTTACCTAAGGAGGCGAGCAGGGCATATTGCGTTGCAGAGAATGCCTGCCCAGTCATCAATGTTAAGAAGGAAACAAAAGCGACGGTCGAAAAGGCCGAAGTAAAGTTATCCACCACGAGTGTGGCTAAAAACAGTGTTTCGCTAGGGCCAACTTTCGCTATCCATGCAAACATCAAATTGCTGGCTGCCATAGAGACACCACCAATCATCAGGCCTCGCACAATGCCAAATTTCACGTTAACCAGACTGCCTAGCAGCGTAAACAGAATGGTGATACCCCAACCGAGTAGCTTGGAGTAATAGCCAATCTGTTCATTGCTAAAGCCGACTTCCTTATAAAACGCAATCGACATGCGTCCTAAGAAGGCTTCACCAATTTTAAACAGGAATACGAATAGCAGTAGCGTAAGGGCGACTCGGAAACCATTGCGACGGAAAAAGTCGATAAAGGGTTCCAGTATCGTTACGCTGAGCCAACTGAGTAGCTTATTCCCCACGACTTGCTGGTGGCGAGCTTCTGCCTGTTGTTGTAATTGATCGCGGCGTGTCTGCGGTTCACCGACTAGCAGGGTAAACACCATTAGCAGGCCTACAATGGCAGCCATAATGTAGTAAACCCCGTTCCAGCCCATGCTATCGGCATTCACGAAAGCGAAATAGCCGGGGAGGGAATACCCAGTCCACCAACCTACAACGGCCATGGCAGATGCTTGTGGCAATTTGGTGGATTCGGTTTTTGGAAAAGTATCAATCCGGAAGGCATCAATCGCGACATCTTGCGTTGCGGAGGCAATAGCAATACCCAGAGCTAACATGGAAGTCAGCATGAGGTTGTTCGCTGGGTTAACGCCCGCAATCAGTAAGGTACATCCTAAAACGATGAGCTGGCAGAAAAAGATCCAGCTTCGACGTTGCCCTAAAAGGCGATGCAAAATAGGTAGCTTTAGCCTGTCGACAAGAGGAGCCCACAGAAAGTTAATAGCGTACACCGCAAACACACTACCAAAATAGCCAATAGCTGCGCGACTGAGCCCTGCATCTTTTAGCCAGCCAGTCATATTGGAACCAATCAGTACCCATGGGAAGCCACTAGCACATCCCAACATGAATACCCATAGCAAGCGTCGATCAAAATAACTTTGGATAAGTTCTATCCAAGAATGGGACCGGGGTTCATGAACCATAACGAGTCCTTTGTGATTGTGTTTGTAATGATTGCCGCACTCCCTGAAGTGGGAGTGCGGAGAAGAACTTTAAGGTAGACGAGTGACTTTATTGATCACGATTGGAGTGACTGGCACGTTTTGCATCCGGCCTTGAGTTTTGGTCGGTTGCAGAGCCATTTTCTCAATCACATCAAATCCTTCTACGACCTGACCGAAAACCGCATAGCCCGGCGGCTTGGCTGCGTAGTCTAGGAAGTCATTATCGACCAGATTGATGTAAAACTGACGAGTCGCCGAGTTCGGGTTTTGAGTACGTGCCATGGCAATCGTCGCGGTATTGTTGCGAAGACCATTACTCGCTTCGTTTTCAATTGGCGCGTAGGTTGGCAGTTGGTTGAGGTTTGTATCAAAACCACCGCCTTGTGCCATAAAGCCCGGGATTACCCGATGAAATTGGCTACCCACGTAGCTACCATCATCCACATAACGTAAGAAATTAGCCACAGAAACGGGGGCTTTTTCTTGGTTAAGTTCAATGGTGAAGTTACCGAGCGTTGTTTCTACCGCTAATTTAGGCCCTGCCCAAACACAACTGCTGAGCAGTGCTGTGGCAGCCCATAGCCATGACTTAGCCATTAAAACGCTCCTGCATATAAGTTTGTAGCTCGCTATCGTTAGCAATCTCTTTCAAAACCATGTTGATCATGTCATTGAGCACAGTTTCGATTTCATCATTGGAGGCGCTAAGCATACCGGTACGTTTTGCGGTGCCAGTATAGCTCTTAACTAGCTTGCCTCTAGGCGTTTCTGCTGTGACTTCCAGTGTTACGCTGCCATCCATTTCGTTCTCGACCATAGAGTGCTTAACCGATACCAACAGCTCTTGGATTTCAAGCGTGACTGAGTTTTCGCTGTTCACGCTGATACGAAAACCTTGTGAGGTTAACTGCTCAGACAACGCATTCTCTAAGGTGATACGTACATTTTGGCGCGGATGAATAGGCTCAATGTTGTTGCGGCCGCTATCAACCAAAGCGACATACTGAGCTGAGCGAACATCTTTACTCACGAGAGAAAAGCTGCTGTTTTTCACAATCGCGTTTTGGCTCAGCGTTGCTTGAGGTGTAACGTTGATTTGGGTCTGCTGAGGGGCAGAACAAGCGGTAAGTAAAGCGATTGAAGCCGCAAGAACCAGTTTTTTCATGGTTAATTCCTTTCGTTTTATTGTGCACACAGCCGCAAGGCTCAAGATTTAATAGCTTGTAAGATAACAAATTTACTGTTGTTGGCGATCACTCTAACTTGGCTTTTGCCAAACAATCTTGCCAGTTTTACATCGTAGCCGAGGTGGCGATTGCCGATCACCCATAATTTCCCGCCTTTTCTCAGAACATGCTTTGAGTCACAGAACATCTGCCAAGCGATGTGATCCGTAATAGTCTGTTGTTGATGGAAAGGGGGATTACACACAACCATGGAACTGCTTTGTGCTGGGAAACCGTCCAGACAGTTATTAGTGATGCACTGTATGTCTCGTTCACCAAGATTGTCGAGGAGATTCTGCTGCGCAGAAGCTGTCGCCATAAAGCTTTCGTCAACACAAGTGATCTTAGCCTGAGGGTTCAATTGCCCGAGTCGAACGGATAGCACGCCATTGCCACAACCCAAATCAATAAAATCCTCTAGAGCTGGATCAGCTGGCAAATGCTCTAACATAAATCTGGCACCCAGATCTAAACTTTCGCCTGAATAGACATTCGCTAAGTTAGTCAGAGTGATAGCATGAGGCTCAACGCTCCAGTGACAATCTTTGCTCACTTCAGGAATTGGGTTCGCAGTGGCTGAACTGAACACCAAACGGTGCTTTTTCCAAGCTAATGATGTTGTGGTTGCGCCTAAGTATTTTTCAAATAGATTCAGCGTAGAAGTGTGGATCTCCTTCGCTTTGTTTACCGCAATAATCGGCGTACTAGCTGGAAGGGCTTTGCGTAGTTGGCTGAGGATCCAAATTAAATGGCGATTGCTTTTCGGTAGCTGCAATAACACCACATCGGCATCGGCAGGGATCTCATCCAGAGTGGTGAGTAGATTCACCGCCGGGAGTTGATTGTGCTGCAAATTGGTTTGAGTGGCTTGATGGGCAATATAAGAGTCACTCATCATGCTGACTCGATGTTGTTTCGCAAACCAACAACTCAATGCACCAAAGTGATCATTGATCACTACGATGTGGCTATCTTGAGGTAGACCGAGTTCTTCAACATGTTGGATGAGGTACTCATCGCCGGCATCCCAAGCTTGCAGGGTTTCATTATTGCGTTTGGGGAATCGATGAAGAGTGAGCGTTTGCTCAAGCAAGGTAAGCTCAGTTTTCATATTGCTCGTGTTTCTAGTAAATTGACGGCGCATTGTCTCAGATGGCGATAAAACAGCAAACTAAAACCTAGGTTTTTGCATTTTTAACCACACGCTAGAGCACCCTATGGTCTATTCTCAATTTGTCATGTTGTCGACACCAAGGTGTTCAATAAGGAAAGCAATATGATTCAAGATGTTATTGAAATGAAACTGCGCGACGAGCTACAACCCGAGTTTCTAAAAGTGATCAATGAAAGTGATATGCACAACGTACCAAGAGGCTCTGAGAGCCACTTTAAAGTTACGATTGTGAGCGATCATTTTGATGGTTTACGCCTTGTAGCACGTCATCGTTTGGTTAATCAAACCTTGGCTGATGAATTGGCCAACCATATCCACGCTTTGGCAATTCATACCTATACTCGTGAAGAGTGGCAACAGAAGAACCAGGAGATTCCAGAGAGCCCAATGTGCTTAGGTGGTTCTCGAAAAGGTGCTCAATAATACGTAATAAACTTATTACTCCCGGTTGGATTTTAAGTAAATTATTAACACAATTTAAACAAATGAATCGCGATTTACTCAGTTAATAAAGGGTTTATCGTTTCGAGAGTGAAAATAAGCCTACATAAAATAGGTCTAAGAGAGTTTGTGCGATGCTTCAAATTTATGATGATTTCTTAGCCTTTCACTCAGGATTCGTTTGAAATTAAACAGTGATTCAGGGCATTCGTCATGGCATCAAGTTCCCAAAAGATGCTAGACTACAGCACCTGACAAATCCCCCACATGATTTGTGATGGGATTTTTAAAAGGATGTTGCGATTTTAATGGTTAAGGCCATTAAAACGGACACTAACAATGTCGTGTCTACCGAGGTAAGGATTCCGTTAGCGTTGTTCGGTTGTAAGAACAAGGCGAATGGAGTGCGCCTCGAATTTGCGCAATGAAAGAATCTTTTTCCCGATAAAAGTAGTGCAAGTGCGTATGATTACAATAAAAAAGGGTTTGGACCTTCCTATTGCAGGAACTCCTTCCCAGGTGATTAGTGATGGTAAAGCCATCAAAAAAGTCGCCTTGCTTGGCGAAGAGTACGTTGGCATGCGTCCTACTATGCATGTTCGCGTAGGTGATGAAGTAAAAAAAGCTCAGATTCTTTTTGAAGATAAGAAGAATCCGGGTGTGAAATTTACTTCACCAGTCAGCGGTAAAGTGGTTGAAATCAATCGTGGTGCGAAGCGCGTTCTTCAGTCTGTAGTGATTGAAGTAGCGGGTGATGACCAAGTGACATTCGACAAGTTTGAAGCCCATCAATTAGCAGGTTTGGATCGTGATGCGATCAAAACTCAGCTCATTGAATCTGGTCTTTGGACCGCTTTCCGTACTCGTCCGTTCAGCAAGGTTCCAGCCGTTGATTCCACTTCTGAAGCCATTTTTGTTACTGCTATGGATACCAATCCATTGGCAGCTGAGCCGACTGTAGTGATCAATGAACAATCGCAAGCCTTCGTAGCAGGTCTCGATGTGCTTTCGGCTCTGACCACTGGCAAAGTGTACGTTTGTAAAAAAGGTACTAGTCTGCCACGTTCTCAGCAGACGAATGTGGAAGAGCATGTCTTTGACGGCCCTCATCCTGCAGGCCTCGCTGGCACCCACATGCATTTCCTCTATCCAGTAAGTGCGAGCCATGTTGCGTGGAGCATTAACTATCAGGACGTGATTGCGATCGGTCAACTGTTCCTGACTGGTGAGTTGTTCAATCAACGTGTTGTTTCTCTCGCTGGCCCTGTTGTGAACAAACCTCGTTTGGTTCGCACTGTAATGGGCGCATCGCTAGAGCAACTGGTTGATAGCGAAATCATGCCAGGCGAAGTGCGTATTATCTCTGGTTCTGTGCTGTCAGGTACAAAAGCGACTGGACCACATGCTTATCTAGGCCGTTACCACCTACAAGTCTCTGTCCTACGTGAAGGACGTGATAAAGAGCTGTTGGGTTGGGCTATGCCAGGTAAAAACAAGTTTTCCGTTACTCGCTCTTTCCTTGGTCATATCTTCAAAGGTCAAGTGTACAACATGACCACCACGACCAACGGTAGTGATCGTGCCATGGTACCAATCGGTAACTATGAGAAAGTCATGCCATTGGATATGGAGCCAACCTTGTTGCTTCGTGATCTGTGTGCTGGTGACAGTGACAACGCGATTCGCTTAGGTGCTTTGGAGCTAGATGAAGAAGATCTGGCACTGTGTACTTTCGTTTGCCCAGGCAAATATGAGTACGGTCAGCTCCTGCGTGAGTGCTTAGACAAGATCGAGAAAGAAGGGTAATTTCCATGGGCCTTAAAAAGTTTCTTGAAGACATCGAGCATCATTTTGAGCCAGGCGGCAAACACGAGAAGTGGTTTGCATTGTATGAAGCGGCGGCAACGCTGTTCTATACCCCAGGTCTGGTAACCAAAAGAAGCTCGCACGTTCGTGATAGCGTTGACCTAAAGCGCATCATGATCATGGTTTGGCTTGCAGTATTCCCAGCAATGTTCTGGGGTATGTACAACGCAGGTGGCCAAGCCATTACTGCACTTAATCACCTTTACTCAGGTGATCAGCTAGCGGCGATTGTTGCTGGCAACTGGCACTACTGGCTAACCGAAATGCTTGGCGGCACAATGTCAAGCGATGCAGGTTGGGGCAGTAAAATGCTACTGGGTGCAACTTACTTCCTACCTATTTATGCCACGGTATTTATCGTTGGTGGTTTCTGGGAAGTGTTGTTCTGTATGGTGCGTAAGCATGAAGTCAACGAAGGCTTCTTCGTAACTTCGATTCTGTTTGCCCTCATCGTTCCACCAACTCTGCCTCTGTGGCAAGCCGCACTGGGTATTACCTTCGGTGTTGTTGTTGCTAAAGAAGTGTTTGGTGGTACAGGTCGTAACTTCCTTAACCCAGCTCTTGCTGGCCGTGCTTTCCTGTTCTTTGCTTACCCAGCACAGATTTCAGGTGACCTAGTATGGACTGCAGCTGATGGCTTCTCTGGTGCAACTGCACTGAGCCAATGGGCACAAGGTGGCGCAGGTGCACTGATCAACAATGCGACTGGCCAAACGATCACTTGGATGGATGCTTTCATCGGTAACATCCCAGGTTCAATCGGTGAAGTTTCAACTTTGGCACTCATGATTGGTGCAGCGTTCATTGTTTACATGGGCATTGCTTCATGGCGCATTATTGGCGGCGTGATGATTGGTATGATTCTGCTGTCAACACTGTTTAACGTGATTGGCTCTGATACCAACGCAATGTTCAACATGCCTTGGCATTGGCACCTTGTACTGGGTGGTTTTGCATTCGGTATGTTCTTCATGGCGACTGACCCAGTTTCAGCTTCCTTCACCAATGGTGGTAAGTGGGCTTACGGTATCTTGATTGGCGCAATGTGTGTGCTGATCCGTGTCGTGAACCCAGCGTACCCAGAAGGTATGATGCTGGCGATCCTATTCGCGAACCTATTTGCACCACTGTTTGACCACGTGGTTGTAGAGAGAAATATCAAGCGGAGATTAGCGCGCTATGGCAAGCAATAACGATAGCATTAAAAAGACGCTGTTTGTTGTTATCGCGTTGAGCCTAGTGTGCTCAATCATCGTATCGGCAGCGGCTGTCGGTCTGCGTGACAAGCAAAAAGAAAATGCGGCACTGGATAAGCAGAGCAAAATTCTGCAAGTTGCAGGCATTCAAGCTAAAGGCAGCAAACAAATCGTTGAACTGTTTAACAAGAGCATCGAACCACGTTTGGTTGACTTCAACACTGGTAACTTTGTTGAAGGTGATGCAGCAAACTACGATCAACGTAAAGCAGCGAAAGAAGCCTCTGAGTCAATCAAACTGACTCCTGATCAAGATAAAGCGAAGATCCAACGTCGTGCGAATGTTGGTGTGGTTTATCTCGTGAAAGACGGCGACAAAACCAGCAAGGTGATTTTGCCTGTACATGGTAACGGCCTATGGTCAATGATGTACGCGTTTGTAGCAGTTGAAACTGACGGTAACACCGTTTCAGGTTTGACTTACTATGAACAAGGCGAAACTCCTGGATTGGGTGGCGAAGTTGAAAATCCAGCTTGGCGTGCTCAATGGGTAGGTAAAAAGCTGTTTGATGAAAACCACAAACCTGCGATCAAGATTGTCAAAGGTGGTGCACCACAAGGTTCTGAGCATGGCGTAGACGGTCTGTCTGGCGCAACGCTGACCAGTAACGGTGTACAACACACCTTCGACTTCTGGTTGGGTGATATGGGCTTTGGTCCATTCCTGACAAAAGTTCGTGACGGAGGTCTTAACTAATGTCTAGCGCAAAAGAGCTGAAAAAGAGTGTGTTAGCACCAGTTCTGGACAACAACCCGATTGCATTGCAAGTTCTGGGTGTGTGTTCTGCACTGGCGGTAACCACTAAGCTGGAAACGGCATTTGTTATGACGTTGGCGGTAATGTTTGTTACTGCATTGTCTAACTTCTTCGTTTCTCTGATCCGTAACCACATTCCTAACAGTGTACGTATTATCGTACAGATGGCGATTATCGCTTCTTTAGTTATCGTGGTAGACCAGATTCTTAAAGCGTATCTGTACGATATTTCTAAGCAGCTGTCGGTATTCGTTGGTCTGATTATCACCAACTGTATCGTAATGGGCCGTGCAGAAGCGTTTGCGATGAAGTCAGCGCCGATCCCTTCTTTCATTGATGGTATCGGTAACGGTTTAGGATACGGTTTCGTGCTGATGACAGTAGGTTTCTTCCGTGAGCTTCTGGGCTCTGGCAAACTGTTTGGTTTGGAAATTCTGCCTCTTATCAGTAACGGTGGTTGGTATCAGCCAAACGGTCTGATGCTACTCGCGCCTTCAGCATTCTTCCTGATCGGCTTCATGATTTGGGCGATTCGTACGTTCAAACCAGAACAAGTAGAAGCGAAGGAGTAAGGTTGTCATGGAACATTATATTAGTCTGCTGGTGAAATCGATTTTCATCGAGAACATGGCACTCTCTTTCTTCTTAGGGATGTGTACATTCTTGGCGGTGTCGAAGAAAGTTAAGACATCATTCGGCTTAGGTATCGCGGTTATCGTGGTACTGACTATCTCTGTACCAGTCAACAATCTGGTGTACAACCTAGTGCTCAAGCCAGATGCACTGGTTGAAGGGGTAGACCTAAGCTTCCTGAACTTTATTACCTTTATCGGTGTTATTGCGGCATTAGTACAGATTCTGGAAATGATCCTCGATCGCTTCTTCCCGCCTCTGTATAACGCACTGGGCATCTTCCTGCCGTTGATCACAGTAAACTGTGCAATCTTTGGTGGTGTGTCTTTCATGGTGCAGCGCGACTACAACTTTGCTGAATCTGTTGTGTACGGTTTTGGCTCAGGTGTGGGTTGGATGCTGGCTATCGTCGCTCTTGCAGGTATCCGTGAGAAAATGAAGTATTCAGACGTTCCTCCAGGTCTGCGTGGTTTAGGTATTACCTTTATCACTGCTGGTTTGATGGCGTTGGGCTTCATGTCTTTCTCTGGTGTTCAACTGTAAGTCGGGTAAACCGCAGCAATAAAGGAATAGTTAATGTCTACTATTATTTTTGGTGTAGTGATGTTTACCTTGATTATACTGGCATTGGTTCTGGTGATTCTGTTCGCCAAATCCAAGCTGGTACCAACAGGTGACATTACAATCTCAATCAATGGCGATCCTGAGAAAGCGATCGTAACCCAACCGGGTGGTAAACTGCTGAGTGCATTGGCAGGCGCTGGTGTATTCGTATCTTCTGCCTGTGGTGGTGGTGGCTCATGTGGCCAATGCCGCGTAAAAATCAAATCGGGTGGCGGTGATATTCTGCCTACAGAACTTGATCACATCAGCAAAGGCGAAGCCCGTGAAGGTGAGCGTTTGGCGTGTCAGGTGGCTGTGAAAGCCGATATGGATCTGGAACTGCCAGAAGAAATCTTTGGTGTGAAGAAGTGGGAATGTACGGTTATCTCTAACGATAACAAAGCTACTTTCATCAAAGAGCTGAAACTTGCGATTCCTGACGGCGAGTCAGTACCATTCCGTGCGGGTGGTTACATTCAGATTGAAGCGCCAGCGCACCATGTTAAGTACGCCGATTACGATGTACCTGAGAAATACCGTGGTGACTGGGACAAATTCAATCTGTTCCGCTATGAGTCTAAAGTAGATGAGCCAATCATCCGTGCTTACTCTATGGCGAACTACCCAGAAGAGTTTGGCATCATCATGCTGAACGTGCGTATCGCGACTCCGCCGCCAAATAATCCAAACGTACCACCAGGCCAAATGTCTTCTTACATCTGGTCACTGAAAGCCGGTGATAAATGTACAATTTCTGGTCCATTCGGTGAGTTCTTCGCGAAAGATACCGATGCAGAAATGGTATTTATCGGTGGTGGTGCTGGTATGGCGCCAATGCGTTCGCATATCTTTGACCAGCTGAAGCGTCTGAAGTCTAAGCGTAAGATGTCTTACTGGTACGGTGCGCGTTCTAAGCGTGAAATGTTCTACGTTGAGGATTTCGACGGCCTAGCGGCTGAGAATGAAAACTTCGTATGGCATTGTGCACTGTCTGATCCTCAGCCAGAAGATAACTGGACGGGTTACACCGGCTTCATCCATAACGTGTTGTACGAAAATTATCTGCGTGACCATGAAGCACCAGAAGATTGTGAGTACTACATGTGTGGACCTCCGATGATGAACGCGGCAGTGATCAACATGCTGAAAAACCTTGGTGTAGAAGAGGAAAACATCCTACTGGATGACTTCGGTGGTTAATCGATAACTCACTACATCTGATGGCTGGCTCGTTAGAGTCAGCCATTGTTTTTTGCAAATCGGATATCGAAAGTGTCGATCCCATTGCATATAGAGTGCGGTGACATCGGTATTTCCCATATCAATTTTTAACTCAAAGGAGTAAACAAGTGAGACATTGGCTTGTTGCATTAGCTTCTCTTCTCTTGCTAGCTGGTTGTGAAAAACCGATTGAGCAGGTACATATTAGTGGTCCAACGATGGGGACCTCTTATAACATTAAATATATTCAGCAACCGGGTATTGCAGATTCCAAAACTCTGCAAACTGAAATCGACCGTCTGTTGGAAGAAGTCAACGATCAGATGTCGACTTACCGCCAAAACTCTGAATTAAGCCGTTTTAACCAGCACGCTAGTGCGGAGCCGTTTACGGTTTCGACTCAAACCGCGACGGTTGTGAAAGAAGCGATCCGTTTAAACGGTCTTACTGAGGGAGCGCTGGATGTGACAGTGGGTCCTTTAGTGAATCTTTGGGGGTTTGGTCCAGAAGCGCGCCCTGATATCGTACCGACGGATGAAGAGCTGAATACTCGCCGTGCAATTACAGGCATTGAGCATCTTACGGTGGAAGGTAATACACTAAGCAAAGATATTCCTGAGCTGTACGTTGACCTGTCTACCATTGCGAAGGGCTGGGGCGTCGATGTTGTGGCGGATTACATCCAGTCACAAGGCATTGAGAACTATATGGTTGAAATCGGCGGTGAGATCCGTTTAAAAGGTTTGAACCGTGATGGAGTCGCGTGGCGAATTGCGATTGAGAAGCCGAGTATCGATCAACGTAGCGTCCAAGAGATCATTGAGCCGGGTGAATACGCTATTGCTACATCCGGCGATTACCGTAACTACTTTGAGCAAGATGGCGTACGTTACTCGCATATCATTGACCCGATCACTGGACGTCCGATCAACAACCGTGTGGTTTCCGTGACTGTGCTGGATAAATCATGTATGACCGCTGATGGTTTAGCGACCGGTTTAATGGTGATGGGTGAAGAACGTGGGATGGCAGTGGCTGAAGCCAATCACATTCCAGTGCTGATGATTGTTAAAACCGATGATGGTTTTAAAGAATACGCATCAAGCAGCTTTAAACCATTTTTGAATCAGTAACAGTGAGCATAAAACGATGAGCACATTTTTGATTACTTTTGGCTTCTTTCTTGCCGTCATTGCAGCAATGGCTGTCGGTTATATTTTCCAACGTAAAGTGGTGAAAGGCAGCTGTGGCGGTTTAGGTGCAGTGGGTATCGAAAAAGTCTGTAATTGCCCAGAGCCTTGCGATGCACGTAAAAAGCGTGAAGCTAAGGCGGCAGCGCGTGCAGAACGCCTTGCGGCTTGGGAAAAAGATCGCATCGCGTAATCAACTCAAACTCAAGTTAAAAGCTCGCTACGGCGGGCTTTTTGTTTTTTCAGCTTTCCTTGCAGATGGCTTATTACTATACTGTTTAAGTATACAGTGTGGTGGGCTATGCAAGATAGAATTCGAAAAATCATCCATGTCGATATGGACTGCTTTTTTGCTGCAGTCGAAATGCGGGATAACCCTGCATATCGTGATATTCCACTCGCCGTTGGTGGACATGAGAAGCAGCGTGGTGTGATCAGTACATGCAACTATCAAGCGCGAAAGTTTGGTGTTCGCTCTGCTATGCCTACGGCTCAAGCATTAAAACTTTGCCCGCAACTGCATGTCGTGCCGGGGCGAATGCAGGTCTATAAAAGTGTCTCGCGACAAATCCAAGCCATTTTCCAGCGCTACACCTCGGTGATTGAGCCTCTTTCCCTAGATGAAGCTTATCTTGATGTCACGGAGTCTACCGCCTATCAAGGTAGCGCCACGTTAATTGCTCAAGCGATTCGACGTGATATATGGCAAGAGCTGAATTTAACCGCTTCTGCTGGTGTTGCACCCATCAAGTTTCTTGCCAAAGTGGCCTCTGATATTAATAAGCCGGATGGCTTATATGTGGTGACACCTGAGCAAGTTCAGGAGATGGTTGATAGCTTACCGTTGGAAAAAATCCCCGGAGTGGGCAAAGTTGCGTTAGAAAAACTCCATCAAGCTGGTCTCTATGTCGGGGCTGATGTGAAAAACGCAGATTATCGCCAGATATTGCATCAATTTGGTCGCTTAGGGGCTTCACTATGGAAAAAGAGCCACGGGGTCGATGAGCGGGAAGTGGTGACTGAGCGTGAGCGTAAATCCGTTGGGGTTGAGTACACCTTTAGTCAAAACATCACGACGTTTGAAGAGTGTTGGCAAGTGATCAAGCAAAAACTTTATCCAGAGCTGGATTCACGTTTGAGCCGAGCGCATCCACAGCGTGCCATCACGAAACAAGGCATTAAAGTCAAGTTTGCTGACTTTCAGCTGACCACTATTGAGCACGTCCATCCTACATTGGAATTGGACTATTTTTATGAGCTATTAGAACAAGTGTTGACTCGTCAAAATGGGCGAGAGATTCGCTTACTTGGCTTAAGTGTCATGCTAAAACCTGAATTGCAAATGAAGCAACTCAGCATGTTTCCGAATGAATAGCAGCAAGTCGATTTCGGCCAAATTCCTCTTTTGAGCTAAAGGCTTTATAAATTCATGGTCTTAGCCCATTACGAAGATAGTTTAGATGATAGTTCGAACAATAATCGTCATTAAAGAGTAATTTTTGACGATTTATTGGCGTATCATTCATCGGGATTAATTATAGTTGGCAAAAAATCAGCCAGAGAACCACATGAAAAAGACCGTTTTAACCTTAGCTGTTTTGATGAGCTCATCGACTTGGGCGGCACAGTGTCAGGTCGATATTCAAAATGAAGTCCATCTTAATGCGCAACGTATTGAAATTCAGCGAGCGAGCAATGACAAAGCGTTGATTGATAAGCAAAACAATCTTTATATCCAAGGAAAGAAAATAGCATTAACGGCCGACCAGCAAGCCGCTGTACGTCGTTATCGTGAACAGCTAACGAATATGGTGCCTAAAGCACAGCGTTGGGCAGATGAGAGCCTGACGGTAGCCAATCAATTGGTCGATGATGTAGCGGTTTCTTTAGATGCTCCGCAAGCTTTTGAGAATGTCAAAAAATCGATGGCGACGTTCTTTGCTAATGCCAAGGCACAGTATTTTAAAAATGGTGATTTGGTGGTTCCTGCCGAGACGTTTGAAGCGATGCAAAATCGTTGGCAACAAGAGTTTTCACGTGGCAAGGAAGTGTTGACCCAAGAGTTTTTCGCCAGTGCGTTTGATGTAATGGCAACTAAGATGCAACAAGAGGGGGGAGTAAACCTTACCCAGCTTGGCAAAAATATGGCGGATTTAAAAACTAAGTTGGATGCCAAACTCAAAGAACACACATCAACTTTTGAGAAACAAGGGAAAGAGTGGTGTGATGCTTTACACGAAATGACTCAACAAGAGCAGCAATTGCATAAAAAAATCCCTCAATTAAAGAGCTATCAAGTCTTCACCATCTAACTGATAAGAGTGTGAATCTCACACTCTTTCTGTTTTGGGTAAGGTTTGTTATGACGACGGTGATATGAATTTAAATAATTTTAGTCTGCGCTCGCTGACGACGCTCAATGCGTTGGCAGTGGTGGTAGGCTTTTTGATGTTTTACCTGACATTTAAATATTTCTGGTCGCATGACCGTGAGGTTGAACAAGCACTTCAGTTGCAACAAGCTGAAGTGAAGCGTGTTGAAACCATGGTGTCGCTAGAACGTAAAGCCATGGGTGCTTCATTAGCAGATTACGCAGCTTGGGATGAAATGGCAGCTTTTATTGCCAGTCCCAATAACGCATTTATCGAGAATAATATTGGCGATCTGTCATTTACCTCTCAATTTCTTGATGGGATTTTTATTTTTGATCCGATGAAGAAACTCGTATGGGGCAAAAAGTATGATTCGGAAACAGATCAAAGCGTCAGTTATGATCACTTGCTGGCCGATTTCGCTGGGATTTTGGATCAGGCACAGCATTTAAGCACTGAAGGGGTTTCTACTACGGTTCGCTACATGGTGGTGGATGGGGAGCCCTATTTGGCAGCTACTGCGCGTGTATGTAACAGTGAAGGGACATCTTGCAACCAAGGTTATCTGATCTTTATAAAAAAAGTGCGTTCCCAATTTGCCAAGGTGGTAGAGCAAGCGACGGGGGTTGATATTGATGTACTCACTTGTGCGAATAGTGAACCTCTACCTAAAGATGAGCAGGATGTTTCTTACCTAAAACAGCTAGATTACAGTGGTAACTCAAGTGTGTTATTGAAGATTAATCATCACGTTAAGCATCCTCCTTTTATCCGCAGTGATGAAATCCTAGCACTGCTATTTTTTTCGTCAGTGATGTACGTGGTCAATTTATGGGTTGTAGTGACTTTGATTAAACCCATCACGGCAGCGAATCAAGTGTTGCAGCAGTTCAAAACTTCAGGCGGAAAAATGCCTGATGCGAGTACTTTTATCTCTGCCGAAATGAAAGAGTTTGCGAGCACCATTAATCATATTGTTACTCAACTTGATGAAAGTCAGCAGGTGCTCCGTTGGCAGTCAGAACATGATCCTCTGACTCGGATTTCCAATCGCCGCTATTTAGAAAAGCAGCTTAAAGGTTATTTGAGTGATCGCCCTTGCCGTTATTTGGTGTTGTACCTGATTGATATTGATTACTTCAAACCCTTCAATGATAACTTTGGCCATCTGGCGGGGGATGAAGCCTTATGCTCGGTTGCGCAAGCTTTGCAAGCAATAGAGTTTGATGGGGAAAAAATTGTCACTCGATTTGGTGGAGAAGAGTTTTGTGTCGTGCTTGCTTCAGATAGCGAATTGGATGCTGAACAATTTGCCCAACAGATACATACCAAAGTTGCCGAGTTAGCCATTGCCAATCCACAGGATTCTGACTTCCAATATCTTACCGTGAGTATTGGTGGTGTTTATGCCATATCACCACGTATGGATGCTTATCTGTCACTATTCCATCAAGCGGATATGGCGCTTTATGAGGCGAAGGAAAGTGGTCGAAATCGATATGTTGTGCGTAGTTTTGCCTAAAATTTAAACATTCCCCCAGTGGTATTTTGATTCGGCTCGATAAAAGCACAGTGTTTGTACGATTTTTCAGCGAATGATTCTGTTGATGATTGAGTCGCTAGACACTTTGTATTAATGTACTAGTCAACTAGTGTGTTGGTATCGTATGAGTCGTCGTAATGGCACAAACAAATTCTCGTGAGACTTTCAGTTCTCGTCTTGGTTTTATCCTCGCTGCTGCTGGAGCAGCCGTTGGTTTAGGTAACATCTGGGGTTTCCCCACCCAAGCGGCTAGCAATGGTGGTGGCGCATTTCTGTTGGTATATCTGGTATTAATTTTTGTGGTCGCTTTTCCCATGTTGGTGGTTGAAATGGCGATCGGCCGTTATGGGCAAGCAAACCCTGTCGATAGTATGCGTGCATTAACACCAAATCCAATTGCAAAGAAAATCGGCGGATTAGTCGGTTGGATTGGGTTGAGTGTACCGAGTGCCGTTCTGGCCTTTTACAGCATTGTCGGTGGCTGGATTATCTGTTTCCTGTTAGGCGCGATGGCGGATCTGTTTGGTCTCGCAACAGCCAGTGCTTGGCTTAAAGGTTTTAGTGTTGAACGTAACCTGTTCGGTACAGTAATTTTTTATGTGCTAACAATTTTGATCGTGCAGGGTGGCGTAAAAAAAGGGATTGAGCGTTGGTCAACCAGACTGATGCCTGCACTGTTTGTGCTGTTTGCGGTGCTGTTTATTTACATCATGACTCAGCAAGGCGCACTGGACGGATTAAAGCATTATCTAATCCCTGATTTTGAAAAAGTGTGGGATCGCAAACTGATATTAGCGGCCATGGGGCAGGGATTCTTCTCTTTAACCATTGGTGGTTGTTCAATGCTGATTTACGGCTCTTATCTGAGTAAGAAAGAGAACCTGCCTAAAATGGCGATGAGTGTGACTTTGGTTGATACCGCAGTGGCTTTCATTGCTGGTTTGGTGGTGTTGCCAGCCATGTTTGTGGCGATGAACAAAGGGGTACAAATTTATGCTCAGGATGGCTCTTTATTGAGCTCGGATACCTTAGTGTTTACTGTCTTACCTCTGATGTTTGATAGCTTAGGCATACTGGGGCAGATCTTTGCGATGGTCTTTTTCCTATTGCTGACCATTGCCGCGTTAACTTCTTCTATCTCAATGCTTGAATGTCCAGTGGCTTTAGTGGGTGAGCGTTTTAATACTCGTCGTACTCCAACAAGTTGGGTACTCGGTGGCTTGATCGCGCTGGTGAGCGTGGTGATTGTTTACAACTTTGGAGCCTTATTTGGCTTGGTAGCAACGCTGGCGACTCAGTATTTGCAGCCTACTGCAGCATTAATGTTCTGTCTGTTTGGTGGTTGGGTATGGCATCGTGATGCCAAAATGAAAGAACTACAAGCGGGATTCCCTGAGCTGCAACAGAGCCTATTTGGCAAAATCTGGCCTTGGTATGTGAAGTTTGTCTGCCCAATTTTGGTGGCTACGGTTATCTGGGCTTCGTTTGGTTAAGCCATATTCATATAGATAAATGAATAAATAAAAGCCCTCGTTATGAGGGCTTTTTCAATTCAGAAAATTCAGCGTTTAGAAAGTAACAATATGACCTGTTGTTAACGGTTCTAAATCCGCTTCGGTTAACTCTTCGATGAATTCTCCCACCACTTGCTCAATGATTTCATCATCTTGATGGAAATAGGCTAGGTGGAATACGGCATCACCTTCGTTAACCAATGGAAGTGTTTGTTGGCCAATGACAATGCCACTCTTGTTAGCGCGAATTTCCACTTCCAGTTTTCCAAGTGGTGAGTTGATATATGCCAACACTTGACCCTTCTCAACTTTATCCCCTAAGGAAACGAGTGTACGCAAAATGCCATCAGCTTCGGCACGTAGCCAACTGGTGGATTTCGCAATGACTGAGGCTGGCGTTTTTTTGCGACTGGATCGGAGCATTTTAATCGCCTGCATGACTCGCTTAATACCGATAATCCCAGCATTAATTGCAACAGGATCAAAACGCAGTGCTTCTCCCGCTTCATAAGTTAATACAGGAATCTGTTGCTTTTCAGCTTCGCTGCGCAATGAACCATCTCTTAGTGGGGAATCTATGATCACAGGCGTCGCAAACGCTTGTGCAATGCGCAGGGTTTCTTTGCCGCTTAAATCTGCACGGATTTGTGGCAAGTTGGTTCGATGAATCGCGCCTGTATGCAGATCGAGAATGTAGTCACAACGCTGGGCAACTTGTGAGAAAAAGGTGTGTGCCATGCGCGAAGCTAATGAGCCTCTTTCACTACCGGGAAAACAACGGTTCAAGTCGCGCCGATCAGGTAAGTAACGTGATTTATGAATAAAGCCGAAAACGTTGACGATGGGAACGGCAATCAGTGTGCCTTTGAGKTTTTTTTCGTCGAGAGTGTTAAGTAGTTGGCGAATAATTTCTACGCCGTTGAGTTCATCACCATGAATGGCTGCGTTGATCATCAACACTGGGCCAGGAGCTGAGCCATGGATAACTTCTATCGGAATGGAAAGAGGGGAGTCGGTATAAAGTTTGGCAGCTTCGAGTTCGATGACCCGCCTTGAGGATGGGGGAATGGTTTCCCCCAAAAATAAAAAGTCGCTGTGCTTTTTAGCCTTTGCCACGTGTTTTAGTCCTTTTGCTGGCTGCATTTTTCTCAATGAATTCTACAATCATTCCCGCGATGTCCTTGCCTGTTGCCGCTTCAATGCCTTCCAAGCCTGGAGATGAGTTAACTTCCATGACCAGTGGACCGCGAGCGGAACGAAGTAGATCAACACCCGCCACATTCAATCCCATGATTTTAGCGGCGTCAATCGCGGTTTTACGCTCTTGTGGAGTGATTTTGACTAACGATGCAGTACCACCACGATGCAGGTTAGAGCGGAACTCACCATCAGCACCTTGACGCTTCATCGCTGCAATCACTTTATCGCCAATCACGAAGCAGCGAATATCCGCACCGCCAGCTTCTTTGATGTACTCTTGCACCATGATGTTGGCTTTCAGTCCCATGAAGGCTTCAATCACACTTTCTGCAGCGGTACGCGTTTCGGCTAGCACAACACCGATACCTTGAGTCCCTTCCAGTAGTTTGATGACAACAGGAGCACCGCCCACCATATCGAGTAGGTCTTTGACATCATCAGGCTTGCTTGCAAAACCCGTGATCGGCATACCAATGCCGCGGCGAGATAACAGCTGCATAGAGCGCAGTTTGTCACGCGAACGAGTAATCGCGACCGACTCATTGGCTGGGTAAACGCCCATCATTTCAAATTGGCGTAATACTGCGGTGCCGTAGAAAGTCACAGAAGCACCAATACGTGGAATCACCGCATCAAAACCCGCTAACTCTTCACCTTTGTAATGAATTTCCGGTTTATCGGAGTTGATATTCATGTAGCAGCGCAAGGCATCAATGACACGAACCTCATGGCCTCGCTGTTTGCACGCTTCTATCAAACGCTTGGTTGAATACAGCGAAGCGTTACGCGACAGAATACCAATTTTCATTTATTCGGCTCCTCGAAAGGGATTAAAAACGATTTTGTAGGATCAACTATGATTCGGTGATGCATGGCAGTACGGCCCAATAACATACGAAACGCCATGTTCTCTCGATTGGTCAAGGTGATTTCAATCGGCCATGTTTGGCCGCCAAAGCTAAGATCCGACCGAATGACGTAGCGTGTTTCTTCATGGCCACCAGAATCGCGAACAACTCGTTCGTCAATTACTGCTGCTTCACACATTTTTACTAGCTCATCATTCTTTTGCATCGGGTGGATCCAAAAACGAACCCACGGAGCTCCTTCCTTAGTGAAGCTCTCTACCTTGAACGCGTGCAAGCAAGACGTTCGGGCTCCAGTATCGATTTTCGCTTTAATGCGTTCAATACCTAACCCTGGAAGGCTGAGATTCTCACGCCATCCGACAATCATTTTTTCTTTCATCGCAATTTCATTAGTTTGAGAATTTCAGATACCGCTAAGGACAAGCAGCACCCTCGAAACAACCTGCATTTTGCAAGTTGTCGCTTGAAGAGAGTTTGGTGAATAACTCTGGGAACTTCAAGGGGGCGAACTCTAGCAGCCAACCTTAAACACAATCTAATGAATAAAATTTTCCTTTTCGACAAAAAACTTTGATACACATGCTTTGTTTAAGGTTATTGAGCCGTTAGTCGCTTTTGTTCTTACTTATCTTATGTGTGTTATTGCGCAAGGCGGAATTGCTCATGTACTTATACATAGCTGAAGGGATAAAAAAGCCGAGCTATCGTGCTCGGCTTCTTAAATTTAGGCTTTAACAGGAATGTTAGCTAACAATGCCACCATCTGTTGCCAGAACAGATCAACCGTGTCGATCTTCACTTTTTCATCTGGTGAATGCGGGAATTTGATGGTTGGGCCGAACGACACCATATCCATGTTTGGATAAGGTTTTTTGAATAGTCCACACTCAAGACCAGCGTGGATCACCATAATGTTTGGTTTGTGACCGTAAATACCTTCATACATGTCACGGAAAATATGCATGATTTCTGAATCAGCATCTGGTTTCCAGCCTGGGTAAGCACCAGAAAGTTCCAGCTCCGCACCAGCAAGTTCAGCCACTGACTTCAACATGCCTTCCACTTGGTGACGACCTGAATCAATCAATGAGCGGATTAGGCACAGTACTTTGATTTGCGCCGCTTCGGTTGTGATCACACCTACGTTCAGAGAGGTTTCTACCACTCCTGCGATGTCATCACTCATACGAATAACACCGTTCGGGCAGGCGTTTAAAGCGGCAATAAAGCGCTGTTGAGTCTGTGCGGTGAGCACTTCAGCGTGAAGTTCTTTGGCTTCAAGGAAAGTCACCAAGTTGGTTTCTACTTTGCCTAGTTCTGCTTTGAGTAACTCAGTGTAGTAGTTGAACAGCGTTTCTAATTCCGCAACTCGATTTTCTGGTAATGCCACAGTGACAAACGCTTCGCGAGGAATCGCGTTACGTAGGCTGCCACCACGGAATTCTACTAGGCGCAGATCTAATTCTTTGGCATGCCCAGCTAAAAAGCGCGCCATCAGTTTGTTGGCGTTGCCGCGACCAGTGTGAATATCACAACCTGAGTGACCGCCTTTCAAACCTTTTAAGGTCAACTGACGGCCAACATAACCTGCTGGAATAGCTTCACGTTCAATCGCGAAAGCAAATTCGGCGTTCACGCCACCAGCGCAGCCCATGTAGACTTCGCCTTCTTGCTCAGAGTCGGTATTGAGCAGAATATCACCTTCTAACCAACCTGCTTTTAGGCCAAATGCGCCAGTCATACCAGCTTCTTCATCAATCGTGAGCAGGACTTCTAGAGGACCGTGTTGGATATCTTTAGATGCCAGAACCGCAAGGCAAGATGCCATGCCAATACCGTTGTCTGATCCTAAAGTCGTTCCTTTCGCAGTGACCCATTCGCCATCAATATAAGGTTGGATAGGATCTTTAGTGAAGTCATGTACTGTGTCTTCGTTCTTCTGCGGCACCATATCAATGTGTGCTTGAAGTACCACACCTTTACGGTTTTCCATGCCTGGGGTTGCTGGCTTTTTAATAAAGACGTTGCCCGTCTCATCGCGGCGTACAGCTAACCCTTGCCCTTTGGCCCAATCAATAATGTATTGAGCTAATGCTTCTTCATGTTTTGAAGGGTGTGGAATTGAACAGATAGTGGCGAAAAATGGCCAAATAGGATTTGACGATAACTTACTGATTTCGTTTTGGAACTCAGACACAGATGACTCCTTACTGTATATTTTCCCGTGTATCATCTCTCCAGAGCAATGTCATGGTAGAGAATTAGCCTGTAACAGGTAGGTACTTTCGCTGCACAGCATATCACTGTGCAGAGAAGTGGAGTAGGTCAAAAGTGCTGGGAAAACCTGTTTTGCTAATCGATTATTGCTTTCACTAGAATTCAGAAGTCATTTTAATGATGAAGTTAAATGCATCTCTATGCATTTGATGTGTAATTAAGCTTTATTTAATTGTAATTAAATTACCTATTTATGCTGATTAAGATCGATTTGAATGATTTTTGTGACTTTAATCACCTTTCATATTGTAATTAATTTTCTTGGTGGTATATTTATACACAACTTCGCTAGCGAAGAGAAAATGCTCAAAGGATGAGTCCGATTTATCGCCTCCATGGAACCGAGAAATCAAGTAAACGGGTTTGATTTTAATGGTGATAGTTATGAATAAAGGTTTATCGTCTGTAATGTTCTGGAACCAATACGCTGTGTATACCGGTAACTTTGCATACCCTCGTAGCTTCGGCTACTGATACGCGATTTCGCGTCTCGAACAAGTTTTGTTCACCCCTAAATTGGAATTTATTGACAACCAATTGGTTGATATGATTCACCGCCATCTCAATTGAGGTGGCGTTTTTTTATGTTCAAAAAATCCCGCTCATTCGATACCGATCGCAACATTTTGTTGGCATTGATCTATTTACGTATCCACACATCGACCTTTTTCCCTTTTGCTTAGAAAACCAGCGCACAGTCAGAATTGTGTCTGGAATTTGTTTTTTGATAACTCTATAATCGCCGCCAATCGTTTACGCAACCGTTTACTTTTTACCACTAAAGGATTCGAACATGCTGGAAAAGCTTTTTAAACTCAGTGAATATCGCACGAACGTGCGCACTGAGATTCTTGCTGGGGTCACTACTTTCTTGACCATGGCTTACATCATTTTTGTTAACCCAGCGATTTTGTCGGATGCTGGGATGGATCGTGGCGCAGTTTTCGTTGCGACCTGTTTGGCTGCGGCGATTGGCTGTTTCATCATGGGTTTTGTCGCGAACTATCCGATTGCACAAGCACCAGGTATGGGGCTTAACGCCTTCTTTACTTATGGTGTTGTTCTGGGCATGGGACATACATGGCAGGTTGCACTGGCAGCGGTGTTCTGCTCTGGTGTGCTGTTTATCCTACTCAGTTTGTTCAAAATCCGTGAGTGGATCATCAACTCAATTCCACATTCTTTACGCACCGGTATCTCGGCGGGTATTGGTCTATTCTTGGCTTTCATCGCATTAAAAAATGCAGGCATTGTTGTTGATAATCCGGCGACGCTGGTTTCTCTAGGCGCTATTACTTCACTGCACGCTGTGTTGGCTGCTGTGGGTTTCTTCCTGACGATCGGTTTGGTGTATCGTGGTGTGAAAGGTGCGGTGATGATCGCTATCTTAGCGGTCACAGCTCTGGGTTTAGCGTTTGGTGATGTGCAGTGGGGCGGCATTGTTTCTGCGCCACCAAGCATTGCGCCAACCTTCATGCAATTGGATTTCTCGGCTGTATTTGAAATCGGCATGATTTCTGTTGTTTTTGCTTTCCTGTTTGTTGACCTGTTTGATACAGCAGGCACTTTAGTTGGCGTAGCGACTAAAGCGGACTTGATTGAAAAAGATGGCAAAATTCCACGCCTGAACCGCGCTCTTTTAGCTGACTCTACGGCAACTTCTGTAGGCGCTTTGTTGGGTACTTCTAACACCACTTCTTATATTGAAAGTGTCTCTGGTGTCGCTGTGGGTGGCCGTACTGGGTTAACGGCTGTGGTTGTTGGCATTTTGTTCCTTCTTGCATTATTCTTCTCGCCATTAGCGGGTATGATCCCAGCTTATGCGACGGCCGGCGCACTTTTCTATGTCGCTATTCTGATGTTGTCTGGTTTAGTGAGCATTGATTGGCGTGATCTGACTGAAGCGGCACCCACTGTTGTCACCTGTTTGATGATGCCTCTGACATTCTCGATTGCCGAAGGTATCTCACTGGGTTTCATTGCTTATGCAGCGATCAAACTCTTCAGTGGTAAAGGACGCAGCGTCTCTCTCAGTGTTTGGGTCATGGCGGCGATTTTTGTCATCAAGTACATTGCGGCTGCGTAATAGAAGAAGTTATAAAAATTCAATTTAGGTTTATCACATGAGCAAAAAATTCGTTATCACCTGGGACAATATGCAGCATTACTGCCGTGAACTTGCACAACGTCAGATGCCAGCAGAACAATGGAAGGGTATCTTGGGTGTCAGCCGTGGTGGCTTAGTTCCTGCTGCAATTCTCGCTCGTGAATTGGGTATTCGCTATGTAGATACCGTATGTATCTCTAGCTATGACCATGATCACCAGCGTGATATGACAGTACTGAAAGCGCCTGAGCATGACGGGGAAGGTTTCCTGATCATTGATGATCTCGTGGATAGCGGTGATACAGCACGTAAAATCCGTGAAATGTATCCAAAAGCTAAATTTGTTACTGTTTGTGCTAAACCAGCAGGTAAAGACTTGGTTGACGAATATGTGGTTGATATTCCTCAAGACACTTGGATTGAGCAACCATGGGACATGGTGTTGTCCTACGTTGAACCAGTTAATCGTAAGCAAAAGTAGTCTTTTTGCTTAGAATTTGAAAATGACCCTTTCAAGGGTCATTTTTTTTTACTACTGTTAGCCAAACTTAGCGCAACGCCAGCATAGAGACTTGTCATGTCCGAAGCGATCAGCAAAAACCTGTCTGAGACCCTGTTTCAAAATCACAAACAAGCTAAAGAGACTTCTTCGCTTACCCAATATATGCCAAGCAGTTTGGAGCTATTGGAAACGCGTCGTGAGCAATCCTCTTCTGCTTGGTATCGCAACTTACGCCGTTTGCAATGGGTGTGGCAGGGGCTTGATCCTGTGGAACAGGAAGAGGTTCTCGCGCGGATTGCCTCTTCAAAACATTCTCGAACTCATGATGAATGGCTAGATACCGTAATGGGCTACCGCAGCGGTAACTGGACTTATGAGTGGACTCGTATCGGCATGCAGCATCAAAAGCAGGCCGCAGAGCAACAAGGGGAAGATGCCGCTGACGAAATGTTCACCGCAGCACTTTGCTATAGCATCGCAGGTTACCCTCATCTCAAAAACGATAACTTGGCTCTTCAAGCTCAAGTGCTGGCGAACAATGCTTATCAAGAGGGGGCTAAGCTTACGGGGTTTGTGGTTAAGCGTTTAGAGTTTTCCTACCAAAACAAAAAAATCGCGGGTTATTTACACCTGTGCAATACCGACTCACCTAAGCCTGTGGTGTTAGTCAGTGCTGGTTTGGATAGTCTGCAAACCGATATGTGGCGTCTGTTTCGTGATTATTTATCGAAGCGAGATATTGCCATGCTCACGATTGATATGCCATCGCTGGGTGCCAGTTCACAATGGCCACTGACAGAGGATTCATCCTGTTTACATCAGGCCGTATTGAATCAATTGGCGGATCTGCCTTGGGTGGATCATTTCCGTGTGGGATTGATTGGTTTCCGATTTGGCGGCAATGCAATGGCGCGTCTTGCATTTTTAGAGTCTGACAAAGTCAAAGCGTGTGTCGCGTTGGGTGCTCCAATCCATGATATTTTCACATCTCCGAATAAATTGGCAGCAATGCCTAAAATGTATCTCGATGTTCTGGCGTCACGCTTAGGCAAAAATGTGGTGGATGTACGCAGTTTAGCTGGGCAATTGATGGCGTGGTCACTGAAAGTACAAGGTTTTATGTCTGGCCGAAGAACGAAAACACCAATTTTGGCGCTTGGGTTAGAAGGTGATCCTGTTTCGCCTTATTCAGACAACCAACTCGTGGCACTCTTTAGCCAAGGTGGGCAAGCAAAGAAAGTAAAAAGTAAAACCATTTCACAGGGATATGAGCAATCCCTCGATTTGGCAATAAACTGGTTAGAAGATGAACTTTGCAAGTGACATTTCCATAAAAGTCATCAAGAGTAAGTATTAAGAGGCGTAAATTATTCGCCCAATAACAACATGAAAAGATGCTTATTGCTGCTTATGGAGATGAACTATGTCAGAGATGACCAAAAACCCTACCCACTACCGTCTGCTTTCGACCCTGAAAGCCATTGGCCCTTATTTACGTGAAGGGCAGTGTAGTGAGCGATTCTACCTATTTGATTGTCTCGCCTTTTGTGTTAACGATAAAAAATCCCCTGAGAAGCGTGAGTTTTGGGGCTGGTGGATGGAATTGACCCAAAACGAACAAGAGATGTCCGCTTGTTATCATATCGGCCGTTATAGTGTATCGGGAGATTGGATTGCGGAAGCGATCCCTGAAGCGGCACAAACTGAAGTTAATCACACTCAGGTTGAATTTCACAAAAAGTTAGTCAAAACGTTACGCGAACGTTTCGAAATTACCGTGAGTGTTGCTAGCGAGTCTGCGGATTTTGCTTAATTGACCCTGTTGAATCGATAACCAGAAGAAAAAGGTGCTTTTGCACCTTTTTCTGCTTGTGCAATGCAGTGCGGATTGCTAAAACATCGTCTCTTAAAGTTTTTCTCGACAGAAGCAATCATGACTACAAATCAACGAAGCGTAAAGGCTCCACAAACGGTTGTTGTGAAGCTGGGAACCAGTGTTCTGACCGGTGGTACTCTCGCGCTGGATCGAGCTCATATGGTTGAGCTGGCACGCCAGTGTGCAGAACTGAAAAAACAAGGTCACTCGGTAGTGATCGTGACCTCGGGTGCCATTGCGGCAGGCCGTGAGCACTTAGGTTACCCTGCGCTGCCCAACGCGATCTCCAGCAAGCAACTGCTGGCGGCGGTTGGGCAAAGTCGTTTGATTCAAGTATGGGAATCGCTGTTTGCGATTTACGGCATCAAAATTGGTCAGATGCTGCTGACACGCGCTGATCTTGATGATCGCGAACGTTTCCTCAATGCGCGTGACACCATCAATGCCTTAGTTGAAAACGGCATTGTGCCAGTGGTCAACGAAAACGATGCGGTGGCGACCAATGAAATCAAAGTCGGTGACAACGATAACTTATCGGCGCTGGTAGGTATTTTGTGTGGCGCAGACAAATTGCTGCTGCTGACCGATCAAAAAGGTTTGTTCACCGCCGATCCTCGCAAAGATCCTAATGCACAACTGATCAAAGAAGTGACCACCATTGATGATACGCTGCGCAAAATTGCTGGTGGCAGTGGTACAACACTTGGTACTGGTGGCATGGCAACTAAGTTGCAAGCGGCTGACATTGCCCGCCGTGCAGGCATTGAAGTGATCATTGCTGCAGGTCGCGCACCCAATGTGATTTTTGATTCGTTGAGCGATGAGCCACAAGGCACGCGTTTCTTGGCTTTAGAAGAAGCCTTAGAAAACCGTAAACGCTGGATTTTGGCGGGGCCCGCCGCTTCTGGTGACATTGTGATTGATGATGGCGCGGTGAAAGCGGTACTCAACAAAGGCAGCAGTTTGCTGGCTAAAGGGGTAGTTCGTGTGCAAGGCCACTTCAATCGTGGAGAAGTAGTGCGTGTATTGGATAAACAAAACCATCTGGTCGCGCGTGGCATTTCAGCCTATGCACATGATGCTTTAGCGGAAATCGCGGGTAAGCACAGTAAAGAGATCATCGATATTTTAGGCTACGATCACGGCTCAGAAGTGATTCATCGCGACGACATGGTCGTGATTCAAGAATAGAGGAGAGAATGATGGATTTAACCGTACTCGGTAAAGCGGCCAAAGCGGCCTCTTTCCAATTGGCAACGGCCAGTACCGCGCAAAAAAATCAGGCTCTCGCCATCATGGCCGATCAGCTGGAAGCACAAAGTGCGAGCATTCTCGCAGCGAATGCCAAAGATATTGCATTAGGGCGCGAAGCTGGTTTGTCTGATGCCATGCTGGATCGTTTGCTGCTTAATGAGTCTCGCTTGCAAGCGATCGCCAACGATGTGCGTAACGTGATTAAGTTGAACGATCCAGTGGGCAGCGAAATCGATAGTCGTGTGCTGGAAAACGGCATGTCACTGGCGCGTCGCCGTGTGCCCCTTGGCGTAGTTGGCGTGATTTATGAAGCACGACCAAACGTGACGATTGATATTGCTGCACTCTGTTTGAAAACAGGGAACGCAGCGATTCTGCGTGGTGGCAAAGAGACATTTTTCTCTAACATGGAACTGGTCAAAGTTATTCAGTCAGCACTCGACAAAGCGGGTTTGCCTGCAGCCTCCGTGCAGTACATTGAAAAGCCAGATCGTGAACTGGTCACCCAACTGCTGAAAATGGATGATTATGTGGATATGATCATTCCACGTGGTGGTGCAGGTCTGCATAGAATGTGCAAAGAAAACAGTACAGTACCAGTGATCATTGGTGGATTTGGTATCAGCCATATTTTCGTTGATGAAAGTGCAGATCTGGATAAATCGGTCGCCGTTATTGAAAACGCCAAAGTGCAACGCCCTTCAGCGTGTAATGCGCTAGACACCTTATTGGTGCATCAAGCGATTGCGAAACCGTTACTGGAAAAATTGGTCGCCAAACTGAATGGCAAAGTGGCGTTTGTCGCTGAGCCAAAAGCGAGGGCATTGATGAGTTCAGCTACCGATCTGCGCGATGCGCAAGACGGAGATTTTGATACCGAATGGCTAAGCTACACCTTAGGGGTGAAAGTGGTGCAAGACGTACAAGAAGCTATCGATCACATGCGTGAACACAATGCGAGCCACTCTGATGCGATCATGACGAATGATCTCTACAACGCAGAACTGTTTGTTAATACGGCTGGTTCAGCGGCAGTGTATGTGAACGCTTCAACTCGTTTTACCGACGGTGCGCAGTTTGGTTTGGGCGCAGAAGTAGCGGTTTCAACTCAAAAACTGCATGCTCGAGGCCCAATGGGGCTGGAAGAACTCACCAGCTACAAATGGTAGGTAAGGCTAATTACCTGTCACGCAGCTAAAAAATCCAAGTAAAGATGTGATGTTAAGGGGCTTAGTGCCCCTTTTTCTTTGGCTCTCTAGAGCACATCGGCTACACTGGTTGCCTTGTTATGGAGGTAATATGCATTGTCCTTTCTGTTCTGAAAACGATACCAAAGTGATCGATTCACGTCTGGTGGCCGACGGACATCAAGTGCGTCGTCGTCGTCAGTGTCTGGCTTGTAATGAACGCTTTACTACCTTTGAAAGCGCGGAGTTAGTGATGCCGCGTGTGATCAAATCGAATGGTAATCGCGAGCCTTTTGATGAAGAGAAAATGGTTGGCGGCATGCAGCGCGCATTGGAAAAGCGTCCTGTCAGTGCTGATGCGATTGAGCTGGCGATCAGCACCATCAAATCCAAGTTGCGCGCCACTGGCGAACGTGAAGTACCAAGTAAACTGATTGGTAACTTGGTCATGGAGCAACTGAAAGAACTGGATAAAGTGGCCTATATCCGCTTTGCTTCCGTATATCGTAGTTTTGAAGATGTACGTGAGTTTGGCGAAGAGATCGCCAAGCTACAGGATTAATGTACAGCGACTATGCCTATGTTTACCTCTTTTGATCATCAAATGATGTCCCGTGCGATTAAATTAGCGTGGCGTGGACGTTTTACCACTTCCCCAAATCCTAATGTTGGCTGCGTGATTACGCGCGGCGAGCAAATTGTTGGTGAAGGTTTCCATTTCCGCGCTGGCGAGCCACATGCCGAAGTGCATGCTATGCGTCAAGCTGGCGAGCTGACTCGCGGTGCTACTGCTTACGTCACTTTAGAGCCTTGTTCTCATTACGGCCGCACTCCACCATGTGCCGAAGGCCTTATCAAAGCCGGAGTGGCGAAAGTCATTTGCGCGATGCAAGATCCCAATCCGCAAGTGGCTGGTCGTGGCGTGCAAATGTTGCGTGATGCAGGCATAGAGGTTGAGGTGGGTTTGCTCGAAGCGGATGCTCGAGCGCTGAACCGCGGTTTCCTGAAACGTATGGAAACCGGCATGCCTTATGTGCAGCTTAAAATGGCTGCGAGTCTCGATGGCCAAACTGCGCTCGCTAACGGTAAAAGTCAGTGGATCACCTCTCCCGCTGCGCGTAAAGATGTGCAACGTTTTCGTGCTCAAGCCAGCGCGATTCTTTCTACAAGCCAAACGGTGCTTGCGGATAACGCTTCACTGGCAGTGCGTTGGCACGATTTACCGCAATCGGTACAAGCGCAATACGCTGAAACAGATTTGCGTCAGCCTCTTCGCGTCATTTTGGATCGTCAACATCAATTGCATCCAGAGTTAGCGCTATACCAAACACCTTCACCGGTGCTGCAAGTTGCCAGCGAGAATGCCGATCTCTGCATTTCTGCTGAGAATGGAAAGCTTGATTTGCGTGAGCTTTTGGCACTACTGGCTCAGCAACACAATGTGAATCAAGTGTGGGTAGAAGCGGGGAGCCAACTGGCTCAATCATTGATTGAGCAAAAGTTGGTGGATGAAATTATTCTCTATTTAGCGCCAAAATTGATGGGCAGCGATGGCCGTGGTTTATTTGGCGCGCTCGGTTTGACAGAGATGGCTGAGGCCATTGAACTCAAAATTGAAGATTGTCGAATGGTGGGGGCGGATCTGCGGATCATCGCCACCCCAAAATCAAAAGATTAACACTATGTTTACTGGAATTATTGAAGCGGTCGGCAAGCTGACAGCAATCATCCCCAAAGGCAGCGATGTCACCATCACTGTTGAGGTGGGCAAGTTGGATATGGCCGATGTCAAACTCGGTGACAGTATCGCTACCAATGGCGTGTGTTTAACTGTCGTGGCCTTTGATTCGCGCAGTTTCAGCGCAGATCTGTCGATGGAAACCTTGAAGAAGTCTGGCTTTGCTCAGTATCAAGTAGGAGATCGCGTCAACCTTGAGAAAGCGATGCTGCCGACTACTCGCTTTGGTGGCCACATCGTTTCTGGACATGTGGATGGTGTAGGCGAAATCGTTGAGCGTATTCCTGTTGGCCGTGCGGTAGAATTGTGGGTCAATATGCCTGCGGAACTGAACAAATACGTCGCGGAAAAAGGCTCGATTACGGTCGATGGAATTAGTTTGACGGTGAATGATTTACGCAAGAACGCCTTCAAACTGACGATTGTTCCCCACACCAGTGCAGAAACCACCATCGATGAATTCCAAGTGGGTCGCCGAGTGAATCTGGAAGTGGATGTGTTAGCGCGTTACATGGAGCGCTTGCTCCAAGGAAGCAAAGAGAGCGAACCACAATCACGACTGACGATGGATTTTCTGCAGCAAAACGGCTTCGCTTAATCATTTGCCATAAAGACCAATAACGATAGGACTGACATCATGCCAATTAGTACCCCACAAGAAATTATCGAAGACATCCGTCAGGGTAAAATGGTCATCCTGATGGACGATGAAGATCGTGAGAATGAAGGTGATTTGATCATGGCGGCGGAGCATATCACGCCAGCAGCAATCAACTTCATGGCGACTCATGGTCGCGGTCTTATCTGTTTAACCATGACCAAAGAGCGTTGCCGCCGTTTGGGCTTAAACCCTATGGTGCAAGACAATAATGCGCAGTACACCACCAACTTCACCGTCTCGATTGAAGCTGCGGAAGGGGTGACTACGGGCATTTCGGCAGCGGATCGCGCGCGTACCGTGCAAGCAGCGGTAGCGAAAGAGGCTAAAGCGGCAGACTTGGTTCAGCCGGGGCATATTTTCCCTCTCGCTGCGCAAGAAGGTGGGGTGCTGACGCGCGCTGGCCACACAGAAGCGGGCTGTGATTTAGCACGACTGGCAGGGTTTGAGCCAGCTTCGGTGATTGTGGAAATTCTGAACGATGACGGCACCATGGCACGTCGTCCGGATTTGGAAGTGTTTGCCGAAAAACACGGTTTGAAGCTCGGTACGATTGCTGACTTGATTGAGTATCGTAACCACACCGAAACTACCATTGAGCGTGTAGCGCAATGCAAACTGCCAACTGAATATGGCGAGTTTGAACTGGTGACTTACCGCGACATCATCGATAAGCAAATCCACTTCGCACTGCGCAAAGGGGATGTCACCACATCACCCACTTTGGTGCGAGTGCATCTGCAAGATACCTTTACCGACTTGTTGCACAGTGATCGTGCTGCCGAGCGTAGTTGGACGCTGGCTACTGCCATGCAGCGTATTGGTCAAGAAGGTGGGGTGTTGGTGATTCTTGGCAATGAAGAGTCAAGCGATCTGCTACTGCACCGCGTGAAAATGTTTGAGCTGCAAGATAAAGGTGAAGCACCGGCGATGGCGAAAAAACAAGGTACCTCTCGCCGTGTAGGCGTGGGTTCACAAATCCTTGCCGATCTTGGGGTTAAAGAGATGCGTCTGCTCTCTTCTCCGAACAAAAAGTACCACGCATTGGGCGGTTTTGGCCTCAATGTGGTCGAATACGTCTGTGAATAATCACAGCAAATTGCCTGTTTGCCGCGTGTTACCTTGAAGGTGGGGCGCGGCTTTTAGCCCAAATTTCTGTTAGATATTGCTCACAAAATTGTGCTAGAATCCGGCGATTCTCACTTGATGAACAGAGTTAAAGGAAAGCTATGAAAGTGATCGAGGGTGGTTTCCCAGCACCAAATGCGAAAATTGCGATTGTGATTTCTCGTTTCAACAGTTTTATCAATGAAAGTTTACTGTCTGGTGCCATCGATACTCTTAAGCGTCACGGTCAGATCAGTGATGACAACATTACTGTCGTTCGTTGCCCAGGTGCGGTTGAGTTGCCATTGGTAGCACAACGCGTTGCAAAAACTGGCGACTACGATGCGATTGTCTCACTCGGTTGTGTAATCCGTGGTGGTACGCCTCACTTTGACTACGTTTGCAGTGAAATGAATAAAGGTCTGGCACAAGTGTCTCTGGAATTTAGCATTCCAGTCGCATTCGGTGTGCTGACTGTTGATACTATCGATCAAGCTATTGAACGCGCAGGAACCAAGGCTGGTAATAAGGGTGCTGAAGCAGCACTGAGCGCACTTGAGATGATTAACGTTCTTTCTGAAATTGATTCCTAATGGGGGCCAGTGTGAAACCAGCCGCACGTCGTAATGCACGTCAATTTGCGCTACAAGCAATTTATTCATGGCAAATTACTAAAGAGAATGTTGCGACTATTGAAGAGCAATTTCTAACCAGCGGTAAGTACGATGAAGAAGAACATCGTGCCGCTGAGCCAGCTCTTGCTGCTCCTGAAACCGATGTTTCTTATTTCCGTGACCTGTTGGCCGGTGTGGTTCTGAACCATACTGAACTTGACAGCAAACTGCGTCCTTTTGTTTCTCGTCCGATGCAAGATTTGGACATGATGGAACTGGCGCTGCTGCGTTTGGCCATGTATGAAATGACACGTCGTGAAGACGTACCATACAAAGTCGTGATTAACGAGGCGATTGAACTGGCAAAAGTGTTTGCCGCAGAAGATAGCCATAAATTCGTTAACGGTGTGCTGGATAAAGCCGCACCGCACGTACGTAAGAAAGCGTAATTCGTTTTCCACTAGAAGGTCAGCAGTTGCTGACCTTTTTTCTTGATAAGCTGCTGCCTTTCAGCGTTATAAACCAAAGAGTCTGGATGATGTTTGGTGAATTTAATTTAATCGATAAATACTTTTCTAACCGACAACCACAACGCAAAGACGTGCATTTGGCGCTGGGTGATGACTGTGCGATTGTCAAAGTACCTGAAAATTCACGCGTTGCGATCAGCACCGATACCTTAGTGGCGGGAACCCATTTTCTTGCCGAGGCAAATCCGGCTTGGCTTGCGCATAAAGCTTTGGCGTCTAACATCAGTGATCTGGCGGCGATGGGGGCGACTCCGGCTTGGGTTTCCCTTGCTCTGACTTTGCCTGAAATTGATGAAGAATGGTTAAAGCCCTTTTGTGATGCCTTCTTTGAATTGGCCAATTACTACAATGTGCAGCTTATTGGCGGTGATACCACCAAAGGTCCACTCAGTATCACTCTGACAGTGCAGGGTTTTTTGCCTAAAGAGCAAGCCATGTTGCGCAGTGGGGCAAAAGTAGGGGATTGGTTGTATGTCACAGGCGATCTTGGTGATAGCCAAGCGGGGCTGGATGTGATTTTACACCCTGAAAAGCGTCAATTGCCGTTTGCGGACATTCTGGAACAGCGCCATTATCTCTCGACACCGCGTATCGTTGCAGGACAAGCCTTGGTGCATTTGGCTTCTTCTGCGATCGATATTTCAGATGGTTTGATCGCGGATTTGCAGCACATTTTGCGCCGCTCCAATGTTGGAGCGAGTATTGACGTGAGCTTACTGCCACTCTCTAAAGAGCTAGTGCAGTTCATAGATGATGTAACCAGCGCCCAGCAATATGCATTGACCAGTGGCGAAGAGTACGAGCTCTGTTTTACCGTACCGGAAGAGAATCGCGGATCATTGGAAAATGCCTTGGCTCACTGTGGTACTAAAGTGACTTGTATCGGTCAGATTCGTCCTGCCGGCACTTTTGAGCTGCACAATCAGGGTAAAAAGCTCAACTGGCAATTGGCAGGGTATGATCATTTTAAGGTGAAATCATGAGTGATCCGCGCAGTAAAATTTCATTACGCAACCCTTGGCATTTGCTCGCAACGGGCTTTGGTAGTGGCTTATCTCCTGTGGTTCCTGGCACTATGGGTACCTTAGCTTCTGTGCCGTTTTATCTTGTGTTGGCGCAACTACCGTTCACTCTGTATTTGGTGGTGATTGTGGTAGCCAGCCTCATCGGGATTAAAATCTGCCAAGTGACCTCGGATGATATGCAGGTGCATGATCACGGTTCGATTGTCTGGGATGAATTTGCCGGATTCTGGATCACCATGTTGATTGTGCCTTTATGCCAATTGCCCGTTTTTGACTGGAAATGGTTAGTCACTGGTTTTGTGCTGTTTCGCTTTTTCGACATGCTTAAACCTTGGCCAATCAGCTGGTTGGATAAACGTGTGCACGGCGGTTTCGGCATCATGATTGATGATTTAGTGGCCGGTGTGATGGCTGCGATCAGCTTAGCAGCAATCGGTCACTGGGCAGGGTGGTTAAATTAAAATTCAGGTTCCCTTTCGGGAACCTGTTTAAACTAGTTTAACTTTTCTAAATCGGCTTCAATTTCCGCAATTTTACTGGCAACGACTTTTTCTAAATGACGTAAGTCATTGAGGATTTTCTGTTTTACATCCACTTCACCCATCAGGTCGGGCTTGGTGATCTTGTTCAGTTCATCAATCACGAGAGTCAAATTGCGATTAATTTCAGTGATTTCTTTATATTGGTGACTGCCGCTATCCACCAATACATTTTTGATTTGTCGTGGGTATTTAAATTTGACGCTCTTGGCAAACAGTTCGCCTTTTTGCTTTTTGAAGTAGATTTTTAACACGTCTTTATGCGCTTCTTGACGCAACGAATAGCGTTCAATTTGCGTAGGTTCATTAATACCCAAGCCGAGGAGATGGGGAAACATAAGCAACCTCTTAGTCAAACTAACCTTCACTATCACCAAACCATGCCTGTTGAATAAGTTTAGTGATACCACTCCATTGACTGTAGCAGTAGGTTGATGTGCCTGACCGTTCAATAGGTTAAGTTGTGCTCAAGATCCCACCCGATATTCTTTTCTACTTAGCTGAAACACCAAGTTTATTGGCAATATTACTGTTTTCTACTGAGCGCTTGGTGCCAGATGAGCGACATTCTCAATCAATTTCTCACGCAGTAATTGTTCTTCCTCTTCATTGAGGCGCGCACCTTGTGAATTGGTGAGAATGAATAAGTCTTCTGCTCTTTCCCCAATAGTGGTGATTTTTGCTGCATGCAGATCGAGATTCAATTCAGCAAACGTCGCACCAACCGTAGCAAGTAAACCTGGTGTATCCAGTGCAACAAACTCCATCAAAGTACGTTTTTTACTCTTTGTTGGCAGGAAATCGACCTGAGTTTTAACCTTAAAGTGATGCAAATTGCGTGGAATGCGCCGTGCTTTTTGCGTCGTTGGTCTGCCATCTTCCAATACGTGTACCAGATGGCGAATTAAAGCTTGATGGCGATCTTCTTCAATCGCCTGTCCGTTTTGATCCAACACCATAAAAGTATCGAGAACGTAACCATCTTTACTCGCCATGATTTGAGCGTCATGTACGTTGAGATTGCGTCGGTCGAGTTCGGCTACCACGGTGGCAAACAATGCCGCTTGATCTTTGGTGTACACGAAAACCTCGGTACCGCCACGAGTTGCTTTCTTGCTGAGCAAAACCAGCGGCTTACTGCTGTCGGTATGACGCAGTAAGTGGGTACAGTGCCAAGCAATCTGTTTATGAGTATGACGCAGGAAGTAGTCTGCTTTAAAACGTTGCCAAAGCACTTCAATTTCACGGCTGGTGAAGCCTTCTTTGCGCAATAGCGCAGAAGCCATTTGTTGGTTGTGACGAATACGCTCACGTACATCAACCGGGTTTTCCAAACCGCGGCGTAAAGCACGTTGGGTTGAATAGAACAGCTCTGCGAGCAGGGTTCGTTTCCAACTGTTCCAAAGTTCAGGGTTAGTTGCGCAGATATCCGCAACCGTGAGGCATACCAAATACTCGAGGCGCTCTTCATCCCGCACTTTCTTGGCAAATTCAATGATGACATCAGGGTCATAAATATCGCGGCGTTGTGCCGTTACTGACATCAACAGGTGATTTTTCACCAGCCAAGCAACCAGCTTCGCTTCTGGTTTGGATAAGCCGTGTTCAATACAGAAATCAAATGCTTCGTCAGCCCCAATTTCCGAGTGATCGCCACCACGACCTTTGCCAATGTCATGAAAAATAGCCGCTAGAATCAGTAGCTCTTTTTTTCTGAATTTTTGGGTAAATTTCACAGCAAATAGGGTGGCGTTCGTGATTTTGTGGGTCACTGAATAAATGGATATGTTTGAGTAGGCGAATGCTGTGTTCATCCACGGTGTAAACATGGAATAGATCGAACTGCATTTGGCCAACAATTTGGTTCCACTGTGGCAAGTAAGCCGACAGGACTCCAAGTTTATGCATTTGGCTAAACGCTTTATGTAGCGCGTTGGGATGGCGTACTAGCTCAATGAATTTCTCACGCGCTGCTGGAATAGTATGCAGGAATTTATTTAGACGGCGACGAGCAGTGCGCAATTGGCGCATGGTGGCCGGAGCAACCGATTCGATGGTTGAATCGTTCGCCATGTGCAAAAACATATCCAGAATGGTTTCTGGGCGAGCTTGGAATAGGGCGGGCTTACGCGCCTCAATCATGTTGCCTCGACGCTGGAAATCTTCATCAATGATGATGGCTTCGGCTTCCTCACCATTATTGAGAATCGCTTTATCGAAGATTTTCAGCAACATTTTGTTCAGTTCAGCCACTCGACGCAGAGTGCGAAAGAACTCTTTCATCATCATTTCTACGCCACGATTACCTTCACCAAAGTAGCCAAGATGACGAGCGACTTGTACTTGATGGGCAAAGGTGAGGCGGTTGTCGTAACGTTTTAGTTCGATATGCAGAGCAAAACGCACTCGCCATAGAAAGTCTTGGCACTCGACTAATTCGCGATATTCGGCATCGGTCAGGAAGCCAAAACGGCTCATTTCATACAACGATGTTGCCCCAAAATGACGACGAGCGACCCAGCTTAGGGTGTGAATATCGCGCAATCCACCGGGAGTTGATTTAATGTCTGGTTCTAAGTTGTATGTGGTGTCGTGATAGCGAGCATGGCGCTCTTTCTGCTCTTGCACTTTGGCTTGATAGAAAATGTCACTAGGCCAAAACGATTCAGAATGAATCACCATTTTCAGGCGATGAAAAGTATCTTCACAGCCACACAGTAGACGAGCTTCTTGCAGGTTGGTTGCGACGGTTAAATCAGCTTTACCGATTTCCGCACATTGTTCAACCGTGCGAACGGCATGGCCGATTTCTAATTTCAGATCCCATAGCAGGGTAAGGAATTGGCTGATTTTATTGGCGACTTGTTCACTCAATGGCTGTTGGGACAGCACCAGTAAGTCAATGTCAGACAGTGGGTGCAGTTCACCGCGACCATAACCGCCGACGGCGACTAAGCTTACTTCGAGCAGTTCATCAAAACCAAAAAATTGCCACAATCTATACAACAGCAAATCCATGTATTCAGAGCGACCTAAGACCAAATCTGTCACTGGGTGATGTTTGAAAAACTCCTGCTTTTGGTATTCGGTAAAGCTTTCAAGCTGTTGCTTTAAGCTTTCTACGGTTAGCTGTTGATCTTGGAATGTGAGGGGCGATTGATATGGCATAGCGCGTCCATGCAAGCGTTAACTCGAATAAGGCCAATCTAGCAGATGGCAGCAGATAAAAAAAATATCCCTGACCTGCAGGGATATTTTTAATGGTTGGAGCGCTTAAGCGTTATTTAACAAGCGCGGCAACGTTTCTTCGTTGCGAAGAGTCAGAATCTCGCAGCCATTGGCTGTTACTAGAATAGTGTGTTCCCACTGCGCAGAGCGTTTACCATCAGCGGTATACACTGTCCAATTGTCTTCATCATCAAGGCGGCAACCAAATTTACCCGCGTTGATCATTGGTTCAATGGTGAAAATCATGCCTTCGCGCAGCACAGTGCGGTCACTGTTTTTGTAGTGAACCACTTGTGGCTCTTCATGGAATTCTGCACCAATACCGTGACCACAGTAATCACGGACGATAGAAAACTTAAAGCGCGGGTTATTTTTGTTGTTGGTCTTGATGTGTTTTTCAATCGCAGTACCAATTTCACCCAACTGTACGCCTGGTTTGACTTGTTTTAAGGCAATATACAGACACTCTTGAGCGACATGACATAGACGTTTGTCTTCAATCGACACATCACCAATCAGGAACATTTTTGAAGTGTCACCATGGTAGCCATCTTTAATCACGGTAATGTCGATATTAAGGATGTCACCATCGCGGAGTACCGCAGGGCGTTGCAGTTGGCCAAAGTAGGTATCTTCGGTTGCAGGAATGCCATGACAGACAATATGGTTGATTGAAGTACAGATAGATTTTGGAAAACCGTGGTAATTCAATGGTGCCGGAATTGCGCCTTGAACTTCAGTAATGTACTTATGACATATCTGATCCAGCTCTTCAGTGGTCACACCCGCTTTGACATGAGGTTCAATCATTTCCAGAACTTCAGCAGCTAAGCGGCCCGCTACGCGCATTTTTTCAATTTCTACGGCATTCTTGATTTTTATAGACATCGGCTTTCTCTACTCACTTGTGAGCACTCAAGGTGCTAGTGGCGCTATTGTAACAATGGACAGATGAAGCGCAAGGAAACACTCAGTTCTAAGCCCGAATCCATCGATTGCTGTGCGGTCATTCATTGACCATAGACGAATTTTTGCTAGCCACACAAGGGCAAAATATGGTATAAAGCGCGCCGGAATCCGGGTCCTTGTTCTCCATGTCGGCGAAAAGGATTGGGAACCGCAAACCTAATTGTTTAAATCACACACATTCCGACACGTGTTCCGGGGTGCTCCAATTTGATGTGGAGTCGGATATGCGGGGAATGTGGAGGCCTAACCCCATAGAGGATTTTAAAATGGCATCTGTATCAATGCGCGATATGCTGAAGGCGGGCGTACACTTCGGTCACCAAACTCGTTACTGGAACCCAAAAATGAAGCAATTCATTTTCGGCGCTCGTAACCGCGTTCACATCATCAACCTAGAAAAAACTGTACCTATGTTCAACGAAGCTCTAGCTGAGCTGGCAAAAGTTGGCGAGAAGAAAGGTAAAGTTCTGTTCGTTGGTACTAAGCGCGCTGCATCTGAGTCTGTTAAAGAAGCAGCTCTAGCAAGCAACCAATACTACGTTAACAACCGCTGGTTGGGCGGTATGCTGACTAACTGGAAAACTGTTCGTCAGTCAATCAAGCGTCTGAAAGAGCTGGAAGTTCAATCTACTGACGGTACTTTTGACAAGCTGACTAAGAAAGAAGCTCTGATGCGCACTCGCGAAATGGAGAAACTGGAAAAGTCTCTTGGCGGTATCAAAGATATGGGCGGTCTGCCTGACGCTCTGTTCGTTATCGACGCTGATCACGAGCACATCGCTATCAAAGAAGCGAACAACCTAGGTATTCCAGTATTTGCTGTTGTTGATACTAACTCTAGCCCAGACGGCGTTGACTACATCATCCCAGGTAACGACGACGCGATCCGCGCTGTTCAACTGTACCTGAATGCTGTTGCTGAAGCGATCAACGAAGGTCGTAACAAAGACGTAGCTGTTGTAGCTGAAAAAGACGGTTTCGTAGAAGCGGAATAATCTCGGCTCTGAGTGAAACTTAGGTGCTGTCTGCCATAATTGTGCAGCAAAGACCAAGTTATAGTTAGCATTGGGGGCCGATAATGTAGGCCCTCAATTTTTACCCAATCCAGAATTAACTGAGGAATAGAGAATGGCTGTTACTGCTGCTCTAGTAAAAGAACTGCGCGAGCGTACTGGCGCAGGTATGATGGAATGTAAGAAAGCCCTTGTTGAAACTAACGGTGACATCGAGCTGGCGATCGAAAACATGCGTAAGAGTGGTGCTGCTAAAGCTGCTAAAAAAGCTGGCAACATCGCTGCTGAAGGCACCATCATTATTAAAGAAGGCGAAGGCGTTGCGGCTCTGGTTGAAGTAAACTGCCAAACTGACTTCGTAGCAAAAGACGGTAGCTTCGTAGCATTTGCTAACCAAGTTGCTGACGCTGCTGTTACTTCTAAAGCCTCTGTAGAAGAACTACAAGCGCAATTCGAAGAAGTTCGTGTTGCTCTAGTTGCGAAAATTGGTGAGAACATCAACATCCGTCGCGTTCAGTACGTTGAAGGCGCAACTCTGGCTACTTACCGTCACGGCGATCGTATCGGTGTAGTGGTTGCAGGTTCTACTGACGCAGAAACTCTGAAGCACGTTGCAATGCACGTTGCTGCTTCTCGCCCAGAATTCCTGACTCCAGACGACGTTCCAGCTGAAGTTGTTGCCAAAGAGCGTGAAGTTCAAGTTGGTATCGCAATGAACGAAGGCAAGTCAAAAGAAATCGCAGAGAAAATGGTCGAAGGCCGTATGAAGAAATTCACTGGCGAAGTTTCTCTGACTGGTCAGCCATTCGTAATGGAACCAAAGAAAACTGTTGGCGAAATTCTTGCTGAGAAAGGCGTAGCTGTAACTGCGTTCGTTCGTCTAGAAGTAGGTGAAGGCATCGAGAAACAAGAAGGCCTGAGCTTTGCTGAAGAAGTAGCACTGGTGCAAAAGGGTTAATCCTAGCGCGATTGCTCAAAAAAGACCGTGGCCATAGCTGCGGTCTTTTCACGATTAATGCCTTGATTAGTTAAATGTAGCTCGCAAAAGCGTCGATTAGCCGTGATGAATGGATTTAAGCCCACGCTCAAATCTATCCATGACTGTTAATCCTCAACTCTCTTTGGAAGGTAACTCCCATGACAACGAACCCTAAACCCGCTTATCAACGTATTCTGTTAAAACTGAGTGGTGAAGCGCTACAAGGCACTGAAGGTTTTGGTATTGATCCAACGGTACTTGACCGTATGGCTCAGGAAGTAAAAGAACTGGTTGAACTGGGCGTACAAGTGGGTGTTGTGATTGGTGGGGGTAACCTGTTCCGTGGTGCAGGCCTTGCAAAAGCAGGCATGAACCGCGTTGTGGGTGACCATATGGGTATGCTGGCAACCGTGATGAACGGATTGGCGATGCGTGATGCATTGCACCGTGCTTATGTTAACGCACGTCTAATGTCTGCTATTCCTCTGAATGGTGTGTGTGACGATTACAGCTGGTCCGATGCGATTCGTGAATTGCGCCAAGGCCGTGTGGTAATTTTCGCTGCGGGTACTGGTAATCCTTTCTTTACTACCGATTCTGCAGCGTGTCTGCGCGGTATTGAGATTGAAGCTGACGTGGTTCTCAAAGCGACGAAAGTAGATGGTGTTTACAGCGCTGACCCGGTAGCCAACCCAGATGCACAACTGTATGATAAGCTTGCTTACAACGATGTGCTTGAGAAAGAACTTAAAGTGATGGATTTGGCAGCGTTTACTCTGGCTCGTGACCATAAAATGCCGATTCGTGTATTTAACATGAACAAGCCTGGCGCGCTTCGTCGTGTCGTTATGGGTGAAGCGGAAGGTACACTGATCAGCGACGCGCTGTGATCAGCCTCAAAACCAAATGCTCTCGAAACGAAAATAAGAATTAAGGTGATATTGTGATTAATGAGATCAAAAAAGATGCGCAAGAGCGTATGGAGAAAAGTGTTGAAGCACTGAAAAATGGCTTGTCTAAGATTCGTACTGGCCGTGCTCACCCAAGTCTGCTGACAGGCATTTCAGTTGACTACTACGGCGCTCCAACTCCACTTAATCAGGTTGCTAACGTTGTTGCGGAAGATGCGCGTACTTTAGCGATCACCGTGTTCGATCGCGATTTAACTCAAAAAGTTGAGAAAGCGATCCTGATGTCTGACCTAGGTCTGAACCCAATGTCAGCGGGTACTATCATTCGTGTTCCACTACCACCGCTTACAGAAGAGCGTCGCCGTGATCTGGTGAAGATCGTACGTGGTGAAGCTGAAGGCGGCCGTGTTGCAGTACGTAACATTCGTCGTGATGCGAACAACGATCTGAAAGGTCTACTGAAAGACAAAGAGATTTCAGAAGATGATGAGCGTCGCGCACAAGAAGACATTCAAAAACTGACTGATGCTGCAGTGAAGAAGATCGATGATGTTCTAGCAGCAAAAGAAAAAGAGCTGATGGAAGTTTAATCCACTGGCTTAGTGAATAAAACGCTGTGCTCGCAGCACAGCGTTTTTTTATGCTACTCTTGCGCCTCTTTATTTATTCGTTGTGTTTCTTATGCAGAATCTATCCATTTCCCAAGATGTATTGCCTAAGCATATTGCCGTCATTATGGATGGTAATGGTCGTTGGGCGAAAGCACAGGGAAAACCGCGTGTATTCGGCCATAAAAATGGTGTTGCTGCGGTTCGAAAAACCATCTCAACTTCCGCTCGTCTTGGTATTAAAGCCGTTACCCTGTTTGCTTTTAGTAGCGAAAACTGGCGTCGTCCTGAGGAAGAAGTGGGCGTGTTGATGGAACTTTTCATCACAGTTCTTTCAACCGAAATTAAAAAATTGCATAAGAATAATCTGCGTCTTCGAGTGATTGGGGATAAAAGCCGCTTTAGTGAGCGCTTACAATCCAAAATTGCTCAAGCGGAAGCGCTCACGGCAAGTAATACGGGAATGGTAGTGAACATTGCTGCGAATTACGGTGGTAAGTGGGACATTTTGCAAGCGACTCAGGCTTTGGCTGAGAAAGTGGCGCAAGGTGATCTTCTCCCTGCTGAAATCGATGAAGCGATGATCAAACAGCATTTGACTATGGCTGATTTGCCAGAGGTTGATTTGTTGATCCGTACTAGCGGAGAGTGCCGCATTAGTAACTTTATGCTATGGCAACTTGCCTACGCAGAAATGTATTTTACTCCAGTCTTCTGGCCTGAGTTCGATGAAAACTGCCTGATTGAAGCAGTGACTTGGTTTGTTAATCGAGAGCGCCGTTTTGGCTGTACTGGTGAACAAATCAAGGCATTGATGGAAAACTGAATATAGGACTTCTCAATTTGAAGCAGCGAATCATTACAGCGCTTGTTCTAGCGCCTTTGGTGATCCTTGGCATCCTTTATTTGCCTTTTGCTTGGTTTATGCTGGCACTTGCGATAGTGACCTTACTAGGATTCTGGGAATGGACTCAGTTCGTTAACCAACCATCACGCATTTTGGCCATGATTCCCGCCTTATTGTTCGGCGGGCTCAGTATCGCACTGATCGATTTCGAATTTCCAGCAATCGGCAATGTTGATGCAACTCATTTTATTGTGCTTGGAATCGGTAGCCTATGGTGGCTTGTTTCTAGTGCATTGGCGATTACGTATCCGCGTTCTCGCCCGCTTTGGGAGCACTCAAGTGCTGTTCGCCACCTGTTTGGGCTGCTGACGTTACTGCCATTTTTCTGGAGTGTGCTATTTTTACGTGCCAATACTTATCTTTCTGACCCTTTTTATGGTGCGAAACTCGTGTTATTCGTCTGTTTTCTGGTTTGGGCCGCAGACAGCGGTGCCTATTTTGTGGGAAAAAGTTTAGGCAAGCACAAAATGGCACCAGCGGTCAGCCCAAATAAAACCATTGAAGGTCTTGTTGGTGGTATCGCCACTGCCATGTTGGTTGGTTACTGGGTAGCAGAGTGGTTTGGTATTCAATTTAGTTCTATGCCTGTAATGCTGCTGATTATTTTGATCACTGTAGTGATTTCAGTTCTAGGTGATCTGGTTGAGAGCATGTTTAAGCGCGTCTCTGGCATCAAGGACAGCAGTAATATTATTCCGGGACATGGCGGCATTTTGGATCGGATTGATAGCCTAACGGCCGCTTTTCCTGTGTTCGCATTTCTCTATTTCTTGTTCTAATCATCAGGCTGCCTAGGCAGCCTGATGTGAATAACAGCGGTTTTCACTATGCGTAAATTAACCATTTTAGGTGCCACTGGTTCGATTGGAGCCAGTACCCTCAAGGTTATTGCCCAAAATCCACAGCAGTTTTCGATTGTTGCTTTAGTTGCTGGGGGCAATGTAGCCAAAATGCACCAGCTTTGCCTGCAGTGGCAGCCAAAGTTTGCTGTCATGTCGACAGCGCAGGCTGCTACAGAATTACAGCAGTTGCTTAAAGGCCAAAATCAAACAACGGAAGTTTTGTACGGTGAAGAGGCGATGTGCCAAGTTGCCGCATTGGATGAAGTTGATACTGTGATGGCGGCAATTGTTGGTGCTGCAGGCTTGCTTCCTACGATGGCTGCGGTCAAAGCTGGTAAACGAGTATTGCTTGCCAATAAAGAAGCACTGGTGATGTCTGGCCAACTGTTTATTGATGCGGTGGCACAATCGGGCGCAGAATTGATGCCCGTGGATAGCGAGCATAACGCGATTTTCCAATGTCTACCGAGTGAGATTCAAACTCAGCTTGGCCGTTGTGATCTACAGCAACACGGTATCGATCATATTTTGCTGACGGGATCTGGCGGCCCATTCCGCTACAGTGATCTCGCAACATTGGATGCCGTAACGCCAGAGCAAGCCATCGCTCATCCGAATTGGTCTATGGGACCTAAGATATCCGTTGATTCGGCGACCATGATGAACAAAGGTCTCGAATATATTGAGGCTAAGTGGTTGTTTAACACCTCGCGTGATCAGCTAAAGGTGCTTATCCATCCTCAGTCTGTGATCCATTCTATGGTGCAATACAAAGATGGTTCGGTGATTGCTCAGTTGGGGGAACCGGATATGGCGACACCGATCTCTTACGCAATGGCTTACCCGGAGCGTGTTGCAGCAGGAGTGCCAGCGCTTGATTTTACTCGTCTTCAGCAACTGACGTTCATGGATGTAGATTTCGCTCGTTACCCCTGTTTACAGCTTGCGATGGATGCTTGTTTTCTTGGACAGCATGCGACCACCTCACTTAATGCCGCAAATGAAGTGGCGGTTGACGCCTTTTTAAAACGTAAAATACGTTTTACTGACATCGCGTTGATCAATGATCAGGTATTGTCTAAGGTCTGTGCGACCAACAATCAGTTACATTGCCGTGACTTGGAAAGCCTACTTGAGCTAGATACAATGGCCCGACATTTTGCCCACCAAGTTTTAAAAGAGCGTCAACAATGAACGACATATTATGGAACTTCATCGCCTTTATCATTGCGCTGGGAATTTTAGTCGCCGTGCATGAGTTTGGGCACTTCTGGGTTGCGAGACGCTGTGGCGTCAAAGTCGAAAAATTCTCGATCGGTTTTGGTAAATCCATCTGGAAACGTATTGGCCGTGATGGTACAGAATACAGTATTTCGATGATCCCGCTCGGTGGCTACGTGAAGATGCTTGATGGCCGAGTGGATGATGTTCCGGCCGAGCAACAAGCGATGGCGTTTGATAAGCAGTCGCTGTGGAAACGCTCAGCGATTGTCAGTGCAGGCCCTCTCTTCAATTTCCTCTTTGCTGTTTTTGCCTACTGGCTGGTATTTATGATCGGTGTTCCGGCGGTCAAGCCTGTGGTTGGTGAAGTGACCCCATATTCAATTGCCGCCCAAGCCGGAATTGAGCCTGGGATGGAGATTAAGGCCGTATCTGGTGTTAATACCCCTGATTGGGAGTCCGTCAATATGGGTTTAATCGGCCATATCGGCGATGACAGTCTTACACTGACAGTCTCTTCTACGGAAGGTGTCGGACTCGACGAAATCAAGACAATAAATCTGCGTGATTGGAACTTTGACCCAGAAACAGAGTCTGCTATGGGGGCACTTGGTTTTAAGCCATTTACACCGACGATCTCGACTGAGCTGGTCAATGTGACTCCGCAAGGTGCCGGTGAGCTCGCTGGCCTGCAAGTCGGTGATACATTACTGAAAATTAATGGGCAAGCGATTGAAGGTTGGCAGCACGTAGTCAATGCGATTCAAAGTAATCCCAATGTGCCAATCACAGTGCTGGTTGAGAGAGCGGGTGAACAAGTTGAGCTGACTTTGACGCCAGATAGCCGTGAGCTTTCGCAAGGAAAAGTGATTGGTTTTGCGGGAATCGCACCAAAAGTCGCAGAATGGCCGCAAAGCTATCGATTTGAATTGCAATTTGGTGTATTTGAGTCGCTTGGCAAAGCAGTTGAGAAAAGCGGACAAGTGATTGACCTGACTATCAGTATGTTGAAAAAGCTGCTGGTGGGTGATGTTGGGTTGAATAATCTCAGCGGTCCTATTTCCATCGCGAAAGGCGCGGGAACGACAGCGGATTATGGTTTTGTCTACTTTTTAGGCTTTTTGGCTCTGATCAGTATCAACCTAGGCATTATCAATTTGGTGCCACTACCGATGTTGGATGGTGGTCATCTACTGTTTTTCATGATTGAAGCGGTAATTCGTCGCCCTGTACCAGAAAAGGTACAAGAGATGGGTTATCGGATTGGTGGAGCCATCATTTTCTCTTTAATGGCCATCGCAATCTTTAACGATTTTACTCGCCTGTGATTGATAAACATTAGGCAAGAGTTGCAGTAAGGAAGAACTCAAAACAATATGGCGATGAAACAGATTCTGCTCGCGACACTGCTCGCCACTAGCGTGTCGGCGAATGGTGCCGAAAATTTTGTGGTACAGGATATTCAGATTAATGGCCTACAGCGTGTCGCTTTGGGTGCTGCTTTGCTGAAAATGCCAGTGCGAGTCGGCGATAGTGTTGATTCACAAGATGTGGCTAACATAATCAAGGCGCTGTATACCTCTGGTAACTTTGAGGATGTCAAAGTCCTGCGAGATGGCAATACCTTGGTGGTGCAAGTTAAAGAGCGTCCAACCATTGCTAGCGTGTCATTTTCTGGCAATAAGGCGATCAAAGAAGAGCAGCTCAAGCAAAATTTGGAAGCTTCCAATATTCGAGTTGGTGAGGCTTTGGATCGCACCACGCTGAGCAATATCGAAAAAGGTCTGGAAGATTTTTATTACAGCGTGGGTAAATATAACGCGACCGTGAAAGCGGTAGTCACCCCATTGCCACGTAATCGTGCTGACCTTAAGTTTGTCTTTACTGAAGGCGTTTCTGCCAAGATCCAGCAAATCAATTTTATTGGCAATGAAGTGTTCAGCGATGAGGAGTTGTTGTCACGCTTTAACCTCAATGTTGATGTTTCTTGGTGGAACTTCTTAGCTGATGACAAGTACAAGAAACAAGTGCTGGCTGGTGATATTGAAGCACTGCGCACTTACTATCTTGACCGTGGTTACCTGAAGTTTCAGGTAGACAGCACTCAAGTGGCTATCTCTCCGGATAAGAAAGGTGTGTACATTACCCTCAATCTGAATGAAGGCGAGCCGTACACGGTGAGCAAAGTTCAGTTCCGTGGTGATTTGATGGGTAAAGAAGCTGAATTCACTTCTTTGATCCCGTTTGCTATCGGCGATACCTATAACGGTTCTTCGGTCACTCGACTTGAAGAAAGTGTGAAGAAAGTTTTAGGTGAGTCAGGATATGCCTACCCTCAAGTTCGTACTCTTCCTGAATTTGATGACGAAAAACAGCAAGTTTCCTTAGTTGTCCACGTAGAAGCGGGCAAGCGCATCTATGTGCGTGATATCCGTTTTGTGGGCAACAACAGCACGCGTGATGAAGTGCTGCGTCGTGAAATGCGTCAAATGGAAGGCAGTTGGCTTAACTCCAAAGACATTGATACTGGTAAAACACGTCTGAATCGTTTGGGTTTCTTTGAAACGGTAGAAGTGCAGACGGTACGTGTTCCTGGCAGTGAAGACCAAGTTGACCTTGTTTATAGTGTCAAAGAAGCCAACTCAGGCAGTATTAACTTCGGTGTTGGCTACGGTACTGAGTCCGGAGTGAGTTTCCAGATTGGTTTGCAACAAGACAACTTCTTGGGTAGCGGTAATCGCGTTGGCGTCAATGCCATGATCAACGATTACCAGAAAAACCTGACTCTGGAATATCGCGATCCATACTGGAACCTTGATGGTGTTAGCCTTGGTGGTAAAGTTTTCTATAACCAGTTTGAAGCCTCTGAAGCGGGTATTGTTGACTATACCAACGAAAGTTACGGTACGAATCTGACTTGGGGTTTCCCATACGATGAGTTAAACCGCTTCGAGTTTGGTGTTGGTTATACCCATAACAAGATCGGTAATTTGACACCATATTTACAAGTAGAAAACTTCCTGACAGCGCAAGCGAGTAATATTGATTCCGGCGGTAACTTATTGACTGACGATTTCGATATTAACTTGGCATGGACACGTAACAACCTGAATAACAGTTATTTCCCGACGGCAGGTAACCATCAGCGCGCCTTCTATAAAATGACGGTTCCAGGCTCTGATGCCCAGTACTTCAAGTTGCAATACGATGTACGTCAATACTTCCCGCTGACCAAGAAACACGAGTTCACCTTGTTATTACGCGGACGATTGGGTTACGGTAATGGCTACGGTCAAACGGATGGAAAAGATAACCTGTTCCCGTTTTATGAGAACTTCTATGCGGGCGGCTTTACCTCATTACGTGGTTTTGGGTCAAACTCTGCAGGTCCTAAAGCGGTGTATCGTGATTTCTCCGGCTCAAACAATGGCTCGGATACGGCAACTGATGATTCAGTCGGCGGTAACGCGATTGCTTTAGCCAGTGTTGAGCTGATTGTACCAACACCGTTTGCCTCGGATGAAGCGCGTAGCCAAATCCGTACCAGTATCTTCTATGATATGGCGAGTGTGTGGGATACCGAATTTGATTACCGTTCTAATGCTGCTTATGGTAACCAGTATTACTACGATTACTCAGATCCAACCAATTATCGTTCATCATACGGCGTCGCTTTGCAGTGGATGTCGCCAATGGGGCCTTTGGTTTTCTCATTGGCTAAACCGATTAAAATTTATGAGGGTGACGACGAAGAGTTCTTCACCTTCACTATTGGAAGAACCTTCTAGGAGAGGAACATATTTTGAAAAACATGATCAAAGCAGCCGGTCTTGGCCTGATTATCCTAAGCTCATCTTTAGTGGCTAATGCGGCTGAAGCAGCGCAGAAAATTGGTTATATCAATACTGCGCAAGTGTTCCAGGCATTACCGCAGCGTGAAGTTGTTCTGCAAAAAATGCAGGAAGAGTTCAAAGATAAAGCTGCTGAGCTACAAGCAATCCAAGCGGATGCAAAAACCAAGATTGAAAAGTTAAAGCGTGATGGTCAATTGATGGGTCAAGACGAAGTTGAAAAACTCCGTATCGAAATCGGTCAGTTGGATAGCAAATACAAGATCAAAGCTCAGGCTCTAGAGCAAGCTTCAGCACGTCGTGAAGCTGAAGAGAAGCAGAAACTGTTTAAAGTGATCCAAGATGCGGTGAAGAAAGTGGCTGAGAAAGAAGGCTACGACATCGTACTAGACACCAGTGCAATGCAATATGGTAAGCCAGAGCACAATCTATCTGAGAAAGTTATTAAAGCCATTAAATAATCGAAAACTATGACCACACTAACTTTAGCCGAATTGGCCACCATCACCGGAGGGGAGTTGTACGGTGATCCAGCAGCACTAGTCAGTGCCGTTGCGCCTATGGATAAGGCACAGCTTGGGAATGTGACGTTCTTGTCCAATCCTAAATACAGTAAACACTTAAGTGATTGCAAAGCGACGGTCATCATGGTCAAAGCCAGTGAGCGTGAACTCTGCCCTGGTAACGCTCTGGTGGTCGCAGATCCTTATGTGGCTTTTGCCAAAGTGACACAGGCGTTAGATTCGACTCCTGCTCCAGCGTACGGTATCGCCCCCAGCGCTGTGATTGCCGAAGATGCGAAGTTAGGTAGTAACGTTTCGATTGGTGCTAATGCGGTGATTGAATCAGGCGTGCAGCTTGGTGATAACGTCGTGATTGGTGCCGGCTGTTTCATTGGTAAGCAAGCACGTTTGGGTGATAACACCAAACTCTGGGCGAATGTCACCATCTATCATAAGGTGGAAATTGGCTCAGACTGCTTAATTCAGTCTGGTACTGTGATTGGCGCTGACGGTTTTGGCTATGCCAACGAACGTGGCGAGTGGATCAAAATCCCTCAGCTTGGTTCAGTTCGTATTGGTGATCGCGTAGAAATCGGCGCTTGCACAACCATCGATCGCGGTGCGCTAGACGATACCGTGATTGAAGATAACGTGATCATCGATAACCAACTGCAAATCGCGCATAACGTGCACATCGGATATGGTAGCGCCTTAGCGGGTGGTACCATTATCGCCGGCAGCACTCGTATCGGTAAGTATTGCATCATTGGTGGTGCAAGTGTGCTTAACGGCCATATCGAGATTGCTGATGGTGTGACCATCACAGGTATGGGTATGGTGATGCGTAGCATTGAGGAGAAGGGGATGTACTCTTCCGGTATTCCTCTGCAAACCAACAAAGAGTGGCGCAAAACGGCTGCTCGAGTGCACCGCATTGAAGATATGCATAAGCGACTGAAAGCTCTAGAAAAACTGCTTGAGCAATCAGACACTGAGCAGCCTGATAATTCACAAGCGTAATTGGCTGACACCAAAGGCTCGCATCTTGCGAGTCTTTTCGCTGTTGGGTATTCCTTTATTTATTTTTACACGAACAGGATGATGACTTTGACTACTGACAAGAAAACGATGAACATCACTGAAATTCAATCGCTTCTTCCGCATCGCTACCCATTTTTGCTGATCGATCGCGTCACGGATTATGAAGAAGGCAAATACCTGATTGGTTTAAAAAATGTTTCAGTGAACGAGCCTCAGTTTACCGGTCATTTTCCACAACTGCCGGTTTTTCCCGGCGTACTGATTTTAGAAGCCATGGCGCAAGCTACTGGCTTGTTGGCGTTTAAAACCTTTGGTGCGCCAAAAGAAAATGAACTGTACTATTTTGCAAGTATTGATGAAGCGAAGTTCCGTAAGCCAGTTACCCCAGGCGATCAACTGATGATTGAAGTTGAGTTTCTAAAAGAGCGTCGCGGTATTGCACTGTTTAATGGTGTTGCCAAAGTCGATGGCGATGTCGTTTGCTCTGCTCAACTTAAATGCGCACGTCGAGAGTTTTAAGATGATTCACGAATCAGCACAAATTCACCCAACTTCTGTAGTGGAAGAAGGTGCCATTATTGGCGCTAACGTAAAAATTGGTCCTTTTTGCTATGTCGACAGCAAGGTTGAGATCGGTGAAGGCACCGAGCTTATGTCTCATGTCGTAGTAAAAGGTCCAACCAAAATTGGTTGTTTCAATCGTATTTTCCAGTTTGCTTCGATTGGTGAAGCGTGTCAGGACCTCAAATACGCAGGTGAAGATACCCAATTGATCATTGGCGATCGCAATACTATCCGTGAAAGCGTGACTATGCACCGTGGTACGGTACAAGACAAAGGCATCACTCAGGTTGGTAGCGATAACCTGTTTATGATCAACGCACACGTTGCGCATGACTGTGTGATTGGCGATCGCTGTATTTTTGCCAATAACGCCACTTTGGCGGGTCACGTAAAAGTGGGCAATCAAGCGATTATCGGCGGCATGTCAGCGATTCATCAGTTCTGCCATATTGGCGACCACTGTATGCTGGGTGGCGGTTCTATCGTAGTACAAGATGTGCCACCTTACGTGATGGCGCAAGGTAACCACTGTGCACCTTTCGGTATCAACGTCGAAGGCTTAAAGCGTCGCGGCTTTGAAAAGGCAGAAATCCATGCGATTCGCCGTGCTTACAAATCGCTGTACCGCAATGGCCTGACGCTAGAAGCGGCGAAAGCAGAAATTGCTCAAGAAGCAGAACAGTTCCCAAGTGTGAAAGTGTTCCTCGATTTTCTTGAGAAATCAGAGCGCGGTATCATTCGTTAATGGGCATGCGCTAATTGACTTACTCAGAGCAGTGAGTTGACTGATAAATTGAAAGATCGCTGCTACTCTCAGCGATCTTTTGCATTTTTAGACTCTGCTTACTGAAGCGGCTGCGGTATTAGCGGCAACTTTACATAGTTTGAGCGGAGTTAAGAGTCTCTTTCAACGGTGGAGAAAATAGAGTGAACAGACCATTACGGATTGGCATAGTTGCAGGCGAGCTCTCGGGTGATACCTTGGGTGAAGGCTTCATCAAAGCGGTGCGTGCGCGTTACCCATATGCTGAATTTGTCGGTATCGGTGGGCCAAAAATGATCGCACTCGGCTGTGAGTCTCTGTTTGATATGGAAGAACTCGCCGTTATGGGGCTGGTCGAAGTGCTTGGGCGTTTGCCGCGCTTGCTGAAAGTGAAAGCCGAACTGGTCAAATATTTCACCTCGAATCCGCCTGATGTGTTTGTCGGTATCGATGCCCCTGATTTTAACTTGCGTCTTGAGCTGAGCCTCAAACAAGCGGGGATCAAAACGGTGCACTATGTCAGTCCATCGGTGTGGGCATGGCGACAAAATCGTATTCATGGCATTGCGGCGGCCACCAATCTGGTGTTGGCTTTTCTGCCGTTTGAGAAAGCGTTTTACGACAAATTCAATGTACCTTGTGAGTTTATCGGTCACACCTTAGCGGACTCTATTCCGTTAGAGTCAGATAAGTTGGCCGCTCGCCAGTTACTTGGCTTAGATGAGCAACGCCGCTGGTTAGCGGTATTGCCTGGTAGCCGTGGTGGCGAAATGAAAATGCTTGCGGAACCGTTTATCGAGACTTGCCAAAAGTTGCAGGCGCGCTATCCAGAATTAGGCTTTGTCGTCGCGTTAGTGAATGCCAAACGCCGTGCACAATTTGAAGAAGTATGGAAGCAAGTTGCGCCAGAACTCAACTTTGTGTTGGTGGATGATACCGCGCGCAATGTGATTACCGCATCCGATGCCGTTATGCTAGCTTCTGGAACCGTTGCACTGGAATGTATGTTGATTAAGCGGCCCATGGTGGTTGGTTATCGAGTGAATGCATTTACTGCGTTTCTGGCTAAACGTCTGCTGAAAACGCCTTATGTCTCTTTGCCGAATATTTTGGCCGGTGAAGAGTTGGTGAAAGAGCTGCTGCAAGATGATTGTACGGTCGACAATCTTTACCATGAAGTGAGCCGTTTGCTTGATAGTGATAACCAAGATTTGATGAGTAAATTCACCGAAATGCATCAATGGATCCGTAAAGATGCGGATCAACAAGCTGCACAAGCTGTACTGCATTTGATTCAAAAACAAAATTAAAAAAATTGAGAAAACAACATGGCGAAGAAACCAAGCATTGAGCTGCCTCCCTTTGAGATTCCGGCTGGTTATGCCTTGATTGCGGGAGTGGATGAAGTTGGCCGTGGTCCTCTTGTTGGGGATGTAGTTACTGCGGCGGTTATCCTTGACCCTAATCGGCCGATTGTTGGCTTGAATGACTCCAAAAAACTCAGTGAGAAAAAACGCTTAGCGCTGTTTCCTGAGATTCAAGAAAAAGCCTTAGCTTGGTCGGTCGGTCGCTGTTCTCCGCGAGAGATCGATGAATTGAATATCTTCCAAGCGACCATGGTCGCCATGCAGCGCGCGTGTGGCGGGATTGGCTGTGCAGCCAGATTTGGTGTTGGTGGATGGTAATAAAGTACCTACATTGCCGATGGATGCTCAAGCCGTCGTAAAAGGCGATCTCCGCGTGGCGCAAATCAGCGCAGCTTCGATTATTGCCAAAGTGATCCGCGATCACGAGATGGAAGAGCTGGATAAGCAATATCCTCAGTTTGGTTTTGCCAAACACAAAGGCTACCCAACGGCAGCACATTTTGCGGCCATCGATCAGCATGGTGTGATTGAGCAGCATCGTAAAAGCTTTGGCCCAGTAAAACGCGCACTTGGCTTAGAATAAGCGACTGAAAGCCAACTCAGATTAACGTAGAATAGAGCGCAATTGCGTTTCCCAGACTTGGATATTCCTTGCATGTCAGACCCAAAGTTCATCCACTTACGTGTTCACAGTGATTTCTCAATGGTGGATGGTTTGTCCAAAGTACCGCCATTGGTGAAAAAAGTGGCGGCAATGGGCATGCCAGCAATGGCGTTGACCGATTTCACTAACTTGTGTGGCTTGGTTAAGTTTTACAGCACCGCGCATAATTGCGGTATCAAACCGATCATCGGTGCCGATTTTACTCTGCAATCGGAAGAGTTTGGTGACGAACTGACTAAGCTGACCGTCCTTGCCAAAAATAATGTCGGCTATAAAAACCTCACCTTATTGATCTCCAAAGCGTATCTGCGTGGTCATGTCCAACATCAACCCGTGATTGATAAAGCTTGGTTGATGGAGCATGCCGAAGGCTTGATTGTGCTTTCGGGGGGCAAGAGTGGCGAAATTGGGCGCGCTTTGCTGAAAGGCAACCAACAACAAGTTGAGAAGTGTCTTGAGTTTTACCAAACCCACTTTGCTGACCATTTCTATTTAGAATTAGTGCGCACCGGGCGTGCTGATGAAGAGAGCTACTTACATTTTGCGCTTGAGTTGGCTGAGCAATATGAGCTGCCAGTGGTCGCAACCAATGAAGTGGTGTTCATTACCGAAGAATCGTTTGAAGCGCATGAAATCCGAGTAGCGATTCATGATGGTTACACGCTTGAAGATCCGCGCCGCCCGAAAAATTACAGCCCTAAGCAGTACTTACGCAGCGAAGCGGAAATGTGCGAGCTGTTTGCGGATATTCCCGAAGCACTGGAAAACAGCGTGGAGATTGCCAAGCGTTGTAACGTAACGGTGCGCTTGGGCGAATATTTCCTGCCTAACTTCCCAACCGAAGGGATGGCGATTGAAGACTTCCTAGTCATGAAATCCCGTGAAGGTTTGGAAGAGCGACTCGAATTCCTTTTCCCTGATCCAGAAGTCCGAGCACAGCGCCGCCCAGAATATGATGAGCGACTGCAAATCGAGCTCGATGTAATCAACCAGATGGGTTTCCCTGGTTACTTCTTGATCGTGATGGAGTTTATCCAGTGGTCAAAAGATAACGATATTCCGGTAGGTCCGGGGCGTGGTTCGGGTGCGGGCTCATTAGTTGCGTACGCACTGAAAATCACCGACCTTGATCCGCTGGAATATGATCTGCTGTTCGAACGTTTCTTGAACCCAGAGCGGGTATCCATGCCCGACTTCGACGTCGATTTCTGTATGGATAAGCGTGACCAAGTGATTGATCACGTTGCGGAAATGTATGGTCGTGATGCGGTATCACAAATCATTACCTTCGGTACCATGGCGGCGAAAGCGGTCATTCGCGATGTGGGTCGAGTGCTTGGTCATCCGTTCGGTTTTGTCGATCGCATTTCAAAATTAGTCCCACCCGATCCGGGCATGACACTCGAAAAAGCGTTTATCGCCGAGCCTGCATTGCAAGAGCTGTATGACGCTGATGAAGAAGTTAAAGAGCTGATCGACAAGTGTCGAATTCTGGAAGGTTGTACCCGTAACGCCGGTAAACACGCTGGGGGCGTCGTAATTTCGCCCACGGCAATTACCGATTTTGCGCCGATTTACTGTGATGCGGAAGGTAACTTCCCCGTTACCCAGTTCGATAAGAACGATGTAGAAACCGCAGGCTTAGTCAAGTTCGACTTCTTAGGGCTGCGTACTCTTACCATCATTGATTGGGCTCTGGGTCTGGTTAATCCTCGTTTGAAAAAAATGGGTCAACCGCCTGTGCGGATTGAGGCGATCCCTCTCGACGATGCTCGTTCATTCCGTAACCTACAAGATGCAAAAACCACCGCGGTATTCCAGCTTGAATCGCGCGGTATGAAAGAGCTGATTAAGCGACTACAGCCAGACTGTTTTGAAGACATCATCGCTCTGGTGGCGTTGTTCCGTCCGGGGCCGTTGCAATCTGGCATGGTGGATAACTTTATCGACCGTAAACATGGTCGTGAAGCCATCTCGTATCCTGATGAAAAATGGCAACATGAGTCACTCAAAGAGATTCTAGAGCCAACGTACGGCATCATCCTCTATCAAGAACAGGTAATGCAGATTGCTCAGGTACTTTCTGGCTACACCCTTGGTGGCGCAGACATGTTGCGTCGTGCGATGGGTAAGAAAAAGCCGGAAGAGATGGCCAAGCAGCGCGCCGTATTCCAAGAAGGTGCGGAGAAAAATGGCGTCGATGGTGAGTTGGCGATGAAAATCTTCGATCTGGTGGAAAAGTTCGCCGGATACGGATTTAACAAATCGCACTCTGCTGCCTATGCTCTGGTGTCTTACCAAACCCTATGGTTGAAAACGCACTATCCTGCTGAGTTCATGGCCGCGGTAATGACGGCCGATATGGACAACACCGAAAAAGTGGTTGGCCTAGTGGATGAGTGTAAGAACATGGGATTGACCGTGTTGCCACCGGATATCAACTCCGGCTTGTATCGCTTTAACGTGGATGACAACGGCGCAATTGTCTACGGCATCGGTGCTATCAAAGGTGTGGGTGAAGGCCCGATTGAGGCCATTCTTGAAGCACGTAACAAAGACGGTTATTTCAAAGATTTGTTTGATTTCTGTGCGCGAATTGATCTGAAAAAGGTCAACAAACGCGTGATTGAAAAACTGATTTTGGCCGGTGCTCTTGATCGGCTTGGGCCACACCGTGCTGCCATGATGGCGTCAGTGGATGATGCCGTGCGTGCGGCAAGCCAACATCACCAAGCGGAAGCATTCGGACAAACCGATATGTTTGGTGTGCTCACCGATGCGCCGGAAGAAGTGGAACAAAAATATACTCAAGTCCCTGAGTGGCCAGAAAAAGTGCGCTTAGAAGGTGAACGAGAGACACTTGGCCTGTATTTGACTGGTCATCCGGTTGATGAGTACCTTAAAGAATTGGTGAAATACACCAGTTGTCGTTTGAATGAAGCCGCGCCAACTCGACGCGATCAATCATTAACCGTAGCGGGATTAGTGATTGCCGCACGAGTCATGACCACCAAACGCGGTACTCGGATTGGTTTGATGACACTGGATGACCGTTCGGGGCGTATGGAAGTGATGCTCTACTCTGAAGCATTAGATCGGTATGCAGAATGGCTAGAAAAAGATAAAATTCTGGTGGTTTCCGGACAGGTCAGCTTTGATGACTTCAATGGCGGACTTAAAATGTCGGCGCGCGAGGTCATGGACTTGGGCAGCGCGCGTGAAAAATTTGCCCGCGGTTTATCCATCTCGATTTTACAGTCGCAGATTGATCAACAATTTTTTGAGCGTTTTAGTCACATACTGGAACCTCACCGCGCAGGAACCGTACCTGTCAATGTATACTACCAGCGCCCTGATGCGCGAGCGCGCCTGACGTTAGGCACAGAGTGGCGAGTCACGCCAAGCGATACATTGTTAGACGAATTAAAGCATCTACTTGGTAAAGATCAGGTAGAACTCGAATTTAACTAAAATTCAGCCAGTGCGCACTGAGGGTGGCATGGCTGAGTCACAAAGGATCGATAGATGAGCCTCAATTTTCTTGATTTTGAAAAACCGATTGTCGAACTGGAAACGAAAATTCAGGCACTGCGTGATGTATCTCGTCACAGTACAAGTGCATCCGTAGATCTGGAAAAAGAGCTGGAACAGCTTGAGAAAAAAAGCCTTGAGCTGAAAAAGAAAATTTTCAGTGATTTAGGTGCATGGCAAGTCGCGCAATTGGCGCGTCACCCGCAGCGTCCTTACACGCTGGATTACCTCAATCATATCTTTACTGAGTTTGATGAACTGGCTGGTGATCGTGCCTACGCTGACGACAAAGCGATTGTGGGCGGTATTGCGCGTCTTGATGGCCGAGCGGTAATGGTGATTGGTCACCAGAAAGGGCGTGAAACTCGTGAAAAAGTGAAACGTAACTTCGGGATGCCAAAACCTGAGGGCTACCGTAAGGCATTACGTTTGATGCAGATGGCAGAACGTTTCAACATGCCAATCATCACCTTTATCGATACTGCGGGTGCTTACCCAGGTGTCGGAGCGGAAGAGCGCGGTCAGTCTGAAGCGATCGCAAAAAACCTCAAAGTGATGTCAGGCCTGAAAGTACCAGTGATCTGTAACGTAGTTGGTGAAGGCGGTTCTGGCGGCGCATTGGCAATTGGCGTGGGTGACTACGTGAACATGCTGCAATACTCAACTTACTCAGTGATTTCACCAGAAGGTTGCGCATCTATTCTGTGGCGTGATTCCGACAAAGCGCCACAAGCGGCAGAAGCGATGGGCTTGATTGCTCCTCGTCTGAAAGAGCTTGAACTGATCGATGAAATCATCGAAGAGCCGCTGGGTGGTGCGCATCGTAACCACAAACAAACGGCAGAAAACCTGAAAGCGACTCTACTGCGCCAGTTAGCGGATCTGGACACGCTTGACCATGAAAACTTACTTGAGCGTCGCTATCAGCGTCTGATGAACTACGGCTACTGTTGATCATTGGACTAGCGATAGTTTGATTGCTGAGTATGGGCAATCACTCATCAAAAAACGGAAAGGGTTGGCTTAGGCCAGCCCTTTTGCTTTCTGAGCCCAAGGGGTAAACTTGAGGCACTTTTTCACACTGTGTTGAGCTTATGAGCGATCTTTATCCCCATTTCGTGCAGCAATTAGCGCGTTACCCATTTCGTAAATTAGTGCTGGCGTTAAGCGGTGGAGTGGATTCGCGAGTTTTACTCTCGTTGTTAGCTCGTGGGCGTGATGAGTTTGGTTGGGATGTAGAAGCGGTTCATGTACACCATGGATTGAGTTCGAATGCGGATCAATGGGCGCAAGATTGCCAAACTTGGTGCCAAGCAGCCAACATTTCATGCCAAATTGAGCGCGTTCAATTGGCGGTCGGCAGTGGTGAAAGCATTGAAAAAATGGCGCGTGAAGCGCGTTATCAAGCACTATCTCAGCATGTGGGTTCTGACACGCTTCTATTGCTTGGTCAGCATGCAGATGATCAACTCGAAACCTTTTTGCTCGCGTTAAAGCGAGGTAGTGGCCCTAAAGGTTTGTCGGCAATGGCTGCCTACGCGCCTTTTGCCCAAGGCCACTTAGCTCGTCCATTATTGACCGTTTCTCGCCAAGATATCGAAGCTTATGCCATACAGAAGAAGCTGAGTTGGATCACGGACGAAAGTAATTTTGATACTCGCTACGAGCGCAATTTTCTGCGTCATCACATCACGCCCGTTCTTGCAGAACGTTGGCCGAGCATTCGCCAAGCGGTACAACGCAGTGCCGAGTTGTGCGCTGAACAGGAAGTGCTATTGCAAGAGCTGTTGGCCGATGCTTTAAAAAGGGCGATTACTCAGGATGGCGGATTATCGATCCTCACACTTGCTGAGAGTAGTGAGGCTTCGCGGCGACAACTGATACGAGCTTGGTTTGCGCATCACCGACTGCCGATGCCGAGTCGTCAACACACCGATCAGCTATGGTATGAAGTTGCCTTAGCGAGCGAGGATGCTAACCCCAAACTCCGACTGAATCAGATCGAAGTCCGTCGTTTTCGGCAGCAATTGCATCTAGTGCAGCCTGAAATTGATCTCTCTGGGTGGCGTAGCACTATTGTCCCTGAGCAGCTTTTGTCATTACCGCAAGGTTTAGGCCGCTTAAAATTGGCGATGCACTTATCAGGAAATATAAAACTTCCTGATGACCCAAGCCAACTCTGGGTAAGTTTTGATCCTCAAGGGTTGGTGGCTTGTCCGGTTGGTCGTAGTGGATCGCGTAAGTTGAAAAAGCTTTTTCAAGAGTACGGTATCCCGAGTTGGCAGCGGCGACAAATCCCCATCCTCATGTACCAAGATCGGGTGATTTGTGTAGCGGATTTATTCGTGGATCGTGATTTCAGTGGTCAAGATTGTGAGTTGGTTTGGTTCAAATCTTCCGATTCTGTGCCAAAATAAATTCATAACCACACATAATCTATAGGGATAATTACATGGGGAAAGCAATGAACAAAGTAGTAATGGCGCTCGTTCTTGGTGGAAGTTTATTGTCAGGTTCGGTACTGGCGGGTGATGTAGCCGCTGGTCAAGCAAAAGCAGCAGTTTGCGCAGCTTGTCACGGTATGGATGGGGTTGCTGTGATCCCGGGTTATCCGAATCTGAAAGGACAGAATGAGCAATACATCATTTCGTCTGTGAAAGCATACAAAAACAAAGAACGTAACGGTGGCCTAGCGGCAGTAATGCAAGCACAGGCGATGATGCTGAGTGATGATGATATTGCTAACTTAGCCGCATACTACTCTAGTTTGAAATAAGCACCTGTTTTGATGAATGCCCAAGCCTTGCTTGGGCTTTTTATTGATTGTTATCGGTTGCTGACAGATAATGCCGTGCACTGACAGCCGTTTAAGGGATGAACATGAAAAAAATCGAAGCCATTATCAAGCCATTTAAACTCGATGATGTCCGTGAGGCTCTGGCCGAGGTTGGGATTACAGGTATGACAGTGTCTGAGGTCAAAGGATTTGGCCGTCAGAAAGGACACACTGAGCTGTACCGCGGTGCTGAGTACATGGTCGATTTCTTGCCTAAAGTTAAGTTAGAAATTGTGGTAACCGATGATGTTGCCGACCGCTGTGTCGATACTATTATTGAAACTGCCCAAACTGGGAAAATCGGCGACGGTAAAATCTTTATCACCAGCGTTGAACGTGTAGTCCGTATTCGTACTGGTGAAGAGGATGAAGATGCTATTTAAGCATCGAGCCTAATTGTAGGTTATATCGTGTCGACAATAAGGAGCTAAGGCTCCTTATTTTGTTTTGAGGGTGCTTGATGAAAAAACGTTACTGGATTCTCCCCATACTGCTTTCAGTTGTTGGTATTTCTGCTTTTTTCTTCATCTTTACCATTCCTAGCCAACCCGAGCTGGTGACGATAGGTCACAATCAGCAAGGCGAGCCTCTGTTGTGTTATCAAAATCCCAAGCCTCAAGTTTTGGATCAGGATGGACAGATCAACCTTCTGGTATGGAATATCTATAAGCAAAATCGCTCTAACTGGCAAGGCGCGCTCGCGCAACTCAGTGCTCCTCAGCAACTTTTGTTGTTGCAAGAGGCGAATATGAACGAGGCGTTTAAAGCGTGGATTAGCCAATATGGTTGGGATGGCACTCAAACACGAGCTTTTGAAGCATTTGGTGAAGCGGCTGGAGTCATCAATCTCGCTAAAGTCATGCCTGCAATGGCGTGTGCTTACACTCAGTTAGAGCCTTGGTTGCGTTTACCTAAATCAGCGATTTATGCACGTTACCGATTAAGCAACCAGCAAGAGTTGGCGGTGGTGAACCTGCATGCGGTGAATTTCACATATGGTACGCAAGAGTATCAAGAGCAGATTGCAGCATTGCTTGATGAACTTCGCTCTTTTGCGGGACCTGTGATTGTTGCTGGTGATTTTAACAGTTGGAGTGAGGCGCGGATGGCTCTACTGAGCGCTGCACTTACGGATATTGGCTTGCAAGCCGTGGTTTTTGAGTCCGATAACCGTACCACGTTTATTAATGGTTTGCCGCTCGATCATGTTTTTTATCGTGGTCTAATCCTTAAAAAAGCAGAAGCGCCTCAATCGGACGCTTCTGATCATAATCCACTGTTAGTCAGTTTTCGATTACCAGACTAATCCTGCTCATTCAGCGCATGACTTATGCGCTGAATTTAGTCACATCGACATACAGTTTGAGCTGCTGACCAGGTTTAAGATGATTGCGGCTGTTCAATGCATTCCACTTGACGATATCAGTGGTTTTTACTTTGAACTTATTAGCAATGCCACTCAATGTATCACCTGAGCGCACCTTATAGGTCACAGTGCGGATCACACCACTAGGTTTGCTGTCTTTCCATACGACGAGCTTTTGCCCTTTACGTAGTGAGTCCTTCGGAGCCATGCCATTCCATTTAGCAAGGGACTGATAAGACACCTTGTATTCTTTCGCGATACTCCAGAGACTTTCCCCAGAGTTGACCACGTGAGTTACTTGGTACTGTCCTCGAGGCACTGACTGAGTTTTAGCAAGACGATTACTCACACTAAGCGCATAAGCTTTCTCATCTTTTACTGACGTAGGAACAAACAGGTAGCTACCCACACGGATCTGATTGCTTGCAATCTGGTTAGCCGCTTTGATCACTTTTGTGGTGGTGTTGTATTTGTCCGCAATCGTACTGAGCGTATCGCCCGATTTGACCTGATAACGAACTACCTTCACACCTTTGCCACGGTTGGTCTCAATCGCTTCATTAAATCGCTCAACCTTATCTACTGGCAGCAGCAGTTGGTGCGGGCCATTCGGCGCAGTAGCCCACTGATTGTAGGCAGGGTTGAAACTTTGCAGCTCTTTCACCGTTAGGCCTGCGTATTGCGCTGCAATCGCCAGATCCAACTGTTCTTTGGGGTCAACCATAGCCAATACTTGGCGGTTCTCTATACTCGGGATCGCGATGCCATACTTTTCTTGGTTGGCAATCACATCCGCCAGTGCCATGAGTTTAGGCACATAACCACTGGTTTCTTTGGGTAAATCCAGTGAGAAGAAATCGATCGGTTTGCCCGCTTTTTTGTTGGCTTTGATCGCCCTTGCAACGCGTCCTTCTCCACTGTTGTAGGCTGCGATGGCGTGGTACCAATCGCCATCAAAATGTTTGCTCAATACAGTGAGATAGTCTAGAGCAGCATCGGTTGCGGCGGAAACATCACGTCGACCGTCATACCAGAAGTTCTGTTTAAGCCCGTATCGTTTACCTGTTGCTGAGACAAATTGCCATAAGCCAGCCGCACTGCCGTGTGAATAGGCAAACGGGTCAAAGGAACTTTCTACAATGGGTAGGAGAACCAACTCCATGGGAAGACCACGCTGTTCCACTTTTTCGGTGATCAGATAGAGAAATGGTTCGGCACGACTTGCGATTGCTTGCAGATGCCCCGGGTTTTTTATAAACCACTCGCGGTAAGTATCAACACTCGGATCCTTTGGTATTCCGAGTCGTAACTGCATAGCAATGCGTTGCCATACATCGTCTTGTTCTTGTGGTGTCAGCGCGACTTCTTCTTCCTCCACGCTCTCTGTCGTTTGGGCAGGGAGAGTGGCCGTTGTTTGTGGTTTACGCTTCTTTTTAACCTTTACAGATTGAGCTGGCGGGTTTACCGCTTGGTCATCTGATGTGGTTGTATCCACAGGTTGGGGGGCTTGACAGCCGACAAGCAGCAATGCCAATACCCAACTGAATTTAACTCGCATGTAACACAGCCCTTATTCTTCATGGCTGCTGATAATACTTTCCACTTTATCTTGGTGACAAGCGACAAAAGTCAAAAATCATTCTTCCATTCGCGCAATGCAGTAAATATTGTGAGCGGATCCAGAGTTGACACTCGGTTAGCGACAGAACGAATCACACTTGGCTCTTGGGTGCGCAAAAAGGGATTTATCCATTTTTCTCGCGCCAGTGTTGAAGGTAAAGTCGGTTGATTCTGGGCGCGTAAACGACTCACTTCTTCTCGATAAATATGCAACTGTTCATTTTCTGGCTCTACAGCCAGCGCAAAAGCGACATTGGAAGCCGTGTATTCGTGCGCGCTATAAATGAGAGTTTCTTCAGGCAAGGTGAGGAGTTTATTAAGTGAAGAGAACATCTGTTGCATCGTGCCTTCAAAAACACGCCCACAACCGGCTGAGAACAACACATCACCACAAAACAGCTTGCCGTCACCTACATAACCTATATGTCCAAGAGTGTGTCCAGGTAAGCCTAAAACCAGAAAACGTTCATCAAACAGTTCGATTTGATCACCATCTTCAACCGGATGGGTGAGTGTTGGAATTGGCTCATGAGCAGGCCCCACAACATGAGTATGTGGAAATTGATGAACGAGTTCAGCAACACCACCAATATGGTCATGATGATGATGAGTAATTAAGATGGCCTTTAAGTTCAAATCATGCTGTTTGATATAGGCGAGAACAGGTTCGGCAGTACCCGGATCAACGACGGCACAATCACGATCGCTATTTTGGATCAGCCAGATGTAATTGTCGTTAAATGCGGGTATGCTTTTGATCTGTAACATGAGTTGTCTCCGGTTACCTTGATGAAGCGGGTGAGCAATGAAACCAGCACGCAGTGATAAAGCGCTTGAAAATCCACACTCATGGTCGCAACTGAAAAATGGCGAATGGGTGAGTGAGTCTATCCAGACCCGTTTAGACGAATGGTGTCCAAAATTATTTGGTTACCACATGTTAAAGCTCGGCGGTCTGAGCTGTGAGCTTGCCAGTTGTACCTGCAATATTCAACACCAAGTGCATCTTGATATTGAAAATCCTCTGCACACGGTGATTGCGGATAAGTATGAACTGCCATTTTTGGAAAAGAGCATTGATGTAGCAATTCTGGCGCATCAGCTCGATTACAGTAACGATCCCCACCGTTTATTACGTGAAGTTGACCGTGTGTTGATTGATGATGGTTATGTAATTGTCACCGGCTTTAATCCGATCAGTTTTATTGGTTTAGCGAGCCTGATGCCTTGGCGCAAAAATAACTTGCCGTGGAGTGGGCGCATGTTTACTCCCAATCGCATCAAAGACTGGCTTGGGGTGCTCAACTACCAAGTGGTTGAGTGTGACCAGTATGCGCTTTTCCCAATGCAAAAATATCGCCCTTTCTGGACTTGGTTAGAAAATGGCATAGGAGAATCTAGCACGGCGTTTGGCAGCCTTTACTTTATTGTGGCGCGGAAGCGAACGTGTCCACTTAAACCCATTCGCTCTAAGTGGCGTTTGAAGCGCAGACTATCGCCTGTTGGGGTTAATTATCGAGTGAATAGCAAACCGCAGTCGTGAGACTGCGGTATGTCTGAGTGAGTCTGGGCTTTAGTGCAGAGCTATTTGGCTTCTGGTTGATAGCCAGTATCGTCTTCGGTTGGGTTTTCAGCGGCTTGACGTGCAAGTTCGTCACACATTTCGTTTTCGCGATGACCCGCGTGGCCTTTAACCCAGCGCCATTCCACTTGATGACGTGCAGTTTCACGATCCAGAGCTTGCCACAGGTCAGCATTTTTGACGGGCTTTTTGTCGGCTGTTTTCCAGCCACGCAGCTTCCAGTTGTGGATCCACTGAGTAATCCCTTGGCGTACGTATTGGCTATCTGTGGTAAGAATTACTCGGCAGGGTTCTTTGAGCGTTTGTAACGCAACCACGGCGGCGAGCATTTCCATCCGGTTGTTGGTGGTGAGGCGATAGCCACGGGCAAGCGTTTTTTCCACCTGTTTATAGCGCATTACCACACCGTAGCCACCAGGCCCAGGATTGCCGAGGCAAGATCCATCAGTGAAAATTTCCACCTGTTTGTTCATGATTTGATACTATTGGGTCACGCAAAGAATTGGCATAGTCTGACATAGATATCCTAATGAATACTAGCAACAATGCAGAATACCAACGCATAGTGGTGCTCGATACCGAAACCACAGGTATGAACCGCGAAGGCGGCCCACATTACGAAGGGCATCGAATTATTGAAATCGGTGCTGTCGAAATCATCAACCGTAAACTCACCGGGCGACATTTCCATGTCTATTTGAAACCGGATCGAGAGATTCAGTTAGAAGCGATTGAAGTTCACGGTATTACCGATGAATTTTTGCGTGATAAACCAGAGTACAAAGATGTTCATGATGAATTTCTAGACTTCATCAAAGGTGCTGAGCTGGTCGCCCACAACGCGCCGTTCGACGTCGGCTTCATGGATTATGAATTTGCCAAACTCGGCGGCTCGGTGGTTAAAACCACAGATTTTTGCAAAGTTACCGATACCTTGGCGATGGCCAAGCGGATATTTCCCGGTAAACGCAATAACTTAGATATCTTATGTGAACGTTACGGGATAGATAACTCACACCGAACGCTCCACGGGGCATTGCTCGATGCGGAGATTCTGGCTGACGTTTATCTGTTGATGACCGGTGGGCAGACTTCACTGCAATTTTCAGCCGCAACGCAAAATAGTGGTGAATTGGACGCAGAATCGTTAAAACGTTCGCGCTCAGAGCGAAAAGCGCTAAAGGTTTTGCACGCTAGCGCCGATGAATTACAAGCACACCAAGATCGTTTGGATTTAGTCGCAAAAAGTGGCAATTGCCTCTGGCGTAATTAGGAGTTGTTATGGTGAGGATTCTCGCGGCGATAGTGGGATGTTTGATTAGCTTGAGTTGCTTAGCGGCGCAGGAGTCGTCCATGTCGCTCCTCGATAACCGCTTTCGAGTTGATCCGACGATCTCGCAAATCACGTTTGTTATTTACCGCGAAAAAGAGTCTCAGCCTGTGGTGTTGGTTCGCCCCGATGGTACCAAATATTATCAATGGCGAAATCCTGACAATGTTCGTTGGTACCAAGAATCGTCGATGGACATCATCTCGATAGACAACCCTATGCCCGGACCTTGGCAGGCGATTGGTAAAGTTACCCCAAAAAACAACATCAAACTTATCTCCAACCTTCAACTCACAACGGATGTCTTTCCCAGCCGTGTTTTTCAGGGGGAAGAGCTTAAATTTACCGCGCGTTTAACTTCGGACGGCAAACCTCTGTTGCTGCGTGATTTTCTCGATCGAGTGAATCTCAAAGTGACGTTTACCAAGTTTGTGGAAAATGAAGATTCTTTGGCGAAAGAAGCGCGCCCAATCCCTGAAGTGCTGGGCGAGTTTGCTGATGATGGTACTTTGCTTGATGAAAAGCCCGGAGACGGTGTTTTCACCGTTTCTTTAAACATGGGGATTGAGCCTGGCAAATATCGAGTACGCATTACCTCTGGCAACGGGGTTTTCTTACGTGCGCAAGAGCAAGAGGTTTTGGTTTATCCAACGCCGATTTCTACTACTTTTATTCAATCTCGAGTCGCTGGAACGCCACATCAGGTAATTTTTACCGGTGAGCAAGGAATGATCCAACCGGGGTCGTTGTTGGCGCATATTCGTCACCGCCATCCTTATCAGGATGACTATCTTGCCGAAGCTCAAGCTGGTAAAGAGTCGCTGACTGCGAAGTTACCCATTCCCTATGATGGCGAATTTGGTAACTATTCATGGGACGGTAAAGTTTGGGCTACCGAATTGGCTTCTCAACGTGAACTCTATTTCCCAATTGGTGATCAGACTTATAGCGTGGTCGATGAGTTAAACATTGCGGAAGTTCGCCGAATTCAGGAAGAGGAAGAGGCGCTGCGTCTTAAACAGGAACAAGAGCAACTGATGATTCAGATGCGTGAAGAGCAGCGCAGCCGCAATATGATGTACATCATCATCGGTAATGTGGTTGTTTTGATTTTGGCGTTGGTGGTGTGGTTTGTATTACGCAAAATCAAGATGAAAAAAGCGGCGCAGCCTGAAATGCAATTGAATATGCCTAAGAAAGGCAAGTGATTATCACCAGTAGTCAGTAGCACCAAAAGCACTAGGCACAAAGTTAAAAAGGGAGACACTTGTCTCCCTTTTTGTTTTTAACAGCGTGAATTGATGCGAATGAGCTAAGCAACTTCCGTTTTACGTTGTGAGCGTTTTTTCGCGGCCAACTCTTGTGGTGCAAAGTCATCCACATTAATGGTGTAGAGACGATGTGCTTCAGCTTCACTCAACAATGCCGCCTCTTGGATGGTGAGTACTTTGGCTTCCAATCCCAGTTTTGCCACTTCGTCGAGCCCTGTGAAGGGGCGACGTTGATTAAGCGCTTTGCACACTTTGTCGAACAGAGGTTCAGCTTGCAAAATCACCGTTAACGCTTGTTCTACTTTACCAGCAGGGTTGTGATCACTAGGCGTTAAGTACTGGTTACGACCAATTCTTGAACGGGTTGCGCTCGGTGTTTGCAGGATTTTTGCGAGTTTGCTGTCTAGCTTATCGCTTGGTGCTTTACGTACTCGGCCAAATGGCATGATGATCAAACGCAGTGCACGGCCAATAAAGCGATTAGGGAAGTTCGCTAAGAATTCATCAATCGCAATTTCGGTTTGACGTAAGCTGTCTTGCAATCCCCAATGTACCAGAGGGAGATCCTCTACCGGACGACCATCGTTTTCAAAGCGTTTCAAGGTCGCAGAGCTTAAGTAAAGCTGGCTGAGAATATCACCTAAACGAGCCGATAAACGCTCTTTACGTTTCAAAGAACCACCAAGGACAGCCATTGAAACATCGGCTAGTAGGGCAAGATTCGCACTGTAACGATTGAGCTGCTGATAGTAACGTTTAGTGGCATCACGAGTCGGAGCTTGAGAGCCGTAACCATCGGTCAAGCCTAACCATAAGCTGCGAACTAGGTTACTTAACACAAAGCCGACGTGACCTGCCAAGGCCATATCGAATTTTTCAACTGCATCAGAATTTGGGCTATAAGCCGCTTCCATCTCTTTAAGCACATAAGGATGGCAGCGAATAGCACCTTGACCAAAGATGATCATCGAACGAGTCAGAATGTTTGCACCTTCCACTGTGATAGCGATCGGAGCACCTTGATAGCCACGAGCCAAGAAGTTAGCGGGGCCTAAACAGATGCCTTTACCGCCGACGATGTCCATTGCATCAATGATCGAACGTTGTCCACGATGGGTGCAGTGATACTTCACAATGGCGGAGATTACCGAAGGTTTTTCACCTAAATCAATACCCGCGACGGTAAGATTGCTTGCAGCATCCATCACATAAGCGTTGCCTGCTAGGCGCGCTAAAGGCTCTTCAATCCCTTCCATCTGACCAATAGGCTGCTTAAATTGGCGACGAATTCGTGTATAAGCACCAGTGGCCAATGCAGCTGATTTAATTCCGCCTGTTGAGTTGGAAGGCAGGGTAATGCCTCGTCCAACGGACAGACATTCCACTAACATACGCCAACCTTGTCCCGCCATTTTCGGACCACCGATGATGAAATCGAGTGGAACAAACAGATCTTTCGCGCGGGTTGGACCATTTTGGAATGGAACGTTCAGAGGGAAATGACGATTGCCAATTTCCACGCCTTTGAGATGAGTCGGGATTAAAGCACAGGTGATGCCGAGATCTTCTTTCTCGCCCAGTAATCCTTCCGGATCACGCAGTTTAAAAGCAAGCCCAAGTACGGTAGCAACAGGCGCGAGTGTAATGTAACGCTTGTTCCACGTCAGGCGCATGCCCAGAACTTCTTTACCTTCCCATTGGCCTTTACACACCACACCGAAATCGGGGATTGAACCTGCATCAGAGCCAGCTTCTGGGCTGGTCAGGGCAAAACAAGGGATTTCTTTACCTTCTGCCAAACGAGGTAGGTAGTAGTTTTTTTGCTCTTCTGTACCGTAGTGTTGTAACAATTCACCGGGGCCCAGTGAGTTAGGCACGCCGACAGTGGAGGAAAGTACACTAGAAACCCCAGTCAGTTTTTGCAGAACAAGCGATTGTGCATACGCAGAGAATTCTAAGCCGCCATATTGCTTTTTGATGATCATGGCGAAGAATTTTTTCTCTTTGAGGAAAGTCCAAATTTCAGGTGGTAGGTCGGCCAACTCGTGAGTGACTTGGTAATCGTTGACCATAGCACACGCTTCATTTACAGGGCCATCAAGGAAGGCTTGCTCTTCCGCACTCAGTTTTGGTGCAGGGATCGTATGCAGTTTTTTCCAGTCTGGTTTGCCTTTAAATAGCTCTGCTTCCCACCACACGGTTCCAGCTTCCAAAGCTTCTTTCTCGGTCTGCGACATCGCTGGCAGTACTTTTTTAAATACAGCCAAAGCCTTACCACTTATCAAAGATTGACGAATGGAAGGGACGCAAAGCACGGCCACAGCAGCAAGATAGAGTGCCCAACTGAAAAATCCGAAAGGACCGAACAGTGATAGGGCTAGCATGGTAAAGGTCAGTGCAGCCAGTGAAGTAAAGAGTGATGTTCTTTGATACAGGCAAGCACCCAGTATCAAGAGCACGATAGAGGTAGAGAGCAAGATTTCCATACAGTTTTATCCTTTTTCAGACCTGCATTCTTCTGTCATCTAATACGAATACGGCGATTCTAAGTTTAGTGGTCTAACCAGTTAAAGTGTAACCAAAGTATTAACGAAATGTAAAACAACATTTTGTGCGAAAGTGATCTGACTAGAGTAATACCTCTAATCTTGTTTTTGAGTGTTATGAATGGAAAGGATTTGCCAACTAGGAGTAAATCTTGTTGTTTGGCTATCGACAGCTCAGCTTGTTTGGGTAAACTCAGGTGGATACTGAATAGAAGTGCCAAGAGCGCTCGGTTCGGATAACAAATAATCAATAAGAGAGATGCCTCATGTACCAGGATTTAATTAGAAGTGAACTGACCGAAGCGGCTGACGTTTTGCAGAAATTCTTGAGCGATGATCGCAATATCGCACAAATTGAAGCGGCGGCTAAGCTGATTGCTGATTCATTCAAGCAAGGTGGAAAAGTGCTTTCTTGTGGTAATGGTGGTTCACACTGTGATGCCATGCACTTTGCTGAGGAATTAACAGGCCGTTACCGTGAAAACCGCCCTGGTTATCCTGGTATTGCGATTTCAGATCCAAGCCACCTGTCTTGTGTAAGTAATGATTTTGGCTACGAGTACGTGTTCTCTCGCTATGTTGAAGCTGTAGGTGCCAAAGGTGATGTGTTGTTTGGTTTGTCTACTTCTGGTAACTCAGGCAACATCCTAAAAGCGATTGATGCGGCGAAAGCAAAAGGCATGAAAACTATCGCTTTGACCGGTAAAGATGGCGGCAAAATGGCAGGTCTAGCGGATGTCGAAATCCGTGTTCCACATTTTGGTTACGCAGATCGTATTCAAGAAGTGCACATCAAGATCATCCATATCATCATTCAATTGATTGAGAAAGAGATGGCCTAAGGTACGCTTGATACGCCCGGCCATTACGGCCGGGCGATTGGTTTAAGTAAGGAGTGGTTTAAACCATGTGTGAATTGCTCGGCATGAGCGCGAATGTTCCAACCGATATCTGTTTTAGTTTCACCGGCTTGATGCAACGTGGCGGAAGAACTGGCCCGCATCGTGATGGCTGGGGGATCGCTTTTTACGAAGGCAAAGGCTTTCGCACATTTAAAGACCCAAATCCCAGTAGCCAGTCTAAAATCGCTGAATTAGTGCAGCAGTACCCAATAAAAAGCTGCGCAGTGATCAGCCATATTCGCCAAGCCAATCGCGGCGGGGTGAGTTTAGAGAATACCCATCCCTTTACCCGTGAGCTTTGGGGGCATTATTGGACCTTTGCGCATAATGGGCAGCTGACTGGCTATCAAGATCTAGCGACCGGACGTCATCGCCCGGTAGGACAAACTGACAGTGAATGGGCGTTTTGTTGGCTACTAAACCAGATGGAACAGAAATACCCAGAAGGGCCGCAAGATTGGTCAGAAATGTTGCGCTATGTCGCGCAGTGCTGTGACTCACTTCGTCCGTTAGGTGTGTTCAATATGCTGCTGTCCAATGGCGAATATGTGATGGCGTATTGCACCAATCATTTGTATTGGATAACCCGTCGAGCGCCATTTGGCCATGCCGCATTACTCGATGAAGATGTCGAAATCAATTTCCAAGAAGAGACGACGCCCAATGATGTGGTGTCGGTGATTGCTACTCAGCCGTTAACGGGGAATGAAACTTGGCAGCGCATGAAGCCGGGTCAATTCGCGTTTTTCCATTTTGGAGAATTGGTCGAAGATAATGCACATTTGTTGGCGGATGTGGATTTTGCACCGGGCCGACCCGGATGTCAGGCTCCAACCCAACCACTCGACTAAGTTATATCCCCAAACTACTTGTAACTCCAAGTAATTTGGGGATAGGCGTGATACAAAAAGAAAGGGTTGAATGATTTCAACCATTTTTCGATTTGCCATTATTCTGTAGCGTAGCCATGCATCCCGAGCGCTTCACCATCAAGATAAGCTTTGCTTTCTTTCATTTCTAAGCGCCCTTCAACGAACCATTTCACGACAAGCGGGTAGATGCGATGCTCTTGATCTTGCACGCGAGCTGTCAGCTCATCGACACTATCTTCTTCGAAAATAGGTACTTTTGCCTGCAGAATCACTGGTCCACCATCCAACTGTTCAGTAACGAAATGTACGCTCGTACCATGTTCTTCATCACCGGCGTGGATAGCACGTTGATAAGTGTTTAGCCCTGGATACTTTGGCAATAACGAAGGGTGGATATTGATCATTCGACCCAGATAATGGCGAACAAATTCACTACTGAGGATGCGCATGTAACCTGCGAGCACCACTAAGTCAGGTGAAAATTTATCCATCTGCTCCATCAATGCAGAATCAAAGGCATCACGAGTTTCGTAAGCTTTGGGATCAATAAAACAGGCGGCTGCGCCAGCCTGTTTTGCGCGTTCTAAACCGTAAGCTGTTGCTTTATTGGAAAACACAGCCGTCACTTTGCCATCTTGAATACTGGTTTCACAAGCATCAATGATCGCTTGCAGGTTGGTTCCGTTTCCCGAAATTAAAACAACAATACTCTTCATGCTTAGTTGATCTCTACCTGTGCTTCGTTGCTATTAGCTGCTGCGATTTCGCCGATCACCCATGCATTTTCGCCTTCCGCTTGGAGTAGAGCGACGGCTGCATCTGCTTGATCTTTTGGCAGAGCAATGATCAAACCTACACCACAGTTGAAAGTACGGTACATTTCGTGAGTGGTCACGTTACCTTTTTCTTGTAGCCATTGGAAAATTACTGGCCATTCCCAGCTCTTACCATCGATCACCGCTTTAGTACCTTCAGGCAGTACGCGTGGAATGTTTTCCCAGAAACCACCACCAGTAATGTGAGAGATTGCGTGAATATCGTGTTCAGCAATCAGCTTTAAGCCTGACTTGATGTAAATCTTGGTCGGTGCGAGTAAGTGCTCACCAATGGTTTTGCCTGCTAAAAGCTCATTCTTATCGGCTTTAGAGACTTCTAAAATCTTACGTACCAGCGAGTAACCGTTGGAGTGAGGGCCGCTAGAGCCAACCGCAATTAGTGCGTCACCCACTTGTACTTTGCTGCCGTCGATGATCTCTTCTTTTTCAACAACGCCAACACAAAAGCCTGCAACGTCGTAGTCTTCACCTTCGTACATTCCTGGCATTTCAGCAGTTTCGCCTCCAATCAGCGCACAACCTGCTTGCAAACAGCCATCGGCAATGCCGGAAATGACTTCGGCTGCGGTATCCACATCCAGCTTGCCAGTCGCGTAATAATCGAGGAAAAACAGCGGCTCAGCGCCTTGAACAATCAGATCGTTAACGCACATAGCGACGAGATCGATACCGATGGTGTCATGTTTTTTCATATCCAGTGCGAGACGCAGTTTGGTACCTACGCCGTCTGTACCAGAGACTAAAACTGGGTGTTTGTATTTGGTTGGCAGCTCACACAGTGCGCCAAAACCACCTAGGCCACCCATAACTTCAGGGCGACGGGTGCGCTTCACTGCGCCTTTAATTCGTTCAACGAGTGCATTACCTGCATCAATATCGACACCTGCATCTTTATAGCTGAGAGATGGATTATTACCGCTCACGGGGAAGTTCCTCGGTCTAGTTGGATATGAAAACGGCGCTATTCTACAGGGCTTAAAACAAAAAGGAAAACGTTTGCGTAAGATTTTTATCCGGTTTTACAGTCGGAAAAGTCGACAAAATAAGTGTATAATCCGCAGGTTTAAATTAATGAAGCCGGAGTTGGACATGAAAATTGTTGAAGTTAAGCACCCTCTTGTAAAACACAAACTTGGCCTGATGCGTGAAGGCGATATCAGCACTAAGCGTTTTCGCGAGCTTGCGACAGAAGTTGGTAGCCTGCTGACTTATGAAGCGACTTCTGACTTTGAAACCGAAAAAGTCACGATCGAAGGCTGGAATGGTCCAGTACAAGTGGATCAGATCAAAGGTAAGAAAGTAACAGTAGTGCCAATCTTGCGTGCGGGTCTTGGCATGATGGATGGTGTACTTGAACACATCCCAAGTGCGCGTATCAGCGTAGTGGGTATTTACCGTGACGAAGAAACTCTTGAACCAGTGCCTTACTTCAATAAGCTGGCTTCTAACATTGAAGAGCGTATTGCCCTAGTGGTTGACCCTATGCTAGCAACTGGTGGTTCAATGATCGCCACTATCGACCTGCTGAAAGAGAAAGGCTGTAACCAGATTAAAGTTCTGGTGCTGGTGGCGGCTCCTGAAGGTATTGCTGCTCTGGAAAAGGCACACCCAGATGTAGAGCTTTACACAGCGGCTATCGATGAGAAGCTGAACGACAAAGGCTACATCGTTCCTGGTCTTGGTGATGCTGGCGACAAGATTTTTGGTACTAAGTAATCCTAACAAGGCTCTGTGATAAGAAAGCGCAACCGAAACATAGGATTTGTATCAATAAAAAGGGAAGCGTATGGCTTCCCTTTTCTGTTCTATGTGGCATGACAAGATTATTTCGACTTTCTTAGGCTCAAGGTGCCGCCAGTGCGTGGGGTTGGACGCGAGGCTGGTTTTGATGCTGTCGAAGAGTTTGATGGAGAGCTCTTTGGATGGCGCTGAGCTTTTTTTGAGTTGGGGGGCATGACGAAACTCTTGCGCATTTTTACCATGATAGGTTTTTGGGTTGCGGCGCGCTTTGGATTCTTTATTGGCTTCACGACTATCAAACAGCTTGGCATCAGTCGCACGCTTAATGCTGTCACCACTTTGTGCGACACGTGATGCTTCTTCCGTACCACTTGAATCCTCACACATGGCCAGAATTTCATTCACTTCTGCTTCGCTTAAATAACGCCATTTACCGTTTGGAATCCCATCTAAAGTGATGTTCATGATTCGCACTCGGCGCAGTTTAAATACCTCATAACCCAAGGCTTCACACATGCGGCGAATTTGGCGATTGAGGCCTTGAGTCAGCACGATGCGAAAAGAATACTGAGTTTCCTGAGTGACTTTACAAGGCAGAGTAACGGTATCGAGGATGTTCACTCCGGATGCCATCTGACGGATAAATTCAGGTGTGATAGGTTTATCAACCCGTACCACATACTCTTTTTCGTGGTTATTACCTGCGCGCAGGATTTTATTCACGATATCGCCATCATTGGTTAGGAAGATCAGTCCGTCAGACGGCTTATCTAAACGACCAATCGGGAAGATACGTTTGTGGTGATCAATAAAGTCGACAATGTTCCCCGGAACATCGCGTTCCGTAGTACAGGTAATGCCTGTTGGCTTGTTTAAAGCAATATAGATAGGGCGTTCTTTGCTGCGTAGCGGCTTGCCATCAATACACACTTCATCTTGTTCTGTGACCTTGCTACCGACTTCAGGCTGTGCGCCATTGAGGGTTACGCGGCCTTGTTCAATCAGTTTGTCAGCCTCACGGCGTGAGCAAAAACCGGTTTCACTGATGAATTTATTAAGGCGTTTTTCAATAGGTTGGGACATACAATCTCCTAACGTTTCACAACGGATGGTTGCACAAAATCCGCGCATTCTAGCAGCTTTGACTGCTTAGCCAAGGCGTTTCTGGTGGCGTTCGCGGTTTTCTGCTTTTTTCTCTGGGCTTTTACGCAGTAATACATAAACGGCACCAGTGCCGCCATGCAGCCGTTGTGCGGAATGGGCACACTGAACTTCACTGATTTGGGTCAGCCAATGGCTCACAAAACTCTTCATTAATGCAGGCGGTGTAGAACGTTCGCCACGACCATGCACAATCAGCATGGTGCGAATATCCATCGCCATGCATTGACGAATAAATTGGATCACTTCACTGCGTGCTTCTTTAAGCGTTTTTCGATGTAAGTCTAAGCGTGCCTGAATGGGGTACTTGCCCAATCTGAGTTTGCGGTAAACGCCGTCCTGTACTCCATCGCGCTTAAATTCGAGGAGATCATCGGGTTTAACCATAGGCGCATGATCAACGGATAGAGCATCGGGATCATGGTCTGCCAAACTTACCGCCGCTTCACGTTTAGCCAATTGGGCTTCGGTGATTTGGTGAGTCTTTTTAAGTTCAACGGTGTCATGAGTAATGGTTTTTACATCGCCCATCATTTGTTGGAACAGTTCGAAATCATCTTGCGACATAACGGCACATCAAAGTTATTTCACATGGACGTGATTATATACTCGTACTTTACCAAGTTGCACCGAGTTGATGGGGAGGGAGAGTCGTGTTGAGTGTGAATGCACAATAAAAAACCGGAGCAGACACGCAGTCGGCTCCGGTGCATAGCGTTTTTCTATCTTTCAATAGAGGCTAGCGATCTAGTGAGGAGATTTGTCGTTCATTACTTTGTAGATGAAGAAACCGCCATAGAACAGCATAAGACCTAAAGCGCCCAAGATGACTATCATTGAAGAGAGTCCAACTGCATTACCAAAAAGAAGATCGAGCCAGAAGTCCATGTTTCCTCCAAAGTGTTGAAGACGAGCTAACGTTAAATTCTGGCTACATTTGCAGCACTGATCTGGATCAATTGTGTTGCATAGGTTACTTATATGTTTCCGATGTTGAGTTGTGAGTCACATTTTTTACGTGCTTTGATGGTCTTTTGAGCGAACGATATAAACCACGAAGAAAGTCTGGCTTAAGGGCTTGCGTTTCCGGAAATGACGAGTAATATACGCAGCGTTCCGGTGAATAGCGCAGTTTGGTAGCGCATCTGGTTTGGGACCAGAGGGTCGGGGGTTCGAATCCCTCTTCACCGACCATATTCAAGGCCTCAGCATTTATGCTGGGGCCTTTTTACTTTCTGCCATTGCCAATTTTGTCTGGAAATTGCCGTTTTAAGGGGTAAAGTCATTGACCCCAAGTTGCTCAGAAAACGTTAACCAGAAAATTCACTAGAAAAATGAGCATTTCGCTTCAGTGTTTTGATTCAGCTGTTTGATGCTAAAGCCCTTTTTCTTGAGTTGGGCTAGTAAGCTCTGTTCACCAACCAAATGCAAAGTTCCAACGACCACCAGATAAGGCTTATCTTGCTCTGGCAAGAAACTGGTTTGGCTTAATTTTTCTGCCCAGTCTTGATTACGTGCAATCAGCATTTTGTGCTCTAATTCGGGCGACATTTCACTCAGCTTTGCCACTTCTAATAGCTTGTCCTGATCGCCATTTTTCCAGCTCTGAATCATGCATTCAGTAAGCTTGGCATTGATTTCCCAATCCTTGATTAAACTCACCAGCAGCTCTTCACCTGAATTAGGTAACCCTGCTAATAGATCAAGCTGAAACTGCAAGGTTTCTAAACCCAGTACTGGAATTTGCTGTTGTTCTGCTTGATGCATGAAATAGAGATCGATACCTCGTTCAGCCTGATAACCTAACTCAGCAAAAAAGCGCATTTGTATTAGTAGACTGGCAGACCAAGGTGGAAGTTGGCGCAATTGTTGACTATTGAGCCCAAGCTGTTGTGCGATGCGATCTAACACAAAAAGTTGTTCATCACTCAATACTTGTTCACTACTGACCATCGAAGAGGCAGGGGCGGCGGCTGAACCTGCACGGATATCCGTTTCAACCACTAGGCCAGCACTGTGTTTCAGAGCTTGTTCAACTTCTTTCGGGAGTGGGTAGAGATCATCTCGCCCTACATGCAATGAACCCATGATTAATAATTGGGTCGTGCCTTTAGTGGCTGACCAGAACAGCGGTTCAGCATGAAGAGTTTGAGTAAACAGCAATAATAAGCTGATAAATATTCGGCATCGCATTGAATGTATGAACTCCACAATGGTTCGACAAAAACGTTACTTTATCAGTGAATTAACGAATTTGACGGAGTGAGAATGATGATGAAGCTCACATCTTGTGGATTTGTTCGAGCTTATTCACTTATTTAACATTTTTTCTCATGTGATCATCCTCACTTTTTATTGGGGTATTAGAGGTGTGAAGTGTGATCTTAATTCTAGGAAATCTCGTCAAAACTGAACTGTCGATTTTGACGTTATTTTTATGTTTTTGATAAACAAGGATTTAATTCATTTTCAAAATGTAAAGTTTGAGGTTGATCACTGGCGTAAAGGATTAATTTTGAGCTTAGAAAAAAGTCTCGCTAAATACTCCCTGAATTTTAGGTAAAGCCATTGGCTGATGTCGTTTTGGGATTGGATGCTTGCTGAGTATCCTCATCGTGAATCAATTTAGGGTAATTATTATGCTGAAGAAGAGTCTTATCTCTATCGCGGTATTCACTTCATTAAGTGGCTGCGCGTTGAATTCATCATCACCACAAGAAGTGGTGAATACACTTGCGAACAATTTGGATGTCCAATATCAAGTGGTGACCAACCATGGTGCAGATACTGGGTTAGCGTGTCAGACTCTGGAAGCAGAGTGGGCGTCATGTAACCAAGTCAATATGACGTTGGTTAACAGTGGTGAGGCGGTCAATTCAAAAGATTGGGCCATCTATTTCCATAGCATTCGCATTATTCTCGATGTAGATAACGATCAATTTAAAGTTACCCGCGTGACCGGGGATTTGCACAAGCTAGAACCTACAGACAAATTTGATGGTTTTGCCGCTGGTGAAACTGCGGTTCTGCCGCTGATTGGTGAGTACTGGACTCTGTTTGATACTGACTTTATGCCACGTGCTTTTGTGACAGCTCCTGATGCAGAGCCAAAAGTGATTGCTTCTTTGAACACGGAAGATGTGGACAGTTTTGTGTCTGGCCTAGAGGGCGAAAATCTCAAGCGCATTCCTAGCGACAACAATGTGTTTGCTCAAGCCCTGTCTCGTTTTGAAAAAAATAGCGATGTCGCTTTGCAAGATGTTTCCAGCGCACTGATCCCAACACCGCTGCAAGTGAAAACCCACAAAGGTTCAGTTTCTATCGCGAAAGGCATTGCAGTGCCAAGTAAAGCGTTTGAAGGTGAGCAAGCGAAAGCACTCAATGAGCGTGCGCAACTGCTTGGTGTGAACCTGAAAGGGGTAATGCCAGCGCAAGTTGTTATCAATCCTAAATCTTTTAAAGGTGAGCTGGCCAAATCTGGTGCTTATCGTTTAGCGATCACCTCTAAGGCGATTAAAGTTACCGCATATGACCAAGCGGGTGCATTCTACGCTATGCAATCGGTGCTTGGTCTAGTCGATATGGCGGATGCGACTCAACTGCCAAAAGTAGAAATCGTCGATGCTCCACGCTTTGATTACCGTGGTGTGATGGTGGACGTGGCGCGTAATTTCCACTCTAAACAAGCGATTCTGGCAACATTAGACCAGATGGCCGCTTACAAAATGAATAAGCTGCATCTGCACCTGACTGATGACGAAGGCTGGCGTATTGAAATCCCAGGATTGCCAGAGCTTACTGACATCGGCAGTCAACGTTGTTTTGACCCGAGCGAAACGGAATGTGTATTGCCACAATTGGGTTCTGGTCCAAATGCAGATAACTTTGGCTCTGGCTATTTCACTAAGCAAGATTACCTAGAGATCCTGCAATACGCGAAAGCACGTCATATCGAAGTGATCCCTGAAATTGATATGCCAGCGCACGCTCGTGCTGCCGTTGTTTCCATGGAAGCGCGTTACCAACGTTTAATGCAAGAGGGCAATGAGGCGGCGGCCAATGAGTTCCGTCTGCTGGATCCGCAAGATACCTCTAACGTCACCACAGTACAGTTTTATGATCGCATGAGCTTTATCAACCCATGCTTAGATTCGTCAAAGCGTTTTGTGGATAAAGTGATCTCTGAGATTGCGGCAATGCATCAAGCAGCAGGTATGCCTTTGACGACGTGGCACTTTGGTGGCGACGAAGCGAAAAACATCAAGTTGGGCGCTGGCTTCCAAGATATCAACACTCAAGAGCCGGTAAGCTGGAAAGGCAACTTGGATCTGAGCAAGCAAGACAAACCCTTTGCGCGTTCGCCGCAGTGTCAAAACTTGATTGCGAGCGGTGCAGTGAGTGATTTCGGCCACTTACCAAGCTACTTTGCTGAGCAAGTTTCTAAGCTGGTGGCAGAGAAAGGCATTCCTAATTTCCAAGCATGGCAAGATGGCTTGAAATACAGCGAAGGTGAAAAAGCGTTCGCGACTGAGAACACGCGTGTGAACTTCTGGGATGTCCTGTACTGGGGCGGTTCTGCTTCTGCCTATGAATGGGCTGAGAAAGGTTACGATGTGATCATCTCTAACCCTGACTACGTGTATATGGATATGCCTTATGAAGCTGATCCAAAAGAGCGTGGCTACTACTGGGCAACGCGTGCGACCGATACACGTAAAATGTTTGGTTTTGCACCGGAAAACTTGCCACAAAACGCAGAAACCTCACTGGATCGTGATGGCAATGGCTTCAGTGGTAAAGGCGAAGTGAAAGGTAAGCCTTTCTATGGTCTGTCTGCGCAGCTTTGGTCTGAAACCGTACGTACCGATGAGCAATATGAATACATGGTATTCCCTCGCGTGCTCGCAGCCGCTGAGCGTGCATGGCATCGTGCGGATTGGGAAAACACTTACAAAGCTGGCGTGGAATATTCGCAGGAGACTCAGCGAGTCAACGACAAAGCTCTAAATGCGGATTGGAATCGCTTTGCTAACGTATTGGGTCAACGTGAGCTGGCCAAACTTGAGAAAGCAGGTATTGATTACCGCCTCCCAGTTCCGGGAGCGAAGATCGAGAACGGTCATTTGGCCATGAACGTTCAGTTCCCTGGTGTCACGCTGCAATACTCACTGGATGGTCAAACTTGGTTGGATTATGACGCAAAACAAGCACCAAAAGTGAACGGAGAAGTTTGGATTCGCTCTGTTTCTGCCAGCGGTGAGCGTGCTAGCCGAGTGACTTCGCTAAAATAATCGAACACTCATTTCACTGAATGGATAATGAAAGCCTCCGCATGCGGAGGCTTTTCTTTTGTCTTTTTTCTAGAAGAAAAAGTTATTAGACAGCGCTTTGTGTCTAGCTCTCTATTCTCTTTGATAAAAAGGAGAGATCAGTTTCCTTTATGGAAACGGTATTCAAACACTTGGCCGCGCTCATTAAAGGCGTATACCGCATAGCTGTCTTTCTTATCACCATATTCCATGCCCGGTGAACCCATAGGCATTCCAGGAACTGCTAGCCCTTTTGCATTTTTTGGTGGGTTAGCCAGAAAATCTTTGATGTCTTGCGCTGGAATATGACCTTCAAAGACATAACCGCCGATCTCTGCGGTATGGCAAGAGGCCAGTTTTGGTTTTACCCCCAGTTGTTGCTTAATCCCATTCATGTCGTCATGCAGGACTTCTTTAACCGTAAAACCATTTTCTTCCATGTGTTTGGTCCATTCGGTGCAACAACCACAGTAAGGTGATTTGTGATTCACTACATCGACGGCAAGCGCTTGCCCTGAAAAAGCTGCAAATAGGGCGAGTGTCATAATTGATCGTTTCATGATTTACCTCATTGAGAATGTTGGTCGAAAGAAATTTTGCTCCAGCGCAGTCTATTCGCATTGCTGACTACGGTAATGGAGGAGAGCGCCATCGCAGCCCCTGCGATAACTGGGCTAAGCAAAAATCCAAAAGCCGGGTAAAGTACACCCGCAGCGATAGGAATGCCAAGCGTGTTGTAAATAAATGCGCCAAACAGGTTCTGCTTCATATTGCGAACGGTGGCTTGAGAAAGTTCAATCGCACTGACCACACTCGTTGGCGATGAGTTCAAAAGTGTCATCTGTGCACTCTCGATCGCCACATCACTGCCACTACCCATTGCAATACCAATGTCGGCAAGCGCCAGAGCTGGGGCATCATTAATACCATCACCAATCATGGCCACTTTGCGGCCTTGTTGTTGCAAAGCTTGAATGTGCTGCGCTTTTTGATCGGGCAGTACTTGCGCAATCACTTGCGAGATACCGAGCTCTTTAGCAATGGCATTCGCGACCGAAGCATGATCGCCAGTCAGCATCACAGTATGAATTCCAAGCTCATTGAGCTTACGTACCGCTTGTGCTGAGGTGGGTTTGATCGGATCGGCAATGGCTAATACGCCTTGCAACATGCCACGATAAGCCACTGCAACCGGAGTCCATGCTTGTGCTGCAAACTGCTCTAGAGTCGATTCAGCCATAGACAAATCAATGCCTTGCTCTTTCATAAAAGCCAATGAGCCGACAAGCGCGGTTTGATTTTGGTAATCAGCCGATAGTCCACGCCCACGTTGGTTAGTGAATTGGCTGATCTCTACTGGGCTAATATTGCGCTGTTTCGCGTAATCACAGATCGCTTTAGCCAGTGGGTGTTCAGATTGCTGCTCAAGGGCATAGGCTAAGGCAAGCAATTGGTTTTCATCACCCTGCATGACATGCAGTGATTGAATACTTGGTTTGCCTAAGGTCAGAGTCCCCGTTTTATCAAACACGACGGTATCTACCTGACTTGCGGTCTGCAGTACATTGGCGTCGCGAATCAAAATACCCATCTCTGCCGCCTTGCCGATACCCACGGTAATGGAGAGCGGAGTAGCAAGCCCCAAAGCACAAGGGCAGGCAATGATCAGCACAGTCGTTGCAACGACCAGCATGTAACTGGCTTTAGGATCAGGGCCATACAGATACCAAAGCGCGGCAGACAGGATGGCAATGAATACCACGACAGGGACGAAGACGGACGAAATCTGGTCTGCTAAACGAGCAATCGCAGGCTTACTGCTTTGCGCTTGTCTTACCATCTGGATAATACGAGCCAGCATAGTTTCCGAACCAATGCCAGTAGCAGTGATCACCAAACTGCCATCTTGGTTCAGAGTACCTGCCGCGACTTTTGCTCCTTGTTCTTTGAGAACAGGAATGGGTTCGCCCGTGAGCATGGATTCATCCAGATAAGAGTGACCAGTACTGACCACACCATCGACAGGAACTTGCTCTCCGGGTTTGATGCGTAGTGACATCCCCAGTTGAATATCCGCGACAGCATGGATTGATCGCCTTGTTCAGTCACCAACGTCGCTTGCTGTGGTTGTAAGTTAAGCAAGGCTTGCAGTGAGCGATTAGTATTGCTTTTGGCTTTGGTTTCAATGTAATGACCCAGCGAAATCAAACCAATGATCATTGCCGTTGCTTCGAAGTACACATGACGCGCCGCATCAGGGAACGCTTGCGGCCAAGCCACCACGAGCATGGAGTAAAACCAAGCAGCCCCTGTACCCAATGCGACGAGAGTATCCATTGTCGCTCTGCCATGAGTCAGTGCTTGCCACGCATTAATAAAGAAGTGGCGTCCTGCGGTGAGCAGCAGTACGAAACAGATGACGCCGATTCCACCCCATACCATTTGATCACTACTATTGCGGATCATCATGTTGCCGCCAAACACGCCCCACAGCATTAAAGGCGCACCCAGAGCGATACCCAATAAGGCACTCTGTTTATGTTCTTTTTGTAAAGCATCGAGTTGCGCTTGCTGTTTAGCTTGTTGCTGCGCTGGGTTATCCAAGATCTCAGCTTGGTAGCCAGCACTTTGAATGGCGTTAAGCAGTGGTTGAGGATTAGCGAAATTGGCTTTCACCAAGGCGCTTTGCTCTGTGAGGTTGACTTGTGCACTTTGTACACCCTCAACAGAAAGCAGGGCTTTTTCCACCGATGCCACACAACTGGCGCAGGTCATCCCTTTAATAAGAAGAGAGAGCGTTTGGCTAGAAGCCTCAGTTAGTTCTGTGTTCGAGGAGTTTTCAGCATCAGGCGTGTCGATTTTCTTCTCATTAATAGAGGCTGTTGGCGTGAATGTTGATTCTTGTTCTGCTTCTATAGCCTGATAGCCCACTTCCGCCACTAGCGCTTTCACTTGTTCTGCGGTTAAGGTTGTGACGAGCGAAAGCTGATCTTTACTGACTTGCAGTTTGGCAATTTCTGCCTGCGCGCTGAGGTGCGTGGTCAGTTTATTCACACAGCGACCACAATTTAAACCTTGTAGCTGATAAGTTTGCTCTGTGCCGCCTTGATAACCCAGCGATTCAATGCTGGTGAGCACCTCATTTAAGGTGGCATTGGTATGTAGTTCAATCGAGGTTGGCGTCAGCGTTTCGATCTCGACGGTGAGATCTTGATTGAGTTGGCGCTCCAATTTTCGAGCACAGCCCATGCAATTTAGGCCACGCAGAGGTAAGGCAAAATAGTTCATTTTCATTCCTCCCATTGGAATGAGAACAAGGATAAACCTTGACCTTAAGGTAAGGTCAACCCTTACTTCTCGCACTCATTTCGGTGAGTGTGAATTTGCCGAAAATCGTGCGTAGCATCGCGCTAACTCGGGTGTTAGAATACCGCCCAAAATTTCGCATGCTGAGCACTCAGCAAAAGAATCTCACAAAGGTAATTGAAATGACGGTTAAAACTCGTTTTGCGCCTAGTCCAACTGGGTATCTGCACGTAGGTGGTGCGCGTACAGCACTCTATTCTTGGTTGTATGCAAAAAGCCAAGGCGGCGAATTTGTTCTACGTATTGAAGATACTGACTTAGAACGCTCTACTCAGGCGGCGGTAGATGCCATCATTGAAGGCATGACTTGGTTAGGCTTGGAATGGGATGAAGGTCCATACTACCAAACCAAACGTTTTGACCGTTACAACCAAGTGATTGATCAGCTGTTGGCTGAAGGCAAAGCCTACAAGTGCTATGCCCCGAAAGAGCTATTGGATGAAATCCGCGCGGAGCAAGAAGCGAACAAAGAGATGCCTCGCTACGATGCGAATCATCCAAAAATCAAAGCGGTAAATGAAGCAGCGAAAGAAGGCGAGCCTTGCTGTATCCGTTTCCGCAACCCGAAAGAGGGTAGCGTAGTTTTTGATGACCAAATTCGTGGCCGCATCGAAATCCGTAACGACCAACTGGATGATCTGATCATCTGTCGTACTGATGGCACTCCAACCTATAACTTCTGTGTAGTCGTGGATGATGTTGATATGGGTATCAGCCATGTGATTCGCGGTGAAGACCACATCAACAACACGCCACGCCAAATCAACATTTACAAAGCAATGGGTGCAACCATCCCAACGTTTGCACACTGTGCAATGATCTTGGGTGATGACGGTGCCAAGCTGTCTAAGCGTCATGGCGCAGTTTCTGTGATGCAATACCGCGATGACGGCTACTTGCCAGAAGCGCTGTTGAACTACTTAGTGCGTTTAGGTTGGGGACATGGCGACCAAGAGATCTTCTCTCGCGATGAAATGATCAACCTATTCAGCCTTGGCGCAATTTCCAAATCCGCGTCAGCGTTTAACACTGACAAACTGCTATGGTTGAACAACCACTACATCAAGACTTCAGAACCTGAGTATGTGGCGAAACACCTTGAGTGGCATTTTGATCACCAAGGCATTAACAAAGCGACTGGCCCTGCATTAGCTGAAGTGGTGAAGTTGGTGGGCGAGCGTTGCAATACTCTGGTTGAGCTAGCGCAGCAATCACGTTACTTCTACGAAGATTTTGCCGAGTTTGATGCTGATGCCGCGAAGAAACATCTACGTGGCGTAGCGAAAGAGCCATTGATGCTGGCTCTGAGCAAGATTGAAGCTCTGACTGAATGGAATACCGAAGCGCTTCACCAAGTGATCGCTCAAGTGTGTGAAGAGCTTGAGATCGGCATGGGTAAAATCGGTATGCCACTACGTGTTGCAGTAACAGGTGGCGGTCAATCACCTTCTGTTGATGCAGTAATGAACCTTATCGGTCAAGAGCGTGTGATTACGCGTATCAAAATGGCATTAGCTTATATTGAGACTCGAGAAGCAAACGCATAATTAATCTATTGCATATTAAGCTTGAAGCCGCAGTTTTTACTGCGGCTTTTTTATTAACTGATAACACAATAATCTAATGCGATGGTTTGAGTTAAAAACTTGTGTTTTATAATTTTCTCATTTTTAGCAAAGACGTGACAAAATATTAACCCAATAGCTCTTTTCCTTTTTATTTCATCCGTTATAGTGATGCCGACAAAAAGGCCTTATGACTCGAATACGAGTAAACCTTTTTGAACGGTCGTGAAACAGTCAATCACTCACGACAATAATCATAATGAAAAAAGGAAATACCATGAAAAAGCTAGCGGCAATCATTTCAACGACGTTACTTTTTGCTTCTTCTGCTGCAATGGCTGAAGTGTATGTCGGAGGTAAGGTCGGTAAGTCTTGGTTGGATGACGCATGCCTGGCAAATCAGACATGTAACGATGATGATGAGGTAGTTGGCGCGTTTCTAGGCTACCAAGCTAACAAATGGCTTTCTGTAGAAGCTGGATACGATTACTTAGGTAAGTTTACTGCTGCTGGATTAGCTGATGAGAAGGTACAGGCAGTTACGCTGGCACCAAGACTCAGCCTTCCTCTAACAGAAGCGATTGCGCTATACGGTAAAGTGGGTGGTGCTTATGTCGATTACGGCAGCAAGAGCGATTACTCATACCTAGGTGCAGCTGGCTTAGAGTTTAACACCAACCACAACGTCACCATGCGTTTGGAATACCAAAACATCACAGACATCAACAACGACATCGTACGTGCTAGCGCAGAAACTGCCACGTTAGGTATCGCTTATAAGTTTGGTGGAAGTGAAGCACCAGCTGCTGTTGAACAACGTCCAGCAGAACCAGCTCCTGTAGCAGAAGAGCCAGTAGTAGAGAAAGTGGCAGTAACTAAAACGTTCACTTTCCAACATCTAGACAGCGGCACATTTGCTAACAACAGCGCTGAGCTAAAGCCATCAATGGAGACGAAACTCGACAAATTGGTAGGCTACCTAAACCAATACCCACAAGCTAAAGTGGAAGTGGTAGGTCATACTGATTCAAACGGCTCTGAAGCTTACAACCAAAAACTGTCTGAGAAACGTGCTCAAGCAGTAGCGAAAGCTCTGGAAGCTCAAGGTGTTGATGCTGCTCGCATCACAGCGAAAGGCCAAGGCGAAAGCAACCCGATCGCTTCTAACGCAACAGCGGAAGGTCGTGAGAAAAACCGCCGTGTTGAGCTAGTTATTCCTGAGTTCCAGTACCAAGTTACTGAGTAATGAGTGACTGTTCAAACAGTGACTGAATAACATCGATTAAATTAACAAAGGCCCATCAGGGCCTTTGTTTTTTCTCTCAATCTATCAATACATCACCCTATCGATACATCACCGATGACAGTGTTTTGAGAAGTTATTTCAGATCGATACTGTTCAAACGTCCCATGAAGACCAAAATATCAAGACAGTCTTTATGCGCCGCCAAGAGTGCTTTTTTGGTTTTGGTGTAGGCCGCTAACTTACCGTGTTTATTGATTGAACAAACCACGCTGCGGAAATGGCACTTACCTTGTTCATCATATTCCCGCCATGCCGCAATATAACAAGCATCACGAGCCTCTGGATTATCTTGGGTTGGTCTAGGTTTATGGATGATTTTCGGTTCTAGGCTGTGTGGCAGGCGAGTCATTAGATAAGGATCTTTCAGAATACGCCGCCAAAATTTTCCCCACATTGCGGAGCCTAATTCGTTGCGTAACAGAATGGCTTTTTTCAGCCCTTTCCTTTCACCTAGACGCACAAATCCGACTGAGCGATGCAAAACCGTATCGTCAGGAGTATGGATATGGATTTTATAGGCCGTCTTCGCTTTTGAAATAAAACGATGTCCGGTATTGGTTTCTAGATTACTTTTCGACATGCTGTGTTTTATAAATAAAACTGTTAATAGTAATAGTAGAGGATTTTGACTAGCACGAGAAGAAATGTGATGAAGGAATGACCAAACGTTGACATGAATGAGTGGCAACAAAGCGAGACAAAAAACATTTGTCCACATTGGTTACTAGGAAAAATGGCGCTCCCGACAGGATTTGAACCTGTGACCTGCCCCTTAGGAGGGGGCTGCGCTATCCAGCTGTGCCACGGGAGCAAGATTGAGTGAAGTGTCACTTTAGGGCACTTCACTGAGTTATTACATCTGTTTATGCATTACATCGCCAATTTGAATACTGTAGGCAAGCTCAGGTTGGTCGACGGTCAATTCAGCTTCATGTTCGTAAACACGTGATACAGTCAGGGTGATTTCACTTTGTGTGACTTTATTACGTGGCAACCCTTGCTGGTCAATAAACGCGCCCGTATGCCAGAGGCGAAGCTTATCACCTTGTTGAACACCGTGAATGCGTCCGAGATCCATCGTTACTGTCGTACCGAATTTCGCAATAATTTCTGGCAGAGTGATTTTGCACGAAATCTCTGATTCTAAGTCGAGCATAATATTGCGGCTCACTCGTAGCATCATCTCACCGTAAGTTGATGCCCAGAAACGAGCACTGCGGGTATCAATTTGGCTTGTTTTGGCAAATGGCCAACGGGCAACTTCCCGATAAGTCCGTGTCATCACTTCGTTACCTGTTTTGCCATCAAACACGCTTATTTCCATTGCAAACTGACGGTTGATAACGTCATCTTGTAGTGCCTTTTGCTCTATAGTTGCCGTGAGATCAGAGATGACGCCGCCAATAATGTATTGCGCTCCTGCATCTTGAGCGATCATCTTGATTCGCTCAGGCGCTTTGGGATCAATATCGTATTGCGTAGTTCCGACGGAGACAAAGCTACGAGATTCTTGTTCTAGGCGGCGATTGATCACCTGCGCAAAATCATCACCCACTTGGTAAATCTGTCCCATTACCGCTTGCTGAGGAGAGGCAAGATCAATGTTGCCGATCAGCATGGTTTTTTTGTATTGCTCAACGTGGCAAGCCGTTGCCGATGGGTAAATATCGATGCGTGTGCGGACATACATGACATTTTTAGAAACTTTTCGCTCTTCAATCAGTATGTAGCGCACTTCATGGTTGGAGAACAAATACTCCTTGCGGTCAGATTCTAACAGCGGCATTAAATTGCTGATGCTGCCAATATCTGCCCCGGCAAAATTTACCGCTTTATACAACGCATCTTCTAATGCGTGTAAACGGGCAACCTCCTCTGAAGAAACTATGGCGGCAGAGCCTGTCACCTCATACCAAGCAGCATGAGCGGAGTTGAGGTAAAGGCTCATCCAAAGTACTGAAATTATGGATAAAATATTTTTTTTCATCGTAAGGTCCCAAGTGGGTATAAATTTTGCTTTTCAAATCCTAACTGATGTAGGCATTGCAATTCTGAATAATGACAGATTGAGAAAAGCAAGGAGCGTTCCAGTTTAATCGAGTGAGAAGCTGAAATGCGCGCCATAGTATATCTGGAGATGAAGAGAATGAAAAAATGGCTTTCCTTAGTACCCGTTGTCTTACTGACTTCGTGTGCATACGCCCCGATTTATAACGGTAAAGAGCCATACAATGGTTCACAGTTTATGTTGATGGAGAGTCCACGTCACACGTTGGATTTCTTTGTTGAGAGCATGACCGAAGATTTGATGCTCTCCAATACGAGCATTACGGCTCGTACCCCGATTGCCGTAACCTCATTTGTGGATCTGCAAAATATGGATACCACAAACTGGTTGGGGAATTCGGTTTCTGAAGGTTTTATTCATCAGTTCCAACGTCGTGGATTTAAAGTGGTTGATTTCAAAACCACAGGTTCGATCCAAGTGACCCAGCAAGGTGACTTCGCTTTTAGCCGCGACTGGAAAGATCTTTCACAACAGCAAGAAGTGCAGTACGTGCTGACGGGCACCATGTTACGCCAAGAGGGCGGGGTAATTGTGAATGCGCGTGTCGTTGGTATGCAGTCACGCGTTGTGGTTGCAACGGCACAAGGCTTCTTGCCTGCAGATCGTATTGGCCGAGATCTGGATACTCTAAACAGTATTCGTACTCAGGATGGAGTCTTGATTCGCTCCGATCCGACGATGACTCAGCCATACACCGTCATTCTGCGCCCATAGGAGTACGATGATGAAATCAGTTTTATTACTCCTAATCGCAGTTTTGGTGATGACCGGCTGTCAACCATTACAAACCATGCGTCCTGATGATTGGCTAACTGCAGTTGGTTATGCCAGCATCAGCGAGCAGAAAGGGCGTAATGATGAAGAGAAGCAGGTTCGAGCAATGCGAGCGTCAAAAATTGATGCTTATCGTGAATTGGCCGAACAAGTGTACGGTATGCGCGTGAGTGGTCGAGCTGAGCTGCAAGATCAACGGCTTGGTACCGAATTGACTGCAGGAGCGGTTGATGGCGTGATTCGTGGTGCAGAAGTCGTACGCAGCTATAAAGTTGGTGACAGTTATGTGACTGAACTTAGGCTTGATATTCGTAAAATGGATAAGATGCGTGATTACGGTGAAGTGCAGCAAGTACCCGAAAAACGTCAAATGACCTTATTCTAGATCTCACTCTTTCATCTCTCAGATCAAAAAAGCGGCAATCATTGCCGCTTTTGCTTTTCTGTATCTTTGGTCAGCCATGCTGATGGATATCATCAGGCTTTGATATTGGTACCTAACGTAGAAATGGTATGAGTTTTCCCTGTGGCGCTGTAAGTCATGCCGATTTTGCCATGGCTTTGCTGCATCAGATTATTGAGCTTATTAAAGCTCAACTGCGCACGGGCTAAAGCGTCACCATTAATCTGGTTGGCTTGCTGACAATCAATAATAATACTGCGGATCTGACTAACCAAGTCACTGAGATAAACATCTTCGGTCAGGCTCGCGACGTGTGGATGCTTAGCAATACGTTGGTCAGTTTGCTGCAGTTGATTGACTAAAGTGAGTTTCTGTTTAGCGATGGATTCAATATCCACAGAGATTCGGTTGGTGATCGCAATTTTCTCAGCTTCGAGCACTGTCACTAACTCATGCGCGTTTTTTAGCTGAAATTCGACTAAGTCTTTTAATGCTGCCATTGCCAAATCGCCTGTTTATCTCGCTTTCTACAACAAGAAATGGGTTATTAAATCGGCTTAGAAGCCACCCAGTTCTTTTTCGAATTTGATCATGTTATCGGCCAGTTTATCAGGGTCAACCACGTATGAACCGTTGGCGATCGCCTCTTTAATTGCAGCGACTTTTGCGCTGTCAAAACTGGGTCTTGATGCCATCTCGTTATGCATTTCGCCGATGGCTTTGCTTTGTGAGCTAAGTGATACCGCATCTTGACCATTCGCCGATGAGCGTGAAACCGCGCCGGACTGAGGTGAAGAATTGCTGGCATCCGAAGAACGCACATTGGTGCGACTGGTCGTGTTTAACGACTGTCCTGCGCGTATGTTATCAATACCTGCCATAGATGAGCCTTTTCAATAAACTTTAACGTGTACTGTCAATATCGACCACAAAGGTCAGAACTTTAGCGACTTTTTAACCAAATAGAAAATCACTTCGCACAAGCTTTTCTGATAAGCAGGATAGAGCTATCAAAACGCGACGGTGACTTCACCAACACCACTGACTTGCGCATCAATTATACGGTTAGATTTATCATTTTTCACTTTTATCTGTTCACCAAGCACGCCATCTGACATCGCAGTCCCCTTGGTTGTGATCGACATACCAGATCTCACAGCTTTGATAACAACACTTTCATTACGGCACACGATGCATACATCGCTTTGCTCAATCACATCACCCACCCGAACATTTTTTTTGATTTTGGCACCAATTACGGTTTCAGGAGTGGAAAAACCTTGCCGCCGGAAACGCAGCAGATCTACCATACTTAACGTAACATCTTGTGCTGAAATCATTTGTCCTCGGCTAAGTGGTGCTGCCGCCGTGATCAACGGAATCGTAATGGTAAGACGAACAGGCACATAAATACGCCAGTTATCACTTTTACATTCCACTAAAACCGTTATGTTTGCAGCAGAACCATTGCTTGATGATGAATTCGTTGTGAGTGGTTCGGCGCAGTCAGTGGCGTAAAGTCGATCATCTATGTTGGCGGCATTCACTACCAATTCGCCCCCTGAAGGCATATCGACCGTACTCAGGACATGATTTTCTGCGGCTTTTCTTATCATCGAAAGCTGTTCCGGCGTTGCCGAATTTGCCGCTAGACTAAAGAAAAACAATAAAAAGCCGATAAAGCTATAAAATATTTCACAGAAAGCTCTACACTTAGTTATGAAATGCGGATGGAGATCGATCTTCGGTAGCATTTTTCGTTTCTCTGGTTTCTTCATAGCCTGTAGTAGACTATCACTTTTTTTGGATAAAAGTTTGAGATGGAGATGAGCTTATGACGGGTATTCTTGATTCTGTGAATCAGCGTACGCAACTCGTCGGTCAAAACCGATTAGAATTATTAACTTTCCGTCTTAACGGCCGTCAGCGATACGGTATTAACGTTTTTAAAGTTAAAGAAGTCCTACAATGTCCTAAATTAACAGCCATGCCTAATCTACATCGATTAGTGAAAGGGGTGGCGCATATTCGTGGGCAAACGGTATCTGTCATCGATTTAAGCCTTGCAATCGGTGGTCGCCCAACAGTTGATGTAGACAAAAGTTTCGTAGTAATTGCTGAGTTTAACCGCACCATTCAGGCCTTTTTGGTCAGTTCGGTTGAGCGCATTATCAACATGCGTTGGGAAGCGATTTTGCCACCACCAGATGGTTCTGGTAAGGCTAACTATCTCACGGCAGTGACTAATATTGATAATGAGTTAGTTGAAATCATCGACGTTGAGAAGATCTTGGCTGAGATTGCGCCTGTTAATGAAGCAATGACCAAAGACATCGGTCAAGAAATCGCCCAAGTGGAACAGGAAAAAGAGATTGTTCGCCGTATCTTGATTGCGGACGACTCCAGTGTGGCACGTAAACAGGTACAACGTGCAATTGAATCGATTGGATTTGAAGTCATTTCCACTAAAGACGGTAAAGACGCTTACGAAAAACTGTTGGAAATGGTGAAAGATGGGCCAATCCGTAATCAGATTTCGTTAGTGATTTCCGATATTGAAATGCCGGAGATGGATGGTTACACACTAACCGCTGAAATCCGTCGTCACAATGAATTGAAAGATCTTTATGTTATTCTGCACTCTTCATTGAGTGGCGTGTTCAACCAAGCAATGGTTGAGAGAGTTGGGGCAAATGCATTCATTGCTAAATTTAACCCTGATGAGCTTGGTAATGCGGTGAAAGCTGCGCTGATAAAATAAAGAGAAATGAATGACTGCTATAACGATTAGCGACCAAGAGTATCGCGACTTTTGCCGATTTCTGGAATCTCAGTGCGGAATCGTATTGGGTGACAGCAAGCAGTATTTGGTGCGAAGTCGTCTAAGTCCACTCGTCACCAAATTCAAGTTAAGTTCGTTGTCTGACTTGTTGCGGGATGTCGTGACAGGACGAAATCGCGATCTGCGAGTAGCAGCGGTTGACGCCATGACAACCAACGAAACTTTGTGGTTTCGTGACACCTATCCGTTTGCTGTTTTGGCTGACAAACTGTTGCCGGAAATGGCGGCAAATAAACGACCAATAAAAATTTGGTCTGCGGCCAGCTCATCCGGTCAAGAGCCGTATTCGATGGCTATGACCATTCTGGAAGTGCAGCAAAAACGGCCAGGACTGTTGCCTAGTGTGGCGATTACCGCAACGGATATTTCGGCAAGTATGTTGGATATGTGTCGTGCGGGTGTTTATGACAACCTTGCATTAGGCCGAGGCCTTTCGCCTGAACGCCGCCGGATCTTTTTTGAAGATGCTGGTGATGGTCGGATGAAGGTCAAAGATAACGTAAAACGTTTGGTGAATTTCCGTCCGCAGAACTTAATGGAAAGCTATTCGTTACTGGGCAAGTTTGACATTATTTTCTGCCGTAACGTGCTGATCTATTTCTCGCCAGATATGAAATCGAAAGTGCTTAACCAAATGGCGGCGAGTTTAAACCCAGGTGGTTATCTGTTGCTGGGGGCTTCGGAATCACTGACAGGATTGACCGACAAATTTGAAATGGTGCGTTGTAACCCAGGTATCATCTATAAACTCAAATAATAAACTCGATCCATCTCCTTTTGCCCGGCGTTTGCCGGGCTTTTTGTTTGCGCTTGTTAGACAAGAATATGAGCGCTTAGGATTAAGGCGCATTTTTGGCGTGGAGTTTGCTAATTTTCAACTATCCCATTTTACACCGGCTGAGATTTTTAAAGTTGGTATGCTAATTGCAAATAATCTCAGTAATAACGGTCAGTTCTTATCGAAGAGGTAAACATGGCTATTTCTTTTGACAACGCCCTAGGCATTCACCAGCACACGGTGGGCGTACGCGAGCGCAACTCTGAGGTGATTGCCACCAATATTGCGCAGGCCAATACGCCGGGATTTAAGGCAAAAGGAATGGACTTCCAGAAGGCATTGCAGGCGGCAAGTTCGGGGGCAAGTATTAGTCTTAGCCGTACCGATGGTCGGCATATTCCTGCCTCTTCGACCGTTACTGGGGAAATTCTTTACCGCACACCGACACAACCGGATACGGGTGACGGCAACACGGTAGATGTGGATCTGGAGCGTAATATGTTTATGCAAAACCAAATCCGTCATCAAGCATCGCTAGATTTCCTTGGTGGTAAATTTAAGAACTTAACCAAAGCGATTAAAGGGGAGTAATTAGATGAGCTTATTCAGCGTATTTAATGTCACAGGTTCTGCGATGAGCGCCGAGTCGGTTCGTCTCAATACAACCTCAAGTAATCTGGCCAATGCCGATAGTATTAGTAGCTCAGCGAAAGATACCTACAAAGCTCGCCACGCTGTATTTGGCGCGGAATTGAGTAAAGCGCGTTTTAACCGAGATCCGAATGTACCAGTCAAAGTGCTGGGCATTGTGGAAAGTGATAAACCGCTGGTTGCTGAGTTTAATCCTGAGCATCCACTTGCCAACGACGAAGGCTATATTTACAAGCCAAACGTCAATGTGATGGAAGAGATGGCGAACATGATTTCAGCTTCTCGTTCATACCAAACCAATGTGCAAGTAGCGGATGCCAGTAAACAGATGCTGCTGCGTACGCTGCAGATGGGTCAGTAAGGATAAGGAGTTAACGTATGGCCGGAATCAATAATGTTGGTCAAAGCGGCTTGTCCTATATTGATCAGCTTAAAGCTCTTCAAGAGCAGAAAAAACCGGATGAAACGACAGGGCAGAAATCGCTCAAGCAAGAAGACTTTCTTTCTCTGCTGACCAAACAGTTAGCGCAGCAAGATCCGTTCAAACCTGTCGGCAACGATCAGATGATTGCACAGATGGCGTCATTTGCGACTGTAGACGGTATCGGCAAGATGAACACTCAATTTGAGAGTCTCAACTCGTCGATGACGTCAAACCAAGCACTGCAAGCCTCATCACTGGTGGGACGCGATGTGTTGGTACCAGGTGCGGCAGGCATGAAGAAGCCTGAAGGCGGAATGGCGGCAATGGTAAAACTGCCGCAGTCCATTGATAACTTGTTCATCCGTATTGAGAATGAAGCTGGTCAGTTGGTACGAACCTTTGATGTGGGCGCCAAATCTTCTGGCGATAACCGCGTTGAATGGGATGGTAAAGATCAGAGCGGTAATCCGTTGCCGGGTGGCAAATATAAAGTTAAAGCGTCTGGCTTGCAGGATGGAGAGAGCAAAGAATTTGAAGTCTCCACTTATGCAAACGTCAACAGCGTTTTGTTAGGCAAAGGCGATGGTAACGTACTACTCAATCTGGCTGGTTTTGATGCACCAGTTCGACTTGCTGAAGTACTTGAAGTAGGCAAAGCGTGATTGCGCTAGCTAGATAGGAGAATTACTCATGTCATATATCTCTCTTAGTGGTTTATCCGCCGCGCAGATGGATTTGAATACCACCAGTAACAACATTGCGAACGCCAATACCTTTGGCTTTAAAGAGTCGCGTGCTGAGTTTGGTGATGTGTATTCCACTTCGCTATTTACCAATGCGAAAACAACACCAGGGCAAGGTGTACAAGCGGCAAAAGTGGCACAACAGTTCCACGAAGGTTCCAGCATCTACACCAATAACCCGTTGGATTTGCGTATTGCCGGTACGGGGTTTTTTGCAGTAGCGAAGGACAAGATCGTGCCGCAACAAAACGAATTGACACGTAACGGTGCATTCCATTTGGATAAAAACAGCTACATGGTAACGGCAAACGATGAGTTTTTGCTGGGCTATGAAGTGAACCCAGATTCAGGTGATGTGCTGTCTTACGAGCCAAAACCAATCAATATTCCGCCTCAATTCGGTAAGCCGAAGCAGACAGCGAATATCGATTTGGGGGCTAACTTGCCAGCAAACGGTGAGCTGAAAGATCCTACGTTGTTTGATATTACGGATCCAGAAACCTATAACCGTACCACGTCATCCACGATTTATGACTCAATGGGACAACCTTATAAGCTCACCACTTATTACTTGAAAGATATGAATCAGCCGAATACGTGGCAGACTTATTACACCGTGACCGACAAAACGGGTGAAAAGCCAATTAACGTGGTCGGTGGAGATGCATCAAGCCCTGGTGGCCATGTGGGTCACACCATGCGTTTTAACAACGATGGTACGCTTGCGAGTCTAAACAACGGTCAGCCGATTGTGACTGAACCACTAGGTGGTGGTACGAACCCAGTGGATCTGAACGGTGCAGATGTAAGTCAAACGCTGTCCTTCAGCCTTGATAGTGCGACTCAGTTTGCGGCGCCTTTTGAGCTGACAAAGTTTGACCAAGACGGTGCGACAACGGGCTTCTTGACTAAGATCGACTTTGACGAGAATGGTAGCGTATTAGCCACTTACTCGAATGGTCAAAACACTACTCTGGGCCGTGTCGCTCTGGTACGTGTTGCGAACGAGCAAGGTCTGGATAAGAAGGGCGGCACTCAGTGGGATGCAACTCAGTTCTCTGGTGACAAGATCTGGGGTGAATCCAATAAAGGTTCCTTTGGTTCCATCAGTAACGGTTCATTAGAGCAGTCGAACATCGACATGACTCAAGAGCTGGTGGATCTGATCTCCGCACAGCGTAACTTCCAAGCAAACTCACGTGCTCTGGAAGTCCATAACGGACTACAGCAGAACATCCTGCAAATTCGTTAATCACTTTCAACCCCATTAAGCTGCGGCAAAGCGGCTTAATGGGGTTGCCTCTTTGCCCCATTGCCGCGGCAAAATCAGCAATTTTCCTCGTTTGGCTCATCTATCAGTTTGATTTATATCGCTTAAATAAGTTGGCACATTGCTTGCTTTAACTGCTCTAACTAACGATTTGGGAGCAGATTATGGACCGCGCATTGTTTCTAGCCATGAGTGGCGCAAAACAAAACATGCAAGCGATGCAGCTACGGGCAAACAACCTAGCGAACGTCAGCACAACTGGTTTTCGTGCCGATTTAGCGCAAGCGCGTTCAATGCAAGCTTACGGTGAAGGGCTCCCAACTCGCGTATTCAGTATGACTGAGCGTCCGGGGCACAATTTTGCCCAAGGCAGCGTCATCACGACCGGGCGAGATCTCGACATCACTATCCAAGGCGAAGGATGGATCTCAGTGCTGGATAAAACCGGCAAAGAAGGTCTGACTCGTAACGGCAACCTACGTATCGATGAAACCGGTTTGCTGCTTAACGGCAATGGTCATCCTGTGTTAGGGGAAACCGGAGCGCCAATCACTTTGCCTGTACCACTGACCAAAGTGGAAATTGGTGGTGATGGCACTATCTCAGTTCGTCCGCAAGGTGCTCCTGCCGATGCGATGGAAGTGGTTGATCGAATCAAATTGGTTCGCCTCAATGATCAGGCATTGTTCAAAGATGTGAATGGCCTATTTCGTGCAACGGATCCAAACACTCAGTTTGAAGCAGATGCGAGCGTAAAAATTCTCACCGGTGCGCTGGAAGGCAGCAACGTGAATGCGATTGGTGAAATGACGAGCCTTATCGACTTGCAACGTCAGTTTGAAATGCAGGTCAAGATGATGAGCACGGCGGAAGAGATGGACAAATCTTCCGATTCACTACTTCGCACAAGCTAATTTAAGGTAAGGAGTCAGGTATGCAACCAGCACTTTGGGTCAGTAAGACCGGCTTAGATGCTCAACAGACCAACATCGCGACGATTTCTAACAACTTGGCGAACGCCTCCACCGTAGGCTTTAAAAAAGGGCGTGCGGTGTTTGAAGATCTGTTTTACCAAAACATTAACCAGCCTGGTGCGCAATCATCACAAAATACTCGTTTACCGAGTGGTTTGATGTTGGGTGCGGGTTCTAAGGTCGTGGCAACCCAAAAGGTGCATACGCATGGTAACGCGCAAACCACGTCCAACAGTTTGGACATGATGATTGAAGGCGATGGCTTTTTCCAAATCCTGATGCCAGACGGCAACATCGCCTATAGCCGCAATGGTCAGTTCACCTTGGATGATGAAGGTGCAATTGTGACCTCAGGCTCTGGCTATCGTTTGCAACCTGAAATCGTGATTCCAGAAGATGCTATCTCAATTACTATCGGTAACGATGGTGAAGTGTCAGTGCGAGTGCGTGGTCAGCAAGATAACCAAGTGCTTGGGCAAATCACAACGGTAGATTTCATTAACCCAGGTGGCTTAGAGCCGATTGGTCAAAACCTTTACCTGCCAACTGGAGCCAGTGGTGAGCCACAAGAAGGTGTTCCGGGTTTGGATGGTTTGGGTGATGTTCGTCAATCTATGCTCGAAACGTCGAACGTGAATGTGACCGAAGAGTTGGTGAACATGATTGAAGCGCAACGTGTGTATGAGATGAACTCTAAAGTGATCTCTGCCGTCGATAAGATGATGAGCTTCGTTAACCAACAACTGTAATTGCTAATTAAGAGATGGCCGCTATGAAACGTCTACTTGCTTCTAGCTTATTGATTTTACTCTCCGGATGCAGCCTGATGCAGGCTCCCATTGAGTCTGCTGAAACTATTCAAGGCACGACGACTGTTGATGCAGTGGAAGGGGACAAATCAGAAAGCAACACAGGGTTAACGGATGCACTGCGTAACCGCACTGATCCTGTAGCGGATGATCCAGCTTGGGCACCGATTTACCCGAAAGCGAAGCCTGATCATTATGCGGCAGAAACCGGTTCATTATTCAATTTGGCCAACGTAAATAGCATGTATGACGACTCCAAACCTCGCGGTGTTGGTGACATCATTACGGTGACCTTAAATGAAAGTACTAAAGCGGCAAAAAGTGCCGATGCCGATCTGAAAAAGAAAAATGATTCGAAAATGGATCCTTTGGCTGTGGGTGGCAAAGATTTGACTGTTGGTGATTACAACTTCTCTTACGCACTGAAAAACGATAATAAATTTACAGGTAGCGCAGCAGCCAACCAAAGTAACAGCATGTCTGGCTCGATTACGGTGGAAGTGATTGAAGTGCTTGCCAACGGTAACTTAGTGATTCGTGGTGAAAAATGGCTCACTTTGAATACTGGTGATGAGTACATTCGCTTGAGTGGAACGATTCGTCCCGATGATATCGACTTCGATAATACGATTGCTTCTAACCGTATTTCTAACGCGCGAATTCAATATTCTGGTACGGGAACCAATCAAGATATGCAAGAACCTGGATTCTTGGCACGATTTTTTTAATGTCTCTTTATAAGTCGAGCCGCTGGGCTAGTTTTTTGACAGCATAGTGAACGGTGAGGCCCTTTGGCCTCATCGTTGTTTTAGAGAGTAAGGTAAATCCGCCATGAGAAAATTCACGATTTTATTGATGTTGTTGCTGGCCTCCAGTGCGCAAGCAGCACGGATCAAGGATGTCGCGCAGGTTGCTGGGGTTCGTAACAACCAACTGGTCGGATACGGCTTGGTAACGGGGTTGCCGGGTACTGGTGAATCAACCCCTTTTACCGATCAAAGCTTTAATGCCATGCTGCAAAACTTCGGCATTCAATTGCCTCCCGGCACTAAGCCAAAAACCAAAAACGTTGCCGCTGTGATTGTGACTGCTGATCTGCCTGCGTTTTCTAAGCAAGGTCAAACCATTGATGTCACCGTTTCTTCGATTGGTTCGGCGAAAAGCCTACGTGGCGGCACTTTGATGCAAACTTTCTTAAAAGGTTTGGATGGACAAGTTTATGCCGTCGCACAAGGTAACTTAGTGGTGAGTGGTTTTAGTGCGACTGGTGCGGATGGTTCAAAAATTGTTGGTAACAACCCAACGGTCGGGATGATTTCCAGCGGAGCGATAGTGGAACGTGAAGTGCCTAACCCATTTGGCCGTGGTGACTACATTACCTTTAACCTGTTTGAATCCGATTTCACAACTGCGCAGCGTTTAGCGGATGCAGTTAACCAATTCCTTGGCCCACAAATGGCTTCAGCCGTCGATGCCGCTTCAATCAAAGTGCGTGCACCGCGAGATCTGAGCCAGCGTGTTGCGTTTCTTTCAGCAATTGAAAACCTCGAGTTCAGCCCTGCAGATAGCGCAGCCAAAATCATCGTGAACTCACGTACGGGTACCATAGTGGTTGGGCAAAATGTTCGCCTCAAACCAGCTGCGGTCACTCATGGTGGTATGACGGTTGCGATTAAAGAAAACCTGAATGTCAGCCAACCGAATGCATTGGGTGGTGGTCAAACTGTGGTAACACCGAATTCCAGTATCGAAGTGACTGAGAAGCAAGGCAAAATGTTTAAGTTAGAGCCGGGTGTAACCTTGGATGATTTGGTTCGTGCGGTTAACGAAGTCGGCGCAGCACCTTCTGATTTAATGGCGATTCTGCAAGCATTGAAACAAGCGGGCGCCATTGAAGGCCAACTGATCATTATTTAAGGAGCCAACCATGATTAACAATCCTAATGACATTGGCTTTATTCAAGATATCGCAGGCCTCGATAAACTGCGTCAAAAGGCGATCAATGGCGATGAAGGGGCAGAGCAATCCGCATTAACCGCGGCAGCTCGCCAGTTTGAATCCATCTTTACGTCGATGATGCTCAAATCAATGCGTGATGCGAACAGCGATTTTAAATCAGACATGTTCAGTAGCCAGACGGAAGATACGTATCGCCAAATGCTCGATGAGCAGATGGCAAGTGAGTTCAGCTCATCCGGCTCACTCGGTTTGGCCGATATGATTGTTGCTCAGTTATCAACGGGGCAAACTGCGGCCGATAAAAAGGGCGAAGACGGTTTCCAAGAGGCAATGCGTCGTGTGGAACATGCACGACAAACAGCCAGTGAACGCAGTAATGATGAGTTGGTGTCAGCTGTTTATCCGCTACGCAAAACTCAAGCGGTGCAGTCTACCCAATTTGATTCTCGTCAGTCGTTTGTGAGCAAACTTAAACCTTATGCTGATAAAGCGGCACGCATGCTCGGTGTGGATTCTTCCTTGTTGATTGCGCAAGCGGCACTCGAAACTGGCTGGGGGCAGAAAATGGTAAAAAATGCTCACGGTAACAGTAATAACCTATTCAACATCAAGGCAGACCGCAGTTGGCAAGGTAATAAAGTGGCGACACAGACCTTGGAATACCACAACAATGTTCCGGTGATGGAGAAAGCGGCGTTCCGTTCTTATGCTAACTTTGATGAAAGCTTTAATGATTATGTTCGTTTCCTTGAGAACAACCCACGTTATACCAATGCGTTGAATCACGGTGGAAATAACGAGCGTTTCATTCACGGTATTCATCGTGCTGGTTACGCGACGGATCCACAGTACGCCGATAAAGTGCTGCGCGTAAAAGCGCAAATCGATCAAATGAACCTGTTGTAAATTGCCCGCCGGAATTTTTCCGGCGGCATTCTTTTCGTTGGCTAAGTTCTTTAGCCAACCTATGACTTCGAAAGCTAACTCTCTATTTTTATTCAATTAAAAATCAGATTCTTAATTTGGCATACATATTGCAATTACTGTGTAGATTCAGTGTTTTTTACTGATTAATATCGGTTTTCGGGGGCAGTATGGCGTCTGATCTTCTGAATGTGGGTACGCAAAGCGTACTAACGGCTCAGAGACAACTCAATACCACAGGTCATAACATTTCTAATGTTAATACAGAGGGTTACAGCCGTCAGTCTGTGATCCAAGGGACCAATATGCCCCGCCAATACGGCGGTGAAACCTACGGCATGGGCGTGCATGTGGAAAATGTTCGCCGCTCATGGGATCAGTTTGCCGTTAAAGAGCTGAACATTGCCTCTACTGACTATTCCTTCAAGCGAGATACAGAAGAGAACTTGGATATGCTGTCGAAGTTGCTTTCTTCTGTCGCTTCGAAAAAAATTCCAGAAAACCTCAATGAGTGGTTCGATGCCGTTAAAACCTTAGCTGATTCACCAAATGATCTGGGTGCTCGCAAGGTGGTATTAGAAAAGGCGAAGCTTATCTCGCAAAACCTCAATGATTTTCACGAAACGGTTCGCCTACAAAAAGACATCACCAACAAAGGTTTGGATCTTGGTGTTGAACGCATTAACCAACTTGCTTTGGAAATCCGAGATTTACAGCGTTTGATGATGCGTGTGCCAGGCCCGCATAACGACTTGATGGATAAACACGAAAAGCTGGTGGCTGAGCTTTCTCAATACACCAAAGTCACCGTCACACAAAGAAAGAACGGTGAAGGCTTTAACATCCATATCGGCAATGGCCACACCTTGGTATCCGGTACTGAGGCAAGCCAGCTTAGAGTGATCGATGGTTTTCCAGATACGCAGCAGCATCGCTTAGCCATGATTGAAGGGAAGGCGATCAAACCGATTTCTGCCCGTGATATTGGCGGAAAAATGGAAGCAATTCTGGATATGCGCGATAAACACATCCCGTATCTGATGGATGAAGTCGGCCGTTTAGCGATCTCGTTTTCTCATGAGGTCAACACCTTGCAATCACAAGGTTTGGATCTGCGCGGCAACGTGGGCGGCCCTTTATTTACTGATGTGAACTTAGATGTTATTGCCCGGTCACGCGTGGTAACCAGCAGTAATTCAAAAGCTGATATGGCGGTTTTCATTGACGATGTTAGCCAACTGAAAGGTGGCGAATACTCAATGCAATACAACGGCAGTGAGTTTGTCGTGACCCTGCCTTCTGGTCAGCAAACCGTACAACCTGTGGTGAAAGGCAATGTCTATATTGATGGCTTGCGGATTGAAGTACGCAATGCGCCACAAGTAGGGGAACGTATTTTAGTTCGCCCAACGCGTAGCGGCGCAGCGGCAATCCGCTTAGCCACAGAAGATGCGACAAAAATTGCCGCACAGAGTTTTGAGGCTTCCACCACGTTTGCCCAAGGCAAAGCGCAATTCAAAATTCTGCAAGCGGGAGATGTGCGTGAGTTTGAAGTGCACGTTTCACCTACCGGTGATCAATTTGCGGTGACGGATACTAAAGGCAATATTTTGATGCAGCCTCAGCCGTATCCACCGACCGGGCCTGTCACTGTCCTCGGAACCACGTTTGAGTTGACGGAAGGTGCTTTGCCGAATGACAAATTCACGGCAAACCTTGTCCCATCTGAAGGGGATAACGGCAACCTGCGCAAAATGATCAACATCCAAACCGATAAGAAAATGAACGACAAAGAGTCGACCATCATAGATTTGTATCACAACCTCAACACTGATGTGGGGTTGAAGATGGCGACCATGACACGCTTAACCGATGTGGCTCGTTTGGAAAAAGAGGCAGCGCAGTCGCGCATCGCTTCCATCTCCGGGGTCAACTTGGATGAAGAAGCCGCCAATATGATGAAGTTCCAGCAAGCGTATATGGCGTCATCACGGATCATTCAGGCTTCGAATGACACCTTTAATACCATTTTGGCGTTGCGATAGGGAGAAGGGTAAATGTTGAACCGAATCTCTAGCTTTCACAATTATCAAGCGGTTCAGAACGACATTCGTCGTCAGGAATCGAAAGTATTTAATAACCAGGCGCAATTAGCGTCTGGTAAAAAACTGTTATCGGCGAGTGATAACCCGCTTGCCACGCACTACATCCAAAACGTAGGGCAACAAGAAGAGCAGTTGCGCCAGTACTTGGATGCCATCGTGCTAGTACGTAACCGTTTAGAGCACCAAGAAGTCATCATTTCCAATACCGAAGAATTTTCTGACTCCGCGAAGCGTACGGTGATGGAAATGATCAACGGTTCGTTGTCACCAGAAGATCGTGTGGCGCGTGCTCGCGTATTGCAGGAAATGGCGAGTAACTTCCTCAACCTTGCCAACGTGCAGGATGAGTCCGGCAACTATATTTTTGCCGGTACAAAGCCAAAGAATCAGCCGTTTTTCCGTGATAACCAAGGCAACGTAACTTACGCCGGTGATGATTATCAGCGCAAGATGAAGATCTCCAACAGCTTGGAAATTCCGTTTAATAACCCAGGCAGCAAAGTGTTCATGGAGATCCCCAATCCTTATGGCAGCTATGAACCAAATTACACGCTGCAAGAAGGTTCGGAGCTGCTGCTGGAACGTGCCGTGAACCTGAATCCAGATGATACCTCTTCTTATCGCATCACCTTTGTGGATATGCCGGATGGGAAAAACGGTTATCAACTGGAACGTAATGGCAGTGTTGTGCAAGCCGGAGAATTTGACCCCAAAACCGGAATTCAGTTTGAAGAGCTGAATATTCAGGTGAAAGGGCAAATCACGAAAGGTGATGCGATTGATCTTACTCCGCGCGATACCTTTAGTGTGTTTGACACTTTCCGTGATGCGATTCGTTATGCCGAAGGTTCGGTATCGGATGCTTCAAACACCGCCAAGCTGCATCAACTGGTTGAAGAGTTTCATACCGCCTTTATTCATCTCAATAAGACGAGAACGGATATTGGTGCTCGCTTGAGTACGCTCGATATTCAAGAAGAGCAGCACGAAGATTTTAAAATCAGCCTCGCGAAATCCAAGAGTACCTTTGAGGATCTGGATTATGCCGAAGCCGTCATTGAGTTCAACGAGAACTCACGAGCTCTGGATGCTTCACAAAAAGCATTTGGTAAAACGAAAGATCTCACACTGTTTAACTACATCTAACCTTCAATGCCTTATGTGCCTACGCCATATGAGCGAAGTGAGTTGAGTTAAAAAGTGGCGCGAAAGTTGCTTTTATAACATTAAGCCTTGGCGAAAAGTTGTACAGGGTAACTAAGCGGCAAGTCTGCGGCAAAAAGTGTCGCCGCCGACTTCAATTGGCAACCTTGAGTGGCTGATTGAACAAGCTAAGTTGTGTAACTTATTGAAAATAATTGATGTATAGCGGTGAGTGTCAAAAGTTTTAAAGTTGGCACACTAATTGAATGAGATACATCAGAGTTGTTGTAACCGGTTTTTAAATCCGCCTTTGGGCCGATTTGGCAAGTTATTCACGGTCAGTGCTTCCAAAAGAGACCAAAGCTGACCGCTTCGCAAATGAGCTTGCGAACTCGATAGGAGAGCAAACTATGACCATTAACGTAAATACCAACGTGTCGGCGATGACCGCACAACGTTACCTGAATAAGGCGACTGGAGAATTAAACACCTCCATGGAACGCCTCTCATCAGGTAACCGCATTAACAGTGCAAAAGATGACGCGGCAGGCCTGCAGATTTCGAACCGTTTGACGGCGCAATCTCGTGGTTTGGATGTGGCAATGCGTAACGCCAACGATGGTATTTCGATTGCTCAAACTGCTGAAGGGGCGATGAACGAATCGACCAGTATTCTGCAACGTATTCGTGACCTAGCACTGCAATCCGCTAACGGCACGAACTCCACAGCAGAACGTCAGGCTCTAAATGAAGAAGCCACGGCACTGCAAGATGAGCTAAACCGAATTGCTGAAACCACATCATTTGGTGGACGTAAGCTGCTGAACGGTTCGTTTGGTGAAGCTTCATTCCAAATTGGTTCGAGCTCAGGTGAAGCGATCATCATGGGGCTGACCAGTGTGCGTGCAGACGATTTCCGCATGGGTGGACAATCCTTTGTCGCTGAACAAGCTAAAACCAAAGAGTGGGGTGTACCGCCAACCGCTCGCGACCTGAAGTTTGAATTCACCAAGAAAGATGGTGAAGCAGTTGTACTCGATATCATGGCCAAAGACGGCGATGACATTGAAGAACTGGCGACTTACATCAACGGTCAGACAGATTTGTTCAAAGCATCTGTTGATCAAGATGGCAAACTGCAGGTTTTTGTTGCAGAGCCCAATATTCAAGGCAACTTCAATATCTCCGGTGGCTTGGCGACGGAACTTGGCCTAAATGGTGGCCCAGGTGTGAAAACCACAGTGAAAGACATTGATATTACCAGTGTCGGTGGTTCACAAAATGCCGTGGGTATCATCGATGCCGCATTGAAATACGTAGATTCGCAACGAGCAGACCTTGGTGCGAAACAGAACCGACTCAGTCACAGCATCAGTAACCTGTCCAATATTCAGGAAAACGTGGAAGCGTCGAAAAGTCGGATTAAAGATACAGATTTCGCGAAGGAAACAACGCAACTTACGAAATCTCAGATTCTGCAACAGGCAGGTACCTCAATTCTTGCCCAAGCGAAACAGTTGCCAAACTCTGCAATTTCGTTATTGCAGTAGTCCCAGGTACCTTCATTAATAAGCTCAGACGTGGGTATGTAATGAAGGGACTTTGGCAAAGTATGGTTGTGGGATATTAGGTGAGCTCTCTCACTCAAAACTGCTCAACTAGCCAAACATAATCATGCGCCCCTAACGGTTAGCCGAAATGTGTTCATTTCTCTTGATCTCCACATTGGCGATGGCTACCACCAACTAGCCCCGGTTCTCTCAAAGGAAAAGGGGCTTTTCTTTTTCTATTTTACCCATCGCATTTTTGTACCTCTCGTTTTCCTCATTACGCTCATATTTTCCCCTAAAGCCAATTTCATATAGATTTAGCTCGCTTACCATTTGCTCAACACTCGACCAGAAGTGATAAAACTTAAGCTGATCCTGCTGATATTTGTCCAATTTGCGTGATATCTCTCAAGATGCATAGATTCCAGAGGGTTTACAGAGAAAACCCATCTTTTTGCTAAAGGATTTATTTGCCGAGTCGCTAATAAAGGTAACTTTGAGAGAACTGCTTGGTTTTCCGAGACGTCGGAGACCGTTTGGGAGTTCCGCTACGTCGGAAAATCAATAGGAGATACCACTATGGCGGTGAATGTAAACACCAACGTGTCAGCAATGACAGCACAACGGTACTTGACGAGTGCAACTAACGCACAACAAACGTCGATGGAACGTCTATCTTCAGGATACAAAATTAACAGCGCAAAAGACGATGCGGCAGGTCTGCAAATCTCTAACCGCTTGAACGTGCAAAGCCGTGGTTTAGGCGTCGCCGTTCGTAACGCCAACGATGGTATTTCGATGGCGCAAACAGCGGAAGGGGCGATGAATGAGACCACCAACATCCTGCAACGTATGCGTGATCTTTCTTTGCAATCCGCTAACGGTTCGAACTCGAAATCCGAACGTGTTGCGATTCAAGAAGAAATCACAGCGCTGAATGATGAGCTGAACCGTATTGCAGAAACTACCTCTTTCGGTGGTAACAAGCTGCTTAACGGTACCTTCTCAACCAAGTCCTTCCAAATTGGTGCGGACAACGGTGAAGCGGTTATGCTCAACATCAAAGACATGCGCAGTGATAACGTTTTGATGGGTGGTAAAACTTATCAAGCAGCGAATGGCAAAGATAAGAGCTGGGGTGTAGAAGCGGGTAAAACCGATTTGACCATCACTCTGAAAGATAAACGCGAAGGCGATGTGACCATTTCGGTCAATGCGAAAGAAGGGGATGACATCGAAGAATTGGCGACTTACATCAACGGCCAAACCGATATGGTAAAAGCCTCTGTGGATGAAGACGGTAAACTACAACTGTTCACTGACAACAACAAAGTCGATGGTGCAGCAACCTTTGGTGGTGCGCTAGCGGGTGAGTTAGGCATCGGTGCCGCGCAAGATGTTACCGTTGATACACTTGATGTGACCACTGTGGGTGGCGCACAAGAGAGTGTGGCCATTGTCGATGCTGCGCTGAAATACGTGGATAGCCATCGTGCTGAACTCGGTGCATTCCAAAATCGATTCAACCATGCTATCAACAACTTAGATAACATTAACGAAAACGTGAATGCTTCTAAGAGCCGAATCAAAGATACAGACTTTGCCAAAGAAACGACTGCACTGACCAAATCGCAGATCCTTTCTCAAGCATCAAGTTCTGTTCTCGCACAAGCCAAGCAGGCACCCAACTCAGCACTAGCTCTACTAGGCTAGTTCGAGTTGATAGGAAAAAACCCAGCTGCAGCTGGGTTTTTTATTGGGTAAAAATCCATGCGAGCACGTGCTGTATAAGAAGCATATGGCCTTGTGGTAGGGAGATAATAGATTACTGAGAAGAGTGTTTTATGAAGCATTAGGAAGAGAGTTCTAAAGCTTTAATGATTAGTCAGGGAATAAGTAAGAGGGGGGGCTATTTAGATGAAATCTCAACGACTTAATAAACACTCGCTAAATCATTTATCGAAAAGAAAACGTGTAGATAAAACAAAACCTAGCCGAAGCTAGGTTTGTTTATATGGTGCGGAAGAAGAGACTTGAACTCTTACACCTTGCGGCGCCAGAACCTAAATCTGGTGCGTCTACCAATTTCGCCACTTCCGCAAATTGTAGTGATAATTTGATTTCTCAAACCATCGATATAATGGCAGGTCTGCAGGATTCGAACCTGGGTATGACGGGATCAAAACCCGTTGCCTTACCGCTTGGCGACAGACCTGCAGTATTATTCTGCACAACGATCGTCGTTGCTCTAAATAATGGTGCGGAAGAAGAGACTTGAACTCTTACACCTTGCGGCGCCAGAACCTAAATCTGGTGCGTCTACCAATTTCGCCACTTCCGCAAATTTTTTGTGATAACCCGATTGCTCGACTCATCGAAATAGTGGCAGGTCTACATGGATTCGAACCATGGGATGACGGGATCAAAACCCGTTGCCTTACCGCTTGGCGATAGACCTGCAGAATTCGATACATTTGGTGCGGAAGGAGGGACTTGAACCCTCACGTCCTAAGGACACTAACACCTGAAGCTAGCGCGTCTACCAATTCCGCCACCACCGCGTTAAATGCATCAAATTATAATTGGTGGCTACGACGGGATTCGAACCTGTGACCCCATCATTATGAGTGATGTGCTCTAACCAACTGAGCTACGTAGCCACTCTAAATCTTTTCAGATTTCAATATGGTGCGGAAGAAGAGACTTGAACTCTTACGCCTCGCGGCGCCAGAACCTAAATCTGGTGCGTCTACCAATTTCGCCACTTCCGCAAATTTTTGTGATAACTCGATAATTCGAATCATCGAAATAGTGGCAGGTCTACCTGGATTCGAACCAGGGGATGACGGGATCAAAACCCGTTGCCTTACCGCTTGGCGATAGACCTGCAGTGATGATTAATATCATCAAAATATGGTGCGGAAGAAGAGACTTGAACTCTTACACCTTGCGGCGCCAGAACCTAAATCTGGTGCGTCTACCAATTTCGCCACTTCCGCAAATTTTTGTGATAACTCGATAATTCGAATCATCGAAATAGTGGCAGGTC
>NZ_AOMO01000015.1 GCF_000338875.1 Vibrio mimicus CAIM 602 | reverse complement strand
TTGGCAACGGGAGATTGGGCGAGAGTGTGAGCCAGAATCGATTGGACTGAACAAATGGTTTAGCCACTGGACTCAAGGGTTAGAGCAGGATGATTTGTCAGTCGTGGTTTTTCCAAATGACAATGAAGAAGGGGTGATTTTGTTCCCTGATGAGTTTGATTTTGAACTGAAAAAGCTCGCTAACCGTCGCTAAGTTCTTACCGAGCATTTTTTGCTGGTGAAACTAGCGCAACCATTCATACAGCGGTGAGGAACGCGCTACTCCCACCGCTTTCTCCAATACACCTTGTTGCTGATACTGCTTGAGCTTAGCCCGAATGATTGGCTGAACTTGGGTTTTATTCATACCGATTGCTAGCTCTGGTTCATAGAGCAAGCGCAGTAGAATGACATCAAGCGGTGAGAGTAAGTCTTCCGGTGTATTGTCATTAAATATTGAAGGGTAGGCGAGCTCAGAATCGTTTGGTAAGCCCATGATTTGAGTGATTTCTTCGACGATGCACGCTAAAAGCTTGCCGTGTCCCCGTGCTTGATCAACTGGAATAACCACTGAAGCCGCAATAATTTCTGATGTAGCGTTGGTGGTGTAATTGGCCTGACAAATTGCACCATGCATAGGCTGTATTGCTGATTTTCCTGCCACTTCTTCAAGTGCTTGTGCCCATTTTGATTGTTGGGTAAACACCCATATCACATTTGCTTGCACTCTGTTGGACACGACTTGGATGGGGTGTCCGGTAATTTGCGTAAGGTGTTGGATATGGTCACGCGCGAGCTGTTCATGCAGGGCTTGATCAGGGACTTGGTGCTCAAAATAGATGCGTATAGGCTCTTGCCATTTACTGAGCGGCTTCTCGCCTGATGAATATTCGTTATGTAACGCGACGGCGAGAAAAGCACGCTCGATAAAAGTAGGATTACGCCAATTTTCTTGGGCAAAAATGATGGGGCTAATCAGCATGAGTACCCCAAGCGCAATCCTTCTTATCATGGCTTAATACTTAAAGGTTGGAGCCTTGGTAAAGTGGCTTTCAATCATACGTTGTGTGATCGGGTGTTGCGGGTCGGCCAGTACTTCGTGAGTATCCCCCGCTTCTACGACATCACCTTCATGCATGACGATGATTTTATCCGTGATGTGTTTGATCACCCCGATATGTTGTGACACATACACAAAAGAAACGCCCATTTCCTCTTGTAACTCTAAAAACAGATTGAGGATTTGCGAACGCATCGCCATATCCAGACCATTCAACGCTTCATCGGCAATAATGATCGAAGGTTGCAGAATTAATGCACGCGCAAGGCAGACACGCTGTTTTTGCCCTGTTGCCAACATTTGTGGATAGAAATAGGCGTGCTCGGGCAGTAAGCCTACACGTTGCAAAGTGTCCTTCACGCGGCGCATGCGGGCTTCTGGCGTCATACTGGTGTTTCGCTTGAGTGGCCCTTCCAGAATCGTCCCAATTTGCAAACGCGGGTTAAGTGAAGTATTCGGATCTTGGAAAATCATCCGGATTAACTTACAGCGTGTCGCGTAGTCTTTGTGTTCCAAAAGTTCGCCGTTAACGCGAATTTCTCCGCCTGTCGGTGCAACCATACCAGCAAGCATACGTGCCAGCGTTGATTTGCCAGAGCCGTTTTGCCCAATAAAACCAATGGTTTGTCCGGCTTCAAGCGTGAAGCTAACGGGTTTTACAGCATGCTGGATCTGTTTGCGTAAAAAACCGGAGCGAGTGACAAAGTCTTTATGCAGATCGGTGACTTCTAACAGCGCACTCATGGTTGCGACTCCATATTCAAAGGGAAGTGGCAGGAAAACTTATGGTTCTTAATCCAGCGAGAATGGGGCATTTCTACACATTGACGCTGCGCGTAAGGGCAACGTGGCCCCAAGCGGCAGCCGATAGGTAAGTGCTGCAACGGTGGAATAGAACCAGGAAGTGATTGTAGCTTCTGTTTATGTGGGATCCAGTCACTGAAATCCGGCATCGCTTTCAAAAGCGCGGCGGTGTATGGGTGCTTAGGTTCCGCGATAATTTTCGCAGTATCGGCAGATTCAACCGATTGGCCACAATACATTACCGTGATGCGATCGGCCCACTGCGTGATGGTGGTTAAGTCATGCCCAATCAGCAAAATCGAGGTGTTGTTAACCTGATTCATTCGGCTGAGCAGGCGCAGAATTTGCGATTGAGTGATCGGGTCAACGTCATTGGTCGGCTCATCGGCAATCAACAGTTTCGGTTTGGCGGCAATCGCCATGGCAATCATCACTTTTTGACACTCACCATCGGTGAGCTCGTAAGGATAACTGGACATGATGTCTTTGTGATCTTTGATACCCACTTTATGCAGCAGAGCAATCGCCTGTTTTTTACGCCAAGTGAAGCGTTCCCACCAGCGGCCTTCAAAAGTACGAAATGGGATGGACTCAATCAGTTGTCGGCCAACTTCTTCAGACGGGTCAAGACAAGTTGAAGGCTCTTGGAAAATCATTGCGACATCGCGGGCAATCACTCGTCTGCGTTCGCGCGGTGTAAGCTGAAGTAAGTCAATATTGCCAAGGCGCATACGGTCAGCAGTGACACGCCAGTTTTCTTTGCAAATACCGACAATGGCTTTCGCCACTAAGCTTTTACCTGAGCCTGATTCACCCACCAGACCGCGAATCTCACCTTCATTCATAGTGAGGCTCATGCGGTCTACCGCTTTGACTAAGCCTTGCGGTGTTTCAATCTCAATCGTTAGGTGACGAATATCAAGTAACGGCATTATTCGACTCCTGCATTCAGTGCTTGGCGAGCACCGTCGCCAACCAAGTTAATCATCACCACGGTAAACATAATGGCCAAACCGGGCAGAGTCACTGTCCAAGGGGCGATGTAAATTAACTCTACCGAGTCGCCCAACATAGCACCCCATTCTGTGCTCGGTGATTGTGCCCCAAGCCCTAAGAAGCCCAGCGCAGTAATATCCAGTATAGCGATTGACAGTGCCATGGTGATTTCAGCGACGATCACTGGGAGCACGTTGGGAAAAATCGAGTGCCACAGTAAGTAGAATTCATTAGCGCCGTCTAAACGAGCTGCCATTACGTAGTCTTTTTCTATTTCATTATGGACTGCGACGTAAACCGAACGAATAAAGCGTGGGATTAGCGCAAGGCCAATGGCAAGCAGTACGTTGAATTCCCCCGCGCCTAAAAAAGCCACGAAAATAATCGCCAGCAGCAGCGATGGGATAGACATCACCGTGTCGAGCAGGTGGTTGAGCGTACTGGAGAGCAAACCTTTGGTCATGCCTGCTAACGCACCAATGGTTCCGCCTACTAAGGTCGCGATAACAGTAATGAGGATCGCCGCGCCGATACTGAGCAGTGAACCATCAATCAGACGAGATAAAATGTCGCGTCCTAAATCATCAGTACCAAGGAAGTAATCAACCGTACCTTCAGGCTCCCAAGAAGGGGGGAGCAGTAACACGCTCGAATGCATTTGTGGGTCATAAGGCGCAATCCAAGGTGACAGAATGGTCACAAGGCAGATAAGCAATAAACACCACAAGCCAAACATCGCGAGATTGTTCGCACGAAAGCTACGCCAGAAACGCTCGAATTGGGTAGGAATATGCTCTTCTTGATAAATACTATCGCTTAACATACCACTCTTTCCTTACCAATGGGTTAGCTACGGCACCAATCAAATCGGAGAGAATATTGGCGGTTAAAATCAAGATACCTACTACGATCACGCCAGCTTGAATCGACATAAAATCACGGTTGGCCAAAGCATCAAGCAGCCAACGACCAATACCCGGCCAGTTGAAAATCGATTCAGTAATGATGGCCAGAGTGATCATGCTAGAAAGTTGCACACCAAACTTAGGAATCATTGGCGGAATGGCATTACGCAATACGTGCTGAGTGACGATTTCGTAGTTGGACAAACCCTTAATTCTGGCGGCGCGAATATAGTTCTGGTTCATTACTTCTGCGACAGAGGCACGCATTTGCCCAATCACTTGGGTCGTTGGAGCAAGCGCAAGAACTAAGCAGGGAAGTGTCAAATGTTCTATCACACTTTGCAGAGCTTGGCTGCGGTATTGGGATTGCGATAAAAACGCATCAACCAGAGCAAATCCCGTGACATGTTCGATTTGGTATAGCAAATCATAACGCCCAGCGACCGGAAACACAGGGAAGTGCAGGGAAAACACCATGATCATCATCAGTGCCAACCAAAATATTGGTGCTGAGTAGCCAGACATAGAAATAAAGGAAATGATGGTGTCTAACCATTTACCTTGGCGCATGCCCGCAAGCGTGCCGATAGGGATCCCGATCAATAGAGACATGATGAAAGCGATGGCACAAAGCTCAATGGTCGCAGGAAAAACAACGGCTAACTCATTGATAATGGGCACGCCATTCTTGTTCAGACCAAAATTGAGTTCCATCAGCTGTACTAAATAGGTTGACCAACCTTGCCAAAAACTGAGTAGAGTCCAAGGAGAATGAGGATCAAATCTCGCCAAGCTGTAACCGACTAAAGTCAGGATCAGCAAGGTAATGATGAATAAGTTAAATTTACGTACCGTATAAACAAACATTACTCGGCCACCCTCTCAACGGTATTAAATGGCTGAACATTAAACGGACTCAAACGAACGCCAGTTAGAGACTTATTGTACGCTGTAAACTGTACGCCATGCGCTAGTGGGATAACCGGGAATTCTTGGTTAAGAATGTTCTGTGCTTGACGGTAGAGGTTTAAGCGATAGCGTGGTTTATTCACCTCAAGAGCAAGATCCAGCAGGAAATCAAAGTCGCTGTCACACCACATAGAAACGTTCAATCCCGCTCGGTTTGAATCACAAGAAAGCAGAGGTCGCAAGAAGTTATCCGGATCACCCGTATCGCCTCTCCAGCCACTTAAAAACAGGTCGATGTTGTTGCGTTCGCCCAGTTCTTGGCGCTCGGAACGATCTTCGCTAATCAGGCGCAGAGTGACACCAATATCCGCCAGATTGGCTTGGATCAGTTCCGCAGTTTTGCGTGGGCTTGGGTTGTAAGCTTTCGGGTCAACAGGGACGGACATGGTCAGATGCAGACCATTGGCGTAACCCGCCTCACGCAGCAAGGCTTGCGCATAATTGCGGTCGTAACGTATTTGTACCGCATCTTGCTGATAAGCCCAAGACGTAGGCGGCAATATGGTAAACGCGATGCTACCTGTACCGTAATAGACGGAATCCAAGATGTTTTGGCGATTAATCGCAAAGTTAAGTGCTTTACGCACGCGGGTATCATTTAATGCTGGATGCTGAGTATTCACCGCAATAAAAGCCACGTTCATCGCTGGTGTGTTAGTAAGAACAATCTCTTTGTTCTTCTCAATTGCAGGGATCTGGCTTGAAATCGGTGCATGCAAAATATCGCATTCGTTACGCAATAGTTTGGCTAACATGCCCGTACCACGTTGCGAAATGTCAAAAACTACTTGCTCGACTTTGGCGACGCCATTCCAATACTGAGGGTGTCGTTTCAAACGGATCAAATCGCGAGGGTGGTATTCCGCGAGATAGAAAGGCCCACTGCCGATCGGGAATGAATCTAACTTCTCTTTCTCATCATCAATAATCAATTGGTTGGCGTATTCCTGTGAAAGAATAACTGCGTGGCTCGTAGCGATGTTAGACAAGAAGCTGTTATCTGGTCGGCTCAGAGTAAACTTCACCGTTAAATCATCAATCGCCGTTACTTCAACCAATAAATTTTGGAAATCGATACCTTTGAACCAAGGATAGTGCGCTTGGCTGACTTTATGATAAGGATGAGAAGGATCGATAATACGTCGGAAACTGAACACGATGTCGTCAGCATTCAGTGGGCGAGTTGGTGTAAACCAAGCGGTAGTTTGAAACGCAACATCGGGACGTAGAGTAAAAACATACTCAGTACCATTGGTGTTGACTTTCCAATCACTGGCTAAGCTAGCAACGGGTAGGTGTGTCTCTGGGTCAATTGTGAGCAAAGTATCATAGAGTTGCGGGCCGAGTGCGCCAGAGGTGATATCGTTATCCACCAATTGGGGGTTAAAGGTTGTCGGCGCACTTTCACCACAATAGACAAAACCGCTACTGCGAATTTTACTGTGGTCGATGTTTTCTCCGCAGCCTGCCAGCAAACCCATGCTGCACAGCCCTAGCGTAAATCGTTTAAATGCATTCATAGTGATCTGAGTCAGTCACGAGGCGCAGCCTGCATTGCTGCCAAGCCTCAAAATCCCGCTAATTTACCATTGTTTTCTGGGCGAAACCAAGTGAAAAGGCGCATTTACCGCACATCACTCGTCTTGTTGTGAGGCGTTTTCGTTATTCATTTGAGGGTACTTTCTCATCATCCCCCGAAATTGATGATAGCTCAGTCCCAGCAGCTGTGCGGCTTGCTTTTGGTTAAATTTGGCTTGAGTGAGCGCGGTTTGCAGTAGCTCAATATCGAGCTGCTGTTGCCAAGTCTTGTAGTCAATCGGTAAGCGAAAGTGTGGTTGCTCCGTTTCATCCGGTTCCATTTTAGTTGCATTAGTTGCAGTTTCGGTGACGTTGTCACCTGATTGAAATGGATTAAACACCAATTGATCGATGGGGTGATTATCTAAGCCATGTTGGTAAACCGCACGTTCAACAACATTTTTAAGCTCACGGACATTACCTGGCCAAGGATAATCTTGTAACTGGCTCAGGGCATTACGGCTAAAGCCAACGAACAAAGGTAATTGCAGTTCACGGCACATACGAATCGCAAAATGCTCGGCGAGCAGCAAAATGTCTTCTGGGCGATGGCGCAAAGGTGGCAAATGAATCACATCAAAGGCCAGCCTATCGAGCAAATCAGCTCGGAACTGACCTTGTTTAGCCATTTGCGGCAAATCAGCATTTGTGGCGCAGACTAAACGCACATTAGCATTGAGCACCTGATTGCCGCCTACACGCTCATATTGACCGTACTCAATCACCCGTAGCAGTTTCTCTTGCACTGCCAGTGGTGCAGTGGCCAATTCATCCAAAAACAGCGTGCCGCCTTCAGCACGTTCGAACCGACCTTGGTGACGACCTTTCGCTCCCGTAAAAGAGCCAGATTCGTGGCCGAAAAGTTCTGAATCGATCAATCCTTCGCTGAGTGTTGAACAGTTGAGTGAAACTAGAGGGTTCTCCCAACGTTTAGATAAGTAATGCAGACGCTGTGCAATCAGTTCTTTACCCGTTCCTCGCTCGCCAATCACCAATACAGGACGATCGATCGGCGCTAAACGCGATACTTTATCTAAGACCGCTAGAAAAGCGGGTGACTCGCCAAGTAAGCTCTGCTGCATCCTCGTATCCTCGAAGTGGTGAAATTGACCAACTGTTGGTGAAAATCATCATAGCATGCTTAATGGAAAAATGGCCTTATTTATAAGTCTTTGATAATTAATAGCTTTAAACTTGGCATGTTATTTGGATTGATCTCTGCATCGAACGCGCAGCATCGGGCTGTAGTCGTAATCTCGGTGCACAAATGCATCATTGACTGACAGGAGAAACGTCATGGGTATTTTTTCTCGTTTTGCAGATATCGTAAATTCTAATATCAGTGCTCTACTCGATAAAGCCGAAGATCCAGAGAAGATGATTCGTCTGATTATTCAGGAAATGGAAGATACGCTCGTTGAAGTACGTACAAATTCAGCGAAGGCGATGGCGGATAAAAAGGAACTGGCGCGGAAAGTCGACAGTATTGAAAACCAGTTGCAAGATTGGCAGAACAAAGCCACGTTAGCTCTGGAAAAATCGCGTGAAGATTTGGCTCGCGCCGCATTAATCGAAAAACAGAAACTGCAACATGTACTAAAGGAGTTACACACGGAGCAGACTTTGGTAGAAGAAACCATTACGAAGCTGACCGGTGAAATCAGCAAGCTAGAAACCAAAATCACCGAAACTCGCGCAAAACAACAAGCATTGGCAATTCGTAGCCAAGCCGCGAGTAATCGCCGTGATGTACAGCGTCATTTGCACGCTGGCCGCACTGAAGAAGCGATGGCTAAGTTTGAGCAGTTCTCACGCAAGGTTGATGAGCTAGAAGCTGAAGCTGATCTGTATGCGCAATCTGGTAAAGCAAAATCCCTTGAACAGGAATTTGCTGAGTTGCAGGCACAAGATGAGATTGAAAAAGAGCTCAATAAACTCAAAGCTCAAATGAAATCCGACCAATAACTGGGAGTAGATTATGTCCTCATTTTTTATTGCAGTGCCGCTGATCGTCTTCTGTATTTTTGTCGCACCGCTTTGGCTGGTTCTCCACTATCGGAGTAAACGTCGAGCTGAAGCGGGGCTGTCAGAAGACGAAATGCGCCAATTGCATACGTTATCCGAAAAAGCGGAGCGTCTACGTGGACGAGTTGAAACTCTTGAGCGCATCTTAGACGCCGAAGCACCAAACTGGAGGCGTCATTATGAGTAAAAAGGAACTCTATCGCGATCCTGTCAATGGCAAATTGGCAGGAGTGTGTGCAGGGTTAGCTAACTACTTCGGGCTTGAAACTTGGTTGGTGCGTATTTTAGTCATCACCGCAGCATTGTTAGGTGGAACCTTCTTAGTGCTGGTCGCTTATGTGGCTTTGGCGTTGATGTTAGAGAAGCAACCCGTTGTTTATCAAGAAATCCTGCGCGCTAAGCAGGAGCATACCTTGAAAAGCAAACCCTGGGCGCAAGGGCAAGATGCGCGAGGTTTAATGCGTACCCTGGAACAAGATTTGGATCACGTCGAAGGGAAAGTTCGTACTATGGAAGCGTACGTCACTTCTGAAGCGTTCAAAGTGAATCGCGAGTTTCGAAATTTGTAAGCCTTTAATATTAAATCGAGCGGTGGAAGTACCGCTCTTTTCGTTTTCTGATGGAGAGTCAATTCGGTCACAGCAACTCTGGGATGGAGTCAGCGAATTTAAAATCGTAGGTTCAAGACGATTTTTTCATCAAAGCTGTTACCCATTGGCTTATCAGTCAAAAGATTTTATTTAGTAATCAAATGTTTCTAATGGGCGATAGCACTATTCTAATGCTTGCTCGAGCAAAACTTATAAATGATACTTTTTGTCATTTTCATGGATTTGGATTGACCAGTTGTCAATCTGTTTGTTACTCACTTGGATTATAAGGATATTCGTATGGCCAGTCGTATCGACGAAAAGCTTGAGCCCATTTACCAAGATATTTTAAAGCGTAACCCGGGTGAAACTGAGTTTCACCAAGCGGTACATGAAGTATTAGAAACCATTGGGCCAGTTCTTGTGAAATACCCAGAATTGGCACAACAGAAGATTATCGAACGCATCTGTGAACCAGAGCGTCAAATCATCTTCCGCGTTCCTTGGCAAGATGATAAGGGCGAAATCCATATCAACCGCGCTTTCCGCGTTCAATTCAATAGTGCCCTTGGCCCTTACAAAGGTGGTATGCGATTCCACCCGTCTGTTTACCTAGGCATCATCAAGTTCTTAGGTTTTGAACAAATCTTCAAAAACGCGCTGACTGGAATGCCGATTGGTGGCGGAAAAGGCGGTAGTGATTTCGACCCTAAGGGTAAATCGGATGCAGAAATCATGCGTTTCTGTCAGAGCTTAATGACGGAATTATATCGTCACTTAGGTGAGCACACCGATGTTCCAGCCGGAGATATTGGTGTTGGTGGTCGTGAAATTGGCTACCTGTTTGGTCAATACAAACGCCTTACTAACCGATATGAGTCAGGCGTATTGACGGGTAAAGGGCTTCACTATGGCGGTAGCCGTGCGCGCACCGAAGCTACGGGCTATGGCTTGGTATTCTTTGTTGAGCAAATGCTTAAAGTTCGCAACGAATGTCTAGAAGGCAAAACGGGCGTGGTTTCTGGCTCAGGTAACGTAGCAATTTATGCGATTGAAAAAGCTCAGCAACTTGGGGCAAAAGTGATTGCCTGTTCAGATTCTAGTGGTGTTATCATCGATGAAAGTGGCATTGATGTTGCTCTGTTACGACAAATTAAAGAAGTTGAGCGTTTACGTTTGACGGCTTATGCAGAACGCAAAGCCAGCAGCAAGTTCATCAAAGAAGGCAACATCTGGAGCATTGCGTGTGATTTTGCTTTACCTTGTGCGACTCAAAATGAGCTTAATGGGCATGATGCGGAACTCTTGGTGAAAAACGGCTGTAAGTTGGTCGCAGAAGGTGCCAACATGCCAAGCACGCCAGAAGCGATCAGAATTTTCCTCGACAACAACATAAGTTTTGGACCGGGTAAAGCGGCCAATGCTGGTGGTGTTGCGACCAGCGCTTTAGAAATGCAACAAAATGCAAGCCGTGACAGCTGGAGCTTTGAATACACTGAGAAGCGACTACAGGAAATCATGATTGGCATTCATCGCGATTGCTATGAAACTTCGATCGAATTCGGCGTTCCGGGCAACTATGTAGCAGGTGCCAACATTTGCGGTTTCTTGAAAGTTAGCCGAGCAATGTTGTCCATGGGATTAATCTAAGTCGCTAACATTGTTGAGTAACATACCTTGTGTTAGCACAAGTCAAAGATGGGAATTGTTCTAACTAAACTTCTCATCGTGTTAAAAGGCCAATACTGTATTGGCCTTTTTTACTTTGTATCAGAAAAGGACATAGGGTTGTTTTTGGCTCGTTCGCGGTAGCAAAGAGAATCAAACTCGGTTATACAAGGTTGAGGAAACCAAACCACAATGAACTATGTCAGAGAGGGATTATGGACGCGGCAGAACAAAAGGTTTGTGCTTGGGCGATGAACCACCCGTTAGAGCGTGAATATCACGACCAAGAGTGGGGAGTCCCTGTTCACAATGACACTAAATTGTTTGAATTTCTTACTTTAGAAGGCGCACAGGCGGGGCTTAGCTGGATCACCATCTTGAAAAAGCGCGAAGGCTACCGTCAGGCGTTTGAAGAGTATGATTTGCAGCGTTTGGCGCAATACGATGACAGTCGCGTGGAACATATTATTGCTCATTACGATGTGGTAAAGCATCGCGGAAAAATCGCCTCTGTATTTTCTAATGCAAGGGCGGCATTGGCTCTGCAACAAGAGTTTGGTTCTTTGGATGCGGCTTTATGGCAGTTTGTGGATGGCCAACCCAAGGTCAATCATTGGCAAAATATGAGTGAGGTGCCAGCCTCGACGGAAGAATCGAAAGCCATGAGTAAATTTCTCAAGAAACGAGGCTTTAAATTCGTGGGGGAAACGATTTGTTATGCCTTTATGCAGGCCGTCGGAATGGTGAATGACCATTTAGTAGGCTGCCCTAATCGTCAGGCGTAATCAAAGAAATAGGGGCATGCGCCCCTATTTTTCTACATGATTGAACTCAAAAGTAATTATGAATTAACAATTTGGTTATAGCGCTCAAACCCAGCTTCAAGGTCTGCAATCAAGTCTTCAACGTTTTCTAACCCGATATGAACACGAATTAAAGTGCCAGTGAAATACGGGTTAGCAACAGAGCGTAGTGAAGCAAATGCTTTTGGCTCATGCGCCAGTATCAAGCTTTCAAATCCTCCCCAAGAGAATCCCATGCTGAAATGTTGCATACCATCTAACAGAGCAGTGGTTGCAGCAGGTGGGTAGTCTTGAGAACGAAAGAAAACAGACCGTTCCCGCCATTGAAATCACGCTCGAAAAACTCGTGTCCCGGACAAGTTTCCAATGCAGGGTGGCGAACATGATCCACTTCTGGGCGGGTTTGTAGCCATTGGGCAATGCGTAAGCTGTTTTGTTCATGCTGGCGTAAGCGCACATCAAGTGTGCGTAGGCCGCGCATCGCCATATAAACGTCATCTGGAGAAGCGTATTGCCCCATCAGGTAACTGTGTTCACGCAGTTGTTCCCAACATTTTTCATTGGCGACCGCCGTACCCAGCATGACATCCGAATGGCCGACAATGTATTTCGTCGCTGCCTGAATCGAAATGTCTACACCGTGTTCAAAAGGAGAGAAAAGCACACCTGCTGCCCAAGTGTTATCCAGCATCACAATAATATCGTGCTCATGAGCGATGCGAGAAAGCGTTGGAATATCTTGCACTTCCATCGTCAGTGAACCGGGAGATTCGGTAAACAGAACTTTGGTATTCGGTTGGATCAGTTCGCGAATCCCTTCACCAATCATTGGATCGTAATAAGTGGTTGATACGCCAAGCTTCTTGAGAACTTTTTCACAGAAATCACGGGTCGGCTCATAACAGGTATCAACCATCAAAATATGGTCGCCATGGCCAACAAAAGAGAGAATTGCGTTGGTAATGGCGGCCGCACCACAAGGGTAAAGTACACAGCCTGCACCACCTTCAATCTCAACCATCGCATCTTGAAAAGCAAAATGAGTGGTAGTGCCACGACGTCCGTAAAACAGCGTTTTGTTAGCACGGTTTACCGCGGCTTGATTTTTTTGTGCCACAGTCTCAAAAACGACGGTCGAAGCTCGTTGTACGGGAGGGTTCACTACGCCGAGAGTCCATTTTTTATTGCGTCCCGCCGTTACAAGGCGGGTTTTGTTACCTTCTGACATCTGCTGTCCTTGTCTGATTTTACAAAGGATTATTTAAAACATGGAGCCGCGCTGGATTGCAACCCTGCGCGGTAAGAAAATTACAAAAGCGGGTTGAATAGATAAAACAGGCGCTCTAGGAATCGGTGATGCCATGGGCGTTGTTCCCACTTTGAGTAAATAATGGAATGTGATTGAGTGATGTATTGCTGCTGTAGCCAATGCATCTGTTGAGTGAATTCCAAATCATCTACCGCCAGAGTTAATTCAAAGTTCAGCCACAAACTGCGCATGTCCAGATTCACGGTTCCCACTAAGCAGAACTGCTGATCAATGACAACGGATTTGGTATGTAGTAAGCCACCATCAAACTCATGGATCTGTACACCTGCTTCGAGCAACTCGCCATAGAATGCTCTTGATGCCCATTGCACCATCAGTGAATCGTTCTTTTTCGGGATGATGATATCGACTTTGATCCCGCGTTGAGCTGTCATCTTTAATGTCGCCAGCAGATCGGCGCTGGGAACGAAATAAGGTGTAGTGATACACACAGAACGGTTCGCTTGGTTGATCGCTAAAGTCAGTACCTGTGAAATCAAATTTTCTGGCATACCCGGGCCAGAAGGAACGACTTGGATAGGGTGCTGCGGCTGATTTTCGTCAAGACGACATTCAGGGCGTTTGGGCAACATACGTGAACCTGTTTCAAACTCCCAATCCCAGCAATGGATTGCTGATAGCACATTCACCGTTGGTCCAGTAATCCGCACCATGATATCGACCCATTGTCCAACACCAGCATTTTGTTTGAAGAAGGCTGGGTCAACCATGTTCATTGAGCCGGTATAGGCAATCTCATCATCAATAACGATGATTTTACGATGTTGGCGCAAATCGAGGCGACGCAAGAATATACGCCATGGACTTACTTCCAAAGCTTGTACGACTTCAATTCCTGCATCCCGCATCATTTTTACCCAAGAGCTGCGGAAAAACCGCGGGCTGCCCGCTGAATCGAGCAACAATTTGACATCCACTCCGCGTTTTGAGGCTTGAATCAATGCTGAAGCCACTGCATCAGCTAAACCACCGGGGTGCCAGATGTAAAACACCATACGGATTTGATATTGAGCGCGTTCAATATCTTCAATGACAGAGTGCAAGATCTCATTGGGTGAATTGAGGAGTGATAGGGTATTTCCACTTAGGGCAGGGATTCCCATCCGGTTGTTACACAGTTCATCAATGCGTGAAATGTGCGCGCCCATGCCTTCTTGTACATGAGCTTGACAATCATTGAGTGAGCGGAACCAGTGGCCAAATGGGGTGAACATCTCTTTGGCGCGTTCAGCTCTTTTTCGGCCGAGATTAAGCTCACCAAACAGGAAATAGCAGAGCACTCCCACAAACGGAATGATGTAGATCACCATCAGCCAAGCCAGTGAAACACTCACCGCGCGTCTTTTAAGAACAACGCGAATGGTGACACCAGCCACTAATAGCCAATAGATGCCGATACTGAGTAGAGTCAGGAAGTGATAAACCTTGTCCATGCTTATCCAATAAGAAACAGATATTCAAAGGGGATAGTAAAGCGAAAGCATAAGAGAAGAAAGCTAAGCGACCAAATTAATAGAATAGTTGGGCAGGATGTTCGTGTTATTAATTTGTAAATATAAGTGTAAGGCGTCAGTCTTTGGATGAAAAATAAACAAACACACCAGAAAACTCACTGGTGACTAGCAAATTAGACTGTTCGGACTTCCAATTTTATTCTCGAACTGATTTACTTGCCATACTTCTTGGGTTAGTGATGATTCTGTTAGGTGTAATTTTATTTTTACACCCTGAGATGATAACCAGACAAACACAATTTATTGGTAGCAAATATGGCAAGTAGTTCTAGAGGTCAGTTCACCTCTCGATTTGGTTTTATTATGGCCGCAGCTGGCTCTGCGGTTGGGCTCGGAAATGTTTGGGGGTTCCCAACTCAAGCGGCGAGTAATGGCGGAGCCGTTTTCCTTCTGGTTTATCTTTGTATGGTCTTTTTACTGGCTTATCCGATGCTGGTTGCTGAATTGACTATTGGCCGTTATGGCCAATCTAACCCGATCCGTGCATTTCGCTCGGTCTGGCCAAAAGGCAAATTAGGTGCCATTTTGCTCGGTGTAGTCGGCATGATCGTGGTTTCACTGATTCTCAGTTTTTACGCAATCGTAGCGGGTTGGCTGGTAGGTTCGCTGTTTGGAAGTGGTTTAACGCTGATCGGTGCTGAAAGTGCTAGCCAATGGTTAACCTCATTCAGTACAGAGCGAAACCTTCTCCTAATGGTTGCTTTCATGGTTCTGACCATGTTCGTCGTGCGTAATGGTGTTGCTAACGGTATTGAGAAATGGTCTACACGCCTGATGCCTCTACTATTTGTTCTGTTTGGCTTGCTGACGATTTACATCTTCACACAAGAAGGTGCGATGGATGGCCTCAAAATGTACTTGGTGCCTGATCTCAGCCACTTCACACCTGAAGTGGTGGTTAGTGCCATGGGACAAGCATTTTTCTCATTGTCACTGGGTGTGTGTGTGATGACCACCTATGGTTCGTACTTGAATAAAGAAGCGAACCTGCCGAAAACGGCGGCTCAAGTGGCTTTGATTGATACTGGTGTTGCCTTTATTGCAGGCCTGATGGTTTTGCCAGCCATGTTTGTTGCAAAACACAATGGCGTAGAGATTTTCTCTGCATCAGGTGAGTTACTCAACTCAGACACATTGGTGTTTACCGTGTTGCCTGCAATGTTTGACACCATGGGTGCAATCGGTGCGGTGATTGGGATTATCTTCTTCTTACTGATGATCATTGCTGCGCTGACTTCTTCAATCTCTATGTTGGAAGTGCCAGTGGCCTGTGCGGTGGAGGAGTTACAACAAAGACGCACCACAGCTGTAGTATGGATTGGCGGTTTAGTTACTCTGATCTCAGGTGTGATTGTGTTGAACTTCTCTAGTCTGTTTGGATTGGTGATTGAATTCACGACTGTGTACTCTCAACCTATCATCGCGTTACTGATCACTCTGATTGCGGGTTGGATTTGGAATCGTAACCAGATCCTATCGGAGCTGAAACAAGGTTGCCCAGAAGTGGAAAACAGCCTGTTCTGGAAAATTTGGCCTTGGTATGTACGCCTAGTTTGCCCAGTACTGATGTTGATGGTGTTTTTCGCCTAATCGAAACCACAGATAACGAACTTTCTATATAAAAGCGGCTTTCGAGCCGCTTTTTCTTTAGGCGTAGAGGGTTTTGAGTATAATCACGCCGCAAAGWGMGKATTTATGTTTGATATTCTGTTTA
>NZ_AOMO01000014.1 GCF_000338875.1 Vibrio mimicus CAIM 602 | reverse complement strand
GGCTTGTGGCACAGATTTCCCCCGAATGAGCTGCCAGAGTTGCCGAGAGTTTAATCAAGCGGTTAACGCGTCGGCTATCACCTAAGTTGGCATGTTGAAAGACATGTTTAGCCCATTGTGCAGAGTTTGATATAAAGTTCATAGTGCTTGCCTGATGTTGTAATGAAGATCAGATCGACAACATCAAACAGAGTTCAAAAAAATCCCCCGTACTTGACGGGGGATTTGTGTATAAGAGACAGGCACAAAGCGGCTTTTCATCCTTTTCCTATTGGAAGCTATCACTTCAAATAGTTAGGTTAATATCAAGCGGTGAGTTAGAACCAACCTTTGAATAGAAGTACTAAATAGTCCCACAGACGGCTGAATAGGCTACCTTCTTCAACATCTTCTAGCGCCATCAATGGGTATTGAGCAATATCGTTGCCCGCTAATTGATAGTAGAGAGTACCGACCACATCGCCTTTTTTCAGCGGTGCTTTCAGCTCTTTCTCTAGTACAAAGCTTGCAGTGAGATCTTTCGCTTGGCCACGCGGTAATGTCACGTAAGTGTCTTTATCAACACCAAGTGCGATGGTGTCTTTGTCGCCCATCCAAATGGTTTCATTTACGAAAGTTTCGCCAGCTTTATGTGGAGCAACAGTTTCAAAGAAGCGGAAACCGTAACTCAGCAGTTTTTTGCTTTCTGCTTTACGAGCGTTTTCGTTATCTGTACCCATTACCACTGCGACTAAGCGCATGTTGCCTTCAGTCGCAGAGCTAACGAGGTTATAGCCTGCGCCGCTGGTGTGTCCGGTTTTAATACCATCCACATTCATGCTTTTATCCCACAGTAGGCCGTTACGGTTGTACTGGGTAATGCCGTTGTAAGTGAATTTTTGCTCAGAATAGATCGCATACTCTTCAGGCACATCGCGGATCAGCGCTTGACCAAGAAGAGCAAGATCATAAGGCGTCGAGTAAAGATTTGGATCATCTAAACCATGTGAGTTGGTGAAGTGTGAGTCTTTCATGCCCAGAGAGCTCGCCCAAGCATTCATCAAATCAACAAACGCATCTTCTGAACCGGCGACATGCTCGGCCATCGCAACACACGCATCATTTCCTGATTGAATGATGATGCCGCGGTTAAGGTCGCTCACTTTGACTGTGGTTCCGACTTCGATAAACATCTTTGATGAATCAGGGAAGTTTTTCGCCCAAGCATTTTTGCTGATTACTACATCATCATTGAGAGAGATGTTGCCACGCTTAACTTCTTGTCCAATCACATAGCTGGTCATCATTTTGGTCAAACTGGCAGGAGAGAGTTTCGTATTCATCTCTTTTTCTGCGAGTACTTTTCCTGAATGATAATCCATCAGTACATAGCCCTTGGCGGCGATTTGTGGTGCATCAGGTACCACAATAGGAGAGGCAAAGGCAGTGCTGCTTAATGTGATGGAGAGCGTAACAGAAGACGCTAACACGGATTTTAGGATTGATTTTTTCATGGTGAATGCTTAGTTCTACTTAAGTGTCCGTAATCTTAACAAAAATAAACGTCTCAAACCAGACCAGATATACTCAGGTCAGGTTTGAGTAGTCATTGAGAGCGTTTATTAATCGCTTTAATAAATGCGCTGTCGTAGCCCGCGGATTTTACTTGTTCAAGTAAAGTCTGCGTCAGGTCGTCGTCAGTAAATGGGCCTAGGAACAGGCGATGAGTACTATTTGTACTTTCTACGAAGCTAGGCGCCGATAAACTCTGACCTAAGTTCTGCGCCAAAGTTCGCACGCGTTCAATATGTTGTGACGAAACCACCTGAATCACGTATTCAAGCGCATTACTTTTGGGGCGAGGTTTAGCCGGCTTATCGACTGTGATGACTTCGATACGCACGTTTGCCGTACCTGCTTGAACGACACCAATCTTGTAAGCGGCGGCGTAACTCAGGTCAATGATTCGCCCGTCATGGAATGGTCCACGATCGTTCACTCGAACTATGGTCGACTTACCATTATCCGTATTGGTAACTTTGACATAACTCGGAATAGGGAGCGTTTTATGCGCTGCGGTCATGGAGTACATGTCATAAATCTCACCGTTTGAGGTGAGATGACCATGGAATTTTTTACCATACCAAGAGGCTTTTCCGGCTTCGGTGAACCCTTTTGGATTTTTAATGATGCGATAACTTTGGCCACGCAGATTGTAATCTTTATTACCCCCAAAGCTGTATGGCTCATACTGTGGATGGGCGTCTTCAATATGTTCGACAGACAGCGGTGTGTCCGGTGCTTGATCATCTGACATATCATAGCGACCACCAGAAGAGCTACAGCCAGCGAGGATCAAGACTGCACTCAGCAGTGTGTATAGATAAATTCGGTTCATTAAATCGTCTTCGAAAACGCTTTGCGGTGCGTATGGATGGACATCAAAATACCGAAACCGGCCATCAGTGTCACCATTGAGGTACCGCCATAGCTAATCAGAGGTAGTGGAACACCTACCACGGGTAAAATACCGCTCACCATACCGATGTTTACAAATACATAAACAAAGAAACTCAGTACGATACTGCCTGCCATCATGCGACCAAATGAGGTTTGCGCGTGAGCAGCGAGGTAAAGTCCGCGGCCAATAATAAATAAATACAGGCTCAGAAGAACCAGAATTCCGATCATACCCCATTCTTCGGCAATCACTGCAAAGATAAAGTCAGTATGTCGCTCGGGGAGGAATTCTAATTGGGATTGAGTACCGTGCAGCCAGCCTTTACCTGATAAACCACCAGAGCCAATCGCAATTTTACTTTGAATAATGTGGTAACCCGCACCTAGTGGATCGGATTCTGGGTCGAAAAGAGTGCGCACTCGCGTTTTCTGATATTCATGCATCAGGAAAAACCACAATACAGGCACAAACGCGCCCACAGCGACTGCAGCAGCAGTGATGAGCTTCCAACTGATACCAGCCAAGAAAATTACAAAAATTCCCGATGCTGCAATCAAAATTGAAGTGCCGAGGTCTGGCTGTTTCGCGATCAAAATCGTCGGGACAAACACCATGATGAGCGAAGCCGCTAAGGTTTTGAATGAAGGAGGTAGGGCATGTTTACCTATGTAGCGCGCCACCATTAGAGGTACGGCGAGTTTCAGTAACTCTGAAGGCTGAAAGCGGACAAAACCAAGATCCAGCCAGCGTTGTGCGCCTTTAGATATCTCACCAAACAACAATACACACACTAACAAAATCACACCGCAGAAGAACAATACAGGCGCGGCACTTTCGTAGGTGCGCGGTGGAATTTGCGCCAAAATTACCATGATGGCTAAAGCCATCGCCATACGCATGGCTTGACGATCCATCATGGCGAGGCTTTGACCACTTGCGCTATACATGACCACTAGGCCAAATCCCATCAGTGCAAGCACGCCTAACAGTAGAGGGAGGTCGATATGAAAACGCTCAAACAGCGCCCGGTTTTGCCCGGTTGCAGGATCCATCTTCATGGTTGCACTACCTCTTCTATTTTCTCTTCTTCTTTTTTACCCAAAATCACGTGGTCGAAAATTTGCCGTACGACTGGTCCACCATTACTGGAACCGCCGCCGCCGTTTTCCAGTACGAACGTGACGATCACTTTGGGATCTTTGACGGGCGCAAAGCCAGTAAACAGGGCATGGTCGTGTAAGTGCTCCGCCAATTCACTCGCATTGTATTTCTGGCCTTCGGCTAAACCAAATACTTGCGCAGTTCCTGATTTACCCGCAGTGTCATACGTCATGTTTTGGAAGGCGCGTCTTGCTGTACCTCTTGAGCCATGGTTCACCAGATACATACCTTGAATTGCCATATCCCAATATTTCTTAGGTACGCCCTCTATCGGAGGATAAGTGGTGTACTCCGTCTCTTTCTGGGTTGAAAATTGTTCACCATTATCAATGGTGGCACGCAGCAAATGGGGGGCAATCACTTTACCGTGATTGACCAACACTGAGGTGGCTTTGGCTATTTGCATCGGTGTCGCTGTCCAATAACCTTGACCGATCCCCACTGGAATGGTGTCACCTTGATACCAAGGCACTTTATGGCGAGCCATTTTCCATTCGCGAGTCGGCATATTGGCTTTGCTCTCTTCGTAAATATCAATACCCGTCAGATCACCAAAGCCAAAGCGCATCATCCAGCTGGAGAGTTTATCAATCCCCATGTCATAAGCGATTTGGTAGAAGAAGGTATCCACCGATTCTTCAAGAGATTTAATGATATCCACACGACCATGTCCCCAACGTAGCCAGTCGCGGAATGGACGAGTATCTGTGTTTGGGATGCGCCAATAACCCGGGTCATTACGTGTGGTATTTGGAGTAATGACGCCATCTTGTAACGCTGAAACCGCAATAAAGGGCTTGACGGTGGAGCCTGGTGGATAAATGCCGAGCGTGGTTCGATTCACCAAAGGGCGACGCTTATCATTGAGCAAATCGCTATAAGCTTTGCCAGAAATGCCATGCACAAACGCATTAGGGTCGTAGCTTGGACTAGACACCATCGCGAGTACGCCATTATCTTTCGGGTCTAGGGCGACCACCGAGCCGCGACGACCTTCCAATAGTTTATAGGCATAAAGCTGGAGATCGATATCTAGGTTAAGAACGATATCTTTACCCGGAATCGGTGGAACGTATTTGAGTGTGCGGATTACTCGTCCGCGGCTGTTCACTTCAACTTCTTGATACCCAGCCGTTCCGTGCAAAAGATCTTCGTAGTAGCGCTCAATGCCTAACTTGCCGATATCACGTGTGGCTTGGTAGTTGGCTTTTTTTCCTTCGCGATCCAGACGTTCTAAATCTTTGTCATTAATCCGTGATACATAACCGATTACGTGCGTCAGAACGTCACCGTATGGGTAATAACGCTTGAGGTTGGCAGCAACGGATACGCCGGGGAACTTATGTTGATTAACCGAAAATTTCGCAACATCCTCATCGGTTAACTGAGTGAGCAGAGGAACCGAATTAAAACGGCGAGTCTGTTTACGCTCTTTTTCAAATGCCGCAATTTTTTCTGGGCTGATCTCCAAAATTTTTTGTAAGCGCGCAATGGTATCTTCCATATTCGGCACTTTTTCTGGGATCACTTCTAAGTTGAAGACTGGACGGTTTTCAGCAAGGAGCATCCCATTGCGATCAAAAATTAGCCCACGGTTCGGTGCGATGGGTACTACTTTGATGCGGTTGTCGTTGGAGCGAGTTTTGTAATCCTGATACTGATTGATCTGGATGTTGTATAAGTTGGTGACCAGCAGCCCCATGCAGATCAAAATCGCTAAAAAAGAGACAATAGCGCGATTACGAAACAGGTGAGTTTCGGCTTGATGGTCACGGATAGGGGTGTGCTGGCGTAACATGGCACTCTATTCTCGATGATAAGGGTGGTTGGTGGTAATACTCCAAGCTCGGTATAAGCTTTCAGCCATAACCACTCTCACCAAAGGGTGAGGCAAGGTCAGCGGTGAAAGAGACCAGCTTTGGTCCGCCGCGGCTTTACAGGCAGGAGCAAGGCCTTCTGGACCACCAATCAGAATGGAAACATCACGTCCGTCGAGTTTCCAGCTCTCCAGTTGTACAGCGAGCTCTTCGGTATCCCAACGTTTGCCCGGAATATCGAGAGTGACGATTCGGTTGCCTTTCGGTACGGCGGCCAGCATTGCTTCGCCCTCTTTTTGCAGGATGCGTGCAATATCGGCATTTTTACCGCGCTTGCCTGCAGTAATTTCTACCAACTCCAGTGGCATATCATGCGGGAAACGGCGACGGTACTCTTGAAAGCCCTCTTCAACCCATTTAGGCATTTTGGTACCGACAGCGATCAGTTGAATCTTCACACTTAACCCCAGAGTTTTTCCAGTTGGTACAGCTCGCGTGGTGCTTCTTGCATCACATGCAACATCACTGAACCCATATCCAGAACTACCCATTCACCTTCATTTTCCCCGTTCATACCGAGCGGTTGCAGGCCAGAAAGTTTGGCTTCATTAGCTACATGATCAGCAATAGAGGCGACGTGTCTTTTTGATGTGCCGGTGCAGACAATCATATAATCCGTCACACTGGATTTGCCTTGTACATCAAGTGTGACGATATCGACTGCCTTCATGTCGTCGGCTTTGTCGGAAAGAAAGTCTTTAAGTGCTTCACCTTGCAAGAGAATGTCCTCTGAATGTCTTCAATAAAAAACAGCTTTCGCTTAAAACGGCGCAGTATATCACGCTTTTACTGTGGCAAAGGTACGTTTGCCTGAGGATTGCAGCATTCGAGGCTCAGTTGCTGCAAGATTGGCCAGACGGGCTGTTCATATTGAGTTTTTGCCAGAAGTTCAGCCTTGGCTAATATCCCAACCAACCGAAACAGTGCTGTACTGGGTAAGCGCTGCAAGGCAGCAGAGTAGAGTGGTCTTCGATTCTGCCAAACACGATAGCGATCAAATAGACTGCCGATGTTACCTAGCTGTTGGCGCTCTTGTTGCCATTTGAGCAGTTGAGTGAGTTCTTTTTGCGCCGTACGGATCAAAATAATTGGTTCGCTTTCTTCTAGCATTAACTGGCGAAGAATACGCTGCGCTCGGTTGGCTTTGCCTTCCAATAAGGCATCCATCCAATGATAGGGCGTGAAATGGTTATGACGGCTCAGTGACTCTTCCAAACGAACCAAAGTTAGCTGACCATCAGGGTAGAGGAGAGCCAGTTTCTCTAGACTTTGTGCTAAGGCAAAGAGGTTGCCTTCATGCCACTGCGCTAACATTTGCACCGCTTCTGCATCCGGTTTTAAACCGAGTGCAAAACAGCGCTGCTGAACAAACTGAGGTAAACGGCTCAGTTCAGGCGTGAGGCAATTGATCCAGCAAGCTTGCTGCGAAAGTGTTTTTAGCCAAGCTGCATTTTCTTGTGCCTTAGTCAGTTTTGGGCCAATCACTAGCAAGATAATATCTTGGTGAAGTTGACCTGCGAGTGAGCTTAGCTCTTTCGCCGCTTGTGCATTGATCCCTGATTCAGGGATCTCAATCTCAATCAGCTGACGAGACGAAAACAGACTCAGCGCCTGACAACAGTCATACACTGAACTCCAATCGAGCCCTGCATCAGCGCTAAATCTATGTTTCTCCAGAAAACCTTGTGCTTGCGCCGCTTTTTCGATGGCGGTTTTAGCTTCTTGGATCAGCAGTGGCTCATTACCGAATACGAGGTAAATCGGATAGAGAGTTTTGTGTAGTGATTCGGCCAGTTTTTCAGCGTAAATGCGCATCGAAACTACTCACTTTTGCCTTCTGTTGGTGCTGAAGCTGGGAGCTCTTGAGTATCAACTCGGTAGTCAGTCACTCCATCGCTTTCAATGCTTTCATCGTCTAAGGTTTTGCGTTCAAAATCCGCTTTCAGACGAGCCATTTGGCGCACAATTTGGCTGGCCGCCAGCTTGCGCATTTCATCTTCAATCATGTCGCGTTCGACAGATTTTGCCAGTGCAGTCAGTGGGTTATCCAAGTAGCTACGAGTCACGCTCGTAGTAAAGGTACGGCTGCCAAGATCAGGTACTGTGACTCGATAGCTTGCAACAAAGGTCAATTCAATTTCGGCAGCGCGCGTGTTTTGATACAGCGATAAAGTACGTTCGCCAGTGCTTTCACTCAGTAGATGTAGGTTTGGAAGATTTTCTGCCGGAGATTGCAGATCAATTTTATTTAGACGTAACTGACGATGAACCATACGGGTAAACGTGCTGTATTGGTCATAACTGGTCAGTGACATGCTAGAGAGTTCTTGTGGGATATCGTAATCACCTCGTAAGTGGAAGCCACAAGCCGTCAGTAAGCTTGTCATCAGAACCAATAGTGACCATTTCAAAGTAGGGAAAAGAGTGTTACGCATGGATGCTTTAGTCTCGTTATTAGGCAGAATACTTATCTCAGCTCACCAAGAGTTAACAACGCGATAAGCTGAGATAAGTAAACAGGGCGAACCCTGTTTACTGACATTAAAGTAAGCCATTAGTTCACAGGGTGTTCTAATGGCTTAGTGACTCATCAATAAAGAGGAGTTAGTTGGCTACGATATTCAGCAATTTGCCTGGTACGTAAATCACTTTACGCACGGTCAGACCATCAATGAACTTCTGCACGTTTTCATCTTGCATGCCCAACGCTTCAACTTGTTGTTGAGTAGCATCGGCCGCGACAGTGAGTTTACCGCGCAGTTTACCGTTGACTTGCAGCACGATCAGCTTTTCATCTTCCACCAGAGCGGCTTCATCGTAAGTCGGCCAGCTTGCAGTATCGATGTTGCTTTCACCCAGTGCTGCCCACATCTCAAAACAGATGTGCGGAGTGATTGGGTAGAGCATGAGCGTGATGGCTTTCAGTGCTTCGTCCAGAATCGCACGATCCTGCGCTTCCGTCATCGGCGCTTTAGTCAGCTTGTTCATTAGCTCCATGATCGCTGCAATCGCCGTGTTGAAAGTCTGGCGACGTGCTACGTCATCAGTCACTTTTGCGATGGTTTTGTGTACATCGCGGCGCAGTGCTTTTTGGTCTGCATTCAGTGCTGAAGCATCCAAAGCCGGAGCTTGGCCGAGCTCAGTGTGCTCACGTACCAGTTTCCATACACGACGCAGGAAGCGGTTTGCACCTTCAACGCCGGATTCTTGCCATTCCAGTGTCATGTCTGCTGGTGAAGCAAACATCATGAACAGACGTACTGTGTCAGCGCCGTACTTATCGACCATCTCTTGTGGATCGATACCGTTGTTTTTCGACTTAGACATTTTAATCATGCCTGAGTGTTCAACTTGTCGACCACTTGCATCAACCGCAGAAACGATACGGCCTTTGCCATCACGTTCCACTTTCACTTCGGTTGGTGATACCCACTCTTTACCACCTTTCTCATTGGTGTAGTAGAAGGCATCAGCCAGTACCATGCCTTGGCATAGCAGCTTTTTGAACGGCTCATCACTCTTCACATAACCCGCGTCACGCAGCAGTTTGTGGAAGAAACGTGAATAGAGCAGGTGCATACACGCGTGTTCAATACCACCGATGTATTGATCAACCGGCAGCCAATAGTTGGCTTTCTCTGGATCTAAGATGTCATCCGCTTGTGGTGAACAGTAACGTGCGTAGTACCACGATGACTCCATAAAGGTGTCGAAGGTATCGGTTTCACGCAGTGCTGGTTCACCGTTAAAGGTGGTTTTTGCCCACTCTTTATCAGCTTTGATTGGGCTAGTTACGCCATCCATCACTACATCTTCTGGCAGGATAACTGGCAGTTGGTCTGCTGGTACTGGGTGTACTTGGCCATCTTCAGTGGTCACCATAGGGATTGGTGCACCCCAGTAACGTTGACGAGACACGCCCCAGTCACGCAGACGGAAGTTAACGGTTTTCTTGCCTTTGCCTTCTGCTTCCAATTTCGCAGCAATTGCATTAAAGGCAGCTTGGAAATCCAAACCATCGAATTCGCCAGAAGCGAAAAGAACACCTTTTTCAGTGTAAGCCGCTTCAGATACATCCAGCTCGCTGCCATCGGCAGGTTTAATTACAGGGATGATGTCGAGGCCGTATTTGGTCGCGAACTCAAAGTCACGTTGGTCGTGCGCAGGCACTGCCATTACCGCGCCAGTACCGTAATCCATCAACACGAAGTTCGCGATGTAAATTGGTACTTCACGTCCGTTGAGGGGATGGATCGCGGTTAGCCCTGTCGCCATGCCTTTCTTTTCCATGGTCGCGATTTCAGCTTCTGCAACTTTGGTATTTTTACATTCATCGATGAAGGCGGCGAGTGCTGGGTTATTGGCTGCCGCTTTGGCCGCTAGAGGGTGACCTGCAGCGATACCCACATAAGTTACACCCATCAGGGTATCTGGACGTGTGGTGTAAACTTCAAGATCTGTGTTTTCACCTTTAACGGCAAATTTCAGTTCTACACCTTCAGAGCGGCCAATCCAGTTGCGCTGCATGGTTTTTACCATTTCAGGCCAACCGTCTAGGTTATCCAGATCGTCAAGCAACTCTTGTGCGTATGCGGTGATCTTAATAAACCACTGTGGGATCTCTTTTTGCTCAACGGGAGTGTCACAACGCCAGCAGCAACCGTCTTCAACTTGTTCGTTAGCAAGAACTGTTTGGTCGTTTGGACACCAGTTGACTGATGAGGTTTTTTTGTAAACTAGACCTTTTTCAAACAGCTTAGTGAAGAACTCTTGCTCCCAACGGTAGTACTCAGGGCGACAAGTGGCGAATTCACGATTCCAGTCATAACCAAAACCCAGTAATTTGAGCTGGTTTTTCATGTATTCGATGTTTTCGTAAGTCCAAGGTGCAGGCGCAGTATTGTTTTTTACCGCTGCGTTTTCTGCAGGCAGACCAAAAGCGTCCCAACCGATAGGTTGCAGTACGTTTTTGCCTTGCAGACGTTGGAAACGAGAGACTACATCACCGATGGTGTAGTTACGCACGTGACCCATATGCAGTCGGCCACTTGGGTACGGGAACATAGAAAGACAGTAGAATTTTTCTTTGTTTGGGTCTTCACTTACAACGAAGGTTTTGTTGTTGTCCCAGTGCTGTTGAACCTTGTGTTCAATATCTTGCGGGTTGTATTGCTCTTGCATCGATGACATCCATCTTGGAATTTGTGAGTTCAGTAGGAACGAAGTCTTTCGGTTCGGCATAGAATACAGAAAGCAGGGGTATACAACAATAGCTAATCCGGCAGCCATCAGGCTTGAGAGAGGTGAGAGATGCCAAAACAGAAAGCAAGTTATGAAGCCTTACTGGAAGAGGTAGTAGAAACGCTCAAACACAGCTCGAATGGGGTCAATGAGATCGTTGAATCATCAGCGAAATACGTGGATGCCGCGAATGATTTGACCAAGGATGAGCTGGCGTTAGTCTCTGCTTATGTGAAAGCGGATCTTAAAGAGTTCTCACAAAGCTTCGAGCAGAGCAAAAGCGGCCCGTTTTATCTGATGATCGCTAACTCAATCTGGCAGGGGTTACTGGATATTACCGATCGCACCAAAGTCGAGTGGGTAGAACTGTTTGCCGATTTAGAACACCAAGGTTTGTATCAAGCAGGTGAAATGATTGGTCTGGGCGTTTTGGTGTGTGATCAATGTGGTCATAAAACGGAGTTTAACCATCCAACAGAAATAGAGCCTTGCATCCAATGTGGCGGAAAAGCGTTTAGCCGCCAACCTCTCAAACCCTAGTTGGAATAAAAAACGGGAAGATGAACTTCCCGTTTTGCTTTCGCTTATTTTGTTCGACGTTGTCGCCAGAAAGCAAAAACAAGCGCTAAACCTACCCAAATATAGAGTGGAGCCGTGCCCCATTGGTAGTACGGGGTGCTACCACGAGTGGGTGTCACGGTTGCTTTTAGCACTCCTGTTTCAAATTGTGGCAACTGAGCTACGATGCGCCCGCGTTCGTCAGTGATGGCGGTAACACCATTGTTGGTGGAGCGGATCAGCGGTTTGCCCAACTCTAGTGAGCGCATGCGTGCAATTTCCATGTGCTGCAACGGGCCAATTGAGCGACCAAACCAAGCGTCATTGGAAAGTGTCAGCAGGAAGTCGGTGTCTGGTGTCACATTATCACGCACTTGTTCATTGAAAATGATTTCGTAACAGAGTGCCGCTGCAAACGCGAAACCTTTAGCAATCAAGTTAGGTTGGATATATGCCCCTTGGCTGAAGGATGACATCGGCAAATTAAAGAAAGGTGCCAATGGCCTTAAAATATCTTCAAAAGGCACAAATTCCCCAAAAGGCAGCAAGTGGTACTTATGGTAACGCTCGGTCGGGTCATAACGGTATTCGCCATGAGGGGTATCTCCGAGTGTTAACACACTATTAAAGAACTGCTTATCTTCACTTTGATTAATAATGCCTGTGATCACCGCGCTCTGATTCATCCGAGCCGCAGCATCGAGATTGTGCAGGAATGAAGAAATCTCATATTCAAAGGCAGGGATTGCTGCCTCAGGCCAAATGATGACATCCGCATTCCAATTTTCGCGGGTGAGGTCGGTGTATTTCATTATGGTTGGCCAGCGTTGGCTGGGGAGCCATTTCAACCCTTGCTCAATATTACCTTGTACCAAAGCCACAGTCGTTGCTCGCTCAGTTTGTGGCGTTACCCACTGCATCGCTTGTAGGCCATAACCTGTCGCATAAACGATGACTGGAATTACAGCAATCAACCAATGACGATTGAGTGCGGCATAAGCCAAACTGCCTGCACTGAAAATGAGCAACAAAGTAATGAGTTCAACGCCGCCAATCGGGGCAAAGTTGGCGAGTGGACTATCAATTTGGCTGTAGCCGAGCCAAAGCCAAGGAAATCCCGTCATCACCCAGCCGCGCAGCCAATCTGTAATTAGCCATAACGCAGGTGCAGCACATAGCCATTTGGTACGCGAGTTATGGGGGAAGAAGCGGTTGAGTAACCAACCGAAAAGACCCGGATAGAGTGCGAGATACCCCACCAGTAATACCATTAAAAACAGGCTGGCGATTTTGGGCATGCCACCAAATGTATCAATACTGACATGTACCCAACTAATACCTACAGCAAATTGCCCTAGTCCCCATGCAAAACCGATCAGAGCAGCTCGTTTAGTGCTTTGCTGGTTTAAGAGAAGGAGTAGGATAAATGGGCTGAATAAGGCCAAAGGCCAAAACTGATAAGGGGCAAAAGCCAGAGGAGTTATGACGCCAACAAAAGCGGCCGCAAGCGGCCGCATTAGGCGATGATGTAATAGAGTTTTCATCGTCTCTTTTCTTTTTCTCTTACTTGGTAAGAGGATGAGGATTACTCTTCCGCGGCTTGCGAAAGCGCTTCCAGATCGGGAACGGTAACTTGAAGAGCTACCACTCGGCGACTATCTGCCGCGGTCACTTTGAAGTTGTAGCCTGCAATGTCTACGACTTCCCCGCGTGCTGGTAAGTGGCCGAATGCCGTCATCACCAGTCCACCGACCGTATCCACTTCATCATCACTGAATTTTGTGCCGAAAGTGTGGTTAAAGTCTTCAATTGTGGCGAGCGCTTTCACCGAGAAGGTGTGTTTGCTCAGTTGGCGAATGTCTTTTTGCTCTTCGTCGTCGAATTCATCTTCGATGTCGCCGACGATCTCTTCCAGAATATCTTCAATGGTGACTAGGCCAGAAACGCCGCCAAACTCATCCACAACAATCGCCATATGGTAACGTTCTTCACGGAACTCTTTGAGCAGACGGTCAACCCGCTTACTTTCCGGAACCACGACCGCAGGACGGATCACTTCTTGGATATTGAATGGCGCACAGTTGGAGCCTAGATACTTGAGTAAGTCCTTCGCAAGTAGAATGCCTTCCACATGGTCTTTGTCTTCGCTGATCACAGGATAACGCGAGTGCTGCGCATCAGTCATGATGGCAACCAAAGCATCTAGGTTGTGAGTACGATCGATAGTGACCATTTGTGAGCGTGGGATCATGATATCGCGCACGCGCATTTCGGCGATTTCCATTACGCCTTCGAGCATGTCTCGGGTGTCATGGTCAATCAAGTCATTTACTTCAGAGTCGCGGATTACATCGACCAGCTCTTGGCGATCTTTCGGCTCTCCCTGAAAAAGTTGACTTAGGCGTTCAAAGAAGGACTTTCTACTCGGACCTTCCGAATTCTGAGAATTGTCTTCGTTCATTATGTCTCAATTCACTAACGCTATCAGAAGTGTGATAGCTCACATAGGCCTTATCTTAACGGATAAGGGTTACTCTTTTTCTGCCAGATACGGGTCAGTAAAGCCCATTTCTTGCATAATTTCGGTTTCAAGAGACTCCATCTCTTCTGCTTCATCATCCTCGATATGGTCATAACCTAGCAGATGCAGACTACCATGTACAACCATATGCGCCCAATGTGCTTGTAAAGGCTTATTTTGATCAATGGCTTCACGTTCAACCACTTGGCGGCAGATCACCAAATCACCGAGAAGATCCATTTCCATACCTGGAGGAGCTTCAAATGGGAAAGATAACACATTGGTCGGTTTATCTTTCCCGCGATAATTTAAATTTAGCGCATGGCTTTCCTCTTCATCCACAATGCGAATGGTCACTTCGGCTTGTGGCTGAAAAGGGGTGATTGTACGGGTTAACCACTGGGCAAAATCCGCTTCGGTTGGCAGTCCGTTTTCATCTTCGACTGCCAATTGCAAATCCAGTTCAATACTCATGACGGGTTAGGCTCATTATTGTGGCCAAGTGCCATTTCAGTTCGTTGCATTTCGAGCAATTTGCTTTCACGCTCTTCACGGCGGCGCTGCTCATACTCTTTACGCTCTTTTTGATCTTGTGCTTCCCACTTCTCATAAGCATTCACGATACGGGCAACCACTGGGTGGCGAACTACGTCGTCAGCTTGGAAGAAGTTAAAGCTGATTTCTTCGACTTCATTGAGTACTTCAATCGCATGGCGTAGGCCTGACTTCGCACCGCGCGGTAAGTCAATTTGCGTCACGTCACCAGTTATCACGGCGCGAGAGTTAAAGCCAATCCGCGTCAGGAACATTTTCATCTGCTCGACAGTGGTGTTTTGGCTTTCGTCGAGAATAATAAACGCATCGTTCAGTGTGCGGCCGCGCATGTAAGCAAGCGGAGCTACTTCAATCACGTTACGCTCAATCAGTTTTTCTACGCGCTCAAAACCGAGCATTTCGAACAGAGCATCGTAAAGCGGGCGCAAGTAGGGATCGACTTTTTGGCTCAGATCGCCTGGTAGAAAGCCAAGTTTTTCTCCCGCTTCAACCGCAGGACGAGTGAGCAGAATGCGGCGAATTTCTTGGCGCTCAAGCGCATCCACCGCAGCTGCAACCGCAAGGTAAGTTTTACCTGTACCCGCAGGGCCAACACCAAAGGTGATGTCGTGCGTCACCATATTCATCAAGTATTGAGCTTGATTCGGTGTACGAGGTTTGATCACGCCTTTTTTGGTTTTGACAAACACTTCTTTGCCGTGGGCAATGCTGGATTCGCTGTGCTGTTCAAGAACGCCGGATTCTTTGATCGCAAGATGAATTTGCTCAGGTTCAATATCGGCAATTTGGCCACGCACCGGAGCGGTTTCAACATACAATGTTTTGATAATATCGAGCGCAGCAGCGGCAGTATGGGCTTTACCCACAATGGTGAAGAAATTGCCACGGTAATTGATTTCGACTCCCAAGCGACGTTCTAGATGCTTGATGTTATCGTCGAAAGGGCCACATAAGCTGGCGAGTCGGTGGTTATCGGAAGGTTCCAGATTAATTTCTAAGGTTATGATTTTATTGCTCAAATTTGCCTCTCAGTATGTCAATAAATGTCCGATTTTGACCGGGCACTTATTGACAGTGTATACGAGATTAAGGAGTAAATGTAGCAACCCCAAGCTCATCCTCGCGGCGAGTCTTCGCTTTCATTTCTGATGGAGAGGTCGCAATACGCAGATTCATCTCTTGTTCGGTGCGTACCAATTCACCACGCAATGAGTTGGCGAACACATCGACAATCTTCACATCAACAAACTGACCGATCAGTTCTGGTGAACCTTCGAAGTTAACCACGCGGTTATTTTCGGTACGCCCACGTAGCTCCATCAAATCTTTCTTCGATGGACCTTCAACTAAAATACGTTGTTCAGTGCCCAGCATCAGGCGTGAGTAACGCATGGCTTGACTGTTGATCTGCTGCTGCAGTTCGTACAGGCGCTCCTTCTTCACCTCTTCCGAAAGATCGCATGGATAGTCGGCGGCTGGCGTGCCTGGGCGAGGAGAGAAGATAAAGCTAAAGCTCATATCGAAATCGACATCACGGATCAGCTTCATGGTGTCTTGGAAATCTTTGTCGGTTTCACCCGGGAAGCCAACGATAAAATCAGAGCTGATTTGAATATCAGGGCGAGCTTTACGCAGTTTACGGATGATGGACTTGTACTCAATGGCTGTGTGCGGGCGCTTCATCATAGTCAGAATGCGATCGCTACCACTTTGCACTGGTAAGTGCAGGAAGCTCACTAACTCTGGGGTGTCTTCGTACACCGCAATAATATCATCAGTAAATTCGAGTGGGTGGCTAGTGGTAAAGCGAATGCGGTCGATACCGTCAATCGTTGCTACCAGACGCAGTAACTCAGCAAAAGAGCAAATCTCACCATCATGAGTTGCACCACGGTAAGCGTTCACGTTTTGGCCAAGCAGGTTGACTTCACGCACACCTTGTTCCGCAAGTTGAGCAATTTCAAACAGCACATCATCCATTGGGCGGCTGACTTCTTCACCACGAGTGTAAGGCACTACGCAGTAAGTACAGTATTTTGAGCAACCTTCCATGATAGAAACAAAGGCAGTTGGGCCTTCCGCACGTGGCTCCGGCAGGCGATCGAACTTCTCAATCTCAGGGAAAGAGATATCCATTACTGGCGCTTCGCTGATTTGCGATTGTTTAATCATTTCTGGTAGGCGATGCAGCGTTTGTGGGCCAAAGATCACATCGACATAGGGCGCACGATCACGAATCGAATCGCCTTCTTGAGTCGCCACACAACCACCGACGCCGATCACTACGCCAGGTTTTTTGTCTTTCAGGGTTTTCCAACGACCAAGTTGGTGGAACACTTTTTCCTGAGCTTTTTCACGGATCGAACAGGTGTTTAGGAGTAAAACGTCTGCTTCCTCGGGTATTTCTGTCAGCTCATAGCCGTTTGCAGCATTAAGCAGGTCAGCCATTTTTGATGAATCGTACTCGTTCATCTGGCAGCCCCAAGTTTTAATTAGCAGTTTCTTACTCATCACACTTTCGCTCGTTCAATAGTTCTTCAATCATTTGAGCTTTAGCTCACATTCTAGCCGCCCTCTCGGCGGTAAGCGGCGTATTGTACTGCTTTAAAAACCGACTGACTAGTAATTGGCGGAATTCTCTTGTAACCCTTGTTGTGATTGACTTTTTACCTTATTACAAGCAGGGTTTTAGCGTAAAAAATGTCGCAATATTTCCCTCACTCCGTACAATGCCGTTTAGATAAGATGCTTGATGGGAAAGGGTATGAGCAGCAATAAATTTGATATCCTGGTAGTCGGTGGCGGTATGGTGGGTGCTGCGGCTGCACTTGGCTTTGCACGTCAAGGACGCAAGGTTGCGGTGATTGATTCAGGTGAGCCACAAGCTTTTGAGCCTAATCAAGCTATGGACGTCCGTGTGTCAGCGATTTCACAAACCTCGGTAGAACTGCTGGAAGAACTTGGAGCTTGGTCAAGTATTGTTGCCATGCGCGCTTGTCCCTATCGTCACCTAGAAACGTGGGAACACCCAGAATGTCGTACGCGTTTTTCCTGTGAGTCCTTGGATTTGCCACAATTAGGCTACATGGTGGAAAACCGAGTCATTCAATTAGCTTTGTGGCAGCAATTCGTAAATTACCCACAACTGACCTTGATGTGCCCAGATCAATTGGCTCAATTGGATGTGACCGAAGAGGGATGCCATGTCACTTTACAATCAGGTGCTGTACTTGAGTGTGATTGGGTGGTTGGTGCGGATGGCGCGAATTCACAGGTTCGTCAACTGGCACATATCGGGATCACGGCTTGGGATTATCGCCAGCACTGCATGTTAATTAATGTGCAAACTGAACAGATTCAGCAAGAAACGACGTGGCAGCAATTTTTCCCAACGGGGCCTCGCTCCTACTTGCCTTTGGGTGGTAATCAGGCGTCTTTGGTTTGGTATGACACACCGCAGCGCATTCGAAAACTGGCAGCATTAAACTCGGAACAATTGCGTGGCGAAATTCTTCAGCATTTTCCTGCTGAGCTAGGGAATATAAAGGTGTTGCAGCAGGGCTCTTTTCCGCTGACTCGACGTCACGCTCAGCAATATGTAAAAAATCGCTGTGTGCTGGTTGGTGATGCAGCACATACGATTAACCCGTTAGCAGGGCAGGGCGTGAATCTAGGTTTTAAAGATGTGGCCGTGTTGCTGGCGGAAACACAGGATCATGCGGTATTAAGTCAGACACAGTTTGAACGCTATGAGCGTCGTCGTCGTCCTGATAATCTGCTGATGCAAACGGGGATGGATCTGTTTTACAAAACCTTTAGCAACTCGTTCACGCCAGTTAGGTTTGTGCGTAATGTTGCACTTGCTTTAGCCGAGCGCTCTGGGCCACTAAAAACGCAAGTGCTGCGTTACGCTCTCGGTTTTTCAAACTAACCGTTCCCTTTTAGGCGGTATTGGCAATTTCCAAAAGGCTAGGCCGTAAAAACAAAAAACGCTGCACTGGGCAGCGTTTTTTACATCACACAAGTCGATTACTTGGTAACGCGTAGGATTGGAGTTTCACCTACGTTTACAGAACCAGAAAGTTTGTTCAGCTCTTTGATTTCATCCATGTTAGAAATAACAACTGGAGTCAGAGTTGATTTTGCTTTCTCTTCTAGCAGTGCCAAATCGAATTCGATAATAGTATCGCCGATTTTCACTGATTGGCCTTCTTCAGCGATACGCTTGAAGCCTTCGCCTTTCAGTTCAACAGTGTCGATGCCGAAGTGAACAAACAGCTCAACGCCGTCATCAGATTCGATAGAGAATGCGTGGTTAGTTTCGAAGATTTTACCGATAGTACCGTTAACAGGAGCTACCATCTTGTTACCAGCAGGCTTGATCGCGATACCGTCACCAACGATTTTTTCAGCGAACACAACATCTGGCACATCTTCGATGTTTACGATTTCACCAGAAAGAGGTGCGATAATGTCAATTGCACCAGCGTTAGCGCTGTCGTCAGAGACTAGCTTCTTAAGTTTGTCAAACAGACCCATTGTGTCATGCTCCTAACGTTTTAGATTTGTTCTGTCGAAGTATAGTATACCAATCGCCAGAGATAGACGACTATTTTCATCGCCTATCTCCTTGGTATCAACCAATAATTAAGCTTTTTCAGCGATGAATTTTTCTACGCAAGCTTCGATTTCTGCGGCGGTTGGCAGAGATAGAGCTTCTTCAGCCATCGCTTTAATTTCCGCATAATTGGTGTTACGGATCACTTTCTTCACTTTTGGAATGGAGATGCCACTCATAGAGAATTCATCCAGCCCCATACCCAACAGAAGCAGAGTTGCACGCTCATCACCCGCCAATTCACCACACATACCAGTCCATTTACCTTCAGCGTGAGAAGCATCAATCACTTGCTTGATCACAGTCAAAACAGCTGGAGAGAGTGGGTTATAGAGGTGAGAGATCATCTCGTTACCACGATCTACCGCTAGGGTGTATTGAGTTAAATCGTTAGTACCGATAGAGAAGAAAGACACTTCTTTTGCTAAGTGGTGTGCAATCGCTGCAGCAGCTGGTGTTTCCACCATCACACCGATCTCGATGTTTTCATCGAAAGCATGGCCTTCAGCACGCAGTTCAATTTTATATTCTTCAATCGCTTTTTTCAGTTCGCGGATTTCTTCAACGGAAATGATCATTGGGAACATTACGCGAAGTTTACCGTGAGCAGAAGCACGCAGAATACCGCGTAGCTGATCACGCAGAATTTCACGGCGATCTAAGCTGATACGCACTGCACGCCAGCCCAAGAATGGGTTCATCTCTTTTGGCAGATCCATATAAGGCAGATCTTTGTCGCCACCGATATCCATAGTTCGGATAATAACGGCTTGACCACTCATTGCTTCCGCGACTTCTTTGTAGGCTTGGTATTGCTCTTCTTCAGTCGGTAGAGCATCACGATCCATAAACAGGAATTCAGTTCGGTACAGACCTACACCTTCACCACCGTTACGGATGATGCCATCACAGTCTTTCACTGTGCCGATGTTGCCACACACTTCAACGCGGTGACCGTCTAAAGTTTCTGCAGGAAGATCCTTCAGCTTTGCCAGCTCTTCTTTTTCAGCAAGGAAAGCAGCTTTAACAGCTTTAGCTTCTTCAATTTGCGCTTCGGTTGGATTCACAATGATTTTGTTGTTCATTGCATCCAGAATCAGCATGTCGCCATTCTTCACTTTTTTGGTGATGTCATTGGTACCCACGATGGCTGGTAGTTCTAGCGAACGAGCCATAATTGAAGTGTGAGAAGTACGGCCACCGATATCACAAGCAAAACCAAGAACATAGTTCAGGTTAATTTGTGCAGTTTCAGAAGGAGTTAAGTCGTACGCCACTAGGATAACTTCTTGATCGATTTCGCTTAGAGAAACGATATGCATGCCTAGAGCGTTTTTTACAAAACGTGTACCGATATCACGAATGTCGGTAGCACGTTCTTTTAGGTATTCGTCGTCTAGTGACTCAAGCGCAGTGGCTTGTTCTTCGATAACGGTATGAATCGCGTTATCGGCAGACATTTTTTCTTTCTTGATGAGGGCTAAAATCTCTTCTTCTAGCTCTTCATCTTCAAGCAACATGATATGGCCTTCAAAGATGGCTTCTTTTTCTTCACCAAAAGTTTCAAGTGCTTTTTGTTTGATCACTTCCAACTGCGCAGAAGATTTATTACGCGCAGTGTAAAAGCGCTCAACTTCGGCTTCTACTTGATCGTCAGAAATGGTGTTTGTGTTTAGGACAATTTCATCTTCTTGAAGAAGTAATGCTTTACCAATCGCAATACCTGGAGATGCTAGAATGCCTGAAATCATAGCCTTACCTTAAACTGGTCAACTGTAAACGGGAGATTGGACAATTCGCTAACGGTAACGTGTAGCTTAATTCTCGGTTTATTTCCAACAAAGCCATTTTGCGTGAACAAAATGGCTTTGAAAGGAAGACCGGATTAGTGAAGTTGGTCCATCAGAGCAACTAGGTGCTCAACAGCTTCTTTCGCTTGAGGGCCTTCGGCAGAGATAGTAACTACAGTACCTTTTACCAGACCTAGCGTTTGCAGCTTGAATAGACTTTTCGCGCTTGCACTTTTACCGTTAGAAGTCACTGTGATGTCTGCATCAAAAGCTTTTGCTTCTTTTACAAACTGTGCAGCTGGACGAGTGTGAAGGCCGTTTTCTGCTGTGATTTCTACTTGCTTCTCGTACATGTTTTATACCCCAATGAGTTTATTTTTTGTAAGTTTGTTAACCAGATTTAGCTTAACCGGATAAGCCGCTTTGTGCTAGCACTGTCACAGGCTTTTCGTGTCAGAACTAAGACTGGTCAAAATTTATCAATTGCCTTTGCTATTTGTTGCAATTAAGCAATTGAGTGTAAACCGTAGACTTCTTTATTTTGAAGCTAAAAATAAAACATGCCGATATTACCAAAGGTGAGGCAGGGATCAACAAAAAAGCCCCTGACTGGGGCTTTTTTAAACGAAAAATTGATTTAACCACGTATTACTGCTGGTTTTCTTTTTCGGTAAAAATGCCAGCGAAAAGCGCCGTACTTAGGTAACGCTCACCAGAGCTTGGTAGAACGGTAACGATGGTTTTTCCTTCAAATTCAGGAAGTTGGGCTATTCTGTTTGCTGCCACAACTGCTGCGCCTGAAGAGATGCCAGCTAGAATGCCTTCTTCTTCCATCAGGCGACGAGCCATCTCAATCGCTTCTTCAGAAGTAACGCGTTCAACGCGGTCAATCAGGCTTAAATCTAAGTTTCCAGGGATAAAACCAGCACCGATACCTTGAATTTTATGCGGCGCAGGTTTGATTTCTTCACCGGCTAACGCTTGAGTAATGACAGGAGACTCTGTTGGTTCAACGGCAACAGAAACAATCGCTTTGCCTTTTGTACCTTTAATGTAGCGGCTAGTACCCGTTAATGTGCCACCAGTGCCCACACCTGCGACAAATACATCTACTTGACCTTCAGTTGCTTCCCAAATTTCAGGACCAGTCGTTTTCTCATGAATCTCAGGGTTAGCAGGGTTGTTAAACTGTTGCAGCAGCAGATATTTCTCTGGATTACTCGCAACAATTTCTTCTGCTTTGGCAATTGCACCTTTCATACCTTTGGCTGCTTCAGTAAGCTCTAAATTTGCACCAAGAGCTTTCAGTAGTTTACGACGCTCTAAACTCATCGATTCAGGCATAGTCAGAGTTAATTTATAGCCACGAGCTGCCGCAACGAAGGCTAAGGCAATTCCGGTATTTCCACTGGTGGGTTCAACTAACTCAACACCAGGCTTGAGTTTGCCTTGTTTCTCAGCTTCCCAAATCATGTTGGCGCCGATACGGCATTTAACACTGAAGCTTGGATTACGTGATTCGACTTTGGCAAGTACTTTGCCCTGTGACACTTTGTTTAGGCGGACAAGCGGGGTGTTACCAATAGTTAGAGAGTTGTCTTCGTAGATTTTGCTCATGGTGATGTTCCTTCATTCGTTACGCAGCGAGTGTTTGTGCGTGAATACTTAGTGAATATGAGCAGAGAATAAGTTCATATTCACTAAGGGAAAAGGATTAAAAAGTTATAAGTTATGTGGAGCTTGCTACCTGCGAACCGATGGATGTTGTGCTTTAAATTCCATCACCCACATTGCCGTCGCGCCGCATACGGCAACGGGAACTATAAAGAGGTTAACAATAGGAATGCTGGTAAAAAGTGCCACTAAAATACCAAAGCCATACGCTTTGCTTTGATTTTGTTTCAAAGTATTACGCATGTCATGGAAGGCAACTTTGTGATTGTCGAAAGGATAATCACAATACTGTATAGCTAGCATCCAAGCAGTGAAGATGAACCAAGCAAGCGGTCCGAGAGTTTGCCCGAGCGCTGGAATCAGCAACAAGAGAAATAAACCAAGTGCTTTGGGGAGTAAGTAGAGTATTTTTCGCCACTCACGGGCCAGTATGCGAGGTACATCTTTAACTAATGCCCATACACCTTCTTCACCGATACGTTCACCAGATAAGTATTGTTCTACTTTTTCAGCTAACAAACCATTGAAGGGGGAAGCAATAAAGTTTGCTAAGGTACTAAAAAAATAGGAGAAAGTGGCAAGTATAGTGAGAACCAGTATGGGCCAAAGTACATAGCTGAGCCATGACAGAAATGATGGAAGTTGTCCCATCCACTCAGTAATCCAAGTATCTAAATGGCTGAATAAGTAATACATGGCCCCGCCTACCAGCACGATGTTAGCTAGAAGTGGAAGAACAACGAAGCGGCGTATACCGGGAGTTAAAGCTAGACGCAGGCCGTAAAAGAAATAGCCGAATCCGGAACGTGAGCTGATCTGCATAAAAACGGTGTTCTCCTTGATTAACCGAGCGAAGATTGTACTTGATTGGTGCTGAAGTGAAATGACGAAACTGCAAAAAACGCGTCATCTTTTCAACTTCTCACATTAAGTTGTTCTAAATTCAACGAGAGTTTTGGTAAAGTACCCGACAAGCCAAAAACACACCCTGATAAACGTCCTGTCGGGCGCTAGAGCTCAGAACATCAAACGGGATACTGAGAGTTTAAGATGCAGGAATTGCGATTCGTATTGATAATTGTTGGCGCGTTGGCGATAGCTGCGTTGCTGTTTCATGGTCTATGGACCAGCAAAAAAGAGGGAAAATCTAAGTTTGGAGATAAACCTCTGCGACAAAATTGATGTTGAGAGTGATGAACCACCTTCACGAGCATTTGCGGCCGAGGATGATTTTGAAATCATTCGCAAGGAACGTAAAGAGCCGGATTTTGGCATCCCGAACCAGCAGCATGACCCTTTAATTGCTGATCTTGCTCCTCAAGATGATTTGGAAGAAGATGACGAAATTGAACAGCCTGTTTCTCATCAATCTAAGCCGACTCAGCCTACGGTAGAAATGCCACGAGTACAGACTTCGGTACAGACACCGATAACACAACCTACCGCGGATGTGGTGCCTACTATCGAAGAGCCAGAAGAAGAGCAGCTGGATGTGATTGTGCTTAATGTACACTGTTCTGGTAGTCAGCCCTTTATCGGAACTAAGCTATTCGATAGCATGCAACAAAATGGCTTGTTGTTTGGTGAGATGGATATTTTCCATCGTCATGCAGATCTATCGGGTACGGGTAAAATTTTATTTAGTGTGGCTAATATGATGCAACCAGGCACGCTAATGCACGATGATCCTGCGGATTTTTCAACGAAAGGTATCTCATTTTTCATGACATTGCCTTGCTTCGGGGATCCAGAGCAAAACTTCAAGCTGATGCTAAAAACTGCTCAGCAAATTGCTGACGATCTGGGTGGCCACGTATTAGATGATTCACGCAACTTAATGACTCCTAATCGTCTGGATATCTATCGCAAACAGATTCAACAATTTAAAGCTCGTACTACAAAAGCATAAGCTTGGTATTAAGAGCCGCAAATACCCAGTGTTTTACTGGGTATTTGATGAGTTGTGATAGATAAACCCAAAGATTTTTATAGTTACACTCAAAGGCTCCGTGCGGAGCCTTTTTTCATCATCCGAGAGATTTACGATGTCAAATGTAGAGCAACGATTAATTGAACTAAGACAAACCCTGCATGAGCATGGTGTCCGTTATTATGTAGAGGATGCTCCCACGATTCCGGATGCAGAATATGACCGCCTAATGCGCGAGCTGTTGGATTTAGAAGCTGCAAATCCGGAATTGATAACACCAGACTCCCCAAGTCTGCGTGTTGGTGGGCGTCCGCTAGATGGATTTGAGTCTGTCATACATGAAATTCCGATGCTTTCACTTGATAACGCTTTTGATGATGCTGAATTAGATAGCTTTTATCGTCGTATGACAGATCGTATTCCGGCAGTACAACAAAGTCATTTTTGCTGTGAGCCTAAATTAGATGGTTTGGCGGTGAGCTTACTGTATGAGAACGGAGTGTTGACTCGTGCTGCAACTCGAGGTGATGGTACAACTGGCGAAAATATCACAGAAAATGTGCGTACGATTAAATCGATCCCATTGCGTCTGCAAGGCTCAGATTTTCCTGTGCGTCTCGAAGTTCGTGGTGAAGTGTTTATGCCGAAAGCGGGGTTTGAAGCACTGAATGCTAGAGCTCTTAAAAAAGGTGAAAAGCAGTTTGTTAACCCTCGTAATGCGGCTGCAGGCAGCCTACGTCAATTAGATTCTAGAATTACTGCTCAGCGTCCATTGGCTTTTTATGCCTACAGTGTTGGGATCATCGACGGGGGAGAGTTAGCAACCAGTCACTATCAGCGTTTTTTACAACTCAAACGTTGGGGCTTGCCTATTTGTCCTGAAACTAAACCAGTGACTTCTCTCATTGAAGTGAAAGCTTTTTACCAAGATATCTTGCAGCGTCGCCAATCTTTGGCCTACGAAATTGATGGTGTTGTGATCAAAGTTGACGACATTCAATTGCAAGAGCGATTGGGTTTTGTTGCTAGAGCGCCGCGCTGGGCGATTGCCTATAAATTTCCAGCTCAAGAAGAGCTAACTCTTTTAAATGATGTCGAATTTCAAGTAGGGCGGACGGGGGCCATTACACCAGTGGCGAAGTTGGAGCCTGTCTTTGTCGGTGGGGTAACGGTAAGTAACGCAACTTTACACAACGCCGATGAGATTGAACGTTTAGGAGTAATGGTTGGTGATACGGTGGTGATCAGGCGTGCAGGTGACGTCATTCCACAGATCGTTTCTGTCGTTTTAGAGCGCCGACCTATAGATGCAAAACCAATTGTGTTCCCAGCTTGCTGCCCTGTTTGCCAATCTGAAATTGAGCGTATAGAAGGTGAAGCCGTTGCAAGATGTACTGGTGGATTAATTTGCCAAGCACAGCGCAAAGAGGCGTTGAAACATTTTGTATCCCGTAAAGCCATGGATGTTGATGGCTTGGGAGATAAAGTGATTGAGCAATTAGTTGATCGTGAAATGGTCAGTACACCGGCTGATTTGTTCCGTTTAAGAGCGGGAGAATTGACGATTCTCGAGCGAATGGGGCCAAAGTCAGCGCAGAACGTGATTGATGCCTTGAATAAAGCTAAACAGACTACTTTGCCAAGGTTTTTATACGCTCTGGGTATTCGCGAAGTGGGTGAGGCAACAGCTCTCAATCTGGCACAACATTTCTTAACTTTAGATGCAATTGCGCAGGCGAGTATGGATCAGTTGATTGAAGTACCTGATGTTGGGGGAGTGGTTGCGAGTCATTTACATGCTTTCTTTGCTCAGTCACGTAACCAACAAGTGATCGCAGAGTTGATTGAGTTAGGCATTACCTGGCCAGCTATGGCTGTGGCTTCATCGATCGCGGCTGATTCTGCCTTAGCGGGTAAAGTGGTGGTATTAACAGGAAGTTTTACACAACTATCACGTAATGATGCGAAAGCAGCACTTCAAGCTCTTGGAGCTAAAGTCACTGGGAGTGTATCGAAAAACACGGATATCGTTTTTGCTGGAGAAGCTGCGGGGTCCAAGTTAAGTAAAGCTGCTGAGTTAGGAATTCAAGTTTTAGATGAGCAAGCACTAATCGATTTCTTAAAGTAATTATTTAGATTGGTGTCTCATCGACGTATCCAAAAAATAGTTTGAACTTCTTGTTTATCGATAGTCTAAACCTCAGCTTCTGCTGGGGTTTATTTTTGAACAAAAACAACTCCCCATTTTTAATCAACTCACTCCTTTTTATTGTTTTAAAAAGTCATCATTCACTTTGTGTTTATTCGACGCATTTCAAAATAATAAAATCCGCATAAAAATATATTATTTATAATCAATTAGTTAGATAACTTATGCTTTTGATTTGATAATAATTCGATCTCGATCACTTACTCTCCAGAAGTTTGCCGTGGCTCATATTTTTTTAGATAAAAATTAAGTTCTGATTGATGTTTTTAAGGCGAGGGTTAGTCTACAGACATGGATACACAGTGAGTGTGCCAACAACTAAGAGAATCGATTTCGATACTCGAAAAGGAAATGAATTCTCCCTTCGGCGGCCAACTTAAGGGAGAAACTCAAAAACAGCTATATCCATTTTTAGGAGTTATCCATGGACAAAATGTTTAAACGTACTCTTCTGGGTGCAGCAGTAGCGATGGCGTCAACTGGTGCGTTTGCCGCATCTGAAACTGGTGCAATCGGTGTTCTGTCTGATTTCAACGTGCAAGCGTACGGTGTTGCAGCAATTTCTGCATTCTATCAAGAAGACAGCAATGGCTATGACTACGAAAACGAATCTCGTATCGGTTTCCGTGCTAGCAAAGATATGTTTGATAACGTGAACGTATTCATGCAAATCGAATCTGGCTACGTTGGTGAAGATGGTAAAGGTAACACACTAGGCGCTCGTGATACTTTCCTAGGTCTACAAGGCGACTGGGGTAAAATCCGTTTCGGTCGTATGCTGACTCCTCTGTATGAAATCGTTGACTGGCCATACTCTAACCCAGGTCTGGGTCGTGTATTTGACTGGGGCGGCGACGTTGCTGGTCACTATGATCGTAAAGGCGATATCGCACGTTACGACTCTCCAGCTTTCGGCGGCTTAACCTTTAACGTTTCTGTTGGCCGTGGTGATGTTGGTACAAAAGATTCTAACCACGTTGGCGCTGCAGTTCATTACAACGCAGCAGATATCGTAACTTTCCATGTTGGTTACGAAAACAACTCTAACTTCAAGTATGACTACACAACCAAAGATACAGCTGGTAAAGATGTTGATAATACATTCCTTACAGATGCAACAGCTTATATCGTAGGTTTTGAATTGCCTCTACCAGCTGGTTTTGGTCTAGCAGGTGCTTACAAGTACACTGAAGGTGCTTCTAAAACTGTGAAAGGTCAAGTTGGTGAGCAAGGTCAATACTCTCTGATCGGCCAATACTGGAACGGTCCTTGGGGCTTCAAAGTGGGCTATGCAGCTAACCTTGATTCTGAAGTTAACGGCGTAGAGCAAAACGACGAAGATGAAGTATTGTCTGCACAGCTGATGTACGTGAAGAATGGTTTCGTACCATACATCCGTGTTGGTCAGCATGATGCGTATGATTCAGCAGACAAGAAAGGATTCGTACGTGTAGGTCTGGAATACGGCTTCTAATTTACGTACCACGCCTTTCTTTAATGAAAACGCCGGCCTTGTGCCGGTGTTTTTACTCCATAAACAAGGACATAAATGATGAATTTATTTAAAACGACCATATTATTTTCAACCATTACCATGGCCGTTGGATGCAGTAATTTAGACAGTTCTAGTGTGTTCAATGATGTGGCAAAAAATGTCAAAGAAAGGCATAACTACGTTCAAGTTGTAGCAAAAGATATTACACCAGAAGCTAAAGCAACCTTAGGTCCTGATATTGTAAAATCTGAGCTGAGTTATGTCGGTAACTTTCCCAAAGCTGAAGGTGCAAACATTGAAAGTTCATATGTAAATATGAACGTCACTTATTTTAAAAGTTACGATCAATTTGAGACTGTGACTTATCCTACGCAGCAATTTAAAGTTGATACCTACCGTCCGTTAGCTGAAACTTGTACTGAACACTGTACGACAACACAATGGTTTAAGTTCCCATTATCTCAAGAATATATTCAACAATTGGATTCAGATTCGGTTGTTTTCACGCTTACCTCATCAACGGATAAAAACAAAGTAGAGTTTACTGTTCCTAAAGCTTACTTTTTGGCCGTTATTGATGAAGCAAAGTATGCTATGCAAGGGGCTACAGCCCAACCTGCAGCCGTTGTGGTTGCTCCAACCCAACCCACTATGCAGTCCACCTCTAAATCTTACGAAATGGTGCAATACTGGTTCGGTGAAGCGAATGCAACTGAACGAAAAGAATTTGCTAATTGGGCTTTTGTTAACCGTTCAGAGGTTACCCAAGCGATGGCCACACAAAGTAAGCCTGTAGAAATGATGGCTTATTGGTATGAAAAAGCAGATAAAACCGAAAAGTCGACGATTTTATCTTGGTTAATCAGCCAAGAATAATTGCATTTTTAGTGTTATAGAGGCATGGTCATTCCATGCCTTTTTCATTTATCGCAATAGCTTATTATGAACATTAGTCAGGTTGCCAAACTTACCGATCTTACTGCCAAGTCAATTCGTTTATACGAAGAGAAGGGCTTGATTGCATCGCCACTACGCTCTGAAAGTGGTTACCGTACTTACACTCAGCAGCATGTGGATGATTTGCTGCTGATTGCTCGCTGCCGAAGGGTGGGTTTTAGCTTGGATGAGTGCAAGGCAATGCTCACCTTAGCGAATGATCCACACCGAACTCGTGCTGCGGTACGAGCTCGTGCGCAAGAAAAGCTACAAGAGGTATCAAGTAAGCTTGCCGAGCTTACTATGATCCAGCAACAGCTAGAAGAATGGATTTCTCGCTGTCCCGGAGACGAAGGTAGTGATTGTCCGATCATTGAGCAGCTCAAAGGGCATTGCTGTTCTGAGGGAAAAAAATAAGACCCAACGGGGTCTTATTTTTTGATGGCAATTGTTTATGCCGATAGAGTGGTTGAGGTGTTAATCGTGAAGAGCCTAGATGGGGCGTACGATCAAGATTATTCCGTCTATCGCGATAACTGACACTCGGCTACCTTGCTCTAGATCTTGCTCACAACGAGCTGTCCAACGTGTATCCCCAAGAGAGATTTGAAATTCTCCCGCTGGAGTATCTTCCGTTATTTGGATAACACGACCGAGCAGCTGTTTGTCCTTCTGGTTGAGGTCGCGCTCGGCATCCTGCTTTTTATCTTGATTGAATTGGCGTCGCCACCACAACCAAGTCGTTACCAGTGAAAAACTGGCGAAGGCCAACCATTGTAGCTGCCAGCCCATTGGCATGACAGCGAGTAGCACGCCCACCAGTAAGGCTGATAGACCTAGCCACAGAAAGTAACCAGCAGTACCAAGTAGCTCAGCGGCGAGTAATATTAGACCGAAGGCTAACCAATGCCAGAAGTTCAATTGCGAGAGCAGTTCAATCACTTGTCACCTACTTGGTTTGTGAGGACTGTTTAAACATTTCTGCGATACCAGCCACGGAGCCCATTAAGCCCGTCGCTTCGAGTGGTAGCATGATGATTTTACCATTCTCAGCTTGACCAATGGCTTTTAGGGCGTCGGTATAGCCTTGAGCAATAAAGTAATTGACTGCTTGCATGTCACCTTGAGCAATTGCTTGCGATACCATTTCAGTGGCCTTAGCTTCCGCTTCTGCCGCTCGCTCACGTGCCTCTGCTTGCAAAATAGCAGCTTGTTTTTCACCTTCAGCACGTAAGATCTCTGATTGTTTTTGACCTTCAGCTTTGAGAATCTGAGCTTGACGAACACCTTCAGCTTCTAAAATTGCGGCGCGCTTTTCCCGCTCGGCTTTCATTTGAGCATTCATCGCTGCAGTCAAGTCTGCAGGTGGTTGAACGTCTTTGATCTCGATACGAGTGACTTTCACACCCCAAGGGTTCGTCGCATGGTCAACAATCGAGAGAAGTTTAGTGTTGATCATGTCACGTTGGCTGAGCATCTCATCTAACTCCATCGAACCCAAAACAGTCCGCATGTTCGTTAGAGTAAGATTACGAATCGCGTTTTCTAAATCATTGACTTCATAAGCGGCTTTAGCTGCATCAATCACCTGTACGAAACAGACGGCATCAATCACCACGTTGGCGTTATCTTTACTGATGACCTCTTGCGCGGGGATATCAAGTACGCGCTCCATCATGTTAATTTTACGTCCCACTTTATCGATAAAAGGGATGATGATATTGAGACCTGGCTTTAAAGTTAAGGTGTAGCGACCAAAGCGCTCCACCGTCCAGTTATTGCCTTGGGGAACGGTTTTCACCGCAGAAGAGATAAAAATTATCACCGCCAATACCAGTACTGCGATGGTGATCAGTGAATCAATAGCCATGACGTGTCCTTGTTTATTATTTGAGGGGTAGCGTTGATGGGTTTGCTGTGTCCCAATGAAAGAGGGAGACAAATGTTCAACCTAAGCTGATATTTCAACGCAATAAAATTCTCTCTTAATCTATGCTTGAGCACCAAATGAAGATTAAAAAATTACAGCTTCGCTCTAAAAAAAGGTCAATATTTCTTCTTATATTTCTCTCTGATAGAAATGGCGTTCCGGTTGAACGCCATTCTTGTTTAAGCTATTGGCTCTCTGTGAGGTGCTAATACAGAAGTGAGTAAAGCTTCTTACGGTACTGATTCGCTAGTGGGTTTCCTTGACCTAATGCGGTTAGGATATCCATAAAGGTTTTCTTCATTTCACCATCAAGGGTATTGAGGTTTTTGCTCAACCAAGACCAAAGTAAGCTGAGTGCTTCTTCATCTCTTTTTACTTGGTGATATTGCCTAGAGAGTTCCATTGCGACACTTGGTTCTGTGGTTCATCATGCCATTGCTGCTCAAGCGCCATAATTTCAGGGCTATTGGCGGCTTGCTGATGTAACTCAAGTTTCGCGAGTAAATTTTTGTAATCACCTTGCTGATATTCTAACGGTATAGCTGCAAGTTCAGCTTGCGCAGATTCTATTGCTCCAGTTTCAATATAGCAGCGAGCCAATGCCAGTTTTACCTCACCTTTGTTTCGCCATTCATCACTTAAAGAAAGGAGCAAAGGTAATGCTTCGCTGAATTGTGCTTGAGTGACTAAATCGAGCGCCTGCTGCATTAAACGTTCTTCATCACTTGGTAAGTGACGTTTCAGCATTTCCTCAATAGCTTCGATGGGTTGTGGTCCACCTAAGCCGTCAACCGGTTGGCCTTGGATAAACAGGGCAACCGTTGGGATAGCTTGAACACCAAATTGCGCTGCAATCGCTTGTTCTTCTTGGCAGTTGAGACGAGCAAGTACGAAAGCACCTTGATAGCGTTCTGTGAGTTGTTCAAGTGAAGGCAGCAGTTGAGCACTTTCATGACTGACAGGAGCCCAAAAATAGAAAAGCACAGGTGAAAGAGTCGAGTGCTGTAAGACTTGATGAAAATTGTGTTGAGAAACATCAATAATGTTCGAGGCTTGCATGGCAAATCCTTGGTTTGTCTGGCATATCGTTTGAGTAAACTATGGGGATGTTGGATGAAAAACTCAAGTATTTCGCTATTTCAACTCTTACACAGATATTAATGACGATACAAACAGAATCACCACCCGAAGGTGGTGATTCTGTTGCTCTTACGAGCCAGCAAGCAAAGGTGCTTAAAGTAGAATAAATAAGATCAGCGCAACACCGACACTGATCCAATTCCATTGGTTTAATGTCATTTTTTGTCGTACCACATGCAACGCTTGAATAATTTTGATGCTTTATTGCAAATTGTTGTGGGGTAAACCCCTAGTGCATGATGAAGTTTGCCATGCGATTGTTACCAAATAATGACAATTAACTAAATTATGCGGCTTTGAATAAAAGTTTATCTAACCACCGAGTTGGTAATAACCTCTTCAGCACGGCAAAAACCTTAGTTGGCGTAGTAATTCGGTAACGGATCTTTGGTTTAGTTGATTCAAGAGCATGGCAAAGTGGTGCAAGGCAAGCCTCTGGTGGTAAAACAAAACGATTGTTGGAGTGAGTTTTTGCCAAACGTTCAATTTGTTGCTCATAGGCTTGCCAATGTACACTTCGTTCTATTGAGATCCAGCGTTGAAATGCACGTAAGGCATTTGCTCGAAATTGAGTTTCAATAGGACCTGGTTCTAGTAAACTGATATGGATATTTGAGTCTTGTAATTCCAGCCGTAAGGTATCACTCCATCCCTCTAAAGCAAACTTTGAGGCATTGTAAGCACCACGATATTTCATCGCAGCAAAACCAAGGACTGAACTATTTTGGATGATACGACCGTAACCTTGGCGGCGGAAATGAGGGAGCAAACGAGTTGTGAGGTGGTGCCAACCAAAAAAATTGGTTTCAAATTGCTCTCGCATTGCTTTGACAGGTAAATCCTCTAAGGCTCCAGCTTGACCAAAGGCTCCATTATTGAATAAGGCATAAAGCTGTTGTTGAGAAAGTTCGAGAGCTTGTTCAACCGCTCTATCTATACTTGTTTCATCGGACAGATCCAGTTGTATACAAGTTAATCCTTCTTGGCGCAGACGTTCGACATCCTGCATATCACGGCAAGAGGCAATCACTTGATAGCCAAGCGACTGTAATTGTTTGGCTGCCATGTAGCCAATACCTGTTGAGCAGCCCGTGATTAAAATCGATTTTGTCATGTCTATCCTTTGTTTGTGTACACTGAGCCATTATTTGATCAATGGCGCAGCCGGAGTGATTGCTTACTGTGTTTGATTCAATAATTGGCTGAATGCGCGATCAATCCGTGAATAATAAAATTGGAACCCGAGATCAGTCAGCTTTTTAGGCTTGGCTCGAATGCTATCGAGCAGTAGTTCGGAGGCTTCTCCCAACAGTAATTTAATGAGCCACGGTGGCGTTTTTAAAATGTGGGGACGTTTTAACGCATTGGCTAATGTCTGGCTAAATTCAGCATTAGTAACGGGGTGAGGTGCACAGAGATTATAAGCACCGTGGGCATGCTCGGTTTCCAGCAAAAAGACAATCGCACGAACCATATCCAGCATATGAATCCATGGCATGTACTGCTGACCATCACCAATCGGCCCTCCTAAGCCAAGACGGTAGGGTGGTAGCATTTTTTTGAGTGCGCCACCTTCTGGAGCTAATACTATACCCGTTCGCAGTAGACAAACTCTGGTTTGATCTGAATGCGCTTTAAGTGCCAATTGCTCCCAGTCATGACAAACTTGGTGAGAGAAATGTTCGCTTCTGACTTGCAGGCTTTCGTCAAAAGCATGTGCTTGTTGGTCACCATAAAAGCCGACCGCGGAGCCACTTAAAAAAACGGCAGGTGGATGGGCGCTCGCATGAATTTTTTCCACTAACTGCTCTGTAATCGCTAATCGACTGTGTGCAATGCGTTTTTTCTGTGCCGGGCTCCATCGTTTATCCGCGATGGGTTCTCCTGCGAGATTGATGATGGCATCAATTTGGTTGAAATCAGACAACTCATCCAATGAATGAATAAACTGTAGATTCTGACTGGGGATATGGGCGAATCGCTGAGTGGCTTTGGGAATGTTACGAGTGAGAACAACCAGTTCATGGGTACTGAGTAATTTTATCAGCTCAAAGCCGATAAAACCGGTTCCTCCGGTGATCAAAATTCTCATAGTGACTCCTTGTGGCGAGTTGACTCGGTCATCGCTTGTATATGAGATTGGGACAATGAAGAGTTTAACGCGCTTTGTCAAACTTTCCCCATAACCAATCCATGAGTTTGCATATTAAGCGCCTCAACTTCTGATTTGAAGTTGTTACCGATTTTGGTGCGATCTTGCCCCCAATCAGCACATGCTGATTTCAGAGGAAATTATGTGCAGAAGATTTTGTTAGCACATTAACGAACTTATATTGCGAAACAGCAAGTGCATAGCAAGGATGAAAACCTTACAATCACCAAGTCTTTAAAGTGAGGTCAATCATGAAACTTTTTTTTGTTTCCGATCTGCATGGTTCTTTACCAGCTACCGAACAGGCGCTCGCGCTTTTCCAAGCTTCTGGTGCGCAATCACTGATTTTACTAGGTGATGTCTTAAACCATGGTCCACGAAACCCGATTCCTGAAGGATATAATCCTCCCGCTGTTGCGGAGCGATTAAATCACTTTGCTGAACAAATCATCGCTGTACGTGGTAATTGTGATAGCGAAGTGGATCAGATGTTGTTGCAATTCCCAATGATGAGCGATTACGCATGGGTTTTATTAAGCTCAGGGCAGCGTTTATTTTTAACTCACGGCCATCTTTACCATAGGGATAAATTACCTCCACTCAGGGAGGGGGATGTTTTAGTACATGGTCATACCCATATTCCAGTGGCGGAGCGGGTAGGAGCTGTTTGGATTGCGAATCCGGGGTCGATGACGTTTCCCCGCGGTAATTACCAACCGAGCTATGGTCTGTTGGAAGAGGGGGTAATGAAGGTGATTTCGGTTGAAGGCGAAATACTTGCTTGCTGCAATATTGCGTAGTTTAGAAACCCAATCTTTAGTGGAAGGCATAGAAAGCAGCCATAAATACAGGCTGCTTTTTATTTAGCGTTTAGATTAACTTTCTGTTGACGATGAACGATCTACGTGGCCGAGATCTCGTTCAGGATCAATCAAATCGCGAACTCGCTGTTTAAGTACTTTAGCTTCTGGAAATCCACCTTCTTTCTTGCGTTCCCAAATTTGCACACCATTACAAATGATCTCAAAGCGTCCACCTGTATCGGGATGAAGTGCCACATAGGCAATCTCTTCACTAAAGGTGTGTAATAACTCTTGGCTCAGCCAAGCTGCGCGTAGCATCCAATTACATTGGCGGCAGTAATAAATCTCAATCTGTGCTTTGTCCATGTTGATCTGTCCTTGTAATCACCACCAAGCCTAGATGTTCCTATCACTCATTCACTAAACACAAGATGTCGGTAAATGAGTGATAAGGTGAAGGTTAGGAGTTACTGAATAACACCGTTGAACCGTGATTTAAGCTGGTGAAGAGAATCGTTCTTTCGTTAACAATATCCACGCGACGGCTTTGTTGAGCATCCATTTTGAACAGTTGCGTAATAAGTTGCAGCTGCTCATCGGTGAAATCCTTGCTCTGATTGGATGAAATATCTTTAAACTGGATCGGAGTGACGAGCAGGTAGTTATCACTGATATCCCATTCACCTGATTCAGAGATATTGATCGTGCTTTCAGCGCTGTTTCCATCAGAATAAAGTTTGACGATAGAAACACGTAAATAAGTACCGTTTGGCAGATATTTCACATTCGAGCTGACATCAACACGGCTCAATGGACCCATTGCTGGACTGTTACTCTTGGTTTTGATCAATGAAACCATCTTCGATTGCCACTCTCGAGAGGTCAAAACCTGCTCAAGTTTTAGGTCGCTTCCCCAATACAACCAGCCACTGAAAACCAGAGAAATCAGCAAAATGCCAATGGCAATGTGTTTATTTTGCATAGAAAAATCCTATTCACACACTTTGACTGCATCAGTGGGGTTGGCCACAATGCGTAAGGTTATGTTTTCACCTGAGACTTCAGGGCTGTGAATGTAATTCAGCGTCAATTGATTGTTTTGTCCGCCAGTCGCAATCACTTCAACGGGTTTCAGCCCACCAGTGTGTTTTTCATTGTATTTCTTTACACACAGCTCTATAGAGGGTAACCAGTTTGATAGATCGGGATGATTAATAGGCATATTGACGGCTACATCATCAACAACAGTCAGCGGTTTGAATTTGGATTCACTTGGATTGGTTAGTAACAGCACCGCTAACGGAATCAACATCGCGATCAACAAAATCAGCCGAGTCCCCCAGCTATGAGTCGCTTTACTGGTGACTTTCTGAGACGTCGCTTTTGTCTGCCCGAGGTTGGATGAAGACGTCGAATTGGTTGATTCGGAAAAATCGATTCCAGCTTCCTGATGAGTTACCTCATCCATGTCGTTTTGAATCTCTTCTTCTACCGTTTCAACTCGGGTGATCAGTTGATAACCACGTTTAGGTACGGTTTTGACGTATTGTGGTGATTTTGTCGAATCTTTAAGCATTTTGCGCAATGTAGAAATTGCTTGCGTTAAGCTCGAGTCATCAACTTCAAAACCTTGCTCTCGCCATACAAAGTCATGCAAATCGTTGCGAGAAACCACCTCATTTGGACGCTGAGCAAGCAGCCAAAGAATTCGACTTTCGTTACTGCCTAATCGGATGATCTCTTCAGGAGTTTCCTTATCAATCAGGGAATTGCTTAAGGGATCAAAGGTAAATCTTTCAGCAAGAATGAATTTAGTACCAATATTACTCATCGATATCTTCTTTTGAGTTGTGTCCTAGTATGAACATCTGATAACCCAGCATTTCCCTGTCACAACGCTAAGACTTTACTGGCTTTTTTATCTTCTTTGATAAAAATATCGGGTTAGAATAATCCAATCTTGATCAAAAAACAGTGTTTTTATGACTTTTGACCTTGAATTTACATTTTTTGTCCATATCTCACTTGCACATCAAGGTAATTCCATTGAATCTCGATGGAACAATAGTTTGAAACAGAAGCAAACGGAGCGATTATGAGCGAAACAGCGACCACCAATAAAGAAACTCGTGGTTTTCAATCTGAAGTTAAACAACTGCTGCACCTGATGATTCACTCTTTGTATTCCAACAAAGAAATTTTTCTGCGTGAGTTGATTTCGAATGCATCTGATGCCGCTGATAAGTTGCGTTTTCAAGCGCTTTCTAATCCTGATCTCTATCAGGGAGATGCTGAATTAGGGGTAAAACTCTCGTTTGATCAAGAGAACAACACTCTGACCATCTCGGATAACGGTATTGGTATGAGCCGTGAAGATGTTATCGAGAATCTTGGTACTATCGCTAAATCTGGCACCGCTGAGTTTTTCTCAAAACTTTCCCAAGAGCAGTCCAAAAGCTCGCAATTGATTGGCCAATTTGGTGTGGGTTTCTACTCGGCGTTTATCGTGGCGGATGCGGTGACCGTTCGTACCCGTGCTGCAGGCTCAGCTCCTTCTGACGCCGTTCAGTGGTATTCAAAAGGAGAAGGTGAGTATACCCTCGAAACTATCAATAAAGAGTCTCGTGGAACGGATATCATTTTACATCTTCGTGAAGAGGGGAAAGAGTTCCTATCTGAATGGCGTCTAAGAGATGTGGTCTCCAAATACTCTGATCACATCGGTATTCCTGTTTATATTCAAACTGCAGAGCTTGATGAAGAAGGCAAAGCCACTGAAGAGATGAAGTGGGAGCAAATCAACAAGGCTCAAGCATTGTGGACTCGTGCTAAATCTGAGGTTTCCGAAGAAGAGTACAAAGAGTTCTACAAACATGTATCGCACGATTTTGCTGACCCACTGGTTTGGAGCCACAACAAGGTAGAAGGTAAGAACGATTACACGAGCTTGTTGTATATCCCTTCTAAAGCGCCTTGGGATCTGTTTAACCGTGAACATAAACATGGTTTGAAGCTCTATGTGCAGCGCGTGTTCATTATGGATGATGCGGCTCAGTTTATGCCGTCATACCTACGTTTTGTGCGTGGTTTGATTGACTCTAACGATCTGCCACTGAACGTGTCACGTGAAATTCTGCAAGATAACAAGATCACTCAGTCATTACGCCAAGCTTGTACTAAGCGCGTACTCACTATGCTTGAGCGTATGGCAAGCAATGATGCTGAAAACTACCAAAAATTCTGGAAAGAATTTGGCTTGGTAATGAAGGAAGGTCCTGCTGAAGATTTCGCTAACCGTGAAAAAATTGCTAGCTTGCTGCGTTTTGCATCTACTCATGTGGATTCAGCAGAGCAGGCGATCAGCCTTGCTTCTTACATCGAACGCATGAAAGAAGGGCAGGATAAGATTTACTACCTGACTGCTGATAGCTATACCGCTGCGAAAAACAGCCCTCACTTAGAGCAATTCAAGTCCAAAGGTATTGAAGTCATTCTGATGTTTGATCGCATCGATGAGTGGTTAATGAACTACCTGACAGAATTTGATGGCAAGACATTCCAATCCATCACTAAAGCAGGGCTTGATCTCAGCCAATTCGAAGATGAAACCGAAAAAGAGAAACACAAAGAAACTGAAGAGCAATTCAAGTCTGTCGTTGAACGTGTGAAAGAATACCTCGGTAGCCGAGTGAAAGAGGTGCGTACCACCTTCAAACTGGCTAACACACCTGCGGTTGTGGTTACTGACGACTATGAAATGGGTACTCAAATGGCTAAGTTGCTAGCAGCAGCTGGACAACCGGTGCCAGAGGTGAAATACATCCTCGAGATCAACCCAGAACATGCTCTGGTTAAACGCATGGCCGATGAAGCCGATGAGCAAACCTTTGGCCGTTGGGTTGAAGTGTTGTTGGGCCAAGCTATGCTCGCTGAGCGTGGTTCAATGGAAGATCCGTCACAATTCTTGAGTGCGGTGAACCAATTGTTAACACCAGCACAATAGACTTTTGTCGATTCTACTAAATCACTAAGCCCGCTTCGGCGGGCTTTTTATTGGGCGTAATAAGATTTTTTAACTGGAGATAACTGCGTTGCGCATGTTCGCTTACCTCAAGCACAACGTTTAATCATGTTCAGAGAATTCAGAGATTTGTTTATAAAAGTAGAGTAATCAGTTTGGATGTAGCCCGCCAGCGCACTTGTTTTCCTACAATCACATTCTTTAGTCTTAGTGCGGTATGCCAAACGATTTCTGTGATAGAATGCAGCACTTGAATGTGGTCATTAACGCGTGTATTTTTGCACGCCAGTTCGCTTCGCGGGCTGTTCTGTCTGTTATACCGAAACTTACCGTGAGTTTTTGCAAGCGCTGTGAGCTTCGGTATAAAAATCAATTAGTATGAGGATAAAACATGCGCATCATTCTTCTCGGTGCTCCGGGTGCAGGTAAAGGCACACAAGCTCAATTCATCATGGAAAAATTTGGTATTCCACAAATTTCTACCGGTGACATGCTACGTGCAGCCATCAAAGCGGGCACTGAGCTCGGTAAGCAAGCAAAAGCCGTGATCGATGCAGGACAATTGGTATCTGATGACATTATTTTAGGTCTGATCAAAGAGCGTATTGCTCAAGCGGATTGTGAGAAAGGTTTCCTGCTAGATGGTTTCCCTCGCACTATTCCACAAGCTGATGGCCTGAAAGAAATGGGTATCAATGTTGATTATGTAATTGAGTTTGACGTTGCGGATGACGTGATTGTTGAACGTATGGCGGGTCGTCGTGCTCACCTGCCTTCTGGTCGTACTTACCATGTGGTTTACAATCCGCCTAAAGTTGAAGGTAAAGACGATGTCACTGGTGAAGAGCTAGTGATCCGTGAAGATGACAAAGAAGAGACGGTACGTGCTCGTCTAAATGTTTATCACACCCAAACTGCTCCGCTGATCGAGTACTACGGTAAAGAAGCTGCAGCAGGCAAAACACAATATCTGAAGTTTGATGGTACTAAGCAAGTAAGCGAAGTCAGTGCAGACATCGCTAAAGCATTGGCGTAATCGCATCCAGATATTCTGATTGCATTGATAGGTGAAATAAAGCGGCAGTAGAGCCGCTTTTTTTTATAAACTTTTTGCCAGAAACATACGTAATAACGTTTTAGACAATGCATTTTGAAGGAAGCCATGAATAATCATAAAAGACTTGGCATTTTGCTTGCCAATTTAGGGACGCCAGAAGCGCCAACACCTCAAGCGGTAAAAGCTTTTTTAAGCCAATTTCTTCACGACCAGCGAGTGGTCGATATGAGTCGTTGGAAGTGGTGTCCTTTACTGCATTGCATTATTTTGCCAACACGCTCACCTAAAGTCGCCAAACTGTATCAATCCATCTGGTTGGAAGAAGGCTCACCACTTATGGTTTACTCTCTTCGTCAACGAGAAAAGCTTGCTGAGCTCACTCAATTGCCTGTTGAACTTGGCATGACCTATGGTGAACCTAGCTTGCTTGATGGTGTTAGAAAACTGCAGCAACAAGGTGTTGAGCAAATTGTCGTGTTGCCACTGTATCCTCAATATTCTGCAACCACGACTGCTGCGGTGTTTGACGGATTAGCAAAGGCATTTAACCGATTACCTGTAGTGCCAGAGCTGCATTTCATTCGTGATTACCACGATCACCCACTGTATATCGAAGCTCTGGCAGAGAGTGTTCGAGCTTCATGGCAGAAGTATGGACAGGGCGATATGCTGCTTTGCTCTTACCACGGTATTCCAAAGCGCTATGCGCAAAATGGTGATATTTATCCTGAGCATTGCCAAAGAACAACTCAATTGCTTGCTGAAGCACTTGGGTTACCCGCAGAGAGAGTGGTAATGAGTTACCAGTCTCAGTTTGGCAAGGAAGAGTGGCTGCAACCCTATACTGATAAAACCATGGAAGTGTTGCCGAGCAAAGGTGTGAAAAAACTGGATGTCATTTGCCCTGCATTTTCAGTGGATTGTTTAGAGACTCTAGAAGAGATTGCAGAGCAGAACCAAGAAATCTTCTTGCATAGTGGTGGAGAGAATTTTCACTACATACCATGTTTGAATGACAGCCAAAGCCATATTGCTTTAATGGCTGAGTTGATTAAGCCTTATCAAGCCTTATGAGCTGAGGAAACAAAAACAGCGCCTAATTAGGCGCTGTTTTTGTTGGAGAGTTCTATTGAGCTGCTAATTCTAGCTGTTCTGATTCACCGCGGCAGATTCGAGTCAGCTTAGGCGCGATCATAAAGGTTACGACAGCAATTCCGGTGGTGACATAACCGATTTGAGCAAATACGTCACCATAGATGAGTAGAGATTCAGTCGCACCAGAAACGTTAGCTGGAGTTGAGGTTAAACTAGCCACCCAACCTGCAATGACAGCGGCAGAAGCAGATGTAAGGAACCACATTCCCATCGCAAAACCCATCATACGCTGTGGTACTAACTGAGCCACCATAGCTAAGCCTAAGCCTGAAACCAAAAGTTCCCCGATAGATTGGAAAGCGTAGCTGGCGATAAGCCAGTTTGAGCTAATAATTCCTTGCTCATTAGCAAACAAAGTACCCCAACTCAACACCAAGAAAGAGAGAGCACATAACGCCATACCAAAAGCGAATTTGAAAGGCATTGCCAACTTATCGCCTAATTTTCCGTAAGTAGCGGCAAGAATTGGGCTGGCAATCATAATCCAGAATGGATTGAGTGCCTGAAATTGCTCGGGAGCCACTTCAAACCCCAAGATATGGTGCTCAACGTTATTGATGGCGAAAAAGTTCAGTGACGTCGGCATTTGGAAATAGAGCACAAAGAACACCACGCCTTGCAGCATTAAAATAAAGGCGACTAACATTTTGGCACGTTCGATGCCTGACATGCTGAACGCTTCTTTGAAATAGCAACCCAGAATAAAGAGGCCTGCAACCACCAGAATGCCATGTGCTAAGGTGAGGTTCTGTAATAGATAGCTACAAACAAAACTGGCAATGATTGAGCCTACTGCCACAAGAACCAGATACATTTTATTGACTGGAGCAAGATCGGCTGGAGAACCAGTACCTTTTAACATGCGTAAACAGAAAAGGAAGTTCACAACGGTGATGGCAAGGCCAACAGCACTTACACCAAATGCCATACCATAGCCCATTTTTACTGCCACTAGTGGAGTGATGATCATTGAGAAGAAGGAACCTAAATTGATCGCCATATAGTACATGGTGAAAGCACCATCTAAACGTGGATCATTTTCAGGATAGATTTTAGCGAGAAGGCTTGAAGGGTTGGCCTTAAATAAACCATTACCAACAGTAATGAAACCCATAGCAACGTAAATCAAGGTAGGGCCCACAAGTGGATGTTTTGCTGTTGAGAGCCCTAGTAGGACATAACCCACCATCATGACGATGGCACCAAGAGTGATAGCTCGCTTGGTGCCAATTACTTTATCGCCGATCCAACCACCGATTGCGACAAATCCGTAAACTAAAGCAGAGAAAGCACCGAAAAGAACGAAGGACGCGGACTCATCCATTCCCATGATTTTAACCATGTAGACGGTTAGGATGGCTTGCATGCCATAGAAGCCAAATCGCTCCCAAAATTCGATAGAAAAGATCAAATAGAAGGCGTTCGGTTGTTTAAAAATATTAAGGTTGGACATAAGCATTCCTGTATCATTGTGCAGTGCAAATGGTGAAATCTGTTGTTCAGAAATCAACCGTCAAACATTATTTTTATTCAACTCATCCATGAGAGATTTTTATTCGGCTGATACCTATACATTCAAAATAAATGCATATCAATAGAAGGCTTAAGGCTCTGTTGGTTGTAAGTGAATGTAACTTAATGAAAAGTAAAAAAACTTCGCAAAATGTATCTGTGATTTACTGTGCGAAAACTAATTTTTCATAAAAAATACTTGCCATGAAAGTCACCTAAACAATCTACACAGTTTTGAATTGTAAATTTATATGTATGATTAATTTGACAATATTGTTTTTTATGAAGGTAAATAGCCGAGCGTTTGTAGATGAAAAACATCACACATTAAGCAGAATTATTTACGAGCACTAAGGCTGAATTATTGATATGGAATTTAAGAGAGATTTCATCTTTGCAGATGGGGTGTGGTAGCATGCCAAAAAAAGTTGGCGAAATAAGAAAAAATGAAACGTTGGTATTTACTTTATTGTAAACGTGGCGAGCAGCAGCGCGCGAAGATGCATTTAGAAAACCAGGATGTTGAGTGCTTCTATCCGGAAGTATGCGTTGAAAAAATTCTACGAGGAAAGCGGCAAATGGTTCAGGAGCCACTTTTCCCGTCTTATATGTTTGTTCGCTTTGACTTTGAAGAGGGTCCCTCTTTTACTACGGTGCGTTCAACGCGTGGGGTTGTGGATTTTGTCCGATTAGGGCCACACCCGCGGGAATTACAAGGCGACTTAATCTATCAATTGAAGCAACTGGATTGTGAGCAACTGAAAGGGTCTGCAAGACAATTACCGGAAAAAGGGCAAACGGTTCGTGTCGCAAGAGGGCAGTTCGCTGGAGTTGAAGCGATCTATCAAGAGCCTGATGGTGATACTCGCTCAATCATGCTGGTTAAAATGATCAGCCAGCAAGTACCGATGAGTATTGAAAATACAGATTGGGAAATTACTTAAAACTGAGTCACTTGCCCAAGTCATTTTCCAATCATAAGAATGGCAAACATATCGATATGAAAAAGCCAGAGGCATAAACTCTGGCTTTTGCTTTTATTGGTTGCCGATATTACTCAAGCGTTTAGTAAGCTTGTTTGTGAACTGCTTTTACTGCACGACCAGATGGATCAATACAGTTTTTAAAGGATTCATCCCACTCTATCGCTTTAGCGGAAGAACACGCAACAGAAGGACCTCCAGGTACACAACGCGCCGCAGATTCTAGTGGGAACAGCTCTTCAAAAATTTCACGATACACATAGCCTTCTTTAGTCGTCGGTGTGTTGTACGGGAAGCGGAATTTGGCCGTTTCCATCTGTTGATCGCTGATTTTTGCCTCTGCTGTTGCTTTTAGTGTATCAATCCAGCCATAGCCTACGCCGTCAGAGAACTGCTCTTTTTGGCGCCATGCGATGGATTCTGGAAGATAGTGTTCAAAACATTCACGCAGGATGTGTTTTTCCATCTTGCCGTTGCCACACATTTTATCTGCAGGGTTGAGGCGCATCGCAACATCGATAAACTCTTTATCAAGGAAAGGAACTCGGCCTTCAACGCCCCATGCTGCGAGTGATTTGTTGGCTCGAGCACAGTCAAATAAGTTTAGTGCCAGTAGTTTACGAACGGTTTCTTCGTGAAACTCTTGGGCGTTTGGTGCTTTATGGAAGTAGAGGTAGCCACCGAAAATTTCGTCAGCTCCTTCGCCAGATAGTACCATCTTGATGCCCATGGCTTTAATTTTTCGCCCCATCAAGAACATTGGCGTTGATGCACGGATAGTCGTCACATCATAAGTTTCAATGTGGTAGATCACATCACGAATGGCATCGAGTCCTTCTTGGATTGTGTAGGTCATCTCATGGTGAACCGTACCGATTTTTCCTGCTACTTCACGAGCCGCTTTCAAATCGGGTGCACCTTCTAAGCCAATGGCGAAAGAGTGCAGTTGTGGCCACCAAGCCGCCGTTTTCTCATCATCTTCAATACGCATTGCTGCGAAGCGCTTTGCAATAGCTGATGTAATCGAAGAATCCAAACCACCAGAAAGAAGCACACCATAAGGTACGTCGGTCATGAGTTGGCGTTTTACCGCGGCTTCCAAAGCTTGTGTGAGCTCTTCTTTGCTGCTGACGTTGTCTTTAACTTCATCATAACTGTTCCAATCACGTACGTAGTAACGTGTCGGTGATTGATCTTTTGAGCTAAAGTAGCTGCCTGGAGGAAACTCACTCAATGTTTTGCAAACAGGAACAAGTGCTTTCATTTCTGATGCGACGTAGAAGTTGCCGTGTTCATCATGCCCCTGATAAAGAGGGATGATACCGATATGATCACGACCAATGAGATATTGATCTTTTTCCTCATCGTACAGAACGAAGGCAAAAATACCGTTCAATTCTTCAAGGAGATCAACACCTTTGTCACGATATAGAGCCAAGATGACTTCGCAATCAGAATCGGTTTGGAATTCATATTGACCTTCGTAACGCTCACGGATTTCTTTGTGGTTATAGATTTCACCATTCACCGCAAGGATGAGTTTACGATCTGGGCTGTAAAGTGGTTGAGCACCACTGTTCAGGCCAACGATGGCTAGACGTTCATGTGCCAAAATCGCTTTATCAGACGCGTAAATACCTGACCAGTCAGGGCCGCGGTGACGTAGCTTTTTCGACATTTCGAGGGCTACAGGTCTTAAAGTAGCTGCATCAGTTTTAATGTCTAAGATGCCAAAGATTGAGCACATATGAATTCCTTTTAAATGTTTTTTAATCTGTTGGACTTAATTTGCCATTCTGATTAAAAACTTCAACCCTTGTTTGTGTTTTATTTTAAACAAAAAGAATTTGATTAAATTTTTTCTACTTTAACTTGCATTTGTGTGAATGGATTTTAAAAAGTGACGAAAAAAGAAGCGATAGGGCGAAATTCGCCCTATTTTTTAGCGACGAGTAAAATTCGGTTTTAGCTGCTCACACACGTGGCGAGCAAAACCAGTACCCGCCTCACTGTATATGTTGAATGCAGCGTGAGCACCATGCTCAAGCAGGCTATCAATCTGATCCGGATACTCAGCAATAGCCGCAATCTGGCCTTGATAATTACGCTTGTGTAATTGCTCAAGAGCGATCTGGTTGGCTTGGTGATGAGGCATCGCTAATAGCACCAGTTTTACTTTACCTGTATCGAAAATACGCTCCCAAAAGTCCGGGTCAGTAGCATCACCTGAGATCACGTTGCGCCCTTCTTCACGATGGTTATTGGCTGCATCTTCGCGAATTTCAACGCCAAGACAGATATCACCATGACGTGCTCTCAATTCGTCATAGGCTCCGCGGCCGATGCGTCCCATACCTAAAATCAGTACTTGAGCTTCACCGGGATCAATCAGGCGATCACGAGTGTGCAGCGATTCTGCTGCTTGTTCTTTCAGCCATTTGGCTGAACGTTGGTAAATGGCGTGGCCTTTACGCTCTATCGGAGCAGCGATAATAAATGACAGAGGAACAGAAACAGCTAATGCGACCAGAATATCACCGTTAATCCATCCCATTTTGTACGCGAGGCCACCAACGATCAGACCAAACTCGCTAAAGTTAAATAATGATAGTGAGGTAAGTAATGACGTACGGACACGGAAATGGAACTGATGGATCACCCAGAAATAGAGGATGCCTTTAATTGGTAGCAGTAACAGTAATAACAGGGCAAGCATAATCCCTGTGGTTGTGGGTTGCGCTGAGAGTCCGATATTAAGGAAGAAGCAGACTAAGAATAGTTCCTTGAGATTAAATAATGCTTTGGAGAGTTCTGAAGCCTTGTGATGGCTAGCAAGCATCATACCTAAGATAAGTGCCCCGAGATCCGGCTTCATACCAACCAATTGGAATGACCCAGCACCAACAACCAGTGCAAAGAAGATGCCAAACAACACCAGCATTTCTCCGTGGCCAACCCAGTCGAGTAATTCATAAAAGAGTGGGCGCAATAAAGGCAGTACAAATAAGCCGATGGCGTACCACTCTGGTAGTTTTCCTGTTGATGCTGTTAGAAAAACAACGGCAAAAATATCCTGCATGACCAGGATGCCGATGGCTAAGGTGCCATAGGTAGCATTCATTTCTCCTTTCTCTTGCAATGATTTAACCGCAAAAACAGTACTGGAGAAGGAAAGGGCAAAACCGATCAGAATGAGTTTATCAAAGGACAGATCGGCAAGGCTATCAAGGCCCAACTGCTTGAAAATGAGTAATAAAAGAGTAAATAGGGCAGTAGACAGTATGTTATGTATAGTGGAACCCGCCCAGATCTCTTTGGCGAGTAGGGTTTTTACTTCAAGCTTTAAGCCGATAGTAAACAACAGCAGGGTTACACCCAAATCAGCGAGCAGAGAGATGGTGTCGTTGCTGCTAAATCCATAAGCGTTTAGTGCAAAACCCGCAATCAAAAAACCAACCAGTGGCGGCAAATGGCATTTTAGCGCGATAAAGCCTGCTAAAAATGCGGCAGAGAGAAGAATCAAATCCATGAGCTATGTTCTTAATTTAATAATAAAAAAACGGTGGTATCAAAATACCACCGTCATTATAGGTCAATCAGTTGCTTAAACTTAAATAAAATGCTTAGTCTTCAAGCAATTTTTGTAACAGAACCCCATTTAACATCGCTCGTTTGATCATGGCAAACGCGCCCATGGTGGGTTGCTTATAGACTTGTGAGGCCACGATAGGTAACTGTTGATGGAAAGTTTTCAATGATTGATTTTCTACGTTGCGTTGAATCGCTGGAAAAACAATTTCTTTAGCGGCGGTAATTTGCCCCGCAATGACAATCTTTTGTGGGTTGAATAAGTTTACGGTGATTGCAATTGCTTTACCTAGCTGATTTCCCACACGTACTAGAGCTTGTTTGGCGAGCTCATCCCCTGCATTAGCATGCTCACAAACATCATCAATCGTAATCGAGTCGAGACCAGAAAGTGAAGACTCATACCCTTGAGCGATGAGCTTTTTTACCCTTGAGATGATTGCTGGGTTGGTGGCTACGGTTTCTAAACAACCAAAGTTTCCACATTGGCACTGCTCACCGAGTGGATCAATTTGAATATGACCAATTTCACCGACGTTACGGTTGTAGCCTAGAAACACTTGTCCGTTAACTATGATCCCTGCACCAGTACCACGGTGGACACTGACTAAGATCGAATCTTGGCAATCTTGGCTTGCACCAAAGTAATGCTCTGCGAGAGCAATGCCACGTACGTCGTTACCTACGAAGCATTCAACATGGAATTCTTCGCGGATAGTTTCACCGAGAGGTAATTCGCTAATCGCAACATTTGGCATGTATTCAACAACGCCAGTCTCTGGGTTAACTAGACCTGGAAGGGCAACACCGATGGCAATTAATTGGTCAATGAGTGGGGTGTGTTGTTGAATAAACAGACGAATTTGCTTAATGAGGCTCGACATCAACACTTCTTGAGTGTTGTAGTGAAACTCGTGATGTTCATCCACTAATGAGTTGCCACCTAAGTCGTAGAGACTCAGTTGGATGTAATCACGGCCAATTCTAACCGCAATAGAGTGGAAGGGTTTGACCTCTGTGGTCAGCGAGATGGCTCGCCGACCGCCAGTAGACGCTTGTTGAGCGACTTCTTTGATCAAACCGCGTTCAAGCAGTTGGCGGGTAATTTTGGTAACACTAGCGGGTGCTAGTTGGCTAACATCGGCGACTTGGATTCGACTGATTGGCCCTTGCTGGTCAATCAAGCGGTAAACCGCCGCACTGTTTAGCTGCTTAACTAAATCTACGTTACCAATTTGTCCGCCATTCATTATTAATTCTGCTCGTATTGTCCGTTAACTACCGTCGCTTTAACGTTGAAGTCTCGATCAAAAACAGTCAGGTTGGCGATCATACCTTTCTTGATACGACCTAATTTATCATCAACACCAATTGCTTTGGCTGGATATAGAGTAGCCATTCGCAGAGCTTCGTCTAAAGCGATACCGACATGTTCAACCGTATTTTGAACTGCTTCGATCATTGTTAGGGCTGAACCGCCAAGTGTGCCATTTTCATCAACACATTTGCCATCTCGGTAATATACTTTCTTACCGACAAAAATAAAGTAATCCATTTCAGCGCCTGCAGGAGCTGTGGCATCGGTCACTAATACGAGTTTTTCACCCTTAATTTTGTGAGCAATTCGGATGTTCGCATAATCGACATGGAAGCCATCTGCGATGATGCCCGCATAGACATCTGGAGTATCATAAATCGCGCCAACCACACCAGGTTCACGGCCAACCATTGGCGTCATAGCATTGAACAAATGCGTTGCGAAAGTGATACCTGATTCGAAACTTTGGCGCGCTTCTGCGTAAGTAGCGTTAGTGTGGCCAATAGACACAACGATGCCTGCTTGAACCAGTTTTTCAATATGTTCAGGTTTATTGTTTTCCGGTGCTAGCGTTACCTTAGCAATGACATCACTATTCGCACAGATAGTGTCAATCATACTGTCATCCGAAGGACGAATGAAATCTACGCTGTGAATCCCTTTTTTCATCACATTGAGATATGGCCCCTCTAAATGCAGACCTAGTGATTGATTTGGGTATTGGCTTTGATATTCGCGAGCGGCAGCAATAGCTTGGCGCATGTTCTCATCAGATGAAGTGATCAGAGTTGGCAGGAAGCTAGTACAACCCGATTTCAAATTGGCTTTGTGCATGATATCGATGGTTTTTGCTGTGATTTCATCATTGAACATCACGCCACCACAACCATTCAGTTGTAAGTCGATAAAGCCTGGGCTGAGATTCGCGCCATTGAGGTCTACCACTTTGATGTCAGACGGTAAAGATTCGATTGGGCAAACCGTTTCAATTTTATCACCGTTGATGATGACTGCGTGTTTCACAAGCACGTCATTGCCTGTATAGATTTTGCAGTTAGTTAGCGCATACATAATCAGCTAATCCTCTTGTCGATATTCTTAGATTCATTTTAGCGACTCAACAAGGTTGCAACCAACGCGTAGGGTAGTTTCACTTAGCTGGTTCACTTCAATCAGGTCGCGAATTATCTTTTGTGCAAAAGGCCACAGCAACTGCGGCTAAAAATAAGTTTTTGGCCATTCCACTCTTCGAGGTGTTTAACCTAACGGGTTAAGGTAGAAACGCTATGTTCTACAGTGTAACACGACGGCTGTCTGACCAACAAACGCTGTGATATTAACGCTCAAAAGATGTTTTTTTACATCATAAAATAAGTTTTATGATCTGGCTAGCAAAATCATTTCGTTCTTGGAGGTGCGGGTGATTACGATCACAAATGATGAGGTTTTAATTTGCGGAGCAAAATTAATGGCATAAACTGACCTGGACTAAATTGGGCGGCTAAAAAAAAGTCTCCCAATAATATACAAAAATCCTATAGGGGGAACTTAAGGTGAATATTCTTGGATATGCGCAAAAGTTAGGTAAAGCATTGATGCTACCTATCGCAACGCTACCTGTAGCGGCGCTCTTACTTCGTTTGGGTCAGCCTGACCTATTAGGCATTCCATTCATGGCAGCAGCGGGCGATGCAATCTTCAGCCAACTGCCACTATTGTTTGGTTTAGGTATTGCAATCGGTCTGTCAAAAGATGGCTCTGGTGCTGCTGGTCTAGCAGGTGCTGTAGCGTATTTTGTTCTGACTGCAACAGCTAAAACGATTGATGCATCAATCAACATGTCATTCTTCGGCGGTATCTTCGCAGGTATCATCGCAGGCCACGCATATAACGCGTTCCATATGACTCGTCTGCCAGAATGGCTAGCATTCTTTGCTGGTAAGCGTTTGGTTCCAATCATGGCAGGTTTGTTTGCTTTGGTTGCAGGCGCGATCTCTGGTGTGATTTGGCCTTCAATTCAAGGTGGCCTTGATGCACTGGCTCACGCAGTATCAACTTCTGGTTCTCTTGGCCAATTTGTTTACGGTACTCTGAACCGTGCGCTGATCCCTGTTGGTCTGCACCATGTTCTGAATTCTTACTTCTGGTTCGGTATGGGTACATGTCAAGAGATCCTAGTTTCTGGTGCTCAAGCTGCTGGTCAAGCTCTGCCTGCTCTGGAAAAACTGTGTGTGGATCCTGCTCTAGCGAAAACTCTAGTTGTTGGTCAAGAGCATACTTTTGCGTTCAAGAATGCAGTAACTCCTGAAATCACAGCAGTGGTTAAAGAAGTTACTGAAGTCGTTAAATCTGGCGACCTACATCGTTTCTTCGGTGGCGATAAGAGCGCTGGGGTATTCATGAACGGCTTCTTCCCTGTGATGATGTTCGGTCTACCAGGTGCAGCACTCGCTATGTACCTAGCGGCTCCTGCTGAGCGTCGTAGCCAAGTTGGTGGTGCTCTGTTCTCTGTTGCATTCTGTTCATTCCTAACTGGTATCACAGAACCTCTAGAGTTCATGTTCGTATTCCTTGCACCAGCTCTGTATGCACTACACGCTGTGTTCACAGGTCTGTCACTGGTTGTTGCTAACATGTTTGGCACACTGCATGGCTTCGGTTTCTCTGCTGGTCTAATCGACTTCCTGCTGAACTGGGGTCTGGCAACTAAACCTGTAACTCTGTTCGTGATTGGTCTAGCGTTCTTTGCGCTATACTTCTTCACCTTCTCATTCGCTATCCGTGCGTTCAACCTGAAATCACCAGGTCGTGAAGACGAAGATGTAGCTACTGAGACTGATTCAGGTGAAGCGGCTAAAGGTGATTTGGCTCGCCAATACCTGAAAGCTCTGGGTGGTCATGAGAACCTGACTTCTATCGATGCATGTATCACTCGTCTACGTCTAACTCTGAAAGACCGCTCTGTTGCTGACGAAGTTGTTCTGAAGAAACTGGGTGCGAAAGGTGTAGTGAAACTGGGTGAAAATAACCTACAAGTTATCCTTGGCCCTCTAGCGGAAATCGTGGCTGGCGAAATGAAAGCGATTAGCCCGAAAGAAGATCTATCTGGCGTAAAACTGCTCAATAGTTCTCAAACCCTAGCCATAATCGAAGCCTTCGCGTAAGCGAAGGCTTTTTACTTATTTAGAACTGGCGATATAACCACCGAACCATAGAAATAATCGCAAGAAATCCATACTTTTTATTGTGCCAAACGAAAGAATTGTGGATGATTAGCGGCAATATTTTCTGTTTTCTAGCCTTTACTGCGTGAAATACAGAAACGCTTTCTGACAATACTAAATGAATTTTGAGGTGCTATAGATGAGTGAAGCTGAGGCTCGTCCATCGAACTTCATCCGCCAAATTATCGATAAAGATCTTGCGGATGGTAAACACACGACCGTGCATACTCGTTTCCCGCCGGAGCCGAATGGTTACCTGCACATCGGTCACGCCAAATCAATCTGTCTGAATTTTGGTATTGCTCAGGATTATCAGGGGCAGTGTAATCTGCGTTTTGATGATACCAACCCAGAAAAAGAAAACCTCGAATACGTTGAGTCAATCAAAAAAGATGTGACTTGGCTAGGTTTCGAGTGGTCAGGTGATGTTTGTTATTCATCAGACTATTTTGACAAGCTATATGAATACGCTATTGAGCTGATTCAAAAAGGCCTGGCGTATGTAGATGAGCTGACGCCTGAACAAATTCGTGAATACCGAGGCACATTGACCGAGCCAGGTAAACACAGCCCATACCGCGATCGTAGCGTAGAAGAAAACTTAGCACTGTTTGAAAAAATGCGTGCGGGTGAATTCGAAGAAGGTAAAGCTTGCCTGCGTGCAAAAATCGATATGGCATCGTCTTTTATCGTAATGCGCGATCCTGTTCTGTACCGTGTACGCTTTGCTGAGCACCATCAAACAGGTGACAAATGGTGCATCTACCCGATGTACGACTTTACCCATTGTATCTCGGACGCATTAGAGAATATTACGCACTCTATTTGTACTCTTGAGTTCCAAGATAACCGCCGTTTGTATGATTGGGTATTGGACAACATCACTATCCCATGTCACCCGCGTCAGTACGAATTCAGCCGCTTAAATCTCGAATATACCGTGATGTCTAAGCGTAAGTTGAACCAACTCGTGACCGAAAAATTGGTAACGGGTTGGGACGATCCACGCATGCCAACGATTTCTGGCCTACGTCGCCGTGGTTTTACCCCAAGTGCAATTCGCGAATTCTGTAAGCGTATTGGTGTGACCAAGCAAGAGAACATGATCGAGTACAGTGCACTTGAATCGTGCATTCGTGATGATCTGAATGAAAATGCACCACGCGCAATGGCCGTATTGGATCCCGTTAAAGTCGTGATTGAGAATTTCGCGGCGGATACTATGGAAACGCTAACTATTGCTAACCATCCAAATAAACCAGAGATGGGTGAGCGTGAAGTGCCATTCACTCGTGAGCTTTGGATTGAGCGTGAAGACTTCCGTGAAGAAGCTAATAAGAAATATAAGCGTCTTGTTCTGGGTAAAGAAGTGCGCCTGCGTGGTGCTTATGTAGTGAAAGCTGAGCGTATCGAGAAAGATGAGCAAGGCAATATCACTACTATTTTCTGCTCATACGATCCTGAAACTTTGGGTAAAAACCCAGCTGATGGTCGTAAAGTGAAAGGAGTGATTCACTGGGTATCAGCTGAAAAAGGTGTTCCAGCAGAATTCCGTCTCTACGAGCGTCTGTTTACTGTACCAAACCCAGGTGCGGCAGATAACTTTGCAGAAACTATTAACCCTGAATCATTGGTGAAAGTACAAGGTTACGTAGAACCAAGCCTTGTTGCTGCACAACCTGAATTTGGTTATCAATTTGAGCGCATGGGCTATTTCTGTGCGGATAACAAAGATTCAACACCACAAGCTTTGGTCTTTAACCGTACGGTTGGCCTGCGTGATAGTTGGGCAAAAATCGACGAAGAATAAGTCGAAAAGTGATCATTACTGATAAAGCCAGCCGTAGTGCTGGCTTTGTTTTTAGAGGCGTGAAAGCGGGGTTGCTTCACGCTAGGGCTGAAATTTGTGTGAGATTCCTGCGATTATTCTGGTCGTGACACATTTTTTGCCAGCTAGTCTATAGTTTTGCCGGATGGATCCGATATATTTAACAAATCTCCGTACTTCAAAATTTAAAGCACATACTGAGCCTTTTATGCGTCGATTTTTCCAACGACTTCTACTGCCAGTCGCAGTTATGGTCGTGACTCAGACTTCTTTCGTCAGTGCAGAAAGCATTCGTCTTGTTGGTCCTAATGGCCAAGTACAACCTACGCCTCAATACAGTGACAATATTGCCCGCAATGCAGCTAATAATGAGCCCGGAAAATTTTTTGGTCCGACGCCTGCGAACCAAACCTTGTGGTCGATCGCGACTCAACTAAGACCCTCACCGGCGGTCACTGTACAGCAAACCTTGTTGGCGATTTATCAACTAAATCCACAAGCGTTTGAAAACCAGAATATTCATACTCTGATCCCTGGTAGTACATTACGAATCCCATCGTTAGCGCAAATCAGCCGAAACAGTAATCAAGAAGCGGTCAGCATCATGGCCGCTCATCAAGCAAAACTAAACCAAACACCGGCTACACAACCGACTCCAGTGCGCCCCGTACCAGCCTCAAAGCCAACGCCTAAAGTGGAAGAGGTTGTTCAAACAAAACCAGATGTAGCCCCGCAGCCACAGGTCGAAGCAAAACCAGCTCCAGAAATAAGCAGTACAAGCAAACCAAGCAGCGCTACAGATACAGAAATGATGGCTCTCGAAGAGAAGAACCATCGCTTGCGTGTCATGCTATCTCAAGTGCAATCCGAAGTTAGTACGCTGAAACAAGAGCTGGGTGACGAGAATCGCATCCGTAGCGAAGTCGAGAAGTTACTGGATGAAGAACGTCGTAAAGCTGAAGAAGCACAACGACTCGCACCATCTGCATTGGATAATTTACTCTCCAACGGTTGGTTAGTCGCATTATTAGCTCTTATTCCGGGGTTACTGATTGCGATCGTGGTGCTATTACTACTAAACCGTCGCTCTGTCGCTCAACAAGATACGGCAAGTCAGTCTAATCTGAATGCTGAAATGCCAGCAGCAACTGCGGCTCCTGTTACTTTAGGACCTGAGCAGACTGATGATATTGGTGATGATCTGCTACTGGATGATGATCTATTCAGTACCGCAGACGAAAAAGATGAAAGCGAAGCTGATAAAGCTTTTTCAGATGATGATGACGTATTCGCTGATTTGAATGAAACCGATCTCGACTTCAACCTCGACGGGCAGGACAGTGAAGATCTGTTTGTTGGTATTGATGATGACGGCGATCTCGATACTGAATTTGATACTTTAGGTGAAAGTGCCAACGGCATCTCAGTCAATGGTGATGATAAAGCGCTCGGCCTTGAGGAAATGGAGCGCGCTCTTGATGACGTCACAACGGAAGAGGATACCGATGAACTCAGTTCCTTTGACTTGGCTGACGAAGATCAAATGTCAGAGGACGATATTGAAGCGCTGTTGGCTGGTGATGAAGAAAATGAACTACTTAGCGACGGTAAAGTGGATCAGTCACTGCTGGATGATTTATTGGCCAGTGAACTGGATGCGTTGGATGATGAGCCTGCTATTCAAGATGCAGAAACCTTGGATACTCTGCTCAATGATGAGCTGGATTCGCTAAGTGCAGAAAGTAACGATGAGTTCGATCTCAGTGGTGCTGGTGTAGCTGATGATCAAGACTTGGATGATCTATTCGCATCCATTGAAGAGCAAGCTGATCTTGAACACCTTGAAGCCAATTCGATAGATGAAACCGCGTTACTGGATGAAATACTCGCTGAACAAGATGCACCAGTGAGTGAAGATAGCACTGAGTTGCTAGACGAACTACTTGAAGATTTTGATAGCCCAGAAGCGGATGAGTTAGATGTTCAAACCGCTAATCTTGCTCAACCAGAAGAACCCATTTCAGATTTAGATCAGAATAGTACTCAATTGCTTGATGAAGTGTTGGGTGAACCAGTATCAACTGAAGACTTATCTAGCCTAGATCTTGACCAAAATAGCACAGAGCTGCTAGACGAATTGCTTGATGACCTTGATTTAGATGATGAATCTATTGAGGCAACTGAATTTTCAGTGGCACCAGAAAAGCTCAGTGTTGAAGATGGCACAGAACTTTTCGATGAATTACTTGAGATTGAGCAACAGGCTGAAAAACCAGAACTGTCTGTTGAAGATGAGTTTAATAGCGATAACTTTATCGACGACTTACTTAACTCTGCACCAGCGAAAGATCCCTTGCTGGAACCTCAACTGGATGAAACAGAATCCTTTGCCCAAACTGATGATTTTGATTTTAATCCTGAAATAGAAGGCAGCGCAGAGGAAGTTGAGGAAGAAGCACCGTTACAAAACGTGCTTCCAGCCAATGAGTTTGGCGTTCCTCAAGATAATGATTGGGTGTTCGAAGAGGAAGACGAGCAACCTGCCAGCTTGCCTGAAGGCAAATCCCAAAACTCTGTTGATCTCAGTGATGACGAACTCGCTTTATCAGAAACATCCAGTGATATTACAGCTGATGAGGTATTGGCAGAACTCGAACCGCAAGCCAATGATTTCGAACCGGTACATGAAAGCTCTAGTGCCAGTGAGGAAAGTGTAGAACTCGACAATGAGTTATTGGCTACCAATGATTTGGAACAGCCAGAGGTGGCAGAAGAGGGGGGGTTAACCAATCTTGAACCCACCTTACCTGCGGAGCAATTGATCGATACCGAGATGACTCCTGAGTCAGAGCCGCTTGCCGCAGAAGCAGTTGAAGAAGATGGATTACAAGTAGAGTCTGACGGTGTAGTAGATGATGACTTGCTTGCTGATTTTGCAAATGAATTGACTGCGGATACATCGGTTCTTGAAGATAGTATCGAACCTGAAAGTAATGAAGAGGACTTCGTTGCGCTGGATGAGCTCGAGCTACCCGAGTACACGGAAGAAAATGCGTTAGCCGATGCTGCGCAAGAGCCTGCTCCTGAATCTGAACTTGAACAGAATATCGAACCTGAAAGTGATGAAGAGGACTTCGTTGCGCTGGATGAACTCGAGCTACCCGAGTGCACGGAAGAAGATGCGTTAGCCGATGCTGCGCAAGAGCCTGCTTCGGAGTCTGAGCTTGAGCAGAGTATCGAGCCTGAAACTGATGAAGCCGATTTCGTCGCACTGGATGAGTTAGATCTTCCGGAGTTCACTGAAGAAGATGCGTTGGCGGATGCTGCGCAAGAGCCTGCTT
>NZ_AOMO01000013.1 GCF_000338875.1 Vibrio mimicus CAIM 602 | reverse complement strand
TGTGCCGTAGTGACGGTTTGGAGTATCGTACTCTACGTGAGAAGTATTGATTGTAATACCACGCTCACGCTCTTCTGGTGCGTTGTCGATTGACGCGAAGTCACGAGCTTTACCGCCGTATACTTTTGCAAGTACAGTACAGATAGCTGCGGTTAGAGTTGTTTTACCGTGGTCAACGTGGCCGATAGTACCAACGTTTACGTGCGGTTTCGTACGTTCAAATTTTTCTTTAGACACGATCGTGTTCCTTCCTAGTTATGATTCGCTTTGGGTAAGCTGTACCCAAGGCGCGCCAGAAATTGCTATTTTATGCGCCAACTCACGTTAGCGCAATAGATTCGTTATTAACCAACAACGGTTAACCACGTTCTGCGATAATTGCATCGGCAATATTTTTCGGCACATCGGCGTACTCAGCAAACTCCATAGAGTAAGAAGCACGACCTTGTGTAGCAGAACGCAGGTCAGTTGCATAACCAAACATCTCAGAAAGTGGCACTTTAGCGTGGATGATTTTCAGTCCCGCAGGGCCTTCATCCATACCTTCGATCATGCCGCGACGACGGTTTAAGTCACCCACAACATCACCCATCCAATCTTCTGGAGTAGTTACTTCAACTTTCATTAACGGCTCAAGAAGAACAGGCTGTGCTTCAAGCGCACCTTTCTTGAATGCCATAGAACCAGCGATTTTAAACGCCATTTCGCTGGAGTCGACATCGTGGAATGAACCATCGAACAGGGTAGCTTTGACATCCAGTACTGGATAGCCCGCTAACACACCGTTGTTCATTTGCTCCTCGATACCTTTCGCAACTGGGTTGATAAATTCTTTTGGAATTACACCACCCGCGATTGCGTCAACGAAGACAAATCCTTGACCAGGTTCAGCAGGTTCAATTTTCAGCCATACGTGACCGTATTGACCACGACCACCAGACTGACGAACGAACTTACCTTCAACTTCCGATTTACCACGAATGGTTTCACGGTAAGCCACCTGAGGTTTACCTACGTTACAATCGACACCAAACTCACGTTTCATGCGATCGACGATAATATCTAGGTGAAGCTCACCCATACCAGAAATCAGTGTTTGACCCGTTTCAGCGTCAGTCTCAACGCGGAATGATGGGTCTTCTGCCGCTAGTTTACCTAGAGCAATACCCATTTTTTCCTGATCGGCCTTAGAGCGAGGCTCTACTGCGATCTGAATTACTGGTTCAGGGAACTCCATACGCTCCAGAATCACAACATGATTCGGATCACATAAAGTATCGCCCGTGGTGACATCTTTCAGGCCGATAGCCGCTGCGATGTCGCCCGCACGAATCTCTTTGATTTCATCACGCTTGTTAGCATGCATCTGTACGATACGGCCAAAGCGCTCTTTCTTTTGCTTCACTGAGTTATAAACTGCATCACCCGAGTTAACCACTCCAGAGTAGACGCGAATAAAGGTCAGTGTGCCAACAAATGGGTCGGTAGCAATCTTAAACGCGAGTGAAGAAAACGGTTCGTTGTCGTCAGCATGACGCTCAACATCGTTTTCTCGATCATCAATACCTTTGATTGCGGGCACATCAGTTGGAGATGGCAGATATTCAATCACTGCATCCAATACTGCTTGTACGCCTTTGTTCTTAAACGCACTACCACAAGCTGCGAGAACAATTTCGTTATTGATAGTGCGCTGACGCAGAGCTTGTTTGATCTCTACTTCGCTGAGTTCACCATCTTCAAGGTATTTTTCCATCAACTCTTCACTGGCTTCGGCTGCTGCTTCCACAAGGTGGTTACGCCACTCTTGGGCAAGTTCAAGCATATCCGCAGGAATCTCTTCGTAAGTGAAGCTCATGCCTTGATCGGCTTCATTCCAGTTGATGGCTTTCATCTTGATAAGGTCGATGACACCTCTGAACCCTTCTTCTGCACCAATGTTCAGTTGGATTGGAACTGGGTTCGCACCAAGACGATGTTTAATTTGGCCTACTACGCGTAAGAAATCTGCACCTGCACGGTCCATTTTGTTAACGAATACCATGCGTGGAACGCCGTATTTGTCAGCTTGGCGCCAAACAGTTTCAGACTGAGGTTCAACACCTGATGTGCCACAGAATACGACCACTGCACCATCAAGCACACGAAGTGAACGCTCTACTTCAACCGTAAAGTCAACGTGTCCAGGGGTATCAATGATGTTGATGCGATGTTCTTGGAATTGCGCTTCCATACCACGCCAGAAGGTGGTGGTAGCAGCAGAGGTAATGGTAATACCGCGCTCTTGCTCTTGGACCATCCAGTCCATAGTCGCAGCACCGTCGTGAACTTCGCCAATTTTGTGAGAGAGGCCAGTGTAGAACAGAATACGCTCAGTAGTGGTTGTTTTTCCTGCATCTACGTGAGCACAGATACCGATGTTACGGTAGCGCTCAATAGGAGTTTTACGAGCCACGATTGTATCCTCTTACTAAGGTCAACCTTAGAAAATAGAAATGTGCTGCGAGAGAACCTCGCAGCACAGAAGGTATTACCAGCGGTAATGAGCAAACGCTTTGTTCGCTTCTGCCATACGGTGAACGTCTTCACGTTTCTTAACAGCAGAACCTTTGTTTTCAGCCGCATCCAGCATTTCAGCAGCCAGACGAGCAGCCATAGATTTTTCACCACGCTTACGCGCAGCTTCAACCAACCAACGCATTGCCAGAGCATTACGACGTACTGGACGTACTTCAACTGGCACTTGGTAAGTTGAACCACCTACACGGCGAGATTTAACTTCTACCGCTGGGCGAACGTTTTCAAGAGCTTCTTCAAAAACAGCTAAGTGGTCTTTACCAGACTTCTCAGCCATAGTGTCTAGTGCAGTGTAAACGATTTTCTCTGCAGTAGATTTTTTACCGTCAACCATAAGGATGTTAACGAATTTTGCCAGCAGTTCAGATTTGAACTTTGGATCTGGAAGGATCTTACGCTGACCAATGACGCGACGACGTGGCATGGAATATTCTCCGTTGTCTTCTTCAGGTTTTTTCCAAAACTTTTCAGTTTTTTCAAAAAATTCAAATTAATTTAGTGTTTGGCCTTACTTAACGGATTCCATTAAGACTTAGGACGCTTCACACCGTACTTAGAACGAGCTTGTTTACGGTCGTTCACGCCAGCACAGTCAAGTGCGCCGCGAACAGTGTGGTAGCGAACACCTGGAAGGTCTTTAACACGACCACCACGGATCAGTACAACACTGTGCTCTTGTAGGTTGTGACCTTCACCACCGATGTATGAAGTAACTTCAAAACCGTTAGTTAGACGTACACGACATACTTTACGAAGTGCTGAGTTAGGTTTTTTAGGTGTAGTAGTGTAAACACGAGTACATACACCACGCTTTTGTGGGCACGCAGCTAGTGCTGGCACGTTGCTTTTAACAACTTGCTTAGCACGTGGCTTACGAACCAACTGGTTAATAGTTGCCATTAACTAGCTCCTGATTTACTTAAAGTAAGCTTGTGAAAAATCTACCCCTCTTCATGCAAACAGATTGCACAAATAGGGACGCAAAATTCTATGCAGCAGTGGGAGGTGTGTCAAGAAATATACAGATCTTTTTTCCTGATCCAGCTGTAGCTCTATTTAGCCGATATTTTTCAGAAAAAGAACTTCTACCATGTGATTGATTTATCATGATTTATGGTCAAATCAACAAAATCGTTCATGCTCACAATATGAATACGGGGATCAACGTTTTTCAGCCAACCACGCGCTTGCAGATCCTCCTGCAGTACCGACCACTCGATCTGATCATTCATACTCATTCGATAAGTCGATTGAACTGCAGCAGCGTATACAGCATTTTCAGTTAGCAATACGGCATCACCCGGCAGCAAATACGCAACGACTAAGGGCAATTTTTCAAGGTGCTTGACGATATGCAGCATGTGAGATCCTTAAAAAGTTAGCAATTGATCGTAACTACGCAGTAAATGCGCTAGTTCTTGTAATTCCAAGACTTCTACATCTATCAGCAGATCTTGTTCACTCAACCCCCAACGCTGCAAACTCTCTTGGCAGACATAGCGCGCTTCAACATCGTAAAGATCCAATAACTTAAATGCGGCAATGTAGTCGCGGCTTAGAATAGATTCCGGTTGCTGGTTTTTGACTAACTGCAACACACCGTCTCCGACGAAGAACAGTGCTTGTTCGTCACTGTAAGCTGAGGTGGCAAGGATAGCGTCTAACCCTTCTCGACCAGCGGTAGTTCCGTGAGGTGGAGTATGGAATACCCATGCGACTTTATTCAAAACTGCACCACCCTATCTTGTTCTAATAAAGCTTGCGCCAAGCTACCTAATCCCGCTTGGGTAAAATGTGTCGCGAGATTGTGACTACTTAAACCATGTTGCAGAGCTTCCTGCTCACTCACCACACCACGGCGCAAAGCAGCTGCCACACAGGTTTCAAGTTGCACGTTATGTGCTTGTGCGAGAGTCTGCCAACCTTGCAGTAAGTCGAATTCGTCATTCGCTGGCACATGAGTTGCCGAACCATTAAGTACTCCATCTTGATAAAAGAACACGCTTTTCAAAATGTGTCCTTTAGCAATGAGTGCTTTGGCAAACAGATAAGCGCTACGAGCGGATTGTGTACCGTATTGCGGTCCATTGACAACGAGGGTGTAAGTGAGAGATTTCACTTCTCATCATCCTCAGTTTTGCGCTGACGAATGTAGAGATAAACCGTGTGTTTAGAAATATTCAAACGATCAGCCACGCGGTTGATCGCATCTTTAATATCGAAGATCCCTTTATCAAACAATGCCATTACGATCTGACGATTTTTCGTATTGTTCGAAACGGATTTATCGCCATTGATTTCTTCGATCGTTCGCTCAACCGTTTGGTCCACCAGCTCTTCGACATCACTCGCAAAGTTCACCGAAGAGGCCGCTTCTTGCGCTTCTTGGGTTGGCATAAAAGATTTGAGCACTTGTGAAAATGGAGCATCTAGGTTGACGTTGATACACAGTAGGCCAATCACTCGGTTTTCACCATTACGGATCGCCACAGTGATCGACTTCATCAGTACGCCACCTTTGGCACGTGTGAAATAGGAACGAGAGAAATTGCGCTCAGATCCTTCAATATCGCGCAGCATTTTCAGCGCCATATCCGTAATCGGAGACCCCACCTGACGACCCGTGTTTTCACCATTGGCAATTTTTATCGCAGAAGTATTCAAATCTTCGAGCGAGTGTAAAACGATTTCACAAAATGGGCCAATCAGGCTAGCAATGCCATCGACGACTGCCTCATAGGAGCGAAGAATCACTTTATCGTGCTCCGTAAACGGCTTAACGTGCACCGATTCCATCTCCAGCAGTAAATCGACATTCATGGTTTCTGTCATAGTCACTGTGCTTAAACCTTAGAATGAAAAATCAACAAATTGCTGTAAGTTTATCAGAAAATTTTAAACCACGATTCTGCAATATTACCAACAAGTGATTTAGGACAAATTCTTATTGCATTATCTATAAACAGCTTGGAGTTACAGCCTATTCTACGGCCAATGATCAACAACCCCATTCGAATTAGCAGAAAGCGAAGAACACAAAAAGGCCTGAACAACGTCAGGCCTTCATTCTCTTCTTCAACTACCCTTAAAGAGCAGATGCAGAACTCACTATTTACTGTGTAGCGTCTTTGCCATTTTCAATTTTCAGCAGTTCAACTTCAAACACTAGCGTTGAGTTAGCTGGAATTGTTGGGGTATCTTGCTCGCCGTAAGCCAATTCAGGCGGGATAACCAACTTGAATTTTGAACCTACTGGCATCAATTGTACGCCTTCTGTCCATCCTGGGATCACACGGTTCAATGGGAAAGTCGCAGGCTCGCCACGCTCATAAGAGCTATCGAATTGAGTACCATCAGTCAAAGTCCCTTTATAGTGAACTTGTACTGTATCAGTATCTTTTGGCTTGTCGCCTTCAGCTGGAGTCATAACTTGGTATAGCAGACCAGATTGGGTCTTCACTACACCTTGCTCTTTCTCGAATTGAGCTCTGAACTCATCACCTTTCTTCTTGTTTTCTGCTGCTTTTTCAGTTGCTTTCGCTTGCATGGTTTCAGCTACGCGCTTATCCAGAGCTTCAAGCGCAGCACGTGTCTCTTCTTCGCTCATTTCTGGGTTGCCAGCGAACACATGCTCAATTCCTTTCAGCACAAGATCTTTGTTGAGGTCAATACCAATTTCACTTGGCTTTTCAATGCTGGTCTTAAGGTAGTTAGCAAACGACACACCAATCGCGTACGCGGCTTTATCGTCTTCAGATTTGAATTCCACGGTTTTTGCCGTTGCAGTTTGTGCAGCAGGCGTGGTTTCTGTTTTTGGTGCTTCTTCTTTCTGACAACCAACTGCGAGCATAACCGTCGCAGCCAGCAGTGACACTTTAAAAAGTGATTTCATCGGGTTCTCCAATTGTGAGGTATTCCTTTTGGTGTTGTGCACAAAAACCAGCAACCTACTGGTGCACAACAAAGAGTTGTACCAATATAGCGGTATGTTTCATGATTGTCTTTACACAACAAACGGATAATTCGACTTGATGCGAAGAATTTATCACTCACTCTGCTACTTGCTTGTCATCTTAATGTTAAGCGGTTGTTTTTTTGTAAACCAAGCGGAGCAACAATGGGACTTAGCTCCAGAAGGTTCAACCGCCTTTGGTTTAAGCCGAGATGGCCGCTTCGCACTCATTTATTCCAAACAACAGCAGTTAGTGCTGTGGGATCTACAGGAAAATAAAAAGCTTTCCTATTTAGGTGCACAAGATCCGCAAGCCAACCCTGTTTCCGTTATCCGTATTGCGGACAATGGACGCTATGCCATTACCGCAAGCCAAAACAACTTCGCGGTTTGGGATCTTGCTTGGACCCAAGCTAAAGGTCTTTGGTCCATTACCGATGGTTTGATCCGTGACGTAGACGTGTCGAGTGATGGTGAACAAGCACTACTTGGACTGACCAATGGTAAAGCCATTTACGTGGACTTAGTCAGTGGGCGACGCATGGAGTTCCTTGCTCATCAAGAAAAAGTGAATTCAGTGGCGATTTCAGCTAATGGACGCTATGCCTTAACGGGGGGTAATGATTATCACGCTTACCTTTGGGATACCAAAACCGGGCAAATTATCCACCAATTTGAACATGAACAACGAGTTAATCGAGTTACTTTACAAAGAGATGGCAAAATGGCGTTTACTTCAGATGGAGGTAATCAAGCCTGATTTGGGATTTAACGTCACAAAGCCAGCCGATTCAGCTACGAAGCTTTAGACGCCAACTGATTTTTTCTACAGCTCGCCTCTCTGATGATGGGAAAAGATTGATAACAGGCACACCATCAGGGTTAGTTGAAATATGGGATAGCCAAGATGGAAAGAAAATCGCCAGCTTTGAGTCAGCAACCAAAAAAGATGGCGGACCCGCGCAAGCTGTCGTGTATGATGCGACTTTTGATGCCCAACAACGTGCCGTAGCGGGCAGTTCGGCGGGTATAGCTCAAGCTTGGCGTGTGGAGAACTGACAAATGCAAGAGATATCGCTAACCCAACTTCAAGAGCGCATTGAAGATTTAGAGTGCAAATTGGCTTTTCAAGAGCAGACGATCGAAACCCTGAATGATTCTCTGACTCAGCAGCAATTACTGATCTCTAAAATGCAGGATCAGATGAAATATGTTGTCGGCAAAGTCAGAAATATAGACTCATCAAACCTTGCCGATCAAGCTCATGAAACACCACCACCGCACTATTAATCAATAATACTGGTACGTAATATCTGTTCGCCTACATCTTCAGCTCTGGGTTTATCCAGCAAATACGTAGGCGATCACCGCTCCAGCCACAACCAAACAACCACCAATACGACGTAATTGATTATCCGGTTGCTGACTGAGTTGCGACACCATCTGACGCCAGCCTCGTGGCGCTAATAATGGCCCTAATCCTTCAACAATCAACACTAAACCTAGTGCGACCCACAGTGTGTGCGACATATTTACTCCAAATAACAAAGGCTCCTTACGGAGCCTTTAGAAATGTTGCATTGTGCTTACTTGGCTGCAGCGCCTTTCGCATTATTCATGTATTGGAAGAACTCACTTTTCGGATCCAAAACCAGAATATCGTTCTTGCTGTTAAATGATTTCTCATAAGCACGCAGTGAACGCAGGAAGCTAAAGAACTCAGGGTCTTTCTTGTATGCATCTGAGTAAATTTTAGCGGCTTCTGCATCTGCCGTACCACGCGTAACACGTGCGGTTTTGTCTGCTTCAGCAAGGATAGTCGCTACTTCAAGCTCAGCTTGTGCACGAATGACTTCTGCTTTCTCACGGCCTTGTGAACGGTGCTTACGAGCCACTGACTCACGCTCAGCACGCATACGACGATAGATAGACTCACTGATTTCATCAGGTAAGTTGATCTTCTTCATTCTGAAGTCGACGATGTAAACACCTAGGTCCTTCATCGCACTGGTACGAGTATCGTTCAGCACCTCAGACATGATTTGATCACGCTGACCATCAATCTCAAGCGCTTCTTTTGCAGCCTCAGTTGCCAGTTCAGGAGAATCCGTGTTTTCTGGCACAATAGCGCCACTACGAGGACCAGAAACAATCTGCTTGATCTCACGTGAACCAATTTCAGAACGCAGCACGTCTGTAACTTTACGCTCAAGTAGAGCTTCTGCCGTTAAAGCATTACCACCACCTGTTGCCAAGTAATATTGACCGAAATCTTCGATACGCCATTTCACGTACGAATCGATAATCACGTCTTTTTTCTCTGACGTTACGAAACGATCCGAACGGCCGTCCATAGTTTGAATTCGTGCATCTAATGTTTTTACGCGATCAAACAATGGCATTTTGAAATGCAAGCCCGGTTCATAAATCTTTGAGACATCGTTGTCTTTCAACACTCGGCCAAAGCGGATCACTATACCGCGCTCACCCTCAGGGATAACAAACATCGACATCAACAAAGCTGCGATGATCAGAACTACACCAGGGATTAATAACTTACGCATTCTTAGTATCTCCCTTGACGTGTGGTACTACGCGACTGAGTGTCGGTATTCGATTCTGTCGTTTGTGATTCAAGCTCAATCTGATCATACGACGATGAAGATTTGCTTGGACGAGACTCGGCTTTTTTACTGTCTTGACCCGCTAGCTTATCGATCGGCAAATACAACAGGTTACCGCTCGACTCAGAATCAATTAGAACTTTCGAGGTATTGCTATACACCTCTTCCATCGCATCCAAATAGAGACGATCACGAGTGACTTTCGGTGCAGCTTGATATTCAGGTAACAGCTTTTCAAACTGAGCAACCTGACCAAGAGCTTCGTTGATCGTACGCTCGTTGTAACCTTGAGCTTCTTTCTTCAAACGCTCAGCACGACCTGTCGCTTTCGGCAAAATTTCGTTCTTGTAAGCTTCCGCTTCACGAATGAAACGCTCTTCATCCTCACGAGCAGCAATTGCATCGTCAAATGCGTCTTTCACTTGCTCAGGCGGACGAGCCGATTGGAAGTTCACGTCAACGATCATCAAGCCCATATCATAGCTATCGATGATTTGATTCAGTGTTTGTTGAGTGCTTTGACGAATTTGCTGACGACCGCTAGTTAAGATGCTATCCATCAATGAGTCACCGATTACCGCACGCAGAGCAGAATCAGTCGCTTGGCGCAAACTGTCATCCGCATTAGTGACTTGATAAAGGTACTTATATGGATCGGAAATACGGTATTGCACATCCATCGATACCGTTACTACGTTTTCATCTTTGGTCAACATCAAACCTGATGCGCGCAACGAACGAATCGCTTGTACGTTAACTGGAGTCACTTCATCAATAAAGCGTGGACGCCAGTTCAAACCAGGATCAACAATGCGATCATATTTACCAAGGCGCAGCACAACACCACGCTCGGCTTCACCAATGGTGTAGAAGCCAGTAAAGAACCACACCGCGGCAGCGATTGCTGCAATCACACCAAAACCGATGGCACCGCCACCTGCCAACGAAGGACCTTTTCCGCCTTTGTTGCCAAATTTACCACCCAGCTTCTGACTCAGTTTATTAAACACTTCGTCTAAATCTGGTGGACCTTGATCTCGGCCACCTTTGCCACCGCGATTGTTGTTCCCCCATGGGTCATTATCGCGGCCATTGTTGCCGTTATTATTACCAGGCTCATTCCACGCCATTAGAAAACTCCATCATTTGATATGACGTTATACTCTAGCAGTCCTTTAAGTAACTATAAAGTCACATAAATCTGCTTGCTCTCGTTTTTCTAGTCTAGCCCAATCGACCTGCTGCATTCGAACAGTGATCAGTAAATTGCCTTCCGGATCATATTCTTCCTGCTGGATACATTTCATCTGGAAAAATGTGCTTCGGATACGTCCTTGATGTCGTGGAGGAATACGTAAATGGTGTTCCACCACTTGGCTCGCCAAACGTTCGCTTAATGCTTGAAAGAGTAGCTCAATGCCAGAACCCTGCATGGCAGAGATCCAGACTACTCTCGGGATACCTTCATCATCCCTCTCAATACGCGGAGCTTGCTCTTCAAGACTATCGATCTTATTCATCACCAACAGGGTTGGGACTTCATGGGCATCGATCTCTTGCAACACAGTCTCTACTGCTTGAATATTCTCACGAAAGCGATCATCACTGGCATCAACAACATGTAACAAAATGTCAGCTTCTTGTGTCTCTTGTAACGTTGCTTTAAAAGCCGCAACAAGATCATGCGGAAGATGACGAATAAAACCTACTGTGTCGGCTAAAACGGCCGGCCCCACATCCACCAGATCGATTTTGCGTAAGGTAGGATCGAGTGTTGCAAACAGCTGATCCGCCGCATAAACCCCCGCTTCGGTGATGCGGTTAAACAGGGTGGATTTCCCTGCGTTGGTATATCCTACCAACGAGATGGTTGGAATTTCAGCACGGTTGCGAGCTCGACGCCCTTGTTCACGTTGTTTAGCCACTTTTTCTAAGCGGCGCAAAATCGCTTTGATACGTTCACGCAATAAACGTCGGTCAGTTTCAAGCTGGGTTTCCCCTGGTCCACGCAGACCGATACCACCTTTTTGTCTTTCCAAGTGCGTCCAACCACGGATCAAGCGTGTCGAGATATGGCGTAGCTGAGCCAATTCGACTTGTAGCTTACCTTCATGGGTACGGGCACGTTGAGCAAAGATATCAAGGATAAGACCTGTGCGATCAATCACACGGCATTGGCACAGTCTTTCGAGGTTACGTTCTTGGGCAGGAGAAAGAGCGTGGTTAAAAATCACCACGTTAGCTCCATTTAACTGGACAGCTTCGGCGATTTCTTGGGCTTTGCCCTCACCAACAAAATATTTAGGGTGAGGGGTTTGACGACTGCCAGTTACCACTTGCAGTGTTGTCACCCCGGCGGAAGAAACGAGCATTTTACATTCGCTCAGATCTTCCCACTCACCCTGTTGCGTGAAGTTGACATGAACAAGTACGGCTCGCTCACCGGCTTCATAACGGTCAAACAAGCGATCAACTCCTTAAATTATTGTGCAAAGAATTACTCTTCAGTTTTCTCTGCTGGACGATCTGATGCTGGGCGATCACCGCTATGGTGGCTAACTGGACGAGCAGGAACCACAGTAGAGATCGCGTGCTTGTAAACCATTTGGTTTACTGTGTTCTTCAGCAGGATCACAAATTGATCAAACGATTCGATCTGGCCTTGCAGCTTGATGCCGTTAACAAGGTAGATAGAAACTGGAATACGTTCACGACGTAGTGCATTCAGAAATGGGTCTTGTAGAGATTGCCCCTTAGCCATTTTATTTTTCCTTATTTTGTCTTTTCTAGTAATTATTTAGCTAGCGGTGCAGCAGAGTTATATGCAGCCTTGCATCTGAGCTAAACGAATCAAATCCCCGTTGCTACCGATGCTCAACAGAGTACCAATAGCGGATCCTTTCCGGGGTACATCACGCAAAAGCGATCACATTATACACAGCTTATTTCGTTGGACGCTATCGCATTTGAGAGTGTTTCAACGGCTTGCTCAATGTTTTCGCTATCTAACCAAGTTAAATCATCCCAGCTGCGTAACCAGGTGATCTGTCGCTTGGCCAATTGACGGGTGGCACAGATGCCGCGATAAATCGCCTCATCTAAAGTTCCATTACCGTCTAAATAATCCCACATCTGACGATAGCCCACACAACGGATAGAGGGAAGATCCGGATGAAGATCGTCTCTGGCATACAATGCTTTGACCTCTTCTTCAAACCCTGATTCGACCATCTTCTCAAAGCGAAGTTCAATACGACGATGGAGTTCTGCCCTTTCCTTGGGAGCAATTGCAAACTGCAGCACCCGATAAGGAATTGCTTCCCCTTTGGTTTGCGTCAGTTCAGTAAGAGTTTTACCTGAAATTCGATAAACTTCCAATGCCCGTGACAATCTTTGTGGATCATTGGGATGAATTCGCTGTGCCGAGACAGGATCAATTTGTTGCAATTGATCGTGCAACGCCTGCCAGCCTAGCGTTAAAGCCTCTTGCTCTATCTGTTGGCGAATTTCTGGATCAGCCGCCGGCAGTGGCGATAAACCCTCGAGCAAGGCTTTGTAATAGAGCATAGTGCCACCCACCAACAGCGGAATTTTGCCCTGCGCTACGATCTCAGCCATCTCTTTGAGGGCGTCACGACGAAAATCGGCGGCCGAATAAGCTTCACTCGGATCAAGGATATCAATCAAACGGTGTGGTGCGAGTGCTAACTCTTGGGCATCGGGCTTAGCGGTACCGATGTCCATCCCCCGATAAATCAGAGCCGAATCGACGCTGATGATCTCCACCGGGTATTTCTGACGTAAGCGAATGGCTAAATCCGTTTTGCCAGAAGCCGTTGGGCCCATTAAAAACAGGGCGAGAGGTAACTTTTGAGTCATGAGTGTAATGCTGTAATTGAGGTGGAAAAGTCCACCAAGGTAATAAAATGAGGATCATGCAAAGGCAAGCGACCTTGCCATAACTGTTCCAGCTCTGCGATCAAACCGATCGCCTCGGCTAAAGTGTAGTCTCTTTTTTCTACGACAATCCGTTGGGTCAGCCAATCCGCAAGCACTTGATGGCTCAAAGGCTCAGCTGTCACCGCCGCGTAAGATAACAGATCCGGCAGTAATTGCTGTAAATTTTGCTGACGCAGCGGTTGAGGCACAGCCATCACTATAATGCTGTGATTAGCGCGTGTTTTGAGTTCAATCCCAAGTTGGAGTAGCGAGTCTAAATGGGTTTGCGCGACTTGCCATTCACTCTCGCTCAGTTTCAGCGATAAAGGCACTAAGAGTGGCTGCGCTTTAAGTGCGCCATGCTGTGCATTAAGTAATCCACGTAATTTAACTACTTGAGCTTGGTGTAGCGAGATGAGCACACAGCCTTGTGAGCTGCTCATCAGCAAATACTCCCCTTCGACTACCTGAATCGCTTTACCAAGCTTTTCAATGACAATTTCCGTCTTTGTCGTTTGGAGAGATGAAGTGCTAACTGGTGAAGAGTTTGGCTCCTCATCAGGCAAATCTGGCGTTTGCATCAGGGTTTGATAGGCCACAGCCTCTTTTTTACTCACTGATACTGAGCCGTATTTTTCCCTGTTCGAACCCGCCGTTTTTGGTGAAGTGACCCATGGATTCGTTACCGCTCGCTCTCTAAGCTGGTAATGTTCGCTCTCACTCTCTTCTTCATCACGAGGCGCTTTACGCGGATAAGCGGGGGTATCTTGTGCCGCTTGCCACACTCTTTTTTGCACCGAAGCTTCTGTCGTCACTGGTTCAGCTACGCTAGCCTCGGCATCCTCTTCCACATTAGGTAAATGGAAAGCACCATCATTGATCGAAGGAGCAATCACTTGTGCGCTTTGTACCAACGCACTGCTTAAAGCTTGATAAATGAAATCGTGAACGAGGCGGGCTTGATGGAAACGCACCTCATGCTTAGCTGGATGTACGTTGACATCGACTTGATGAGGATCGAGTTCAATAAACAAAACATAGGTGGCAAACTGATCAGCTCGTAAGCTGGTTTCGTAGCTTTGGCGAATCGCATGATTGATGAGCTTATCTCTCATCATCCGGCCATTCACATAACAGTATTGCAGATCGCTTTGCTGACGTGCACCTTCAGGCGTTGTTATCCAGCCATGCAGTTTGAGGCCTTGATGTTCTAACTCAATTCGCAGCATATGCTGCACAAATGGGTTACCGCACACCGCGGCTAAACGTTTCTCTTGCTGAGGCAAAGTGCTCGCGGCTCGATACTGACGCACCATTTTGCCGTTATGGCGCAGAGTAAAACTGACATCAAAGCGGCTGAGCGCAATACGCTTGAGCAGCTCATCGATATGAGTGAATTCGGTTTTCTCGGTACGCAGAAATTTACGACGTGCTGGTGTATTGAAGAACAGATCCAGCACTTCAACCGTCGTCCCCACTGGATGCGCGGCAGGCTGTAACTTCACAGCCATATCACGACCCTCACTGTATGCCGACCATGCTTCTTCTTGAGTCACAGTGCGGGAAGTGAGGGTTAAACGAGAAACCGAGCTGATACTCGCCAGTGCCTCACCACGAAACCCGAGGCTCATGATCGCTTCCAGATCATCCAGTGTATGGATTTTAGAAGTCGCGTGACGACTCAACGCCAGACCCAGCTCATCTTTATCAACGCCTGAGCCATTATCCCGAATGCGGATCAGCTTCGCGCCACCTTTCTCGATATCAATGTCGATCCGAGTCGCACCCGCATCTAAGCTGTTTTCCACCAGCTCTTTCACCACCGAAGCGGGTCTTTCTACTACTTCACCAGCAGCAATTTGGTTGGCTAAGCGAGCGGGTAGAATTCGAATCGTCATAATCAGTTACTTATTCGGGATAATCAGTTGCTGGCCCACCGCCAGTTGATCAGAACGCAACTGATTCGCTTGGCGGATGCTATCAATGCTGACATTGTATTGTTCAGCGATTTTGCTAAGGTGCTCACCGCGCTGCACCTTATGTTTACGCAGCGGCTTATCTTTTAAGCTCACCGTAATTTTCAGCTTCTGTCCGAGCACCAAAGTATCGGATTTGAGGTTATTTTCTTTTTTGATCGCCGCCACTGACACTTTATAAGTGCTCGCAAGCTTGCCAAGGAAGTCGCCTGATTTGACTACATGAGTAACCGTTTCAGTTTCTACTGGATTGGTCACCTCAGGAACAGGGATCGGTGCCTGTGAAGCAGGAATTGTCAGCAATTGCCCAATCGCGAGTGTAGATGATTTGAGTTTGTTGACCTTCATTAGGGCATCAACACTCACCCCATACTGATTCGCAATCAAACCGACCGACTCACCGCGCTGAACTTTATGTTTCTGCGCTTTCCCTCGATTCGCAAATAACGTTCCTTCTGGAGGGTTATCTTCAAAGTACTGCACAATCGCCGTCGCTAATGCATGGGCGAGCTTATCTTGATGAGTGCGCTGAAACAGCAATTTTTCTTCTGATGGATTCGAGATAAAGCCCGTTTCGACCAACACTGACGGAATATCTGGCGATTTCAGTACCGCCAAGCTTGCATTAACAGGTTCTGCTTTATGCAAATGGGCAACTTTGCCCATCTCACGCAAAATATTGGACGCGACTTTATACCCTTCTTTTTGTGAATGGCTAAATTGCAGATCAAGCAAAGTTTGGCTGACGTTGCGATCGTTATTCGCTTTCGAAAGCACTTCCCCTGCACCGCCAAGCAATTCAGATTGTTGTTCATGGTTTTCAACCCAACGCGCAATTTCTGTATTAGCGCGACGAGTATTCAGCACAAACACGGAGCCACCACGAGGTTGAGGCGTATGGAAGGCATCCGCATGCACGGAAACTAACAAATGAGCTTTACTACTACGTGCGATTTCTGTGCGCTTATTAAGGTTAACAAAATAGTCGCCTCGGCGAGTCAGTACCGCCTTCATACCCGGCACAGCATTAATTTGATCGGCGAGTTTTTTCGAAACACTCAAGGTAACATCTTTTTCAAATTTACGAGTTGGTCCGATTGAACCCGGATCTTCACCACCATGTCCTGCGTCAATCGCAACCACAATGTCGTCATTGCCTAGCAACTGTGAAGCATCTTTACTCACTTGAGCAGAAGAAGAACTTGATGTGCTTGAACTTGAAGTACTTGTATCCGCTACCTTGCCATGCGGCATATCTACTACTAGGCGATGCCCATATTGCCCACCTGGTGTTGGCGCCAGTTTGAACAGGGTTGGAGTCGTTTTTTGTTTGAGTTCGAAGACAAGACGAAAGGTACTTTTCTCCGGCGGAGTCGAAGCGCGAATTTTAGATAAAATGCCACTTTCAGTGACATTGACTGGCAACTTAGCGCGAGAAGAACTCTGCTTTAGATCGATCACCAAACGCTCAGGTGAACTGAGCGTGAAATAACTAAAGTCAACCTCAGATTTGACGTCTAAAACCACTCGTGTTTCATCAGGAGATGGCCAAACGCGAACCCCTTCTAATACATTGGCCCATGTTTTGGGAGCCAGTGTTAATAGAACTAATGCACTGAGTAAGAATACAAAACGAAAACGGCTAACGTTCAACATAACTCCAACTGACTCAAAAGGTCGCATCCATAATCATTATTGGCAGTCAGCGTGGCAATTCGCTGCTCACCGTCATAGCGCAAATCAATGTCGAGATCAGCATGGGGCAAAAGTCCATGCCCTTTTTCTGGCCATTCAACCAAACAAATCGCATCCGCAGAAAAGTAATCACGAATCCCCATGAATTCGAGTTCTTCTGGATCGGCCAAACGATAAAGATCAAAGTGATAAACCTGCCATTCACCTAGCTGATAAGGTTCAACCAGAGTATAGGTGGGACTTTTGACATTGCCGTTGTGGCCTAATGCGCGAATAAAACCGCGGCTAAATGTGGTTTTTCCCGCTCCAAGATCGCCATGCAGATAAAGCGTTGTTTGTTGAGAACAAATTGCGGCTAACGCGCTGCCTAATTCAATCGTGGCTTGTTCATCTTTAAGGGAAAAAATCTTGCTGTTCATTACGCTTTTCTCGACAAAGTCTTTATTGACTATAAAGAAATCAAAAGAACTGGAATAGTAAACTGGGTTTGAATTAAGAGACAAGATCTGTTCTGTTAACAAAGCGAAAAATATCTAGGATCAATCAAGATCTAAACCGGATTAAGGCTAGAAGCAGGAAAGAAGATCCGCTAAGATCCTCGCCCCTTATCGTGAGTACCCCCCGATGGACTACCAACAACTAGCAGACAAGATCAAACAATGGGCGATCGAACTCGGCTTTGAAAAAGTCGGGATCTGTGACGTCGACTTAAGTGAACATGAACAGGCTTTGCAAAGTTGGCTAGATGCGGGCTACCACGGTGAGATGGATTGGATGGCAAGACATGGCATGATGCGCGCTCGTCCTGCTGAATTGCTGCCAGGCACTCTGCGTGTCATCAGTGCACGTATCAACTATTTGCCACCACAAGCACAGTTTGCTTCCAACTTAAGTGATCCAAGCCAGGCTTATATCAGCCGTTACGCTTTAGGGCGTGATTACCATAAGCTTATTCGAAACCAGCTCAAAAAACTGGGAGAAAAGATCGAGCAAGAGGTGGGGCAACTCGGTTATCGCCCTTTTGTCGACTCAGCCCTATTCTAGAGCGCCCATTAGCACAGAAAGCAGGGCTAGGTTGGACGGGGAAACACTCTTTAATCTTAGATAAAGAGACTGGCTCTTGGTTCTTTCTTGGTGAATTACTGGTGGATATTCCATTACCGGTTGATGAACCTAGCGAAAATCAATGCGGTAAGTGCACTGCTTGTATAACAAGCTGCCCAACCAACGCCATTGTGGCAGAAGGTGTCGTCGATGCGAGACGCTGTATCTCATACCTCACCATCGAATATTCTGGTGTCATTCCTGTTGAGTTTCGCAGTGCAATGGGCAACCGAATCTACGGTTGTGATGATTGCCAACTCGTCTGCCCTTGGAATCGTTTTGCACCTTTAACTCAGCAGAGTGATTTTCATCGTCGGCAAAGCCTAACCAATGCTGACTTAGTCGCACTATTTGAGTGGGATGAGGCAACATTTCTAAAACACATGGAAGGTTCTGCTATCCGCCGAATCGGTCATCAGCAATGGCGGCGCAATTTAATCGTTGCGATGGGGAATGCCCCTTATTCTCCGCGCATTGTAGACACACTACAACAGCATCTAGGGCTGAGTGAACTGCTTGACGAACACATTCACTGGGCTTTAGCAGAACAAACAAAAAGTTCACCCACACCACGTCAACACGAGCGGTTAATTCGAATCATCGAAAAGGGACTCCCGCGCGATGCCTAAGCAACGTAATTTGCATCAGTAGAGAAAGGATTGTTTGATGCCCATCCCAATTTGCGCTATGTGGACAACATTTTTAATCAGACGCTGTTTTCTATCACTAAAGAAAGTTAATCACAGCCTCGGTAAATGACTAGGATCAAGTTTTTGGATGGTAATGATCTTAAAAGTCAGAGTTGACCTTATATCAAGTAGAATAAAGCCCATTAAAAACAATAAGTTAGTAACACCATGTCGAATTAACCTACTGGCAAGGCAAGCAAAGATCCTTAAAGAAGTCAACAATAAACACTAAGATGCAGAGTTTATCAACCATTTTATCCACAGAATAAATTTGTGGATAAGTCTGTTAATGATATGGGAAAAGCAAGCAAAATCCGGTTATAGCCGATAGGCATTCGGTTGCTTTTAAGCAGAATATTAGTGCAGATGAGAGCGATATGATTGAGCTTATGCTCAATAGATAACTCACAAGGGATGATGCTTCACAGCATTATAGAAAGAGCGTTAGCAAAAAGCTAAGCGGTCTTAAAAAGAAAAATCTGCGCCTAAGCACAGTCTCTCTTATCAAAGAACTGGTTGCGGGGGCCGGATTTGAACCGACGACCTTCGGGTTATGAGCCCGACGAGCTACCAAGCTGCTCCACCCCGCGTCCGTATTGTGTCACTGTTAAGCACAGTGAGAGCTTTAAAATTGGTTGCGGGGGCYGGATTTGAACCAACGACCTTCGGGTTATGAGCCCGACGAGCTACCAAGCTGCTCCATCCCGCGTCCGTGTATTATCACTAGGCGCAATAAAACTTTTCTTCAGTTTTCTGTGGTATGCAAGAAACTGGAGCGACACACGAGGTTCGAACTCGTGACCTCAACCTTGGCAAGGTTGCGCTCTACCAACTGAGCTAGTGTCGCATTTGTCGTGACGCTACTGCATCTACGAAAGATTTGGTTGCGGGGGCCGGATTTGAACCGACGACCTTCGGGTTATGAGCCCGACGAGCTACCAAGCTGCTCCACCCCGCGTCCGTGTATTATCGTTAAGCACGATAAGGGCTATAAAACTGGAGCGACACACGAGGTTCGAACTCGTGACCTCAACCTTGGCAAGGTTGCGCTCTACCAACTGAGCTAGTGTCGCATTTCATCGTTAAGTACGGTGACAACTACAAATTTGGAGCGACACACGAGGTTCGAACTCGTGACCTCAACCTTGGCAAGGTTGCGCTCTACCAACTGAGCTAGTGTCGCATTCATCG
>NZ_AOMO01000012.1 GCF_000338875.1 Vibrio mimicus CAIM 602 | reverse complement strand
GCGTTGGATGCGTGTTTGTGTGATGCTTCTGCGTAAATGGCTTTCAAGCAAATGTGTTAAAAATCATTGTTAAACAATAGGCTACGAAGCTAACAAACGCCTCAAGAGGGACTGTCAACGCGCGGCGTTTCCAGTCCCAATGAGCCGCGGTGGTTACGGTTGTTGTGATTGAGTTTAGTGTTATGCGTTGCCAGCCCCTTAAGCGGGCGTTAGCTGATTTTCGGCATCATAAGAAAAGGATTTGTGCATGAAAAATACAGAAATAGTAAAAGAGCTTTGGACTAAGTTCAGCCAAGGCAATTACGTTGGCTGTGAAGCATTACTTCATGAAAATCTGAAAGTCTTATGGCCGACAAGCCGTGAACTGTATGAAAGCCGAGATGATTTTATTACGGTCAATGAAGCCTTTGGCCAAGACTGGACGTTCGATATCCTGTCACTAGAAGAAACCATGAGCGATAAAGTAATCAGTGTTGTTCATGTTTCTAGCCCCAGTTGCCCAGACAGTTTTTATGCGACAAGCATCTTTAGTTTTGCATCAGGTGTTATCACCAATATGGAAACTTATTGGGCATTTCAAGATAAGCAGCCAGAATGGCGTAAAAACTTAAGTAAGGTGTATTGATCAGCTAACAAACGCCTCAAGAGGGACTGTCAACGCGTGGCGTTTCCAGTCCCAATGAGCCGCGGTGGTTGCAGTTGTTGTGTTTGAGTTTAGTGGTAATGCGTTGTCAGCCCCTTAGGCGGGCGTTAACTGGCAAAATGGAAATGCCAAAAGCATCTGGGCAAAAGGAGTCTGAAAATGTTTCGTTGTGGACAGTGTCGTCATTTCGAAAGAGCTAAAAATAATCTCAAGGATCTTTGTGGTGCTTGGGAGCAACCTACGACAGCAACGCGTGAAGCTTGCGGATTTTTTATGCTCCGGAAACCTGCCCGAGATGTGAAAACACCAAACGAAGAGTAGAGTAATCTTCTTTGTGTTGGTTAAAAGTACAGTGAAAATCATAAGCACTGGCCAGTTAACAAACGCCTCAAGAGGGACTGTCAACGCACGGCGTTTCCAGTCCCAATGAGCCGCGGTGGTTTCGGTTGTTGGGTTTGAGTTTTGTGGTAATGCGTTGTCAGCCCCTTAGGCGGGCGTTATGTGCTAAGCGAAAAGGATGTCAACTACGCATTCAAAGTGGCCTTATTCGTTCTGTTATTACATTTTACATCGAGCATGTAATTGCACGAGGAAATTGAATAACGGATTTATGCGACTATTTGTAATAAAGGTAAATTTGTGGACCGAGATTATCTACAGAGTGAGTATGGTGCCCTGAAAGCGGGCCAGTGCTACAAAGTTGTTCGTAGTTTCAGAGATTATAGAAACATTAATTATGAAAGGGGTGACGTTATGCGTTTCCTTGGTAGTAATTTTGTACCGTATGAAAGTGGTTTGTCTCTGTTCTTTGATAAAAATGGTAGTGGGAGGCAAATAATGTTGTGCGTACGACCTGAGTTTCAAATGGAAATTGCACATCATCTTGATAGTTACTTTTGTAAACTAGACGATAACTAAGATCGCACATAACAAACGCCTCAAGAGGGACTGTCAACGCGTGGCGTTTCCAGTCTCATTAAGCCGCGGTGGTTACGGTTGTTGTGTTTGAGTTTAGTGGTATGCGTTTCCAGCCCCTTAGGCGGACGTTATGCTTAATCCATAAAAATCAGTTGGTTGTG
>NZ_AOMO01000011.1 GCF_000338875.1 Vibrio mimicus CAIM 602 | reverse complement strand
CATCATCGCTGTGATCTCGCTTTCTTTGTCGCGGACTCTTAACCGTAGTCAACTCAACCTTGATCGCTTTGAGTTTTGGCAGCCAACTTCACAGCTTTTGGCGTTGGACGTGTGTTTGTTTGATGCTTTTGCGTAAAATGACTTTCAAGCAAATGTGTTTGAAAAATCATTGCTAAACAATGGGCTACGAAACTAACAAACGCCTCAAGCGGGACTGTCAACGCGTGGCGTTTCCAGTCCCATTGAGCCGCGGTGGTTTCGGTTGTTGTGTTTGAGTTTGGTGTAATGCGTTGCCAGCCCCTTAGGCGGGCGTTATGTGAATGGTGGAAAAAGGAGAGTCGGGTTGATGGAATCTAATGTTTTTGAACGAACTAACATCGGAGAGCCAGAAATAAGCTCAAGGCTGTATAACCTCACAATAGGGGCTGTGCTGTGTTGGGGATTTTGGGTTAATTGGTTAATGGTTGGAAATATTCCTGTTGAATCAATTACATCTATCAATCCTTGGATCTTTTTTATTAGCTATTTTGCAAGCTGTTTCTTTGGGATTTACTTATTTAAAAAGTCATCAAATCCTTTAGTCAGTTTTACAGGCTATAACTTTGTAGTGGTACCTTTTGGGCTAATCATTAACATAGTCGTATCAAATTATGACCCATCGTTAGTTCTGGAAGCGATTAAGGTTACAGGATTAGTGACCGGCATAATGATGTTGCTTGGTACAATGTTTCCGGTTTTCTTCCAAAAAATTTCTGGCGCGTTAACCATTGCATTAATAGCTGTAATTGTTGTTGAGCTTTTTCAAATATTCATACTCGGCATTCACCAGGAATGGCTGGATTGGGCAGTTGTTATCATATTCTGCGGTTACATTGGCTATGATTGGGGACGAGCAAATCAAATTCCCAAGACAATAGACAATGCAGTTGATAGCGCAGCAGCACTCTACATGGATATCATTAACCTTTTTTTGAGAATCGTTCGGATTATGGGGCGTAAATAAAATTCACATAACAAACGCCTCAAGAGGGACTGTCAACGCGCGGCGTTTCCAGTCCCAATGAGCCACGGTG
>NZ_AOMO01000010.1 GCF_000338875.1 Vibrio mimicus CAIM 602 | reverse complement strand
GATCAGTACCGTGATTGGCAATACGAGGACTTACTTAAGGCGTTAGACTCAACAATAAACAAGCTTATCTTGTTAGTCGCAAGTTTAAGCAATGAAGAATTGTATGAAACGACGTGGTATGAACAATGGACATTTGGTCGAATGATCCAGTTCAACACGTCATCACCAATGAAGAATATGCGAGCCAAAGTTAGGCGCTTTAACAAAAACAACAGGCTTCGGTAGGTAATTCACATAACAAACGCCTCAAGAGGGACTGTCAACGCGTGGCGTTTCCAGTCCCATTGAGCCGAGGTGGTTTCGGTTGTGGTGTTTGAGTTTAGTGGTAATGCGTTGCCAGCCCCTTAGGCGGGCGTTAGCTTTTTAAAGGCTGGAATCGCTCAATTGTTCTAAAAACTCAACTTTTAGCGTTCAAGTTGCACGACTTGGTTATTGAGTTTCAGGTTGATGCTGCTTTGATAGAAAGTGTTGAATGTTGAGCATTTCCAAAGTCGCTGAAAACGAGCAAGCCTCGATGCTTCAACATCGCTGGATGTTCAACACTGGCTGCTTGGTTTACAAGTGGCTTCATCATCGCTGAAATTATGTTTTCTTTGTCGTGGACTCTTAACCGTGGTCAACTCAACCTTGATCATTATAAGTTTTGGTTGCCAACTTCACAGCTTTTGGTGTTGGACATGTGCTTGTCCAATGCATTTTCGTAAAATGCTTTTCAACTAAAAGTGTTAAAAAGGTCATTGGTAAACAATAGGCTACGAAGCTAACAAACGCCTCAAAGGGACTGTCAACGCGTGGCGTTTCCAGTCCTAATGAGCCGCGGTGGTTGCAGTTGTTGTGATTGAGTTTATTGGTAATGCGTTGTCAGCCCCTTAGGCGGGCGTTAGCTTCTTGAAGCGGAAATCATCAAAATCTGGGTTTAATTGTTCTGAAAATTCAGCTTTTAGCGTTCAAATTTCACAACTTGGCTTTTGATCTCAAGTCTGATGTTGATTTGGTAGAAAGCGTTGAAAGTTTAGTGGTTTTAAAGTTGCTGAAAGCCAACAAACCTAGATGCTTCAACATTGTTGGATGTTCAACACAGTCAGCTTAGTTTCACAAAGGCTACATCATCGCTGTGCTCTGGCTTTCTTTGTCGCGGACTCTTAACCGTGGTCAACTCAACCCTATAAGTTTTGGTTGCCAACTTCACAGCTTTTGGTGTTGGACATGTGCTTGTCCGATGCATTTTCGTAAAATGCTTTTCAACAAAAAGTGTTAAAAAGGTCATTGGTAAACAATAGGCTACGAAGCTAACAAACGCCTCAAAGGGACTGTCAACGCGTGGCGTTTCCAGTCCTAATGAACCGCGGTGGTTACGGTTGTCGTGTTTGAGTTTGGTGTTATGCGTTGCCAGCCCCTTAGGCGGGCGTTATGCTTAATCACGTAAAATC
>NZ_AOMO01000009.1 GCF_000338875.1 Vibrio mimicus CAIM 602 | reverse complement strand
TGATGACCTGCCAGTAATCCAAGGTTCAGCACTAGGCGCGCTAAACGGCGAAGCACAGTGGGAAGCGAAGATTGTTGAACTAGCAGAAGCACTAGATTCATACATTCCAGAGCCAGAGCGTGCAGTAGACATGGCATTCCTGATGCCAATCGAAGACGTATTCTCAATCCAAGGTCGTGGTACAGTAGTAACTGGCCGTATCGAGCGCGGCATCCTGAAAGTGGGTGACGAAGTTGCGATCGTTGGTATCAAAGACACAGTAAAAACTACCTGTACAGGTGTAGAAATGTTCCGTAAGCTGCTTGACGAAGGTCGTGCAGGTGAGAACGTTGGTGCACTGCTACGTGGTACTAAGCGTGAAGAAGTAGAGCGTGGTCAAGTACTGGCGAAGCCAGGTTCAATCACCCCACACACTAAGTTCGAATCAGAAGTATACGTACTGTCAAAAGACGAAGGTGGCCGTCATACTCCATTCTTCAAAGGTTACCGTCCACAGTTCTACTTCCGTACAACTGACGTAACAGGCAGCATCGAGCTTCCAG
>NZ_AOMO01000008.1 GCF_000338875.1 Vibrio mimicus CAIM 602 | reverse complement strand
GCTGAGGCTAAACGCTTAAATATAAACCTTTCGGCAACAATGGAAAAGGCACTTGAGAAAGAAGTGAGTCAACGCCTGAAAGCTGAATGGTTAGAGCAAAATGCTGATGCCATTAATGCTTGCAACGAGCTAACTGAAAACCACGGACTATTTTCTGATTCTTACCGAGTATTCTAATGCCACAATTTTCGCTATACAAAAACAACGATAAAAGCACTTCAACCGCATACCCATACTTTGTTGACGTTCAAAGTGAATTGCTTGATACATTGAACACTCGATTAGTTATTCCGCTAACGCCTACTGCGTTGTTAGAGAAAAAAGCGCCCAATCATCTATGCCCCGTAATCCATATTGATGAAGGTGACTTCGTAATTCTGACTCATCAAATGGCAAGTGTACCAACCAAAATTCTAAGAGAGCCTGTAAATGATCTAAGCACTTTTAGAGACGAGATCATCTCTGCTATCGACTTTCTGATTACTGGCATATAACGCCCGCCTAAGGGGCTGGCAACGCATAACACCAAACTCAAACACAACAGCCGTAACCACCGTGGCTCATTGGGACTGGAAACGCCGCGCGTTGACAGTCCCTCTTGAGGCGTTTGTTAGGCACAGGATGCCCTCTTTAGTACCCATTTTTCCAATTTTTCATTGTCGCTATCAACCACAAAACCAATGAAAACAAAGTTGTTGGCTCGTACGACATTCAACGAAGCGAGGTTCGCCGATGAAATCAAAGCCACAACACTTTCAATTGAATCCACATTAAACGCTAACTGACAAAGTTGATTGACTGCCAATTTTGCAAATCCTCGACCTTGTTTATAAGGCGAAACGTTGTATCCAATTTCAACTTCACTATCTTGAG
>NZ_AOMO01000007.1 GCF_000338875.1 Vibrio mimicus CAIM 602 | reverse complement strand
ACCACAACCTGCTGATTTTTATGGATTAAGCATAACGCCCGCCTAAGGGGCTGGCAACGCATTACAACAAAACTTAAACACAACAACCGCAACCACCGCGGCTCATTGGGACTGGAAACGCCACGCGTTGACAGTCCCTCTTGAGGCGTTTGTTATGTGATTTTATCGCTCCGTCGATAGTAATTTTAAATTTTCAAAAACAAACGAAGACTTATCATCTAAAATTGTTGCCGATTCAACATCTTTACACTCACTACAAAAAGCTGTCATGTAAACATAAGTATTGGGCGAAAACTGCTCGTCAACCGTTTTAAGAGAAAGAACATAAGTAGAGCCTGAAATTAGTTCTTTGGCTTTTTTTACAAATTTTTCATGTTCTTTTGTTGCTGGATTATCTATTTGAAAATTTGATATCCAAAGACTGACGAGCTCTACCGAGCGTAAGTTTTTACCTTCAACACAAACGGCAATTTCTTTGTATTTCGTTCCATTAAGCTGACTATGATTACAAACATAACCTAAGGAGCTGACATTCATAGATTCCATTAATAGTTCAGACATTGACGCTGCATTTACAGAAAAACAAAAGACTGAGCAAAGAAATACAAATATTCGTCTCATTAATTACTCCTCATAAATCACATAACGCCCGCCTAAGGGGCTGACAACGCATTACCACTAAACTCAAACACAACAACCGTAACCACCGCGGCTCAATGAGACTGGAAACGCCACGCGTTGACAGTCCCTCTTGAGGCGTTTGTTATGTGATTGTTGCTCACGACTTGCCTCTAATTAATCGATATAATCAATAAGCATTCGATGCCATAATAAGGAAAAATTATATGAAATCGCTTATTTCTGAAACTTTAATCAACCTTGCAAACCAAGAGCCAGAGCAACATGCTGAAACTCGGCAACATCTGTATGAACAACTGGACTTGTCCTTCGAGAAACAACTCGCTTTGTATTCTTGTGCTTTAGGACCAGCAAGCTCTGGAAAGCTCGAAAACAGTAGAGACTTCACCAAAGCAATTGATAGCGCTATTAGAATAATAGAAATGCCTGAACACTAATATGTTCATCATCGATAATGCAGCCCATATCAGACGGGCTGTTTTTGTTTTTGTTTATGCCCAATCACATAACGCCGCGTTAAGGGGTGAATGCCGCATAAACCAAGCTGCCGCAGACCACTTTCACCACCAAAACTCACTGCAAAACAAAAATGCCACGCGGCATGAATCCCTCTTAAACGCCTTGTTATGTAGCTAGTCAGCGCCACCAAAATCAAGAAAGTTTACTCCACCGGAACTATCTAAAGTCGTGTTCGTAACGCTACATTTAGGTGCTGAATTTACCTCTGCATATAACAGGTAGCTTTCAAACGAAGGAACTTCCGACACGTTAAATAAGATCTCTCCGACAGACTTTTGAAACTCTAACACGTCTCCTAAATCTTCTTGTAACTCGATAGCCAACTCTTTGCTGTAAGGCAACAACATGCCATAAGAAACTGACTTATAGAACTGGTCATCACTGCGCTTAATCTCACTCAATGCCCAACTAATTTCCTGAAACGAATAGACGAGCTTTTTCCCAAACTTAGCACACAGTTTAGGAGCTACATCTTTAGCGACTGACTGAACATAAGACTTTTTATTCAAAAAGTTAAGCACACCGTATCTCCTTGCTACATAACTCCGCGTTAAGGGGTGAGTGCCGCCTAAACCAGCTTTCCGCAGAACACTTTCACCACCAAAACTCACCGCAAACTAAAAATGCCACGCGGCATGAATCCCTCTTAAACGCCTTGTTATATGCTTGCATTGCACCTATAATTTATGCGCACACACAATACGCATAGGTTGCTATCATGAGAAACGCATATAGTACGCAAGCCCCAAAGAAAGCTACAAACTTAAGCTTAAACAGCGAGTTACTCGCTGAGGCTAAACGCTTAAATATAAACCTTTCGGCAACAATGGAAAAGGCACTTGAGAAAGAAGTGAGTCAACGCCTGAAAGCTGAATGGTTAGAGCAAAATGCTGATGCCATTAATGCTTGCAACGAGCTAACTGAAA
>NZ_AOMO01000006.1 GCF_000338875.1 Vibrio mimicus CAIM 602 | reverse complement strand
CGCAGCTCAAAAAACCAATGAGGCAATAACTCAGAATTTACAGCGCCAGATGCATTGCCGTTTCATTAGACAGCGAAAAACAATATTGAATTGCCGACAAAACCTGAACGAAATGCCAAAGAAATCGACAAACACAACCTACTGATTTTTATGGATTAAGCATAACGCCCGCCTAAGGGGCTGGCAACGCACAACAACTAAACTCAAACACAACACTCGTAACCACCGCGGCTCAATGGGACTGGAAACGCCACGCGTTGACAGTCCCTCTTGAGGCGTTTGTTATGGCGCTATTTCAAACCATTTGCCTTAAGCCAACTATCAAAATCGGTGACCCCATGTTTCCGGCGTATCCTAGCGACCTCAACCGCAAGGAATAAACCAGTAATCACACCAAAAAAATCGACGCATAAATTTGAGAAGCTGCAAAGCCTTGAAACTGCCAGACTAAGAGCCACATGAACCCACCCCAAAAGACAGTGCCAAGCACTGATTGAAGAACAAATAGCTTCAACGGACTTTCAAACACCCTAGGCTTCATATCTAAACGAGCAAATTTGTAGAATAGATATGGATAAGGTTTAGTTAAACGAACACTAATATCCTTTTCGATCAATAGTGAGCGAACAAATTCCATTTTATTCATAATCGTTCCTATAAATGTGTGTGTCATGCCTTGCGCCATAACGCCCGCCTAAGGGGCTGACAACGCATCACCACTAAACTCAAACACAACAACTGCAACCACCGCGGCTCATTGGGACTGGAAACGCCACGCGTTGACAGTCCCTCTTGAGGCGTTTGTTAGCTGTTTTGGATTCATATACTAAGTGCAACGCTAAAAAACCCAAAAAACTATGGATTACTCAAGTTCAATCAGCAACTGAAGTAAGGATCAAAATCATCATTTGGCATCCCAACACCACCTGCTACCAGGATATCTAACTCTAACTCTTCAAATTTGAAGGTTTCTATTTTCTTCCCATTCCTACATGTAACTAGATCGCCCTCCTGAGATAGAACGACCATAGATAGACTTGGATTTTTCTTTTGGTGTACAAAATCATATTTGATGAACATATTTACTTTCCTCAATCTCTTAAATCGCTCCTAGAGTGACTTTACCAAAGAATCAAGGAAAATAAAATAAATCTTATATTTCATACACATAGATGTATTATTGGATAAATTAGAACATAGTGAAAGGGTAAAACAGGATAGTCCCAGAATGAAAATTTCATCTGTATTCGCAAACGTAAATAACAGCTAACGTCCACCTAAGGGGCTGACAACGCATAACAACGAAACTCAAACACAACAACCGTAACCACCGCGGCTCATTGGGACTAGAAACGCTACGCGTTGACAGTCCCTCTTGAGGCGTTTGTTAGCTTCGTAGCCTATTGTTTCAAAATGATTTTCAACTATTTTTCTTGAAAGGCATTTTACGCAAACGCATCACACAAACACACGTCCAGAGCCAAAAGCTGTGAAGTTGGCTGCCAAAACTCA
>NZ_AOMO01000005.1 GCF_000338875.1 Vibrio mimicus CAIM 602 | reverse complement strand
GGACAAAAGACGGTTCACGAGAAACTCACCGAATACACCTTTTAGCCACCTACTTTTGAAAACGCTAACAATGAGCAATAAAGGGACTAGATACCAGACTTGCACAAACACATTAAGAAATGCTTCAAAAATATTCACGGATTTTCCCTATTCAACTAACGCCCAATTAAGGTGTGAAGCACGCAATACCGATGCTACCGCATGCCTTCTTAATCACTAAAACTAACGCATAGTAAAAATGCCACGCGTGCTGAATCACTCTTAAATTGTTTGTTAGGAGATTGTTCTCGACATGCTGTAAAACCTATCATCAGCGTTATCAACCACAAAACCAACTCTTTCATAGAGATGAAAAGCTGGGCTGATTTTAAATACACGTAACTTAAGTCGATTAGCACCTGTTTCAATGGCTAACCTTTCACATTCAGAAAGTGCTAACGCCCCAATGCCTTTATTTTGGTATTTCTCGCTGACTTGCAAATCACAAACATAGCAACCGTCATTATCAAATGCCAAACGAATTGCTCCAACGACCTCATCATTGAGCAGGATATCGAAATTGGCTAAATCTTGAATTTGCTCTTCGATTTTTGAGCAATCCCAATCAACAGAATAATGCTCATAGTATGAACGCATATTTACGTAAGTAATCTTAGCCGAAGCTGATAAATCTGTTGTTTGTTGATACGAAACCATTGAATCTCCTAACGCCCAATTAAGGGGTGAACAACGCCTCCACCCAAACCTAAAGCATTGTGCCATAAACACTAAAACTGAAGTAGAAGCAAAAGTACCAAGCGTTGTGAATCCCTCTTAAATTGCTTGTTATACAAATAGTTACTTGGATTCTACGGTCTCTTTAAAAACTAGATTAAGGGGTTTAGCTAAAGAGTAAATCCACAAACCAAATGCTACAAAGCACCACATAAACAACGCTAGGAATAAACTAAATATTGGCCACATTGCTAATGCTAATAACAGACCTGACACACCCGTTACTGGTGTTTCTTCCCACTTTACAGTCTCCGCACCAAATATGGATGCGATGCCACACATTAAAAAGAAAACAAAGAAGCTTAAGCTAAAGCCGATAAAGAGCATTTTGAAAAGAGACCTTTTCGATATTTTCTTAACTGTAATTTCCATTTTCATCCCTGTATTTGTATAACGCCCGCCTAAGGGGCTGACAACGCATTACACTAAACTCAAACACAACAACCGAAACCACCGCGGCTCAATGGGACTGGAAACGCCACGCGTTGACAGTCCCTCTTGAGGCGTTTGTTATGCTTAAGCTTCAACACTTTACATTTGAACCTAATCAATGATAACCAACTGAAATCATTGGCCAAACTCCGAATTTCCTTGAATTAGAACTGACTCAACTTTTACCTATGAACTGACCAATGCAGGCTTTCATTTAACAACTAGGTCAATGTGGAAACCCTCTCCGACAAACTCACTCAACACGCATGAGCACAATAACTCAATGAGGCAATCACACTGAAACTTACAGCGACAGACACATAGCCGTTTCATTAGGCAGCGCAAAACAATGCTCAATTGCCGACAAACTTTAAGCCTATAAGTAAAGGCACCAAACTGCTCAAAGCGACTTGAGAGAACAAAACTCACCTCGCGTGGACTCAAAACCCAATGAGGCAATCACTCAGAATTTACAGCGCCAGACACATTGCCGCTTCATTAGGCAGCGAAAAACAATAT
>NZ_AOMO01000004.1 GCF_000338875.1 Vibrio mimicus CAIM 602 | reverse complement strand
AGATGATCCTGTTGGAAAAGTCTTTAAACTACTTGACCCAGATGCTGAGTGCTTAGTTTTATTAGGTAAAAAGTTTTTCTTCTCGCCATTACGTAAAGAAGTAGAGCGACTATTTCCCGATATAGTGAAAGAGTATTTATAACAAACACCTCAAGAGGGACTGTCAACGCGTGGCGTTTCCAGTCCCAATGAGCCGTAGTGGTTATGGTTGCTGTGTTTGAGTTTGGTTGTTATGCGTTGCCAGCCCCTTAGGCGGGCGTTATGCGCTATGAGCAATAATTTGAACTTACTCGGAAAGTGTTTGAGTACAACTAGTTCGGTATTGTTTGATTGCTATCCTCAGTCTGAATTTTCATCAACAAGCTAGGTGAACTCATGGTCATGAAATATTGCAACAGCTGTAAAGCAGATACTGAGCACAAAGAAACCTTAGAAAGAAAACCTTCAAGTTACGATCAGCAGAAATCAATTTTCGGACGATTTATGTTGTTTGTTCATGAGTTTATCAACGGTGGGCATTATTACAATATGAATCGTTATGTGTGCTGTAACGTTTGTAAAAACAAATCATTGGAAAATGTAGGTAAAGAGTTTGAGTAGCTCGCGCATAACAAACGCCTCAAGAGGGACTGTCAACGCGTGGCGTTTCCAGTCCCAATGAGCTGCGATGGTTGCAGTTGTTGCGATTGAGTTTAGTGTTATGCGTTGCCAGCCCCTTAGGCGGGCGTTAGTTGAAAAGGGATGAGAATGAACGACGGTTTTATCCGCCAAAGAAGAAACTTGTACACAATAAGTGGAGTGCTACTTTTTTGTTTTATGGCACAAGTCCAGATATCACAACTCAGCATTGTTGGAATTAGTTTCAGTGGGTTTAAGAAGCCAGAAATAACTTACATGTTCTTATGGGGTATGTGGGGGTATTTCTTCTATCGTTTTATGGTTTATTTCATCGAACATGAACTCAAGACGTTTCTCGGCATTTGGCGCAGGGAAGTGGAACGATACTCAAATGTATATTTACGTGAGCTAGCAAGTTCAAATGCGAGTGGTAGGTTTTTGGAAAACCAAAGTGATTACTACTCAATGAAGCGAAATAATTGGGTTTTGAATTATCAAGAAGAGCATTTAGACGATCAGTATGGAGACCCATTTGTTAAAAATAAAACCGTACAAGTTCTGCGGAGGAGCATCTTCAAATATCAGGTTGTTGGTGTACTGCGCCTTATTCTTTTGACAACGGTGGTTACGGATTATTTCTTTCCTTTGATTACTGGTTTACTTGTTTTTACTTATGCTGGCTTCGGGATGTGGGAAGGCTCTTTACTACACATTTTCAACTAACAAACGCCTCAAGAGGGATTGTCAACGCGCGGTGGTTTCGGTCGTTGTGTTTGAGTTTTGTGGTAATGCGTTGCCAGCCCCTTAGGCGGGCGTTAGGTATTTTGAGGCATCATGAGAGCTATTTTGTTGATTAT
>NZ_AOMO01000003.1 GCF_000338875.1 Vibrio mimicus CAIM 602 | reverse complement strand
TTGGACGTGTGTTTTGCTTGATGCTTTTGCGTAAAAATGACTTTCAAGAAAATGTGTTTAAAAATCATTGTTAAACAATGGGCTACGAAACTAACAAACGCCTCAAGAGGGACTGTCAACGCGTGGCATTTCCAGTCCCAATGAGCCGCGGTGGTTGCAGTTGTTGTGTTTGAGTTTAGTGTTAATGCGTTGCCAGCCCCTTAGGCGGGCGTTAGCTGTGTTATGGAGTAAGCACGATGATTACAATTAGAAATTACAGCGTAGAAGATGCCAAAGCACTATGGGATATTCACTTTCATACAATTCGGAATATTAATATTCGTGACTATTCTCAAGCTCAAGTCGAAGCTTGGGCTCCAGAACGTCTAGATCCGTCAGTCTGGGAAAAACGGATGAAAGGGTTATCTCCATTTGTTGCTGAAATAGACGGTGTCATTGTTGGCTACACAGATTTGCAAGCTAGTGGGCTTATAGACCATTTCTTTTGTCACCATGAGTATCAAGGCAAAGGTGTAGGTAAAGCTCTAATGAATCATGTTTTTAAGGTTGGCAATTCGCGCGGTATAAAACGTTATTTTTCTGAAGTCAGTATCACTGCTCGTCCATTTTACGAACACTTCGGTTTTAAAGTAGTTCAAGCCCAAGAAATGGAAGTCCGTGGTCAAAAACTAAGAAACTTTGTAATGGAAAAATACAGCTAACAAGCGCCTCAAGAGGGACTGTCAACGCGCTGCGTTTCTAGTCCCAATGAGCCGCGGTGGTTACAGTTGTTGTATTTGAGTTTAGTGGTAATGCGTTGTCAGCCCCTTAGGCGGGCGTTAGGTATTTGGAGGCATCATGAGAGCTATCTTTTTGATTCTTTGCGCAGTTTTATTGAATGGCTGCTTGGGCATGCCCGAATCAGTAAAACCGGTGTCGGATTTTGAACTGAACAACTATTTAGGCAAATGGTACGAGGTTGCTCGACTCGATCACTCCTTTGAAAGAGGTTTAAGTCAGGTTACTGCGGAATACAGTGCTCGAAATGATGGTGGAATTTCGGTTCTTAATCGTGGTTATTCTGAAGAGAAAGGTGAGTGGAAGGAAGCGGAAGGCAAAGCTTACTTTGTGAATGGCTCAACAGACGGCTATCTGAAGGTTTCATTTTTTGGCCCATTCTATGGTTCCTATGTGGTGTTTGAGTTAGACCGTGAAAACTACAGTTATGCTTTTGTATCAGGGCCGAATACAGAATATCTGTGGTTACTTTCAAGAACGCCTACTGTAGAACGAGGCATTCTGGACAAGTTCATAGAAATGTCGAAAGAGCGTGGTTTTGATACAAATCGGCTCATTTACGTTCAGCAGCAATAAATACCTAACAAACGCCTCAAGAGGGACTGTCAACGCGCGGCGTTTCCAGTCCCATTGAGCCGCGGTGGTTGCAGTTGTTGTGTTTGAGTTTAGTGGTAATGCGTTGCCAGCCCCTTAGGCGGCGTTAGCTTCTTAAAGCGAAAATTATCAAATCTGGGTTTAATTGCTTTGAAAACTCAGCTTTTCGCATTCAAATTTCACAACTTGGCTTTCGAGTTTTTCTGATGCCGATTTGGTAGAAAGTGTTGAAAGTTCAGCAGGATCAAAGCCGCTGAAAACCCACAAGCCTCGATGTTTCAAGGTTGTTGGATGTTCCACACGGCAAGTTTGGTTTCACAAAAGGCTGCATCATCGCTGTGATCTTGCTTTCTTTGTCGCGGACTCTTAACCGTGGCCAACTTAGCCTAGATCGTTTTAAGTTTTGGCAGCCAACTTCACAACTTTTGGCGTTGGACGTGTGTTTGTGTGATGCCTCTGCGTAAAATGGCTTTCAAGCAAATGTGTTTAAAAAATCATTGTTAAACAATAGGCTACGAAGCTAACAAACGCCTCAAGAGGGACTGTCAACGCGCGGCGTTTCCAGTCCCAA
>NZ_AOMO01000002.1 GCF_000338875.1 Vibrio mimicus CAIM 602 | reverse complement strand
GAGGTGCTTAGTCTGTCCGTCATTGCGAGTATGACGTTAGGTATTGTGGTCGATGACACTATCCATTTGCTCTATCGTTTCCATACTGCACGTAAAGAAGGGCAATCAGAAAATGAGGCGATTGTGACTGCTGTCAGAGAAACAGGCGTTGCTATTATCGGTACCACTTTGGTGCTCAGTGCTGGTTTCTTAGTGCTGGCAAGCAGCAGCTTTAAGATGAACGCCGATATGGCTTGATGACGGCCATTACAATAATGATTGCGCTTATATTGGATCTCTTGTTGGTTCCTGCGTTACTCAAAGTCACAGGACAATCGAAGAAAGTGCTGAGACAGCAAACGCAGACTGCGTAGTTTTAGAAATGTATCTTGATGATAGGCTTAGGAATTCCTAAGCCTATACCCTTCCCACTTGGGGCTGCAACGCCAAGTGGGAAGGTATATCCGTTTTGTTATTTATTCTTTGTACCAACCGAGTTCAATCGCTTTCGCAATCGCATGGGTACGATTATGTGTTTCCAGTTTCCGATAAATGTTTTGCAGGTGGTACTTCACCGTGCGTTCACTGATGTTCAACAACCGACTGATTTCCCAGTTACTTTTCCCCAATTTTAGCCACGGGAGTAGCTCACATTCTCGATCGGTTAATGGATTGAGAGGGGGCGGTAAATGCAACTGTTGTGATTGGTGTGCGATAGAGTCTGACGCCATATATAAATGAGGAGTGAGTAAATAGAGCGTATCGATCTCATCACTGGATGGGTGTCTATTGCCAAAAGAGGTCAGAAAAATCGCTTTCTTTTCACCATGTTGGCCAGCCAGAAGCAACCTTTTACCGTAATCAGGATGATTATAAGGATCCATCAATGCCATTATCCCTTGCCCAGATTGCTGAAAGGCAGCCACAAAGGGATCGTTCTCCGGTCTTTTATTACCAAAGCAAGTTGAAAATTGGGTTGGAGAGAATCCATGGCAGATAGGTTCTAGAGAGTAGTGCTCTCCAAAAACACCTAAGATACTGAATTCAAATGAGATATCTTTTTTAAGCTCATCGAACCAATCGTGTATCGAAGTGGAGTTATCCGCGCATCTTAGTTGGTTTGATAATTCAAAAAGCCGACGCTTATCCATAAGCTATTTTGTGTCCTAGCGATTGAGTGTTGATACCAAAGAGGGGTCAAGCGAAGAGGTTATCTCTTTCTTATTGTGCCGTTTATCTGCAACTCCAAGTAGTTTTGGGATATGAATTTTGAAATTTAAGTACTTGAAGCCCAATCAGTGGCGTCATTGTGATCCAATTTCTGCCAAGTGGGCAAGAGTCAAATGTCGGTTTCCTTTGGTTACACGCATTTTGGGGTGATACGAATGTTGTACAGTTCTTTTGAGGGGGAGTAGCAGGATGTTGCGTTAAATCGACAAATCGCAGTGTTAGTGAATGTAATTAAATATGTGGCATTTGTTATTAAAGTTGCATTTTTTCTCATTGTTTATGGGTTGATAAATAGTGTGTTGTGCTGTTTTAATGCGTATTCTGTAATTCAATCAACGTATAAATTGGCATCTATATTGAGATATATATGGCAATACCTATTATTGTTGGTAAATAAATCTAAAATATATATCTATGCTTATTAAAGTATGATGAGTGTCAAATTTTAATTTTTTTTACGGGTATAGAATGCCCCTGCTTTCTAAGCAAAACGACGTAGACTGGTTTCTTGATTATTTGTAACGGAGTTGTATATGAAAAAGAAATCAAAAATCATGGCACATATTCGCAGGACTCGACACATCATGATGCCGTCCCACCGCGACTACTTTGACTATTCATTCTTTACCCACTCGTAATCTCATCTTTACCGAGTACTTTGGTCTGCTTGTCAGCTAAAGGATCGGCCAATACCTGCTTTCCTCATGTCGAGGCATTAAGGCATATCCACTGATCTTCCTTTGCGCGCTTTTGCGTGATGTTAAATCATGTTGATTTTGCCAGCTATTACCGTGACTGAGCGAATCTCTAGGTATGCCCAAGAAAAATATCATTATTAGGCAAAAGAATATTCACCCGTTCTTAGGCTGGGGCTCTCCATTATTTTTATCTCAGCCTTTGTGACTGCAATATTTATTTTGCTGAGCGAGTTCTTGCGCGCTGAAAATAATTTCAGTCGGAATTCGTTTATTCAAAAATAAAAAAGGCTAAATATGAATTCATTAAAAATTGCTACGAGTTTATCGGTTCGCTCTTGTTTCACGACCCAACGTGAAGTGGTGGACGTACTGAAAACGGACTTCTGTGACATTGGCGCGGCGGTGGTTTCCGTCGAAGACGTACAAAATGGCGTTATAGATAGAATTAATGGTACTGGCCTGAAACTGCCAATCTTTGTTGCAGTATGTTGCGAAGACCAGTTCCCAGATGATTTTTGCGCAGATATCACCGGGGTATTTGAGCTGTGTGATGCCAAAGTGGAGTTCTACGGTAAGCAAGTTGAAACTGCCGTACGTCGTTATCAAGAAAGCTTGTTGCCACCTTTCTTTGGCACATTGAAAAAATACGTGGACATGGGTAACTCCACTTTTGCTTGCCCAGGCCATCAAGGTGGTCAGTTCTTCCGTAAGCACCCGGTTGGTCGCCAGTTCTTTGATTTCTTTGGTGAAACCTTGTTCCGCTCTGATATGTGTAACGCAGACGTACGTTTGGGCGACTTGCTGATCCATGAAGGTGCACCGCATGATGCACAGGCTTACGCGGCGAAAGTGTACAACGCGGATAAAACTTACTTCGTACTCAACGGGACTTCAGCCTCCAACAAAGTGGTGTGTAACGCACTGCTGACACCGGGAGATCTGGTGCTGTTTGACCGCAACAACCATAAATCCAACCACCACGGTGCGTTAATTCAAGCAGGCGCGACACCCGTTTACTTAGAAACGGCGCGTAACCCATTCGGTTTTATCGGCGGGATTGATGCGCACTGTTTTAACGAATCTTACCTGCGTGATGCGGTACGTAATGTGGACCCAAGCCGCGCGGAAGCGAAACGCCCATTCCGTCTTGCCATCATTCAGCTCGGCACTTACGACGGTACGATTTACAACGCGCGTCAGGTGGTGGATCGCATCGGTCATTTGTGTGACTACATCCTGTTTGACTCAGCGTGGGTGGCTATGAACAGTTCATTCCAATGATGAAAGACTGCTCGCCACTCTTGCTTGAACTGAAACCTGAAGATCCGGGCATCATCGTGACTCAGTCAGTGCATAAACAGCAGGCGGGTTTCTCGCAAACCTCGCAAATCCACAAGAAAGATCACCACATCAAAGGTCAAGAGCGTTACTGCAACCATAAACGCTTTAACAACGCCTTTATGCTGCATGCTTCAACCAGCCCATTCTACCCGCTGTTTGCGGCGCTCGATGTGAACGCCAAGATGCATGAAGGGGATAGTGGCCGCTACCTATGGCGTGAAGCGGTGAAAACCGGTATCGAAGCCCGTAAGTTGTTGATGAAAAAATGCAAATACATCAAGCCGTTCATTCCACCAATGATCGAAGGTAAACCTTGGCAGTCTCACCCAACCGAGCAAATTGCCGATGATTTGCGTTTCTTTGAATTTGAACCGGGTCAGAAATGGCATGCGTTTGAAGGTTACGAACATGGTCAGTATTTCGTTGACCCTTGTAAGTTCCTGCTGACCACACCGGGGATTGACCCAGAAACCGGCGAATACGAGAACTTTGGTATTCCAGCCACCATCCTGGCCAACTTCCTGCGTGAGAACAATATCATCCCAGAGAAGTGCGATTTGAACTCTATCCTCTTCCTGCTCACCCCAGCAGAAGATATGGCGAAGATGCAGCATTTAGTGGCACAAATTGCGCGTTTTGAACGCTTGATTGAAGAAGATGCACCACTGAGCGAAGTGTTACCTAATGTGTACCGCGCTAACCGCGAACGCTACAAAGGCTACACCATCCGTCAGTTGTGTCAGGAAATGCACGATCTGTATGTCAGCCGTGATGTGAAACAGCTGCAAAAAGAGATGTTCCGCGCGCGTTACTTCCCACGCGCGGTGATGAACCCACAAGAAGCAAACTTGGCCTTTGTTCGTGGTCAGGTTGAGCTAGTCCCACTGCGTGAAGTGGAAGGCCGTATCGCTGCTGAAGGCGCACTGCCTTACCCTCCAGGCGTGTTGTGTGTGGTTCCGGGAGAAATTTGGGGCGGTTCAGTACAGCGTTATTTCCTCGCTCTGGAAGAAGGGATCAACTTGCTGCCGGGCTTTGCTCCTGAATTACAAGGGGTCTATCTGGAGCCGACAGGTGAGGGACGAGTACAGGCAATGGGCTATGTACTGAAACGTTAATCGGGGCATCGGGGCAGGCGCTTCTGCCCCGATGACAACACGAAAAGACCCATAGAAGGGGAATATCATGAGTAAATCCAATAACAAAATTGGTGTAGTGCAACTCACCATTCTGACCATCGTAAACATGATGGGGTCGGGCATCATTATGCTACCGACTCAGCTTGCCCAAGTCGGCACCATTTCTATTTTATCTTGGTTAGTCACCGCGGCCGGTTCAACCGCCTTGGCGTTTGCCTTTGCGAAGTGCGGTATGTTCAGTAAAAAATCCGGCGGTATGGGCGGTTACGCAGAATACGCGTTTGGCCGCAGCGGTAACTTTATGGCGAACTATACTTACGCGGTTTCTTTGTTGATCGCGAACGTTGCGATTGCCATTTCAGCCGTGGGTTATGCCGATGTACTGTTTAACTTCCACCTCACCCCGATTGAAACTTGTATTGCCACAATTTTGGTATTGTGGGTGGCAACTGTGGCCAACTTTGGCGGTGCACGCATTACAGGCCAAGTATCGAGTGTGACCGTTTGGGGCATCATCATTCCCGTGATTGGGGTGTCGATCATCGGTTGGTACTGGTTTGATTTTGATCTGTACCGTGAAGCATGGAACCCACATGGCTTGCCATTCTTCCAAGCGCTAGGTGGCTCAATTGCGATGACGTTGTGGGCATTCTTGGGTTTGGAATCGGCTTGTGCTAACGCAGAAGCGGTGGAAAACCCAGAGAAAAACGTACCCATCGCGGTCATGGGCGGTACCTTGGGTGCAGCAGTGATTTACATCATCTCGACCAACGTGATTGCCGGGATTGTTCCAAACGCTGATCTGGCCAACTCTAACGCACCATTTGGTCTGGCTTTCGCACAGATGTTTAACCCAACCATGGGCGCGATTGTCATGGCTTGTGCGATCGTGTCTTGTACTGGTTCTCTGCTGGGTTGGCAATTTACCATCGCGCAAGTGTTTAAAGCGTCTGCCGATGAAGGTTTCTTCCCTAAATTGTTCTCTAAAGTGACCAAAGCCGATGCACCTGTGTTGGGTATGCTGACCATCGTGTGTATTCAAACCGTGTTGAGTTTGATGACCATCAGTCCATCACTCAATAAACAGTTTGAGGCTCTGGTAAACTTGGCGGTAGTGACCAACATCATTCCGTACATCCTCTCTATGGCCGCGCTGGGTGTGATGCAAAAGCAACTCAATGTGCCGGTGAGCCAAGCCAAAGTCGCCAATGTGATGGCCTTTATTGGTGCCATGTACAGCTTCTACGCGCTGTACAGTTCAGGTGAAACCGCGGTAATGCTGGGTTCGATTGCCACCTTCTTCGGTTGGGTGTTGTACGGGGCGATCTCTCGCTCACAGCTCAATACACCCATGAAACACGCCTGATCGTTAAGGTATTTACGCTAAGGTATCAAAACAGCGCAGCGAGTCTGCGCTGTTTTTCTATCTGTTGTCTTTTTGTCATCGGCTTTGCTTGTTTAAAAGCTGTGACCTCCAAAACAAGTTTATCAGTAACTCTTTTCACAGCCCGTTGAACTGACTACACTAGGCGGCGTTTCGGAATCGTCTGAAACACAACAATATTCTCAGGGCGGGGCGAAATTCCCCACCGGTGGTATGCCGCAAGGCGAGCCCACGAGCGCTCGATTCGTCGAGGTCAGCAGATCTGGTGAGAAGCCAGAGCCGACGGTTACAGTCCGGATGAGAGAGAATGACAAACACACTGAATCTCAAAGGTGCGGCTTTGTTACATCTTTCGGTTTTCAGTGCTTTTCGTTTTGGATTTTGATCCCTCATAAGCCCTGATTCTGGTCATTTTTTGGAGTATTACCATGAATCAGTCCTCATTACTTGCCGAATTCGGCGACCCAATTACTCGTGTAGAAAACGCACTGCAAGCCTTACGTGAAGGGCGTGGTGTGCTGCTGCTCGATGATGAAGATCGCGAAAATGAAGGCGATATTATCTACGCGGTAGAATCCCTCACCACGGCGCAAATGGCATTAATGATCCGTGAATGCAGCGGCATTGTCTGTTTGTGCCTGACGGAAACACAAGCCGATCGCTTAGCCCTACCGCCTATGGTGGTGAACAACAACAGCGCTAACCAGACGGCGTTTACTGTATCCATTGAGGCTAAACACGGTGTAACCACGGGTGTTTCGGCGCAAGATCGCGTGACCACCATCAAAACCGCAGCCAACCCAGAAGCAAAGCCAGAAGATTTGGCGCGTCCCGGCCATGTATTCCCGCTACGCGCTCGTGCGGGTGGGGTATTGGCGCGTCGTGGTCATACCGAAGGTACGGTTGATTTGATGCAGATGGCGGGCTTGCAGCCAGCCGGTGTGTTGTGCGAACTGACCAACCCAGACGGTTCAATGGCCAAAACACCAGAAATCGTTGAATTTGGCAGACTGCACAATATGCCCGTATTGACCATCGAAGACATGGTGCAATACCGTATTCAGTTTGATCTGAAACTGGCTTAAGATTTTTCTATTCCACATTATTTAAGCCCATGGTTGATTACTAAATCATGGGCTTTGATTATTCCTTTCTGCTGATAATTCTCTCTATGTCAGCCAAATCCACTTTATGTGTAGGGATTCTTACATTTTTCTGACTTAATGGTGCTAGCCTTACCGCCAATTGTTGTACAGGAGATTGTGTATGAAATTACACCATAGAGTTACCAGCATCATGGTATCGCTCCCCTTGCTACTCGGTGGGTGTTCTTTATTGGAAGTGAAACTGGATAGCCAAACTACGCCATTAACTCAGCAAGAGCTGAATATGCGGCTGATGACTCGCGAATACGCCCACCAGTTTTTCTCTGCGGTTGAGCAAAGTGCCGATCACATCGCTGCACAATATGAAGCGCAAGATAAGCTGCATCAATCCTATGTGTTGCTTTGGAAAATCAATGCGGAAGAAGGTTTACAGCGTTCGGCTTATCAGCTTTCACCTATGGCTGCTCTGATTGATAGTTGGGTTTTTACCCAGCAGATGGATAACTTTTTCCAAACGGGGAAAGGACAATCACTTTTTAGCAGTGAGCAGGCTAAGCAAACGGCAGCCGGATTAACTCGCGATGTTGAGCAACTTGCCCAGTCATTACTGAAAAAAGAGAGCTATCAAACCGCCCAAGCTTTTGTGAAATCTTTTGCCAGCGCAAACCCTTTTACCGATCTCACTTTCACGCGCACTCCGGCTTATCGGGCTTGGCTACAAGCGAATAAGATCGATGAAGCGCAAGCGGTTTCCACAGTAGGAACCATGCCTGAAGCGATGAGTGACGTTTCGGATCGGCTCAGTTTGGTATCGGAACAGTCACCGAAAATCATGACTTGGAAAGCACAATTGATTGCGATGAATAGTGCGCTGAGCGGCGAGCAACTGACGGAAACACTGCAAAGCATTCAAGCTTCATCCGCTTCGTTTCAAGATTTTGTGAACAATAATCCTGAATACATGCGCAACCTCGCGGAGTATATGGCCGTTGAGCTGCAACCCTTGGTGGAAGATATTGACCAGAAAACCCAGCAACACCTGAGTAAACTCAGTGATGAGCGAGTTGCGTTGGAGGCGATGGTGGCCAGAGAGCGAGCTGAAATTGCGGCGATTATCCATACCGAACGAGCGCAGTTTGCCGCTGATATCGATCAGATTTCGCAGAATGTGCTGGCGTTAGCGATGGATAAAGTCATGCAATTAATAAAGAGCACCATCTTGTACTTTGTGCTGTTTATCGTGGTGATCTTTTTTGCCCCGCTCGGCCTGGGTTACTGGTTGGGTAAACGTTCTACTGGGAAACGAACAAGCTAACATGCTTTGCAATAGAAAAAGGCGGGGTTCCCGCCTTTTTGCTTTCATGTCACCGATTCAGTGAGCGTCTATTGAGCTAATTGAGTCGTTTGGTCTACCAACCCGCTTCTTGGTGATCAATCTCGTTATGGATCAGCGTGACACACTGTGAAGCAAACAGCATTTTGGGGCCAAGGCTGATTTTCTCTACCCCAAGGCGTTTCATCGAGTTACCACTCTTTTTCGGCATTGGGATGTGATCGGTCAAAATAAAACACGGGTTCGGGCCGATCTTAATATCACGGATTGAATCGCCTTTTTTATCCATCATGTACAGCGAATGATGCTCTGCCAACTCGCCCAGTAGGGCTTCAAAACTGATAGTGCGCACGGTCAATCCCGGCTGAACCACACGAGTTTGTTCTTTTCCCATACCAACAGAGGCATCCAGCGCTTTCACCAACAGGGCAATCAACGCCGCTTCATGGAATCCGCCCACATCACTGATTTCATTCGCTTCGACTGTGATGGTGCGTGAATAATCGCGCGTGCTTTCCAATACCAGATGAATCACCACATCTTCACGATGCGACTGCGCGGTAAACAGGCTGTTCATCATGCAGTGCGCCAAAATTTCGGTATGGCATTTGCCACCAATTTCGTCCAGTAGGCGTTGACTATCGGTCGGTGCAGAGCGAGCTCGAAGGATAAAACTGCGCATGGTATTTCTCATTCGTTGTCATTCAAAGTGCGGTATTGTCGCTAAGCGCGCTGAACTTGACCAGCACTTTATGGCTATTCGTTTTTAAGGTCGAAAACGGTAGGTTTGAATCAGATTTTCCTTTCGCAAACGACACTTGAGAAGGTTGTGTTCCCAAACCATTGTTGTTAGATTGCCCAGATGAACGATATTTCACTTTCTACTTCATTCTTCTTCTGGTGGCGCTCTCATTAGAGCGGCACGGAATTCTTACATTCTTAAGCTGCTGGAAGGTAGCTAAGACTGTAATTTCTTTTGTATCTCCAGTAGCACTTATTTTTAACGAGGAGATACACAATGTATACACATCAAGATACTGATAAAACAGAGATTATTTTAACTGGCGATCGAGCCACTGGCCCTTTGCATTTAGGTCACTATGTCGGCTCTCTAAAGCAACGTGTCGCTTTACAGGAAATTTATGAGCAAACGATCCTTGTCGCCGATATGCAAGGTCTTACGGATAACGCTCACAATCCCAAGAAAGTCTCATCCAACATTCTCAATGTCGTGGCTGATTATCTCGCCGTCGGTATTGATCCCACCAAAACAACCATTTGCCTTCAATCACAACTTCCCGCTCTTGCTGAACTGACCATGTATTACAGCAACCTTGTCACCATCAGTAGGCTGGAACGAAATCCAACCGTCAAAAGTGAGATTCAAAACAAAGGGTTTGAACGCTCAATTCCTGCTGGATTTTTAACATACCCCATATCTCAAGCGGCGGACATAACTGGTTTTAACGCCACTCTCGTTCCCGTCGGGGACGATCAATTACCCATGCTTGAACAAGCTAATGAGATAGTGAGGAAAGTGAACTTACTCGCTGGGCGTACTGTTTTGAATGAATGCCGGCCGCTACTGAGTAATGCACCACGGCTACCGAGCACGGATGGGAAAAGTAAGATGTCTAAATCGATGGGCAACGCGATCAATCTTGGGGCTTCGCCAAAAGAGATCTCCGCAGCGGTGAAATCCATGTATACCGATCCCCATCATCTAAGAGTCGAAGATCCCGGCCGTATTGAGGGAAATGTGGTGTTTACTTATCTCGATGCATTCCATCCAGATGAGGAATATATCAGCCAACTCAAAGAGCACTATCAAGGTGGTGGTCTTGGTGATGGCATAACGAAAAAAATATTAGAAGAGTGCTTGCAGGAGATGCTCCAACCAATAAGAGAAAGACGATCTGAATTTTTAAAAGATAAAGCTCAACTGATTGATATTTTGAAACAAGGAAGCCAACTTTCTAGAGAAAAAACGGCAAGAGTGCTGTTTGATGTAAAAGCTATTTTTGGACTTAATATTTTCTGAACAACGTGTTTTGTTCGCCAGCTTCGAGGCGTTTACTCGCTGAACTCCTCGAAGCGGTTTGTTCTATTTTAGTCGTATAAATAATGTGTTTTAAGCCCCAAAGTAAGTGTTAGTAATTCGCTATTGCTCAAAAATATTCAAGAGTGATTACCTTAAAGCCTTTCGGGTTAAAGCAAATCCTGCTCAAAATAACGCTTACTGAACTCAATAAACCGCTTTAAGCGCACCGGTTGATACTTGTCTTTATGGTAGATAAGGGAAAACTCAACGCTCGGGATATGCCAATCCGGAAATACTTCCACTAATGCACCGCGGGCGATTTCTTCTTGGCAGTAGAAAGTGGGTACGCGAATGATGCCGTTATGCGCCAATGCTGCTCGTACTAACACTCGACCATTTTTACACTGTAAATCTCCATCGACCGGGATATCAATGGTTTGCTGGGTAGTATTGTGTTGATAACTCCAACGTTTTACGGAGCCCGTTAAGCAGCTATGTTCGGCTAATTGTTTAGGATGCTGAGGTTGCCCACACTGTTTTAAGTAAGCTGGAGTCGCTAAGGTGCTCATCGCAACGTTAGTGAGCTTGCGAGCAATAAAACTGGCATCTTCCAATTTCCCCATCCGAAATGCCACGTCAAAGCCTTCTTCAATTAAATCAACGCGATGACTACTGAAGTCGAGGTGAATCCGAACCTCCGGATTTTCTTGCATAAAGGCACTGCAAATGTCCGCAATTAACTCTTCCCCGATATGCCCGCCAACACTGTTGATGCGTAGCTCACCGCGCGCTTCTTGCACGTCATCCACTGCCGCTAATACGGCTTGTTCAATACTGCTCAGGGCTTGCTCGCATTGGCGATAGAACAACTCACCTGCATCAGTCAATGAAAGGCTGCGCGTAGTTCGGGTGACGAGTGTGACGCCCATGCTGTTTTCTAACTGGCTCAGTTGGCGTGAAACATGTGAGCGGGAAACCTCCAGTTCTTCCGCCGCTTTGGTGAAATTGCCCAGTTTTGCAATCAGCACAAAGGCACGAATATCGGCCAGATTAAGTTGGTTAAGCTGCATAGTAGTCTCTTCAATTAGTCATCAATTGGCAACAGTCTGTGAACCTGTCGACTATATATCAACAATCTGCTTTCACCTAGACTGCTCGCATTCCAATGAACTCCTCAGATGGCAGGAGACTCTTTTACGAATCAATGAGGTAATCCAATGAAATCGTTAGTCGTTATTACAGGTGCAAGTTCTGGTATTGGTGAAGCGATTGCTCGCCGTTTCAGTGAAGCGGGTCATCCGTTGCTTTTGGTCGCGCGCCGCGTGGAACGTTTAGAAGCCCTGAATTTGCCCAACACACTGTGTGAAAAAGTGGATGTGACTAATGCCGCTACGTTAGTCGCTGCAATTGCGAAAGCGGAAGCCATGTTTGGCCCGGCAGATCTTTTGGTGAACAATGCGGGTGTGATGCTGCTGGGGCAGATTGATACGCAAGAGGCGAGTGAATGGAAGCGTATGTTTGATGTGAACGTACTCGGTTTGCTAAATGGCATGCACGCGGTGTTGGCGGATATGAAAGATCGTAACCACGGTACTATCGTGAACATCAGTTCCATTGCGGGTAAGAAAACGTTCCCGAATCATGCCGCTTACTGCGGAACAAAGTTTGCAGTACATGCCATTTCAGAAAACGTGCGTGAAGAAGTGGCCTCCAGCAATGTGCGTGTGACGACCATTGCACCGGGAGCGGTAGAAACTGAACTGCTTTCACACACCACATCAAGCGAGATTAAAGACGGTTATGACGCTTGGAAAGTGGACATGGGCGGTGTGTTGGCGGCAGATGATGTCGCGCGTGCAGTACTGTTTGCTTACCAGCAACCGCAAAGTGTGTGTATTCGTGAGATTGCGTTGGCTCCAACGAAACAGCAACCTTAATTGAAGACAAACGAATCTTTCAGCGTATTGCTGATTGAGATAGCGGTGATCTGAAAGGGTCGCCGTTTTTTTTATTGAAATCAGGGCTCTATTTATCAGAAAGCTTATTGTTTAAGAGTTTCTTTGCATTTTTTTGTACAGACAGCCAGCACTGACTATGCTTTGTAGGAGACTCTATTCTTATAAATACACTCAATTTTTGTCTATCTGTCGTTGGCATAGTCCTTGATTTCTCAAGGATAAAATCTGTTATGTAGGGATATAACGATGAAAATTGCCAACAAAATCGTACTTTCAATGACCTTATTGTCGACCGCCGTTGTTGTGCTTGCGGGAGCATGGATCGGATGGAGCGCCTCGGCGCTTTCACAGCAAGCCATCTACAACCGGGCGAGCAGCCAGCTGTTGTCAGTACGAGAAATCAAAAAAAGCGAGATTGAACGCTATTTAAAAAGTGTTGAGGGACAACTGATCACGTTGGCCCACATGGTTTCGACCGTGGATGCCGTGCAAGGCTTATCCAATGCTTTTAAAAATTACCCGCTTGATTCTGTGCCTGACTCTTCATTTCGTGCGCTAAAAGACTATTACAGTTCGCAGTTTGGGCAGAATTACCAAAAACTGAATAATGGCCAAGAGGCGAATTCATTAATGCGCTTGGGGCAATTATCCAAACAAGGTGAAGCGCTGCAGTCTCGTTATATTGCGAGCAACCCGAATCCACTCGGTTCAAAGCATGAATGGATGGGCGATTCTTTAGGCACCCCCTATGACACCCTGCATCAAAAATACCATCCGGGCATTAAGCAATATCTTGAACAGTTTGGTTTGTATGATGTTTTCATGGTCGATAATGACGGCAATGTGGTGTACACGGTGTTCAAAGAACTCGATTTTGCAACCAACTTGCTCAATGGCCCATACAAAGACAGTGGACTGGCGAGAGCCTATGTAAAAGCCAAGATCTTGGCGGATAACCAGTATTATCTGGATGATTTCACGCCTTATTACCCATCGTATGAAGCGGCGGCCTCTTTCATTTCGACCCCGATTTTTAATGGTACTGAACGTGTCGGCGTGCTGGTTTTTCAAATGCCAGTGGATGAAATCAACAACATCATGACTTTCGATTCTCGCTGGAAAGAGAATGGGCTCGGTAATACGGGTGAGAGTTACTTGGTGGGTAATGATCATCTTATGCGTAGCCAACCTCGTCAGTTATTGGAAAATGAATCGGCCTTTATTGGGTCATTGGAATCAATGAAGGTAGACAGAGCCGCAGCCAACCAGATCCGTAACAGAAGCTCTGCGATTGGTTTGCTCAAAGTGAATACTCAAGCCGTCGATAAGGCGTTGAGAGGAGAACGAGGCGTAGTGGAAGACACCAGTGCTGCCGGCGTGAAATGGCTATCAACCTATGTGCCGATGGAAGCATTAGGGCTGCGCTGGGCTTTGGTTACTGAAATGCAGGCAGATGAAGCTCTTGCCGATATTTCAACGCTGAACCATGAAGTGATTCTCAAAGTAGTGATTGCGATTGTTGTCGCGGCTGTTGCGGCAACAGTTGCTGCTTTAGTGGTGGGGAATGGCATTTCCAAACCGATTCGCGTCTCTATCAGCCAAATTCAGCGGATCAGCCGAGATAATGATCTAACGGCACGGTTGCCAGAACAAGGCAGTGAAGAGATCAAACAGCTGGCAAAAGCGCTCAATACCTTGTTTACCCAACTGCAGGAAACCATTTGCCAATTTGCACAGGCGACTGACAAATTGAATTCTCATACCCAAGTGATTTCACACAATATGGGGGGAACGCGTGAATCCGTCTCCGATCAGCATGAGCGTACGGAATCTGTCGTCACTGCCGTGAACGAAATGAGTGCTTCAATTGCAGAAGTGTCACAATTCGCGCAGCGAGCAGCTCTGTTTGTGCAAGAAGCCAACCAGAAAGGGCACAGTGGCGTCTCGGTTGGGGATGAATTAGCACGAGATATGACGTCCATTAACCAACAAATGGCTTCGGCAGTGGAAGCGATCGCACGTTTGAACCATGAAAGCCAATCGATCGCTTCTGTTTTGGATGTGATCCAAGCGATTGCGGAGCAAACCAACTTGCTCGCGCTTAATGCGGCGATTGAAGCTGCTCGCGCCGGTGATCAAGGGCGTGGTTTCGCGGTGGTCGCGGATGAAGTTCGCAATTTAGCGGCGAAAACCCAAGCGTCTACCGAAGAGATCCGCAATAAGATTGATCGTTTGCAACATGAGACTCAAGCGGTGGTCAGCTCGATTGAAAGTGCCAATCACACCGTTATACGGGGTGTTTCTACCTGCAACAGCAACACGGACATGCTCAAACAGATTGTGGATATGCTGAATGAGTTGAATGAAATGAACATTCAGATCGCCACAGCGACAGAAGAACAACGCAGTGTAACTGAAGAGATCAATGCCAATATCACATCGATTTCTGATGTCTCCTCTTCAGTAACCGAGCAGGTGGGCGAAGTGGATACCATTGTCAATGAGTTGTCTCATGAAGCGATTGGATTGAGCAAACGAGTGGGGCAATTCCGCTACTGATATTTGATTGCTCGCCCAACCGATCTGGTTGGGCGATGTGTTTTAAGGCCACAGTAAATCTTGTTGCCAACGCTCCGCGAGAAAATCAATAAACTGCCTGACCAAAGGCGTCTGATAGCTGCGGGAGAGATATACCGCCCATATCGCGCTACTGGGCAGATGGTAATCGGGTAGCAGCGCTTGCAGTTGACCCGATTGCAGCAGCGGATTGGCTAAATCGCAAGGCAGACGAATCACCCCTTTGTGGTTGAGGGCAGCACGGCATAACGTGCCCATATCGTTCGCGCGAATATTACCGTTCACTAAAACGCTAAAGTGCTCGCTATCACGCACGAAATCCCATTTGTTGCCACTGATGTGAACCAAGCAGTTGTGCTCAGCCAGATCTTGCGGTGCCTTGATGGGGGCCTGTTGTGCGAGATAGTCTGCCGTTGCGCACACCACCATGCCGACTTCCAACAAGCGGCGAGCGATCAAATTTTCGTCCGGTTGCTGGGTAAAGCGCAAAGCAATATCAACTCGTTCATCGACCAATTGTGAAAAACGATCCGAGGCCAGCACATCAAAATGCACTTGCGGGTGTAAGTCGGTAAAGGCCTGTACTGCATCCAGCAGCATGTTTTGAGTGAGCCCAATTGGGGCAGAAATACGAATGCTGCCGTGTAAAGAACCGGATTGTTCCAGTGCGCGCATTTCCAATTCCATGGTTTGGTGCAGAATTTGCTCGCAGCGTTGTAAAGCCTCTTCGCCGGCGGCAGTCAGGCTGACTCGACGAGTTGTGCGATGCAATAACCGCTGTTTCAGCCAATCCTCAATCTCTTGAACGTGGCGTGAAACCTGTAAACGGCTCAGATTCAGGTTATCGGCCGCTTGGGTGAAGCTGGCGGTATTCGCCACTTCAATAAAACTGCGCATAGCGGTGAGGCGATCCATAAGCTCTCTCATTGGCAAACTAACTGGATACAATGTACATCATTTTTTCTCATTTATCGCTCGTGATGCTACAAACTATACTTATCCTCGTTGAATGAACTTACCTAAACAGATTTAAGAGGAAGGTAAAAAATGAAAGTCACAATTCTAGGTGCATCAGGTTGGATCGGTAGCCATTTATTGGCAGAAGCTAAAATGCGTGGACATGAAGTGGTTGCTATTGTGCGTGATCCATCAAAAGTAACCTTGCAAGGCGTGACAGTACATCAATTGGATATTCTAAACCCTGAGAGCGATCTGAAGCAGGCCGTGCAAGGTGTTGATGCTGTGGTTGCTTCTATCGGCGGGCGTGCAGCAGGCAATCACGACATGGTGGCGAAAACGGCGCAGCGTTTACTTCATGAGTTACCACAAGCCGGTGTAGAACGTTTGTTATGGGTTGGTGGCGCTGGCTCACTGGAAGTCGCACCGGGTGTGAAGTTAGTGACAGTGCCTGATTTCCCAGAAGAATACAAAGGTGAGGCGTTAGCACAAGGTGAAGCACTTGATGTATTTCGTGCCAGCGAAAGTGCGCTGAACTGGACTTTCGTCAGCCCAGCAGCAGAAATCTTCCCTGGTGATAAACAAGGTCAATACCGCGTAGGTGGTGATCAACTGCTGACCGACAGTGAAGGTAACAGCCGTATTTCCGTTGCCGACTATGCAGTGGCTTTGATTGATGAGCTAGAGTACGCCGAGCATCCTCGTCAACGCATCGGTGTGGCGTACTAAAAAGAAGGTTTCCCCTTCCTACTTGAAGCTGCATTGGTGTTGGCTATGTTTGTTCATCCCAATCACATAGTGTGTCTATGCTCATGGGGGGGAACGCACTTATCGCCTACCTGCAACTTCAAGTTGTTTGGGGATAACGGCCGTTCACTTTACATGGACGGCACGATTGGGTTTCGAGTAGCGAAACGGCCAGAATTGAAACAGCAAAATCGCGCCCAAGATCCCCGCCAAACACAACAGTGTGCGATTATCCACCGCACCACCTTGTGCTAAAACAGACAGCAACACACCCACGGTAGGCACCAGATAGTTACTCAATGAGGCATAAGCAGGGCCTTTGCTCATAATGAGTTGCATGAAGAGAATGTAAACTACACCGCCGCAGAAGATACCCAAATAAAGGCTAGCCAGACCGGATTGCATTGAAATGTGGCTATACGTGAGCTCACTGCTCAGCAATGCAACGGGCAGTAATTGTAGCGCCGACAGCACAATCACATCACGAGCGACCACAATGGGGTTTAGTTGATCGAGCTTTTTAACCAAAATTAGGCTCAGGGCGAAACTGAGTGCAGCAATAAAAATGGCCGCGGCATCATAAAAACTGCTCACATCTTGCACCTGTAACTGGGGATAGAACAGATACAGTAAGCTTGCGAACCCTAACATACCGCAAATCAGTGACTTGGCATCCAGACGAGCGCTTTTCAAAAACAGCGGAGCAAGCAAAATGGTGAGAAGTGGATTCATACCCGTAATGACGGCCGCATGGCTCGATGGGGTTGTTTGCTGCCCCCATGCCACCAAGAGAAACGGTAAGGTGGCTTCCAATGTCGCGATTAAAAACAGCAACGGCCAGTACCCATGTTCGCGTTTTAACTTCAACAAATAACACGCGACAATCAGGATCACCGCACCGAAGGCTGAGCGTAGAGCGGCAATCCAAATCGCAGGGATTGATTCCAATGCAATACGGTTGAACTCGTATTGTGACCCCCACAAAATCCCGCACATAATCAGCATAACTAAATATTTCATGACGACTCCTTGTCCCTCCCACTTGCGGCTGAGCTGCAACGTCAAGTTGTTCAGGTGTAAATGAAGGCGCAGATGCGCCTTGGTTGTAACATCCCGCCACGGCTAAATTTGCAGGACAATTTTTCCTTGCACGTGTTCGGTTTCCGATAATGCGTGCGCTTGTGCCACTTGCTCAAAAGGCATTTCTTGAATGCTCGGCAGCTGGATCTCACCGTTATCAATCAGCGTGGCAATGTGTGATAACTGCTCGCCACTCGGCATCACCAGTACACGCTCATGGGCAAAAGTGTAGTGAGCCGGGATCTGGTGTGTTTTTAGCGTTGAAATGTATTTTCCTGATGGCTTCACGGAGTCGTAGATACCAAGCGCATCGTTATCCACCACATCAAACACATAATCAAACTGACCGAGCGTCTGCAGATAGTTTGGCGAACGGTAGTCAACGATATGCTCAACACCGAGTGATTTAAGGTAGTTATGATTATTGGCGGAGGCGATGGCGGTTACCTTCGCACCTAAGTGAACCGAAAACTGTACTGCGAAGCTCCCTACACCGCCACTGGCTCCGTGAATGAGAATTGATTGTCCTGGTTTTATCTCAGCTAACTGGGTTATGGCTTGCCACGCTGTTAATGAGGTAAGGGGTACCGCAGCAGCCTGAGCAAAGGTTAGAGTGCGTGGTTTTTTCGCCACTAAAGACGCATCAACACGGATGTATTGTGCATAAGCGCCATCTTTGGTTAGGTCACCAAAAGCAAACACTTCGTCTCCCACTTGAAACTGCGAAACTTGTTTCCCAATTTGAACCACTACCCCAGAAAGATCCCAACCTAGGATCAGCGGTAGTTGATGCAAGTTTTCACTCGCTAACCAGCCCTCACGCACTTTCCAGTCAACAGGATTGATCCCGCTGTATTTCACCGCGATCAGCACATCATGTTCGCCGATTTGGGGGATCGCCACTTGCTCTGTAAGTAGGGTTTGTTGCCCTCCGTATTGATGAATACGGATTGCTTTCATGGTTGTCACATTCATTTTTGTTGCTCCTCGCTGTCACACTTAAGTCATTGGGTGTGAAGCAAGAGTAAGGAGATGAGGCGATTTTTTCTTCGCAAAAAGTAGGTAGGTATTAGTCACTTTGTTCATTCGTCGTAAGGCAAAAACCGCCTTAGGATGAAAGCACATTCACAGAGGATACGACTATGAACAAACAACCTACTCGTCAAATTGAATTCTTCCATGATGCGGTCTGTGGCTGGTGTTATGTGCTCAGCCCACGTCTGCGTAAGCTCGCCAAACAGCAAAATATCCAGATTGTACAGCGCTGTTTTGTGTTGCAGCGCAGTGATGAAGAGATGGTTGAGCGCTTCGGCTCATTAGCGCAGGCCAAAAGTGAAATTCTCAACCACTGGATCGCTTGTCAGCAGGCCGCGGATGACAAGACGTTATTCAATATTGAAGGAATGCGCGCTCAACCTTTCAACTATCCGAGCGGTTATTTAGCCGCTGTTGGTGCGAAAGCCGCAGAGAGATTAGCAGGCAATGAGGCGCATTGGGACTTCTTTGACGAGATCCAACGCTTGCACCTACTGGTGAACGACAACATTGGCGATTTGGAAACGATCGTCAAAGCCGCCGTCAATATTGGTTTAGATGAAGTGGCGTTTCGCCAGATGTTTCATGCGCAAGAGACGCTTGATGCTGTGGAACAGGATCTCGCATTGGCACGCCAATACCACATTCGCAGCATCCCAACCCTTGTTATCAATGGTGAGCAAGTGATTTCAAAAGCGCTGACTAACGAAGAGTTAGCACAGATTTTTCTCAGTTAATCGAACAAGCAAGCATTCAAGGAGACGAACATGACAAAAGTATTGGTTCTGTATTATTCAAGCTACGGTCACATCGAAACCATGGCAGATTACATTGCCCAAGGTGCGCGTAGCGTAGAAGGGGTGAGCGTGGACATTCGCCGTGTGCCTGAGTTGGTACCGCAGGAAATTGCGACAAAAGCGGGCATCAAGCTGGATCAAATTGCGCCGTTGGCCAAAGTTGAGGAACTCGCCGATTATGACGCGATCATCTTTGGCACGCCAACCCGTTTTGGCAACATGGCTGCGCAGATGCGTAATTTTCTCGATCAAACCGGTGGTTTATGGGCGGCAGGGAAACTGGTTGGGAAAGTGGGCAGTGTATTTACCTCGACGGGTACTGGTGGTGGTAATGAAACGACGATCCAATCATTCCACACCACTCTATTCCATCATGGCATGGTGGTCGTTGGTTTGCCTTATGGCATTCCGGAAACGATGGATGTCAGCGAAGTGAAAGGCGGTTCTCCGCTTGGGGCGGCGTGTATTGCCGGGCCTGATGGCAGCCGAGCGCCTTCTGAGAAAGAGCAAGCCACCGCTATTTATCAAGGGCGTCACGTTGCGTCAATTGCTGCTAAACTTGCGCGATAAATGTCACAGGCGGTGCAGAGACACCGCTCTTTTACAGAGTGTTATCAAATATCTTTCTTGCCACTTTCTGTTCGGTATACTCTTTTTCCATTCACTGCCATTGACGGTATTAATAAAGCGCGTAGCGATGAGGTTAGTAGGTCACGCACGCGCTGAAAATGGGATGAGAAGGATACGAGAATGTCAGCAAGGATCTCTCTGGAAATGTGGCGTGCGTTTATCGCTGTCGCGGAACATGGCAGCACAGTCAAAGCTGCTGAGCAGTTGCACAAAAGCCAGTCAGCCATTTCTCACAGCATCAACAAAATGGCGACCATGCTGGGCCAAGAGCTGTTTGTCATAGAAGGCCGCCAGTCGGTGCTCACTGAGCTTGGTAAACAGCTTCTGCCTAAAGCACAAGAACTGCACCACAATGCATTGCAAATCGAAAAGCTGGCGATGAAATTTCAAGGCGAACTCGCGCAGGAAATCAGCATTGCGGTGGATGTATTATTGCCTGCCCGTTTTGTTTTGGAAGTGATCGACCGCTTTCATTTGGTTTATCCGCATATCTCACTGCGTGTTTATGAAACCGCATTGTCCGGTGCTTCACAACTGCTTAATGATGGCAGTGTTTCTCTTGCCATTGCGAGCGCGTTGCCTAAAGGCATCATTCTAGAGTCCTTGTTTGAAGTGGACATGCTGTGTGTTTGCGCCAGTGATTTCGAGCTGGTGCAACGAAAAAACATCACGCAAGCAGAGCTGAAAACGTTTCGTCATATTGTGATTCGAGATTCTGGCAATCAGGATGTGGATAGCGGTTGGATCGGTTCCCACTTACGTTTAACCGTGACGCATCCTAGTACCGCACTCAGTAGTATTATTGATGGTATCGGGTTTGGTTGGCTACCGAAGCACCTAGTTCAGCCTTACTTAAATGATGGACGTTTGGTGTTGGTGGATCTCGAACATGGGCAAAAGCGCAGCGTAAAATTTCAATTGGGCATGAGAGCAGAGTCATTGCAAAACAGTGAGTTGATGACCTTATTTGAATTTTTTAACGCCTTGTGCACCATGCCAATGGTGTTGAATGAAGAGTGACAATTGAGCGATGAAATAAGCTAGGTTCATCGAATAAAACCAAGATCTTTTTCTTCGCTACGGCTTGGTTTGCTTATCCACCTTGTGGCACACTGCATGCTCATTAAACCGACAAGGAGAAGTCGAATGTCTAGTGCCGTATCTCGCGTGCCTGCGGCGTCCAGTGTGGATGCTCTGGCACATTTTGAAGCGTTGTTGCAGTTTGAAACCGATTGCTGGGATGTGCACCACGCGATCACCAATGAAAGACAAGATTTTGTGTTACTCGATGTCCGTGGTGAAGCACTGTATGCCGAAGGACATGTTCCGTGCGCTATTAGTCTGCCGCACTCACGTCTGAATGAAAAAACCTTAGCCGATTACCCTATGGATACACTGTTTGTGGTGTATTGCGCGGGGCCTCATTGCAATGGCACTGAAAAAGCGGCGATTCGTTTAGCCAAGTTAGGTCGACCGGTGAAGAAAATGATCGGCGGCGTTACTGGTTGGTTGGACGAAGGTTTTACGTTGGTCACTGAGTAGACGTTATCTACTTTCTTCCATTATTTTGATGAAATCGAGATTAGCGGTCGCCACCTAAAACGACCGCTTTATGATTTCTTACTCTGCCAGCAAAATTTTCTTTAAAAGTTGTCCCAGCTGTTTTTGTTCTTGCTCAGTGAGCACTTCTAACATGCGATTTACATTGGCGACATGGGCATTTAATGCTTGGTCGACCAACGTTATTCCTTGTTCCGTTAATGTCACCTTACAACTGCGTCTGTCTTCTTCACTCGCCACTCGTTGCACCAAACCGCGTTGTACTAATTGTTCAATGCGTGTGCTGATCGCACCGGAAGAAAGCATCAAGGTTTGGTATAGCTCGGTTGGGGTGATCTCTCTGTTATTGCGGCGGATCGTAGCCAAAATATCAAATTCAACCGAGCTTAATTCAAAGTTCTCAAACACTTGATCTAACCGTGTTTTCCATAACCCATTCGTCTGGCGTAAACGGCCAACCACTCCCATTGCAGAGCAATCCAGATCCGGCCTGACATTGCGCCATTGCGCAAGAATGGCATCGACTTTATCGGTGGGCATAGCATTCTCTGGAGACATCGGGGTATCTGAAGGCATAGTGTTCTCACTCAAAATATCTTTTCAAAAAGATACTTGATCAAAAATTACTTTTCTATTATTTTCGACAAAGTATCTTTTATGAAAGATACTTTGTCGAAAAGGATTAGCTCATCTAGGTAGGGTGAAATATGAACACAAGGTCAGGAATGAAGACGCTACTGCTTACTGCGATTGCTCCCATCGTTTGGGGCAGTACTTATATTGTGACGACAGAAGCTCTGCCGCCGAATTCACCACTGATGGCCTCTTTGGTACGAGCTCTGCCTGCTGGGATATTGCTGGTGCTGTTTAGCCGAGCTTTACCAACGGGAAATTGGTGGTGGCGTTTGCCAGTATTGGGCTTTTTTAATATTGGTTTTTTCTTTTACTGCTTATTTTTTGCGGCCACTGAATTACCGGGTGGGATGGCGGCCTTAGTTATGTCCTTCCAACCTATGTTGGTGATGACGATGAGCTGGATTTTACTGAGCACACGCATTACGCATTTGCAGTGGATCGCAGGTGGTATCGGAGTCATTGGGATTGGGCTATTGGTGCTTAACCAAACCGCAGCCTTGAGCATACAAGGTTTATTGGTGGCCTGTTTAGGAACACTTAGTATGGCATCCGGAGTCGTTCTGACCAAAAAATGGGGACGTTCTCAGAGTATGTCCACGCTCGGATTTACTGGCTGGCAATTACTGTTTGGTGGGTTGTTTTTGCTGCCAACCACGCTGTGGATTGAAGGCATTCCTGAGCAAATTACCCCACTTAACTACCTCGGTTACGGATACCTGAGTGTGGTTGGCGCTATGTTGGCTTACTTTCTCTGGTTCCGTGGTATTGAGCAACTGCCAACTGTCACTGTGTCTTTTCTCGGATTTTTGAGCAGTGTTTCTGCCTGCTTGCTGGGCTACTGGGTTCTCGATCAAGCACTCACTTGGACGCAAATTTTGGGAGCAGGGGCGATTTTTATCTCGATCGTGCTGGCTATCCCTCGTTCCACCTCAACCACTTATTCAACAACACCCTCTTTCAGTTTAAAAAGGAATTGATATGAAACTTACTCTCGTCTCTGGCAGCCAAAGAGCACATTCACAAAGTTTGAATGTGGCGAACTACTTAAAAAGTCTCGCGGAAGCACATTTTGATCAGATCGAAATACTGGATTTACACGAGTTGGATTTACCGTTTTGGAATGAAGGAGTATGGCAGAACCGTGAGCAATGGCAGCCTTGGCGTAATGTCGCGCAGGGGCTGAAACAATCGGATGCGTTTGTGTTTATCACTCCCGAATGGCACGGTATGGCAACCCCTGCATTGAAGAACTTTTTACTGCTGACGACGGATGACGAACTGGCACACAAGCCCGCGTTGCTGGTGAGTGTGTCGGCCAGTGTCAATGGCGTGTACCCGATCAGTGAGCTGCGGATGACGGGCAACAAGAATAATCACGTCTGTTTTTTACCGGATCATCTGATTTTCCGCGATTGCGAACAGCTCATCACCGCCGAGCATCAGCTCACTGATCCACAGATGCAGGCACGCAGTGAATACACCATTGCCTTGCTGAGTGCCTACGCGACAGCGCTTGCGCCTGTGCACCGTGACATGGTCAATTTGGGCAAAACGTTCCGTTACGGAATGTAAGCCGTTGAGCTGAGTTCGGGCGAAACGTTTCTATTGCGAAATATCGCTGAACTGATAACGTCAGTATCTTCGATGAGTGGCAGTACAAGGGAAGAAAATGGAATATTTAGGCGCGAGTGCATGGATTGCAATGTTACTAGTGTTTATCGGTTCCTTTGTACAGACCGCGATTGGCTTTGGGCTGGCCGTGGTCGCTTCGCCGCTCTTGTTCCTCGTCTCTCCTGATTATGTTCCTGCACCGATCTGTTTAGTTGCGCTGTACATTTCACTGCTTAATGCCATGAAACATCGTGAAAGCATTTCGATTGGTGGCTTAAAAATGGCCTTAATTGGGCGCATTCCGGGCTCGGTTGTCGGTGGTTTGCTGCTGATGTGGATTTCCACACAGGCGTTGGCGCTGTGGCTTGGCCTGTTGGTACTCTTTGCGGTGGCGGTAAGTTTACTGCCTCTGCGTATTGAACCGAACCCAACTCGGATGGGGATCGCGGGATTTTTCTCGGGCGTATTTGGTACCAGCAGTGGCATAGGTGGGCCACCCATGGCACTGCTGCTTCAGCATCAAGATGCTAACCAATTGCGCGGTAATTTGTCTGCCTTCTTTGTGTTTAGCTCGATCATCTCTTTGATGGTGCAGTGGCCGACGGGTTTTTTAACTTGGCACCATGTGTTACTGACTTTACCGTTGATCCCCGCTGCTTGGTTAGGCTACGCGCTGGCACGTAAAACCACTCACTCGTTGCCGAAAGAAAAAATTCGCTTGACTGCTTTAGCTCTGTGTATGACCAGTGGAGCCACCGCTGTATGGCAAGGGTTGTTTTAATTGTATCCGCAAATAGAAATGCTTTAAGTCGCCAACGGATATTCATCTGCCATTCATGGTGGCATGATTAGCTTAGGGCGAGTGAAACACCTTTAACAACTTGAGGTAACGTGATGTTAAGAACGCTAGGCAACATTATTTGGTTTTTATGCGGTGGCATAGTGATGGGATTGGCTTGGTGGCTATTTGGCGTGCTGGCGTTTATCAGCATCATTGGTATTCCGTGGGGACGTGCTTGTTTTGTGATGGGGAATTTCTCGTTCTGGCCGTTTGGTTATGAAGCCATTTCGCGTGATGAATTGACTCAGCAGACCGACATTGGTACCAGCGGTTTTGGCGTATTAGGCAATATTATTTGGTTTGTCTTAGCTGGTTTTTGGTTGGCGGTGGGGCATATTTTGTCTGCGGTGGCCTGTTTTATCACCATCATCGGTATTCCGTTTGCGTTACAGCATTTAAAACTGGCGGTGATTTCATTGGCACCGATTGGCAAAACCGTGGTGCCAATTGAAGAAGCCGCGCGTGCGCGTTATCACGCTCGTTAATAGGCTTTAATGCCGAACTCACGCAATTTCGCGGGCAAAATGTCATCAAGTTGCGTGATATCATGAGGCTGGATCTCAATTAACCCTAACCCGTGTGCTTGATAGAGTGCGCGGGTTTTTTGTTGCTCGCTTGGTGCAATTTCACCTTCGTCTGTACCCCAAAATTGCAAATACACCTTGCCGCTTGGCAGATAAAAATCACTGGTCACTTCCTCTTCGATGGGAAGCGGGCGCTGATAAGCGTGTACCACGCCAGCCAGATACAACCAGTTATCAATCAGCAGTTCACCCGTTGAACGGACATAGTGCCCATCCAAAGTGCGGTGTTTGGCGGCAAATTTCTGGCGAAAGCTAGAATAAGATTTATCGGTCGCGTGAGCCTGTGCTTCTTGGCCGAGAAACTCAACCACGGATTGGCGTAAGTGGCGGTTACGCAGTATCGCTTCATGCCAGACCACAAACCCATTGCCTGAGCTTTTTTCTTCACGCTGTTGGGCTCCGGCACGCAGGCCGCTTTCAGTGGCATGCCAACCAGCTTCGCTACGCGCTATCCAGCCTAATTCACTGAATAACTGATTCATTTTCTTCGGGTTTAATTTGAAATATTCCCCGACTTGCGTGGCGGTGAGTGTTTGGCCGGAGGTGGCGTGTAAGTCGATCAGCAAATTCTCAGGCCAGACAATAAAGCGACCATACTTAGGGTGCTGGGCATATTCACCACCAAACTTGGTGCCGAGATCGGTCAGTATCCACTGCTCATCATGGCGATGGATATAACCCGCTGTTTTCAAATCCTGAAACAGCTGTTTGGCATCTTGCTGGCGCTTTTTTGCCAAGGCGGAGGTGGAAAGTTTGTCGGCCATGCTGAAATTCCTCGGTGTCTGCGCTCCATTCAAGCATAAGGCGAGGAAGAGACTCAATGCCGATCGGCAATGGGAACAGAAATCTGTGAGGTTCTCTAGGCAATCCCGTTTGATTGGCTAACTGATTTGAATCAGTGATGTTCAGAATGCGATCTATTTGTTCAAATTAAAACACAATAAGCTGTCACCGTATTGATGCACTACGGAGACACAAACATGAATTTTACTCGTACCTTTTTGACCACTGCACTGATGTTACCTGCTTTTTCAAGCTTTGCTGCGCTGCAACTACAAACTTATAACCCAGGTGAGCAGGGCATATTCCCCGTCAGCTCTACGCTGATCAGTGGCGAAAAGCACGCCATCTTAGTGGATGCTCAATTTGGTGTGAATGATGGCGCTAAGTTGGTGGAGATGGTGAAACAGTCAGGCAAAGAGCTCACCGCTATTTACATCAGCGCGGGCGATCCGGATTACTATTTTGGTCTACAACCTCTGGTGGAAGCCTTTCCCAACGTTCCGGTTTTAGCCAGTGAGAGTGTGGTCAAACACATTGAAATGACCAAAGATGCGAAAATTGGCTATTGGGGGCCGATCCTCGCAGAAAAAGCGCCAACCAAAGTGATTGTGCCTAAAGTGGATAACCGCACCGAATTTGTGCTGGATGGCGAAAAGATCGAGATCAAGCAGCTCAATCACCCACAAGCATACCTCTGGCTGCCCGCGCAAAAGACCATTTTAGGTGGTGTCGCGGTGATGAGTGATATGCACGTTTGGACGGCAGACAGCCAAACCAAACAAGCTCGTATGGAGTGGGTTGAAACCCTAGATCGTATGGCCGACCTGAAGCCTAAGCAGGTGATCCCGGGGCATTATGGTCACGAGATCCCACAAGGACTACAAGCGGTGACGTTCACCAAAGAGTACTTAGTGAAATTTGAACAGGCTTTGGATAGCTCGACTCACTCTTCACAAGTGATTGAGAAAATGCGCGCGATTTACCCAACCTTGCCAGATGACGGTAGCTTGCAGCTCAGTGCGGAAGTGAACATGGGCGAAAAAAGCTGGTAAGTGCGGCGTTATAGACTCGTCCCATCGAAGCATGTTGATGAAATATATTCACCCCAACCCTAGAGTGTATCTTCGTGGTTGGGGTGAACTCATTGGCTTAAAGGCGAAATTCACTGGAATTGCGCGAGCCAGTTTCCTGCTGCTTCGATTCGACTTATCGTTGAACCTGTTGAATGAGATGTTCGCAAATCGCTTCTGCCAGCTGGTGGCTCGCTAAGTTACGTTCAATGATATGAGCAGCCAGCGTGCCTGTCGCCGCAACCTGTAGCCAGTCTTGCACCATATGTTCAAAGCCTTTGCTGGCCAGCATTGGCGTCCAATCTTTTAAGGCCACTCGGCTTTCTTGGTTATCTCGCCACGCTTTTCCTTGGGTAAAGGAATCAAACTGATAGGCCACATTGTCATAGCTGGCCGTGACATGCTCGGTGGTGATCCCAAACTGACGGTTCATCGAAGCGTGCAGTAAGGTATCGCCCGCTTGCCATTGAAGATCAAGGCGAGCAAGCAGCCCGCCGCCGCTCATGTGATGGGTCAGATGGATGTCGTCTAAGTTGCGTTGACGCGAAAGGTTGACGCTATCTAGAGGATGAATGAAATCATCAAACACGAAAGTGCGGATATCACCGGGTAGGGCGTGGCGATGCTTTTCCCAACGTAACGAACGCAACTCACCACATTCTTGATGGCGCAGTTCTGGCAGATGTTGGTTGTAGAGCGGAATATGGCGTCGATTAAATCCGACATAAAGTGGTTGGTGATGTTTCTCCGCTAACTCATACAAGTCTTCACACTCTTGTGCGCTCGCGGCCAGCGGTTTATCAACAAAGGTTGGAATACCTTGGGTTAGGAAAAAGGTTGCCAATGTACTGTGAACATCGGTCGCCGCATGGATCATCACCGCATCCACCCCATGCTGTAAAACATCGCGGTAATCAGTACAAGTTGCACTGACTCGATAACGCGTAGCCAGTGTTCCCAATATTTTCGGGTTGCGGGTACACAGCACCAGTTCGACATCGGGTAATTGAGCTAATACAGGAAGGTAAGCTTTCTGGGCGATATCACCCAGACCAATCATGGCGATTTTCATTCTTCGATCATCGGTTATCAGAAAAGGGCTTCAGGCTAGCACGATAAACAGACAATGCGAAAAATGGATGTGAGATTTGTGTTGTGATCGTGCGGTTTATGCGGCGGCTGGTGCGGCAATCTCGCGGTTCAAAATGGGCTGTCTTTATTGAGCGTATTGCAAATCTGAATGATGGCTAAAGAGAGCCCTGATTTAATGACTTGCTGCTGGCGCTGCAACTGCAAATGGTAAAAGCTGAGGTCAATATCATCGTCGGGTTCCACCACATTTAAGTGCAACATGCCCATTTTCTTAACCAAATTCAGCGCTTTGATTGGGGCAAGAATTTGAGGATCGGTGAATTGGTACTCAGTGGCATCGTGATTGAGCTGGTTACGCAGTTTGATGAGCTGCTCAATATCGTGGAAAACTTCATCCGGGATAACGCCGAGGCCGAACAAAAGCTTCAGACGAACGGAGAGATCACCCAGTGGGCCAGTATCGTGCAACAGGGGTTCTACCACGGATTTCACCGCAAAGTTGTCTTTACGGAAAATGCGTTGCATCAGTGCATCAATGGCCTCGGTCAGCACATCAACCGTTGTAATGAAGAATCCTCGTACCGTGTTGGTCTGATTCAAGCGCTCCAGAATGTCGGATTCGTTAATTTTTTCTGCCATAAACTGATCTGTTGTTGGGTTAAGTCGAGAGCGAGTGACGGCTCTCGACATTTTAAGGCTTCCGATAACATTGTTTTTCAAACAGTTATCCTGAGACTTCAATCCATTTGTTGATAGAGTGCTTCAATCTTCTGCGCTTCAACACTGTCTGCTGCTAACCCTGTGTAGCGAGCCAGTGTAGAGCGAACCCCTTCTTTTTCAATGCTTTGCTGCAGTTCCACGGCTTGCGGATCACTGTCATTACGGTATTTCAGTGCGGCCGCGATGCCTTTCAATAACATGCCGTTTGGCAGGCCATACTCGATTGTACCGAGTAACGGTTTGATTAATCTATCATTTGCGCCAAGTTTTCTTAGCGGCTGACGACCAACGCGATCCACTTCATCCACCAGATAAGGATTGGCAAAGCGGGTAAGGATTTTTTCGATATAGGCGCTGTGCAGTGCGCGATCAAAACCATAACGGCGGATCAGCACTTCGCCGCTCTCCTGCATCGCTTGTTTCACCTGCGCCTGAATGCTCGGATCTTCAATGGCCTCTCGAATGGTGCGGTGCCCTTTCAAACATCCTAAATAAGCAGTAACGCAGTGACCCGTATTCAGGGTAAACAGTTTACGCTCGACAAACGCCATCAGATTGTCAGTTTTTTCCATCCCCTCAATATGCGGGATTTCGCCTTTAAACTGCTGCTTATCAACAATCCATTCACTAAAGCTTTCTACTGTCACTTCCAGCGGGTCATCGTTGGCGGCTTGCAGCGGTGGCACAATGCGATCGACTGCGGAATCAACAAACCCCACTAAAGCATCGGCTTGTTGTTGCTCGTCGGTGGTGAGGAATTGATACACCTGCTGTTTAAGGTGGGTGGTACCGCGCACCATATTTTCACAGGCGATGATGTTGAGTGGCTGGCGATTGCCTGCCGCAAATCGAGCACTCAAGCCTTTGGCAATGGTTTTGGCGATGATATCGAGCACTGTTGGGCCAACGGCCGTGGTGACCAAATCGGTTTTGATAATCCGCTCTATCAAGGCTTCACTGGCACTGTTAACCGCGGTGACGTGGCTAACGGTCTCCATTTTGCATTCGTTACCCACTACTTTGACTTTGTATTCTTGCTGATGGCTCAATTGATCCACTAAAGGTTCGTTAACATCCGCGAAGGTGACGGCGATATCGGCATCCGCCAGAAGTTTTCCAATAAATCCGCGGCCAATATTGCCTGCGCCAAAATGAACTGCATTCTTTTTCATCTTTACCTACCTCAATCTTGAATTGTTACCCTTACTGCCTGAGGTGAGGTCAGCCACATAGGGGGCGTTGCTGACCTCGTTTTGCCTCAGGAGCAAAAACGTTATGCTGCTTGGCTGGTGGCCAAAATGCTCAGTACATCACTCACGTCCTTGGTTGAGGTGAGTTTGTCGATAGCACTTTGATCATCAAGAGCATTGGTAATGGTGGTAATGACTTGAATATGTTCGTCATTTCTAGCCGCAATACCGATGACGAGCTTGGCAACATCGCTGCTGTCTTCGCTAAAGGCGACACCTTGCGGGTATTGGCAAATCACGATGCCGGTTTTGATCACGCGATCTTTGGCATCCACTGTGCCGTGAGGCACCGCGATGGATTCACCGAGGTAGGTAGAAACCAATTTTTCGCGTTCAAACATGGCATCGACATATTCTGGGTGTACGTAACCTAATTCGACTAATTTGTTACCCGCAAAGCGAATAGCTTCTTCTTTATTACTGGCATTCAGGCCAAGGTGAATGTTCTCTTTTTGCAGTTGGAACACACTCGGTGGTTGGACTTCAAAACTGTCATCATTGGCGGCCATGATGGAAGGTTTGAGTAACTGACCATCATTCGCGGCATGGCGTTGAGCGGCGAGAAGCTGCGTGACCAGTTGGCTATACAGTGCGCTGTCCAGAAAGTTATTGAGTGAAATGTGCTCGGCTTGTGGTGCATGTTTGCGTGCACGGTCAGTCAGATCTCGGTGCGTGATGACTATGTCTACCTCCGCAGGCAATGCATTGATCGCCATGTTGGTGACAATGATTGGTAAACCAACTTCTTGAACCTTCTTACGCAGCATGCTTGCCCCCATGGCACTGGAGCCCATGCCTGCATCACAAGCGACGATGATGCTTTGTACATTCGCCATGTCGATTTTCTTATTCTGCGCGGCAGTTGGTGTTGATTGACCTTTAGGGCCCGCTTTCATCTCTTGCATCTTGGACGTGGCTTTCACCAACGCGTCTTTATCGCCATCTTGCTCGGTTGAGGTTTGAGCTTTCATCAGCAGTGCTGCCACCGTGAAGGAAACCGCGGCGGCCGCAAAAATGGAGCAGACGACACCCAGAATTGAACCTTTATTGGTCATCAACAGTACTGCGAAAATAGAACCCGGAGATGCTGGAGAGACCAGACCTGCATTGAATACCGTTAGGGTAAATACACCCGTCATACCGCCAGCAATCGCCGCTAAAATCAGGCGTGGGTTCATCAAGATGTAAGGGAAGTAGATCTCGTGAATACCACCGAAGAAGTGAATGATGCTTGCACCGCCAGCGGTTTGGCGAGCGGTACCTTTACCAAACACCATGTACGCCAGCAAAATACCAAGGCCTGGGCCCGGGTTGGCTTCAATCAAGAAGAAGATGGATTGGCCCGTTTCACTGGCTTGCTGAATACCCAGTGGTGAGAAAATACCGTGGTTAATCGCGTTGTTGAGGAACAGGATTTTGGCTGGCTCAACAAAAATTGAAGTCAAAGGGAGTAAGTGAGCGGTAACGAGGAAGTTAACCCCAGCCGCTAATGCGCCTGACAACACCTTCACGAATGGGCCGATCAGGAAGAAAGCGATGATGGCACACAGCATACCGATAATGCCGGCTGAGAAGTTGTTCACCAGCATTTCAAAGCCGCTGCGCACCTTGCCATCGATTTTTTTATCGAAAGTTTTGATTGCCCAGCCACCCATAGGCCCGACGATCATGGCACCCATGAACATTGGGATGTCCGTTCCAACAATCACGCCCATAGTGGTGATTGCACCTACCACGGCACCACGTTCGCCGCCTGCCAATTTACCACCTGTGTAGCCGATCAGCAGAGGCAGCAAATAAGTAATCATGGGGCCAACTAATGACGCAAGCGTCTCATTGGGTACCCAACCTGTTGGAATAAAAAGCGCGGTAATAAAGCCCCACGCAATAAAAGCGCCGATATTCGGCATGACCATATTTGATAAGAAGCGGCCAAAATTTTGTATCTTGACCTTGGCGTCTGATGATATCATCGCGTCCCCCGTTGGATGTTCTGCTTGAATTTAATCGTAGTAACGGTTCGGCAAAAAACCGTTGATTGCTTAGTACACAATCACTCTACCACACAAATTTCGAACAGAATCCCCAACGGGCTTTTTGTGATCATTGTTATAAAAATGTGCTTAGCATTCGGATTTTTTAGTGATCCATTTCAACTATTTGTCATGTAAATTTAATACAATTTTATCAATTTAATTTTGTCAATCATTTAAAAGCGATCAATGTCCCAAATTTATATTTTTAATTTTTATAAATTAAGTGATCAAATTCACATTTAGTGAATATTGGTTGTTTAAAAATAAAACCATTGATGATTTAGATCACATTTTTGTTTCCTTGGCACTCCGTAATCTGCATTTCTCCTTTCATTATTGTTTGATTTGTAATTAAGCTACGAAATCCGTCATGTTTTCTGCCTATAAGCGTAATTAACGTGTGGGTAAGATACCTAATTCACAAAATACACATTAAGGCTGTGAATTGGCTTCAATGACCTTATGCAAAAGATTTAGATGGGGGGAGTTCCTTGTTATCATCCGCCCCACTTTGCCGTCCAGATGAAGAAAACAAAGCAGTATGAAAGAAAGAGTGATTGTCTCGGTTTCCTCGATCCATGGAACCCAGCATTTTCATTTGGATAAAGTGTTTCGCCTAGTCCTCAAAAGCTTGGGTTACATCACCTTAGTGGGCGTGTTTGCCACGGGTGGCGTGATTTATTACCTGAAAAACCAAGTCGATTTTGCCAAACTCAAACAGCAAGAGTTGGAAAGCCAATCGACGACGTTACTAGAAGAAGTCTCTTCACTTCGAGAACTGAAAGAGAACTTAGAAAGTGACTTAGCGGTACGCGAAGAGAAGATTCAGATTGTTTCAGATCGCCTTGGTGATTTGGAAAAAGTGCTTGGCGTGGATGAAACGGGCGCTGAATTAGAATCCCGTTTAGATGCCGCCGCGATTACGTCCTCAGTGCGAACCATGATGTTGACACAAATTCCAAGTGGTTCCCCCGTTCCGGGCGCACGGATCTCTTCCGGTTACGGTAAGCGGATTCATCCGGTGACCAAGCAAGCTAAATTGCACCGCGGTCAGGATTTTGCGGTCAACATAGGTACCCCAATTTATGCCCCGGCTGACGGCGTTGTAGAAGTGACTCGCGCCAGCAAAGTGGGTTCAGGGAATTTTATTCGCTTGTTGCATGCGTATGGGTTCAGCAGTTCGTATTCACATTTGCAGAAATTTGCCGTGAAAAGTGGTGAGTTTGTGCAAAAAGGCGACTTACTGGGCTATTCCGGTAACAGTGGGCTCTCATCCGGCCCGCACTTACATTACGAAATCCGTTTTATTGGTCGATCATTAGATCCACGACCTTTTGTCGATTGGGGAGTCAATGATTTTGAAACCATATTCACTAAAGTAAGAGGTATTCGATGGGAATCTTTAGTAAACAAAGTCGAGCAAAGAGTCAGCTCTCAGCTACAACTCTCATCGCAAAAGGTAGCCACATCTCCGGAGAGCTGAAAGTGGAAAGCAGCATTCAGGTTGATGGCCTAGTAGAAGGCGAACTGCATGTTGATAAAACACTGGTGATCAGTGAAAGCGGTGTGGTTCGTGGCGAAATCTTTGCTGACCATCTGATCATTAATGGTCTGTTTGAGGGCACTGGTCACGCCGGAAAAATTGAGATCCTCAACAAAGGTCGTGTCAATGGCACTTTGTTCAGCGATGATCTCAGTATTGAACAAGGCGGCCGTTTTACGGGCAATACCCACCCTTCACCAGAGCATCAAGTGGTTGATTTTAAAGATGCCAAAGCTGCGGCTGAAGGTTAACTTAACGCTCAGTAAACAATAAAAGAGAGGCATTAGCCTCTCTTTGTTTTTGTAAAATGCATGTGCTTAAAGCGAGTTATAAGCTGGTTTGATGCTCAGCAATCAGTAATGACATCTGCTCATCGGCACGTTCTTGCGCGCTCGCAAAATCTTCGCCAGCCGCAAATGGCGTCACTACTTCGTAGTAGCATTTTAGCTTAGGCTCAGTACCCGATGGGCGTACAATCACGCGAGCGCCACCGTCCAGGTGGTAGATCAGCACATCACTGGTTGGCAGGGTAATCGCTTCGGTTTTGCCATCGGCAAAGGTGCGGCGTGCCAGTTTAAAGTCTTCTACGATGAGCACTTTACGCCCTGCAATGTCCGTTGGTGGCGTGGCACGCAATTTATCACCCACCGGTGGCGAGTTCGGTGCTAACGCAATGCTGCGTTGGGCGTTAACGTGCAGACCATGCTGGCGATACAGCGCTTCAAGCTGATCCCACACCGTTTTGCCTTGTGCATTAAGCTCTGCGGCAAGTTGGGCAAAAGCGACCAGAGCAGACAAGCCATCTTTATCCCACACTGTGCTACCAATCGTGTATCCCAAGGCTTCTTCATAAGCGAACAGGAATTGGTGTTGCTCGGTTTGCTCTTGCATCGCCACGTTGGTCAACCATTTAAAACCGGTGAGGGTTTGGTAATAACGCGCGCCATGAGCTGCGGCGATTTTGCTGAGCAAGCTGGAAGAGACGATGGTGTTGCCGACCAATTGGCGACGAGCATCGGTTTGCGAGAGCAGATAGTGACCAAACAGTGAGCCTACTTGATCGCCGGTCAGCATTTGATATTCGCCATCGGCTTTACGCGCGGCAACCGCAAAGCGATCTGCATCTGGGTCATTAGCACAAGCAAGCTGAGCGCCGACTTTTTTGGCCAGTGCCATCACCATATCCATCGCGCCCGCTTCTTCTGGGTTCGGGAAGTTCACGGTTGGGAATGTGCCATCTGGCTCGCGCTGTTCCTTCACGCTGCTAACGTGAGTAAAACCTGCATCGGCGAGTAAGGTTTCCGCCATATTGGCACCCACACCATGCATCGCGGTGTAAGCCAAGCTTAGCGCTTGCGGCTTAGTATGATGCTGCAACAGTGGGCTTTCACCAATGGTTTTACGGTAAGTTTGGTAATACTCATCACGTAGCCAATGTAGCAGGCCTTGTTGCTCCGCCAGTTCAAGGGCGAGATAAGGGATCGCTTGCTGCGCTGCTTGGTTGATACAAGCAGCAATGCCTGCATCGTGTGGTGGAATAATTTGCGCGCCGTTTTCCCAATACACTTTAAACCCATTGTACTCTGGCGGGTTGTGACTTGCTGTCACCACAACCGCAGCGGCCGCGTTGAAATAGCGTACACCGAAAGCCACGATAGGAGTCGCGGCAACTTGGTACGTCAAATAAGTCTTGATGCCCAACGAGGTCAGCACGCTTGCGGTATCGTGAGCGAACTGCTTTGAATCTGGGCGGCCATCGTAACCAATCACTACGCCGCGGCTTTTGGCATCGGGTAATTGAGCGATCAGATAATGCCCCAGACCCGCCGCCGTTTCTTGGATCACTAAACGGTTCATTCGGTTAGGGCCACAGCCGACTTTGCCACGTAAACCAGCGGTACCAAATTCAAGGCGTGATTGAAAGCGCTCGGCAATCTGCGCGTCTTGCTGAGTGTCGATCAGCTGTTGCAGCTCTTGACGAGTTTTAGGATCCGGATCTCTGGCCAACCAGTGTGTGACTTGTGAATTCATGGGGTCACCTTTGTCTATTGAGGTTTTGAAGTTTCAGTCTAATTGATATTTATTCTCAAAAATATCGAAGCAATCGCTAAACTGGCTTTGCTTCGATACCTTCATTAATCATTCAACGGCTTAAATGGCGTAAGCTTCGCTTCTCTACTTGCTTAAACAGCATAGACAGCGTGAGGCAAAGCACCAGATAGGCTGCGCCGACAATGAGCCAGATCTCAAAAATTAGCCCAGATGAGTTGGCAATTTCGCTGCCGACAAAGGTCAGTTCTTGAATCGAAATCAGCGAGATGATCGACGTGTCTTTGATGAGGGATATTGTCTGCCCAGCCAGAGCTGGGGTAATTGCGGTCAGGACTTGTGGGGCAATCACATAGCGGTATTTGACCCAAGTTGGCAAGCCAAGCGAATCCGCGGCCTCCCATTGTCCCTGCGGGATGTTGGCGAGCCCAGCACGCACGATTTCCGCAATGTGAGCGGAAGAGAGCAACCCGATACACAAGACGCCGGACAGCAAGTTTTCCCACAAGCGGGCAGGACCAAACAGCAAAGTGATCAGCGGGTGAACTTCCGCTGTGTGGTAGCGCAGTAACTCATCCAAACCCAGTAGCGGGATGAGTTGATTGGAGATGAAAAAATAGAAGATGAACACAAACACCAGTGGTGGAATATTGCGTACCAGCTGCACAAATGCGTTAGCGGGTAAACGCACAAACCAAGCCTTGCGGCTGCGCGCGATGCCGATCAGCGACCCTAACACTAAAGCCAGTACCATGCCCCATAAGCTTAAACGTAACGTTGCGCCTAAGCCTTGTAAGAAGTAGGGCAAGCTGCCATCCGCACGCGGCGTGAAAATCAACGTCCACGCTTCACGCCAATGCCAATGGTAGTGAATTCCCACTTCAGATCGGTAATAGAGCCAGCCAATGAGGCTGGCTATTCCGAGCAGTAATCCGCCATCCAGCAGAGTGAAACGGTAGCCAGATGAAGGTTTTATGCCATTATTGTTCATTTACTGACCTGAAGCCACCTGATCTTGCCAATCTAAAGTGGAGAACCAGTATTCATAACGCGCTTGCAGCCAACCATCGGCAGTGCGGTCTGCAATCCATTGATCAAAATAGGCTTTCTTATCTTCTTCCCCTAAACGCACTGCAAACGCTTCATTCCCTTTACTTAAACGTTCACTGAAAGGAAGAAACAACGAATCGCTGTGTTTGATGCTTTCATGCTCGGGTTTTGGGCTTGAAGCAATCACCGCATGCGCGTTGCCGTTGATCACTTCTTGGAAAGCTTGGGCATCGTCATCAAATTGCAGCACGCTGGCTTTCGGGAAAGTTTCACGCGCCACTTGCACGGTAAAAGCGCCACGGCGAGCCGCGATTTTTACGTTGCGCTTATTAAAATCTTCCAACTTGGAAAAGCCTTCAGCGAGCTTTTTACTCGCGGCAAGTTGCACACCAGAGTGAGAGTAGGGCGCAGTAAACAAGACACTTTTCGAGCGCTCAGGCGTGACCGACATTCCGCCGATGATCACATCAAATTTTTTGGCCAGCAGAGCGGGAATAATGCCATCCCATGCGGTAGGCACAAATTCCACTTGCCAACCTGAGTCAGCCGCAAGGCGTTTAGCGACATCAATCTCAAAGCCAATCAGCTCACCTTGCTTATCGCGCATTGCCCAAGGCACAAATGTCGACATACCAACGCGCAGCGTGCCACGCTCTTTAATCGTATCAAGATTCGGTGTGTCGCTCGCCACTGCTGGCAAAGTGAGAGCTAGCCCCAACAAGCCAGTAAGTAAGGTTTTAACGCTGAATCGACCTAAACGTTGTCCAAATGGTTTCATAGGAGTTCCCTTTTTATTTCGCGCATTTTTATTTCGCGTTACTGTGAGCGCCACTGCGCGCCCAGTTTATGTTCTAGCCAAGCTGATAACGCTGACAGAGTCAGGGTTAACAACAGATAGATCGCCGCCACGCTGAACCAGATCTCAAACGGCATCGCGGTTTCCGAGACGATATTTCGCCCCTGCGTGGTGAGATCAAAAATCGCCATCACACTGACAATAGACGAGTTTTTAATCAGCGACACCATCTCATTGGTTAGTGGAGGTAATGTACGTTGCAGAAGTTGCGGCAGGATCACATCGTAAAAGGTAAAAAAGCGCGATAAGCCTAGCGAGCGTGCCGCTTCATACTGGCCTTGCGGAATGCTGTTTAACCCGCCGCGAAACACCTCTGCGGTATACGCGCCTTGAAACAGAGCAAGGGCAAGCACCGCGGTGGCAAAACGGTCGAGCCCAATGACGGGACCAAACACAAAGTAGAGGAGGTAAATTTGCACCAAAAGCGGTGTGTTGCGGACTACCGCTATGTATCCGGTGCCTAAAGCGCGCCCAACCAGTGAATGTGACTGACGCAGCAAAGCGGTGGTTAAACCCAAAGCCAAAGTGAAAATCAAACTGATCCCAGTGAGCTGTAATGTGACCAACAGGCCGTGCAATAAATCACCTGCCCACCATTCGCCGTCTTCAAAAATCAGTACATACTCAGGCACGCGGTGCCACTGCCATTGATAGCCCATGCTTGTGCGCCGGAATCAAGCAGCCAGACCAACCCTGCAAATACCAAGATCATTTGCAGGGTGGCGAACAGCAGTGGGCGAAGATAGCGTTTTAGCATCAATGGCTCAGGATCTGATTGAGAAATTGTTGGGTTCGCGGATGCGTTGGGTTTTGGAACAACTGTTCGGGTGAACCCACTTCGAGAATTTCCCCTTCATCCATAAATATCACGCGATGTGCGACTTTGCGCGCAAAGCCCATTTCATGGGTTACGCACATCATGGTAATGCCATCTTGCGCGAGGTCGACCATGACTTCGAGTACCTCGTTAATGGTTTCAGGATCGAGCGCGGAAGTGGGTTCATCAAACAGCAAAATCTCCGGTTGCATGCACAGGGAGCGAGCAATCGCTACTCGTTGCTGCTGGCCGCCAGAGAGTTGAATCGGGTACTTATGTGCTTGATCGGTGATCTTTACGCGCTGCAGAAAATGATAAGCCCGATCTTTGGCTTCTTGAGCCGAAAGTTTTAACGTTCGGATGGGCGCTAAGGTGAGGTTTTCCAATACCGTTAAGTGTGGAAACAGGTTGAAATGCTGAAACACCATGCCGATTTTTCCGCTGCGTCGAGTGCGTTCATCCAGATTAGGCAGCACAGTAATTTCACCAGCATCAATGTTTTCTAAGCCATTCACGGTGCGGATTAAGGTCGATTTTCCCGAGCCAGAAGGCCCGCAGATCACCACAATTTCCCCTTTGTTGACGGCCAGAGAAATCGACTTCAGTGCTTGAAATTGACCATACCATTTACTGACTTGGCGAAACTCTATCACTTTCATGTTGTTATCTTTGTTGTTCTTCTTGGCATACCTTAGCAACATAAAACTGACATTGCATTAATTGATTCTGTCTTGAAAGCCGCTTTTGTTCTTTGTCTCATCCCTGTTTTATTCCCGCAACTTCAGGGAGTTTGAAGATGATCCCTCTGTTCTTAGCACTCTATTCTTAGAGTGTAATTTATTTTTTACACAATGATTTTCCTGTAAAGAAAAGTGGAATCTTGCCTTTATTTAAAAATAGTGATTGCGATATTTTCTGAGTGCCGATAAGTTACCCGAAGACACGACAGGTGCAGTAACTACCGTAGCGAGAGCCGTTACTCGCTAGGTAAACCAGAAAGTAAAGGAAGAAGTGACAATGTTTCAAACCGATGATGTAAAAATTAAGAAGATTAAAGAGCTACTGCCACCAGTCGCGGTGTTAGAGAAATTTCCGGCTACCGAAACCGCGTCTTCGACCACGTTTCAGGCGCGCGAAGCGATTCATAACATGCTGCAAGATAAAGACGATCGCCTGTTGGTGGTGATTGGCCCTTGTTCCATTCATGATCCGAAAGCGGCAATTGAATACGGTCAGCGTTTAAAAGCACTGCGTGATGAGCTCAGTGGTCAGTTAGAAATCGTGATGCGAGTGTATTTTGAAAAGCCGCGTACGACCGTCGGTTGGAAAGGGTTAATTAACGATCCGTACCTCAATGATACCTATGAAATTAACGATGGTTTACGCATGGGGCGCAAACTGCTGCTGGATCTGACCGATCTGGGTATGCCAACCGCCAGTGAGTTCCTCGATATGATCACCCCACAGTATGTGGCGGATCTCATCAGCTGGGGCGCGATCGGAGCGCGCACAACGGAATCTCAAGTGCATCGTGAGTTGGCTTCAGGGCTTTCCTGCCCAGTGGGTTTCAAAAACGGGACCGATGGCAACATTAAAATCGCTTCCGATGCGATTCGCTCTGCAGGCGCTTCGCACCACTTCTTGTCGGTTACCAAGTTTGGCCATTCGGCGATTGTCGAGACGGCGGGTAACCCAGATTGCCACATTATTCTGCGTGGCGGTAAAGAGCCAAACTACAGCGCGGCGCACGTTAGCAATATCAAGCAAGAGCTGGAAGTGGCTGGCTTACCACAAAAAGTAATGATCGATTTCAGCCACGCGAACAGCTCTAAGCAGTTCAAACGCCAAATGGTGGTGGCGGAAGATGTCGCGGCACAGATTGCACAAGGTGAACATGCGATCTTCGGGGTGATGATTGAATCGCACCTTGTTGAAGGTCGTCAGGACTTAACTCCGGGTTGCCATCTGACCTACGGCCAATCCATCACAGATGCATGTATTGGGTGGGAAGATACTGAAACCGTATTGCGCCAACTGGCTGCGGCAATCGAAACGCGTCGCCAAGCTTAATTGTGTTGCTTAAATGCAAAGGCCCTTCACATCAGTGAAGGGCCTTTTTTATGGTGGCTTCTTAGCGTTAAAGATGGACAGCGAGTGGTTTGAACCTTCTACGCGACCGCGTGACAAGCGTTTTCAAGCTGCTGCAATGCTCGTCGATAGCTCAACCACGCAACCCAACCGGCTAAAATATTGCCCACTAACGCACCAATAAACAGACCGGTAAGCCCGTAAACTTGCGCCCCGATCCATAAGCAAGGCAGATAAAAAGCAAACAGTCGTAAAGCCGAAATGGTTAACGCGACATAGGCTTTGCCAAGCGCATTGGCGACAGACACCATCAACATACAGATGCCGAGTGTGCCCAAGCTGATTGGAACGATGGTTAAGTGTTGGAGCAAAATTGCCGCAACTTCAGTCTCACTGGTCATTAGCGATGACAGGTAGCTGGCTAGGAGATAAGTGGCTAGTGCAATCAGCAGTTGGAACCCAAGCACAAACTGACAAGCGATGCGAACCAACTGGCGAATATCCGCCACATTTTTAGCGCCGAGCATTCGCCCTACCATGGGGGGAATCGACATTGTCAGTGCCAGAACTGCCACTAAAGCAAAAAATTCAAACCGAGAACCCAATGCCCAAGCCGCTACGGCTGCCGTACCGAAACCGGCTAATAACTTGGTCGCGAACATAGAAGAGAGCGGCGGCAACAACTGGCTTAGCATTGCAGGCCCCATAATGTGACCGAGTGAGGTTAAGCTCTTCGCAATATCCAGATCATGCCAGTCGAAACTCATCCATTGGCGTTGAGTTACTTTAGGAGCCACGATGGCGATCCCGATGCCAAACGCCAAGATAGTGGCAATAGCTGCACCGTTGATGCCCCAATCCAACGTAAAAATAAACAGTGGGTCCAGAATCAGATTCAGCACGCTGGTCACCATCATCATGGTTCCGGGCAGCAGTGTGTTGCCGTTGGCGCGGCATAAGCTGTAAAAGAAGTAGAGCATCGCGCCTGTCCAAGCACTCACCAACCACCAGATCCAGTAATGATCGATGATTTGCAGCACATCATCAGAAGCTCCGAGCAAAGACAGTAGCGGATGGCGCAACAAATAAAGCAGCACCGCAATGACAGCAACCCCAATTCCACCGACACCAATGACTAAACCGCCCAGTTGCTTGGCATAGCGCTCTTGGTTCGCCCCCAAAGCGCGCGAGATCACCGCGGTAGTGGCAATGCCCAAGCCTACTTGCACGCCGATGATCACCATTTGAATCGGCATGGTAAAGCCTTGGGCGGCAAGGGGAAGAATGCCGAGTTGGCCGATAAAGGCGCTATCGACCAGTTGGAAGCTCATTAATGACAGTACGCCAAACAGCATTGGCCAAGTCATTTGAAAGAGTTGTTTCGCTAATGACGATGAAGTGGTAGGCATAAGATTCGTTATCTGGCTGAGTGTAGTTCGTTATATTTGGGTTAAATTGAGATTAACAACCCTTAATCTACTCATGTCATAAAAATACGGCGGCGTGAGTTGCAGATAAAAAGAAGCCTCGGAGGGGAACGCCGAGGCTTTAAGATGTTTTCCGATATTGTTGTTGAGTTCATTTACAAGCGACGGAATTGACTCACGAGGCTGGTTTGCGACACCAAATTTTTCACTAGGTTGTGGCACTCTGTGCGCGTACCTTCGGCCAAATCGAGAGTCGAGGTGGAGACATCACTGATGGATTGAACACTGCGGTTCATATCTTCAGTCACTTTCGCCATTTCTTCGACAGCGGTGGCGATTTGCTCGTTGCGCATAGCGATATCGGAGACTTGAGAAAGCAGCGTTGTCAGCTTATCACCAGACAGATTGGCGCTATTCACACAAGATTCCGAGAGCTGATTACCTTGCTCAATCGTATTCACCGCGTTACGGGTACTGGTTTGAATCGACGTGATCACCTCTTTGATCTCTTCGGTGGATTCAGTACTGCGTTGGGCCAGTTTACGTACTTCATCAGCAACAACCGCAAAACCACGCCCTTGTTCACCCGCACGTGCTGCTTCGATGGCAGCGTTCAACGCCAGTAAGTTGGTTTGTTCCGCAATGCTTTGGATCACCTCCATCACTTGGCCGATAGTGGCACTTTGCGAGGAAAGCTGTTCAATCACTTTGGTGGCCTGTACGAGCTGATCCGCCATGTCATTGATTGCTTCAACCGTTTGCTCTACTGCGCGCATACCTTCACGGGCGGCGTTTTGGGCATGTCCGGTGGCATCGGAAGCGGCTTGAGCATTTTGAGCAATTTCTGTCGCAGTGATGTTCATTTGAGTAATGGCCGCAGCAACCTGCTCAGTTTCGCGAGTTTGTGCATCTAAGTTTTTCGCAGTGGTTTCACTGTTCTTTGAAGACATCTTCGCTGCTTCACTGATTTGAGTGCTGGAGTCCTGAATCCGTCCGACGACTGCGTTGATCTCGGACTGGCGCATCTTCATCGCCAGCTTGATTTCAGAGAGATCGTCGACGCGATCGTTGTAAACCAGCTCCATCAGCGGGTTATCAAAAATTTTGCGAGCTTCTTGTGACAGAGCTTCGAGGCGGCGAGTGAATTGATAAGCCATGGCGATGGTTAAAAGGAGCATCAAAGGAACACCCGCGCCAGCTAAAAATAAATCGGTCGCAAAACTAAGCCCGGCAGCAATCACAAAACCTGCACTTAAACGTTGCCATAGGCGGGTGCGTGGCAGTTTTAAGCGCCAGTGCGTTTTACCTTCACGAATCTGTTTATAAAGCTTATCAGCGTTTTCAACATGTTGCCGATTAGGAGACAAACGAACAGATTGGTATTCCACCACTTTGCCGTTGTCTTTGATTGGTGAGGCGAAAGCATCAACCCAGTAATAATCCCCGTTTTTACAACGGTTTTTGACCATCCCCATCCATGATTTACCCGCTTTGAGATGTTCCCACATATCCTTAAAGGCTTCGGGGGGCATATCTGGGTGGCGAACCATGTTATGTGGTTGGTTGATCAGTTCATCAAGCGTGTATCCGGCGACATTACAGAAATCATTACTTGCATACTTAATATGACTGCTCAGGGTTGTTGTAGATAAAAGATTATAATGCGGTGGGTAAGTCACTTCCTTTTGAGTAACTGGTTGATTATTTCTCATAAATGCATCCCGAAGTTGGCCGAAAAAATGAGCCCAATTCTGTTGTTGTACCGAATGAACCAAGTCGACTTATGCCGACCATAATTACCTCTAGGTATAGTTACCTATATCAAAGAATGCAACTGAGAATCTGGCAATACCCATAAAGGGGTGCTTGGTGACGGTTTTTGGTTTAATGCATTAAAATCAGTATGTTGAATTATGTTTTATGAAACTTAACTTCATGCTTTTGGGTGATAAGAAGAATAATTTTTAATTCAAATTACCTAGAGAAAGCAGCATGTCCTCATGTTGGGTCAGTGCAATATCAATGGTGGTTTTTACGGCCTCAACGCCCATTTCAATACTCATGCTCGGTGCTTTATGTTGGCATGCTTGTTGTGGGCTGAGTGGGATATGAATAAAGCCAGCGCGCACTTTGGGTTGGTCTTTTAAAGCATGCATTAAGCCATAAAAAAGATGATTGCAGACGTAAGTGCCAGCTGAATAAGAGATCTCAGCGGGAATGTGTTGTTGATGCAGGGCATGAACAATGGCTTTGAGCGGTAAGGTACTGAAATAGGCAGTAGGCCCATCTGGAATGGTCGCAGTATCAATGGGTTGTTGTCCTGCGTTGTCCGCAATACGTGCATCATTGTAGTTAATGGCGACTTTCTCTAATGAAAAGGCAGATCGCCCTCCCGCTTGACCTAAAGCCAACACTAAGCAAGGTTGATACTGCGCTAAAGCATGGTTTAGACGATCAATACTTTCATCAAACACGCAAGGCAGCTCGATGGCCTTTACCGTGCACTCTTCGTTCGGTTGCCAGCCATCCAATTGTTTGGCGAGTTGCCATGACGGGTTAACGGACTCTCCTCCAAACGGTTCGAATCCCGTAACAATAATCCAATGCAATTTATTGTTTCCTCATTAAGTTTAGTTAGAGCCAGACTAAATCACCCTTGGCCTAAAAACAAATCTTGTCACTGAGTGGGTTTTGCGGAGGAATAAACTTTGTCTGCACACCAAAAATCTTGTCTATAGTTTTAATGTCTGCGTAGAGAGTGACTAAAGCGAAGGTTTAGCCGCTGCCGTGTTGTTGCGTAGCCTTAGCACGTTCCTTGTTAAGGAGAAACTATGAGGACAGCCCAATCATCCGTGCTCAGTGACCCCGAAGCATTGCTTGCTTTGCATGATCTCACTGAAGCCGATCTCGCCTTGATTCGTAAATTCGGTCAGATCATTCAACCCAAGCTCAAAGAGTACGTTACGCACTTTTACGGTTGGTTGCAGACCACCTCGGCTTACGATCAGTATTTCCACGATCCGCAAAAACTAACTCGAGTGCAGGAGCAGCAACTGGACTATTGGCGCAGTTTCTTTAATGCACGAGTGGACGCGCAATATGTGAAAGAGCGTGCGGAAGTAGGGGAAGTTCACGCCCGGGTCGGGCTGCCTTTGCCGACCTACTTTGCTGGCATGAATATGTCGATGGTGATTTTTACCAAACGTATGTATGACGGCAGCCTCTACAGCGATGAGTACAGTTCTCTGGTCACGGCGTTTACGAAATTACTGCACATGGATACCACCATAGTGGTGGATACCTATTCGCGTTTAATCAATAAGAAAATTTCTGAGCAGAGCGAAGCGCTGCTCGCGATGTCAACGCCTGTCACCATGATCTGGCAAGACATCCTGATGTTGCCGATCGTCGGGATCATCGATTCCAAACGCGCGCAGGACATCATGATCACCGTGCTCAATAAAATCGCTGAATACCGGGCCAAAGTGTTCATTATGGACATTTCGGGTGTGGCGGTCGTTGATACCGCGGTTGCGAACCATTTCATCAAAATCACCAAAGCGACCAAATTGATGGGCTGTGAATGCTTGGTTTCCGGTGTTTCGCCTTCTATTGCACAAACCATGGTGCAACTGGGCATCAATGTTGGTGAAGTCAGAACGAATGCCACATTGCGTGATGCACTGGAAAATGCGTTTCGCACCGTGGGGGTCAACCTAAAAGGCAGTGGGCAAATGCGCTCCGAAGAGTAGGAATGTCAAACTATGCAGAGTGTGATTTCAATCAGCCGAATGCAGCAGGCATTGATTGCCTCAGTGCAAGTGGATTTGTCCTTGAGTGTCTTAAAAGCGTTTGAGGAGGAACTGCTGGCGGCATTGGGTCGCGACAATGTTCGCGGCGTGCTGATTGAAATGTCCGGTTTGAAAAGTTGCAGCCGAGTGGAATTGAGCCGCTTGCTGCAATTGTCTTACGCCATTGAAGTGATGGGGCGGCACTGCATTTTTGTTGGTATTCGCCCCGGTTTGGTTTTGGGAATGTTAGATACCGGCCTAGACACCACGCACATGGTGTCGGTTGCCAGCATCGAACAAGCATTGGCCATATTGAAATGATGCACTCGGAAACCACCGATTCGAAAACAACCGTATTGGTTGGTGAATGTGAACTCTTTCATTTGCGGGAGGAGACCGATTCGGTCACCGCGGTGATGGGCGCTTACGTCTTTGCGCGTTCGATGGGGTTCTCCATGGTGGAGGTGAGTGAAATTGCAACGGCGGTGTCTGAGCTGGCAACCAATGTGTTTAAGTACGCAGAGTTTGGCACGGTAGAAATGCAGCAAATTCAGTCGCAAGGGCGAATGGGGCTCCGAATTACCGTGCAGGATAAAGGCCCGGGCATTGCGGATATCGCACTGGCTATGCAGGAGCATTTTACCACGGGAGGATCCCTAGGTTTAGGCCTGCCGGGAGTCAAAAGGATGATGGATGAATTTTTGATAGAAAACCACTCGCGAGGCACCATGGTTTCCGTGATCAAATGGAGCCAAAATGAATTTTGATATTGCCGTACGCCAAGTGCCCTATTTTGGAGAGCCGGAAGCCGGAGATGGCTACATGGTTTACCAAAATGAGGATGATTTGCTGGTGGTGATTATTGATGCGTTAGGGCATGGCCCGAATGCGGCTGATCTCGCCCGTGCGATGGAACGATTCCTCAATGAGAAAGCTAATTTTGATCTCACTTGGCTGATGCAGTCGTTGCATGAACACTTTATGGGTAGCCTTGGTGCAGCGGTCACCATGCTGCACCTTGATTGCCGAAAAAACCAATTCAGTGGTGTGGGGATTGGCAATAATTTACTGCGAAAAGTGAACCACAGTGCGCAATCTTTTCATGCTCAGCCCGGGGTTGTGGGGGAAATGATCCCCACTCTGCGTCAGTTTCAAGGCACCTTTCAGCCAGAGGACTGGTTTATTCTGACGACGGATGGCATCCGCGAAAATTTGGATCTTCATGAAGCGGACGTGCCATGGGCACAGAGCTCCGCACTGCGCATGGCATCCTATTACATGGACCATTTTTCCAAACACCATGATGATGCCACCGTCATCGTCGTGAGGTGTCACCATGAGCGAAACCATTGAAATTCTTCTGCACAACAGTGAAGCAGGGCTGATTGCGCTGCGCCAAAAATGCTTAACCACGGCGCGCTGTTTGGGGCTGTCGCCTACGGAACAAGATTTACTGACTCTGCATGCGGCGGATCTGTTTAATCAGCTGCTGTCTGTTGCTCCCTCCGTCACGCTGCAAGTCACCATCAATGACAGCGGGTTGACCCTTGCTGGGCGTTATCCTATTTCCGTGAGTGCCCCTGCCCAGCAAGCGTTACGCATGCAGCTTAACAGTCACCGCTTTCTTTGCCACATTGTCGCGAAACGCCAACCCAGTACAGAGGAGCAAACCAAGCTACGAGAACTTTGGCAAGAGAAAGGGCGTGATGAACTCTTAGACGAGTTGCATGAAACAAACCGCGCACTTGCGCAGCACCAAGCTGGGCTCGAAGAAGAGATTGCGAAGCGCACCAAAGAGCTGGCGGTGAGTGAAGAACTCTCACGCACCATTATTGAAGGCGCTCCTTCCAGTGTGGCGATTATTGATAGCCAAGGGCTGATCCTACTCTGGAATAAAACCGCCATTAGCACCTATGGCTACACCGCTGAAGAAGCGCTTGGGCAGCCATTACTCACGCTTCTAAAAATGGCTTTGCCACCAGAATTAGCCGCGGCGTTAACCCTACCGCTGCGAGTAGATCAACGACAGTTACTCAACGAAGCGTTTTACGAAGCAGAAACGTACACCCGTGACGGAAACTTGGTGCCGATCGACCTTGGTGTGTCGATTTTTGAGTTAAACGGCCAATGTCAGGCCGCTATGTTTCTGCGTGATGTCACCGCACGCAAAGCCGCAGAGCAAGAGCTGAATGAGGCCAAAGCCAAAGCGGAAGAAGCGGTGGAAGTGAAGTCGATGTTTTTGGCCAATATGAGCCATGAAATTCGCACCCCAATGAATGCCATCATCGGTATGTCGCACCTAGCACTGAAAACGGAACTGACTCCCAAGCAGCGCGATTATGTTTCGAAAATCCACAGCTCGGCGACTTTGCTGCTGGGCATCATCAACGACATCCTTGATTTCAGCAAAATCGAGGCCGGTAAGCTGAGCATCGAGCACATTGAGTTTTCGCTTGAAGAAGTCTTGCATAATGTTTCTATGGTGACAGGGCAAAAAGCCTTTGATAAAGGCTTGGAATTGCTGTTTAGCCTACCACGCGAAATCCCTCATAAACTGATTGGCGATCCACTGCGTATTGGGCAAGTGGTGATCAATTTGGTGAACAATGCGGTGAAATTTACCGAGCAAGGGGAAATCTCCGTGAATGTTCAGGTGGGTGAGCGCCAGCCTGGGCGCATCAAGCTGCTGTTTAATGTTTCGGATACCGGAATAGGAATGACGGAAAAGCAAACCCGCAATCTGTTCCAAGCCTTCACTCAAGCAGATGGCAGTACAACCCGAAAATATGGTGGTACTGGGCTGGGGCTTTCAATCAGCCGCCGTTTGGTGGAGTTGATGGAAGGGGAAATCAGCGTGACCAGTCAGCCTGATATGGGCAGCTGCTTTACCTTTAACGCATGGTTTGATGTTGATGAAAACCAAGCACCGCATCAAAAGGTTGTGCCTGATGTACTGGGCAGCATTCGCGCGCTGATCGTGGATGATAACGATCACGCCCGTGAGATTCTGCAAGACATGCTTTCCATGCTGGCGATCCCGCCGGAAACCGCCGCCAATGGTGTCGAAGCCTTACGCAAATTGGAACAAGGCGTGGCGAATGGAAAACCCTTTAATCTGGTGTTTATGGATTGGAACATGCCAGAAATGAATGGGATTGAAACAACGCGCGCCATTCGCCACTCATTCGCCGCAGAGCATCAACCTAAAGTCGTGATTGTAACGGCTTACGATAAAGATGATTTGCAACAGATGATTTCGGAAATCGATATCTGCGGCTTTTTGACCAAGCCCATTGGTCAGTCGCATTTGTTTGATCTTCTGGTCAATCTGTTTGTAGGCAGCAAAGCTCAAGCCTCCGTGGCGGCGCGAATTTCTCATCACCATGAGCATGGTGATATACGTGGTTTGCGTGTGTTACTCACTGAAGATAATGAGATCAACCAACAAATTGCCCTTGAACTGATGGAAGCCAAAGAGCTGGTGGTCACCATAGCGAACAACGGAAAAGAGGCACTCGATCATTTAGCCCATTCATTAGAAACCCAACAGCGGTTTGACATCATCTTCATGGATCTTCAAATGCCCGTGATGGATGGTTATGAAGCGGCGCGCCACATCCGTTCGACACCGGAGCACGATGATACGCCATTGATTGCGATGACCGCACACGCCATGGTGGAAGAACGCGAACGCTGCTTGAGTTTGGGCATGAATGATCATGTTTCTAAACCGATCGACCCGGATTTACTGTATCGAACCATCGCCAAATGGTGTGAAGGCAAAGCAAAATCCACAACCACGGCGGAAAGCAATGCCAAGGTGGAACCAGACATTCCAGAGCCGAGCACCGAGAAAACCAGTTTTGAGCTGACGGATGTTGAACGGTTAGATGTGAAAAATGGTCTGTTACGTGTGGCGGGAAACGAAAAGCTATATCGACGTTTGCTGTCACAAATGATGGATAAAGAGTACGACATCGTGAAACGGATTGTGGTGGCTTTAGAGCATAACGATCGAGAACTCGCAGTGCGTTATGCCCACACTCTAAAGGGAACGGCTGCCAATTTAGGTGCGGTGAGAGCTTCCGATATTGCCGCTCGGCTTGAAATCGCTTTAGGCAAAGAAGGTGACGCTACCCAACTTCAAACTATGTTAGATGAGCTGGCAAGCCACCTTGAGTATTTCTTTGCCCTATTAGCTAAAGCGTTGAACCGCCCAGTGCCCAATCAAATGAACCCGCAAACGCTCGATAAAGAAACGATAGCGATTTTGCATCAACTTCACCTGTATCTATTGGATATGGATGCCGCCGCGCTCGACTTCCTTGAGCAGCATTACCTGCACCTCAATTCTCTGTTTAAGTCAGAGGATTTTGCGGCCTGCTGCCAATTGATCAGTGAGTGTGACTTTGCGGCGGCAGAAGTCGCCTTGCGACGGGCAGTGAGTCTTTACCCGCTGGACTTAGATAAGATTTATGGACAAACCGATCATGAGTGAACTTGAAACCATCCTGATTGTGGATGATAACCCTGAAAATCGGGCGTTGCTGGCTGGATTGCTCAAGCCGCATTACCGTTTGTTGGTGGCGACCAGTGGTGCTCAAGCACTGACGATTTGCCATAAGCAGAAGCCGGATTTAGTTCTGCTCGATATCATGATGCCGGAGATGGATGGCTATGAAGTGTGCCAGCGGATGAGAGCTGATCCTGAATTGCAGGATATTCCGGTGATCTTTTTGACTGCCAAATCACAAATCGAAGATGAACAGCGCGGCTTCGATGTGGGGGCGGTGGATTACATTCAAAAACCGATCAGTCCCCCTATCTTACTCGCGCGTACCCGTACCCATTTACGACTACGCCAAGCGATGAAACTGCTGGCAGAGCAGAATGAAACCTTAGAGCAGAAAGTTAAAGAGCGAACACAAGAATTAGAAGCGCTACAAGATGCGACCATCATTGCCATGGCGTCGCTGGCGGAAACGCGAGATAACGAAACGGGAAACCATATTCGCCGAACCCAACGTTACATCGAAGTGTTAGCCAATCAGCTACTGTTGGAAGGCCAATACGCCGATCAACTAACGCCGGAATCCATTAAGGCACTCTATAAATCGTCACCGCTGCACGATATCGGCAAAGTGGGGATCCCGGATCATGTGTTGCTGAAACCGGGCAAACTGACTGAAGAAGAATTTGAAATCATGAAACTGCATACCGTGTTAGGGCGCGATGTGATTGATACCGTAGAGCAGTGCATTCATTTTGAATGTGATTTCTTAACCTTTGCCAAAGAGATTGCTTACTCACACCAAGAAAAATGGGATGGCAGCGGCTACCCGGAGGCTTAAAGGGCGCAGACATTCCGCTCAGTGCCCGGTTGATGGCTTTGGCGGATGTGTATGATGCGCTCATTTCAAAGCGTGTTTATAAACCGCCATTTAGCCATGACAAGGCGCTCGCCATTATTGAAGAAGGGCGGGGCCAGCATTTTGATCCAATCATTGTCGACGCGTTTTTGCGGGTAGAGGATAAATTCAAGCAAATTGCTAAAGAGTTGGCGGATGAAGACGCGCCCGAAAAAGCGCAAACCATGGTTTCACGTTCCGCCGCCGGATAAATTCGGTGAGTGATGTGAAAAATAAAATGGGCGCAGAGGTGAATTCTGCGCCCATTGTTTTATGGCTTGCTTTTACGGTCTGTTTTACCGCTTATTGCAACTTACTGTGCCGATGGACGTTGCGCCACTTCACCCAGTTTTAGCCAAGTATCAATCACCGTGTCGGGGTTGAGCGATACCGAGCTGATGCCTTGTTCCATGAGCCACTGTGCAAGGTCATCGTGATCCGATGGGCCTTGGCCACAAATACCTACGTATTTTCCAGCACGAGTCGCCGCATCAATCGCCATTTTCAGCATGATTTTCACGGCTGGGTTACGTTCATCAAACAGATGAGCCACATCGCCAGAGTCACGATCCAGACCCAGAGTTAATTGAGTCATGTCGTTAGAGCCGATCGAGAAGCCATCAAAGAATTTCAAAAACTCATCGGCGAGAACCGCGTTGGAAGGTAGCTCGCACATCATGATCACTTTCAAGCCTTGCTCGCCACGGCGTAAACCAAATTTCGCGAGCAGATCGATCACCGCTTCGGCTTCACCTGTGGTGCGCACAAACGGGATCATCACTTCCACGTTTTTCAGCCCCATTTCATGGCGCACACGTTTGATAGCTTGCGTTTCCAGCTCAAAACAGTCTTCAAACACCGGAGAAATGTAACGCGATGCACCCCGGAAACCGAGCATCGGGTTCTCTTCGTGGGGTTCAAATTCACTGCCGCCCAGCAAGTTGCTGTACTCATTCGATTTGAAATCGGACATGCGTACAATCACGCGTTTTGGCCAGAAGGCTGCCGCGATGGTGGCGATCCCTTCGGTTAGTTTGCTGACGTAGAAATCAATCGGGTCACGATAGCCGCGAATGCGATCAAGGATCTGCGTTTGCAATTCGGCACTTTGTGCATCGAAATTGAGCAGCGCTTTCGGGTGGATACCAATCATCTTATTGATGATGAACTCTAGACGAGCTAGCCCCACGCCTTCGTTCGGGATCTGCGCGAAATCAAAGGCGCGATCTGGGTTACCCACGTTCATCATCACTTTGGTGGGCAGCATCGGCAGCTCGTCTACTGAAGAGCGGCGCACAGCGAAATCCAACTGGCCAGCATACACATAACCGGTTTCCCCTTCCGCGCAGGAAACGGTGACTTGCGCGCCATCACTCAGGCGACGAGTCGCATCACCACAACCGACAATCGCAGGGATCCCCAACTCACGAGCGATGATCGCCGCGTGACAAGTCCGTCCGCCACGGTTAGTGACAATCGCGGCCGCTTTCTTCATCACCGGTTCCCAATCGGGGTCCGTCATGTCGGTGACGAGCACATCGCCTTGCTGTACGAGCGACATTTGATCCAGAGAATCGACCAAACGGACGGTACCGCTGCCAATGCGCTGACCAATCGCGCGGCCTTCGAGTAGCACAGACGCCTTATGGCTCAGCTCATAACGCTCAATCACGTTTTGTTCGCTCTGTGAACACACGGTTTCTGGGCGAGCCTGTACGATGTAGAGCTTGCCGTCGATGCCATCTTTCGCCCATTCAATATCCATCGGGCGTTGGTAGTGCTTCTCAATGATCAACGCTTGTTTAGCCAGCTCTTGGATTTCGGCATCCGTCAGTGAGAACTGGTTACGCTCGTGCGCTGAGGTATCGACCACTTCCACTTGCTTACCAATCACTTGGCTGTTGGCGTAGATCATTTTGCTTAGCTTGGAGCCAAACGTCTTTTTCACAATCGCAGGGTAGCCCGCTTCGAGCAGCGGCTTGTGCACGTAAAACTCATCTGGGTTAACTGCGCCTTGTACGACCATTTCACCCAAGCCCCAAGCCGCAGTGATAAACACCACTTTGTCGAAGCCTGATTCGGTATCAAGCGTAAACATAACGCCAGAGGCCGCTTTATCCGAACGCACCATGCGCTGAATGCCTGCTGAGAGTGCGATGCCGCGATGGTCGAAGCCTTGGTGAACACGATAAGAAATGGCGCGATCGTTAAACAGCGAAGCGTACACATGCTTGGTCGCTTCCAGTACGGCATCAATGCCTTTCACGTTAAGAAACGTCTCTTGCTGGCCAGCAAACGAAGCATCAGGTAGATCTTCGGCGGTGGCGGATGAGCGTACCGCAACCGACAACTCGCTGTTGCCATCAATCAGTTGGGTGTAATTGGCGCGGATCTCTTGTTCCAGCTCGGCCGGGAAGGGGGCTTGTAAAATCCATTGACGAATCGTTGCACCGGTTTTGCGCAGTGCTTCTACATCGTCGACATCCAATTCGTCGAGCAACTGGTGAATGCGTTCATCGAGTCCTTCAAAGTCGAGAAATTGATTGAAGGCATACGCGGTGGTGGCAAAGCCGTTGGGTACGGAAACGCCAGCGTTGGCGAGGTTAGAAACCATCTCGCCGAGCGAGGCATTTTTTCCACCGACTTTATCCACGTCTTCCATGGATAGGCTATCGAACCAGAGGGTGTTCTTTTGCATGTCTTTCTCCAGAAACATTGCAGCTTGTAGGGTTGGCAATCGTTTGCTTCTCTTGGCAAAAAAATTCACGAAGGAATTTTCAAAGCTGTGGGAGAGGCGCTGGAATGCCGGGTTTTATTATGAGTATTATGGTGCTCATCCTAATCAAAAATTTTTGAAAGCTTAAATAAAAGATGCAAATGGAATCGCAAAGCCGTGATGTGTTCTATGTTTCTGACGGAACCGCCATCACTTGTGAAACGTTGGGGCACGTCGTACTGGGTCAGTTTGCTGTGCAACCCAATGAAAAAACCTTTCCGTTTGTGGAAAGTGACGAAAAACTGAGTGAACTGCTCAAGCAGATCCAGCGTTCTTACCAGCAACATGGTGTGAAGCCCTTGGTGTTTTTCTCTATGGTGATCCCCGAAATGCGGACCCGTTTGCTGCAAGCGCCCGCGCATTTTTACGATGTGTTGGAGAGCATAGTGCAGCGGGTGAGCGATGATATTGAGATGAAACCCGCGCCCAAGTTGCAACGCTCGCGCAGTGTCGGGAAGGATTCGGATACCTATTTTGATCGGATTGCCGCTATTGAATACACCTTGGCGCATGATGATGGCGTTTCGCTCAAAGATCTCGACCGGGCGGACATCATTTTGCTTGGCGTATCGCGCAGCGGAAAAACGCCCACCAGTTTGTATATGGCGATGCAGTTTGGCCTTCGCGTAGTGAACTACCCCTTTATCGCGGAAGATATGCATACGATGCGCTTGTTGCCCGAGTTCGAGTTTCAACGTCATAAACTGTTTGGCCTTACCATCAATGCGGAACGTTTGACTGAAATTCGCGAAAACCGTTTGGCAGGCAGCGAATACGCCAGCAACCAGCAGTGTTTGCAGGAATTAGCGACGGTCGAAGCGCTGTTTCGCCGTGAAGCCATCCCATACATCAATACGTCCTCCTTGTCGGTGGAGGAGATCTCCACCCGGATCCTTGAACGGACAGGCCTAAAGCGCCGTTTGTTCTAACTTCCATTTTGATAAGGGGCGCAAGCGCCCTTTCTCTTCTCCCAAATTGATCGACTTGGGAAAGAGTATTTATGCGTACTCGTCTGGCTGCTCTGTACTCTCTTATGTCGCTTGTATTTTTCCGCGATCTAATCGTGGTCTGGCGACTTCATCCACCAGATATAAGATGGATTGATAAGGAATGCCGCTGTGGTGTGATAAGCCGATTTCACACGTACGGCTGTTACTAAACCCACGGGTACAGTGCGCTGGCACTTGTTCTTTCAGCGAATGGACCGCGGCGGCATTGAGCTCAGGCGTAGTAAAGCCTTTGTCACCCGCCCAACCACAGCACTGAATGTGCTCAGGCAGGATCACGTCACTGGCGCAGGCTTTCGCCAATTTCAGCATATCGCCTTCTAAGCCGAGGCGGCGCGAGCTACAAGTGACATGCAGCATGACGGTTTCTTGCTTCGGCTCTAGCGCTAGGTGATCCAGTAAGTAACGACTTACCAACCCCGTTGGCTCCAGAATTTCCATTGGTTTGGTGAATTGCTCAATGCTGCGTTTGGCGCACGGACTGGTGTCCATCAATACCGGATAACGCCCCCCTTGGCTGGCTTGCCATAAAGCGTTTTCCAACTGCTGGGCTTTGCTTTGTGCAATGTCGGTCATCCCTTTGCTGTCATAAGGCATACCGCAGCACTGGCTGCTGAGCTCTGTAGGCAGAATCACTTCAAAGCCGGCTTTATTGAGCAGAGAGAGGGTGACTTCCGTCAGTGGGCGTTGATCGGTCGCGCTCGCTTGCTGCCCCATGTTGCGGCTGGCGCAGGAGGCAGGTAAACCACTTTTTTGTCACTGCGCGGCAGATTTTCCACTGCGAGTTCCAGTGAGTGAGTGTTTGCTTGCGGCATTTCCGGCATCCACAAAGGGGTTTTGCCTTTGCTGATCCGGCGTAGCCATTCACCATTCCGCCGACCGATTTCTCTCCGAGCACTTTGGTTGCCAGTTGGTTGGCTTTTAAGCCGCCGCGAGCGAGTGCGGTGGTCGCGGTAAAGTGCTCTGCTGTCCAACGCGCAATCGGGGTAAATTTTTGGTATTTGGCGGTGCGCAGTTTTTTGACCAAATCGCCCGTATTGATCCCTACCGGGCAGCGTTCTGCGCACAATCCAGTCGCGGCGCAGGTGTCTAACCCTTGGTATTCAAACACTTGTTCGAGCTCGCTAGAGGCAACGCTTTCACCTGCTGCGCGGCGGCGTTGCAATTCGCGATACAACACAATGCGTTGGCGCGGTGACAAAGTGAGGGTACGTGATGGGCAGACCGGCTCACAGAAACCACATTCGATACAGCGATCCACCAAGTTATCGGCCGCAGGCATTGGTTTGAGGTTACTGATGTGCGAATGCTTATCTTCGTTGATGATGACGCCGGGGTTGAGCAAGCGTTTTGGATCAAAGAGCGCTTTGATTTTCTGCATCAAGGCGTAGCCTTCTTTACCCCATTCCAGCTCAACATAAGGGGCCATGTTGCGGCCTGTGCCGTGTTCGGCTTTCAGTGAGCCTTGGTATTTCACGGCGACGAGTTCGGCTACATCATCCATAAACGCGCCGTAACGTTCGATTTCACTTTGTTTATCAAAGCCTTGAGTGAACACAAAATGCAAGTTGCCTTCAAGGGCGTGACCGAAGATGATCGCTTCGCTGTAGTGGTATTTATCAAACAGGGCTTGCAGATCACGCACACCGGCTGCGAGGTTTTCCACCGGAAAGGCCACATCTTCAATAATGACCGTAGTGCCCACTTCGCGCACGGCTCCCACCGCTGGGAACATGCCTTTGCGAATACCCCATAAGGTCGCCACGGTTTTGCTCTCGGAAGTAAAGGGAACCGATTCAATAATTTGGTAGCTTTGCAGCGCGCTCATCACTTGCTCACACTGAGCGTGTAAGGTTTGCGCGCCACTGGCGTGGGATTCAATCAGTAGTGCCGCGGCTTCTAAATCGAGCTTGGCGATAAATTCCGGCATGCCTTTTTTGTCAGCAACCGAACGCAGCGCACGTCCATCCATCATTTCTACCGCTGCCACTGGCGTTTTGGAAAGCGTGGTCACGGCTTGGCTGGCTTGTTCAATATCGGCAAACACCAGGAGCGCAGAGGCTTTGTGCGCGTGTTCAATCACGGTGTGATAGGTGATGTCGGCGATAAAGCCGAGTGTGCCTTCTGAGCCAATCATCAAGTGGGTCAGCACTTCGATTGGATCAGAGAAATCAACCAAGGCGTTCAGCGCATAGCCTGTGGTGTTTTTTAGGCGGTATTTGTGGCGGATGCGTTCGGTGAGCTCAGAATTGGCTAGAGTCTCTTGGCACAGCGCGTGAATGCCTTCCACCAAGTCGGCACGCTCTTGTTTAAAGCGTGCCACGCTGTCGGGGTCGCGCGTATCGAGCACATAACCATCGGCAAACACAATTTGCATACCATCGACGGTGCGATACGAGTTTTGCGCCGTACCGCAACACATGCCGCTGGCGTTATTGGCCGCAATGCCACCGATTTTACAGGTGTTGATGGAAGCGGGATCGGGGCCGATTTTGCGCTGAAATGGGGCAAGGTACTTGTTGGCATCGGCGCCAATCACGCCCGGTTGCAGGCGAATTTTCAAGCCTTGGTTTTGCACTTCATGTCCGCGCCAATCGTCGGTTAGGGTGATCAGTACCGAGTCGGAAACGGCTTGACCCGATAAACTGGTACCTGCAGCGCGAAAGGTAAAATGGATACCCAGTTGGCCACAGCTCTGAATAGCAAAAATCACTTCATCGAGTGATTTGAGGCGTAACACGATTTTGGGGATCAACCGATAAAAGCTGGCATCGGTACCGTAGGCGAGTCGTTTCGCTTCTTGAGTAATGATGCGCTGCGGATCAATTCGGTTCGCTAAAATCTGTTCGAGCTGCTGATAGAGACGATCGGCGATCGGGGAGTTCATACTGTGCTTCCTCGTGTGTTCCCTCAATTTCCTTTCTACTTGAAGTTGCAGGGGTGTTGGCTGCAACTCCAAGTCGTTTAAGGTTAGGGGGTATTTTTATTATCTTTTGACTAATGAATCGCGTGACAGTTCAGCAATGCTCTTTGCGCCAGTCAGTGTCATGGCAACCCGCATCTCTTTTTCATACAGGTCGAGCAGATTTTCTACCCCTGTGCGTCCTTGGGCTGCCAGAGCGTAGATAAATGAGCGGCCGAGCATGGTGCAATCTGCGCCGAGTGCCAGCATGCGTACCACGTCTAGACCCGTGCGGATACCCGAATCAACCAGAATTTTCAGGTCGCCTTTCACCGCATCGGCAATCGCGGGCAGTGCTTGCACGGTAGAAAGCACGCCATCTAACTGGCGGCCCCCGTGGTTTGACACCACAATGCCGTCTGCGCCAAAACGCACCGCGTCTTTTGCATCTTCGGTATCCAAAATGCCCTTGATGATCATTGGGCCGTCCCAGAAATCACGGATCCACTCCAAGTCTTTCCATGAAATGGAAGGATCAAAGTTCGCGCCCAGCCAGCCGATGTAGTCTTCCAGTTTGGTCGGTGAACCGCGGTATTTGGAGATGTTGCCCAAGTCGTGCGGCTTACCAAGCAAGCCCACATCCCAAGCCCAACTTGGGTGTGTCATGGCTTGCAATACACGGCGCATCGCAGCGTTAGGGCCGCTCATGCCAGAATGCATATCGCGATAACGTGCACCCGGTACCGGCATATCCACGGTGAACACCAGGTTTTTCACGCCTGCAGCTTTGGCACGTTCCAACACGTTTTTCATAAAGCCGCGATCTTTTAAAACGTAAAGCTGGAACCAGATTGGACGATGAATCGAAGGCGCCACTTCTTCAATAGGGCAGACCGAAACCGTGGAAAGGGTAAAAGGAATACCTTTCGCTTCTGCGGCTTGCGCGGCTTGCACTTCGCCACGGCGGGCGTACATGCCGGTTAAGCCCACAGGAGAGAGGGCGATCGGCAGTGCCATTTTTTCGCCAAACAGTTCGGTCTCTAAACTCAGCTCAGACATATCACTCAGTACACGTTGGCGCAGTGCAATGTCGGCCAGATCATCGGTGTTGCGTCTGAGCGTGTGTTCGCCATACGAGCCGCCATCAATATAGTGGAACAAAAATGGCGGGAGTTTGGCTTTGGCTGCAGCGCGGTAATCGGTCGAAGCTGAAATGATCATAATGCAATCCTATTCTGGGCCTATTCTGTGAATGTTTCTTTTTGCTTAAGCTCATACGTGAGGTACAAGGGTGAGCTTGAGCGATGAGAGCGAGATGCTCGCTCTCGGTATTGATTAAAAAGGTTTAGCGGGTCGTTAGGACATCAGTCATGTTGAAACCGTAAATCACGGTCATTCCGATGATGCCTGTCAAAACAAGATAGTAGAGGGTTGGCAAAACGGTTTTGCGCAGCGTCGCACCTTCACGACCCAGCAGGCCAACCGTCGCTGATGCTGCTACCACGTTGTGGATGGCAATCATGTTACCGGCGGCAGCCCCCACGGCTTGCAGAGCGATGATCACCACGCTAGAGATGGTCAGCGTTTGTGCCACTTCAAATTGGAATTGGCTGAACATCATGTTGGAAACGGTGTTAGAACCGGCAATGAAAGCGCCCAGTGCACCGACGGTCGCACTCAGCATTGGGAAGGCTTCGCCTACTAAGCCCGCAGCAAAGTTGGCGGTAGTCACTGGCATACTGGCTAAATCTGCGCCGTTAACCCCAGAGTTGATGAAAATCCGCACCATTGGAATGGTAAACACCAGTACAAAGCCTGCGCCAATCAAGGTTTTGGTGGATTCACCAAACGCTTTGCCCATCGGCGCTAAGCTGCGTGTTTGAGTAAGTACTGCAATCAGGGCCACGAAAACCAGAATGCCACCGGGTAGATAAAGCGGCTCAATTGAGGCGCTGATGCCAGTCTCACCCAGAATATTGCTAAACGCGACTTTCACGCTCAGAAGCAGAGCTTTGAAATCTGGGCTGACACGGCTAGCGACGAGAATCACTGCCAGCAATACATAGGGTGCCCACGCGAGAGCAAGGCTCATAGGCTTGGCTTTGACTTCATCCAGATCCATTTTCAGCGAGCCTAACCACTCCGCAGGCCATTCGTTTTCAGGACGAAAATCCCATTTGGTTTTGGGTACCAAAAAGCCTTTTTTCGCCGCCGTCACCACAATCGCAAGGCCAACGAGACCTCCCATCAGTGAGGGAAACTCAGGGCCGAGGAATACGCCAGTCAGCGCGTAAGGAATAGTGAAAGACAAACCTGCAAAAATCGCGAAAGGCAGAATGTCCAAACCTTCCGTCCAACTGCGGTTTTTACCGAAGAAACGAGTCAACATCATCGCCATCAATACTGGCATGAGCGTACCGACTGAAGCATGGATCAGCGCCACACTGGTGGTGATTTGCTGTAGATAAACATCCCAGTTTGAGCCGTTAGCCATCAGTGCTTCTGTGATGTTGTGGGTGTCCAGACCTTTGTTGATGCCAACAATGATCGGCGTACCAACTGCGCCAAATGAAACGGGAGTCGATTGGATCATCATGCCCATTAACACGGCAGCAAGGGCAGGGAAACCAATCGCAACCAGCAGTGGTGCCGCAATCGCCGCCGGCGTTCCGAAGCCGGAAGCCCCTTCAATAAAAGAGCCAAAACACCAAGCGATGATGATGGCTTGCACTCGGCGATCCGGTGAAATGTTGGTAAAACCATTACGAATCGTGGTAATCGCGCCAGTGTATTTGAGCGTGTTGAGCAGGAAAATCGCACCAAACACAATCCACAATACGGAAACCGTGATACCCAAACCTTGTAATACGGAGGCGATCACGCGGTTGGCCGACATATCCCAAAACATCAAGGCAATGACAACGGTGAGGGCGAAAGCCACGGGCATGGCTTTTTTGGCAGGCCAGTTGAGGCCAACCAGTAGTATGGCGGCCACCACTATGGGTGAAAAGGCCACCAGTGCGAGCAATGTTTCATTCATGGAGTACTTCCTCGTCCTTGAACTCTCCATCAATTTGGATGAGCTAACACGCACAGAATGTAGGGCACGGTTAACAAGTAAGAGTTCAGTTGTTGATTTTTTATAGTTGTGATGCTGTTGTTAAGCTGGCGTGAATTTACTGCTTTATTTTTTGGGGATATAGGGAAATAATGAAATTCATTATTTCCAAAAATGATAAAATAACATGCGTGCCGATGACTTAATTTTGTTTTATCAAGTGATAGAACTGGGTAGTTTTAGCAAGGTGGCTGAGCAAAATGGCCTTACGAATTCGGTGGTTAGCAAAAGATTGGCGCGATTGGAAGAAGAGCTTGGCGTGCAGCTATTATATCGAACAACGCGTAAATTGACCTTGACTGAGGCGGGCAAGGCGTTACTACACGGTGCCAAAAATGTGAAGCAAGCCACTCAGGAGGCGCTGGATGCAGTCGTGGGATTTGGTGAAAACGTCAGCGGCCACATCAAAATGTCGGTGCCAACCATCTCGGGCGACTTGATTTTGGCCGATGCGGTCGCCGAGTTTTGTAACCTACATCCGGGGCTGACGGTGGATATGTCGCTCGATAATCGCTTTGTGGATCTCGTTGAAGGCGGCTACGATTTGGTGATCCGCACCGGTTACTTAGAAGATTCGAGCTTAATTGCCCGGCATATTTTGGACTCGCAATGGGTGGTGTGTGCATCCCCAGCTTATATTGCCCGCAATGGTAAGCCGCTGAAGCCGGAAGATTTGGTGAAGCACAATTGCTTGCAATATGCCTATCAAACCACGGGTGCGACCGATTGGGAATTCAAAGGGGCAAAAGGCAATTACATAGTCAAAGTGTCCGGCACCTTTTCGACCGATAATGCTACCGCATTGCGCAAAGCCGCGCTTGGCGGGCACGGCATTGCTTATGTACCGCGCTGTTTGGTGTATCACGATTTTCGTAATGGAGAGTTGGTGGATGTTTTCCCTGAACAGGTCGGCAAAAAACTCGGGATCTACGCGGTTTATCCTTTTACGCGCCAACCGCTCAATAAAGTGCGTTTGTTGATCGAGCATATCCGCACTCGCTATCTGACCATTTCTCACTATTTCTGATCTCTTTTGCAGAGAAGGATTGAAGACAGGGATAGAAGAAGTCAGAGATAAAAAAACTCGCTCAACCTGAGCGAGTTTTTGTTGTCGGCGGCCAAACCGAAAAGGCAGCTATGCCATGGTGAAATGAGTGGAATGCGGGTTAAACCTCATTCACTGTGAATTAAGTATAGACCGCATTCGTGAACTTAATATGAATCAAGCTGCATTTTCTTCCAGAATGTCGAACGACGCAGCAATGAGCTTTTTAGTGTAGTCATGCTGTGGGTTATGGAAGATGGACTCGGCGCTGCCTTGTTCCATGACTTGGCCTTTTTGCATCACTAACACGCGATCCGATAAGGCTTTCACTACCGCAAGATCATGGCTGATGAACAAAAAGCCGATATTGCGTCGTTTTTGAATCTCTTTAAGCAGTTCAATCACAGTGAGTTGAACGGAGCGATCCAGTGCCGACGTGGGTTCATCCAGCAAAATGAAAGACGGTTCGAGGATCAACGCTCGTGCAATCGCAATCCGCTGGCGCTGACCACCGGAAAACTCATGTGGGTAGCGGTTAATTGAGTTAGGATCTAAACGCACTTCTTCTAGCGCACGCCTTGCTCTTTGCATGCGCTCAAGTTTGCTGATGTGTGGTTGGTGCACCAGCAGCCCTTCCGTAATGATTTCACCTATGGTCATGCGCGGAGAAAGGGAGCCGTAGGGGTCTTGGAACACCATCTGAATGTCTTTCTTCAGTGCCAAACGCTGTTTTTCGCTCAAAGCGCGAAAATCTTGCCCTTTGAAGGCAATGTGACCCGTTGAAGGCAGCAAGCCAATCAAGGCGCGGCCTAAGGTGGATTTCCCACTGCCCGACTCACCGACTATGCCTAGCGTTTCGCCCTGCTTAAGTTCCAGCGAAATGCCTTTTACCGCTTCAAAATATTGGCTACGGCGGCTGATAAAATGCGGTTTCACCAAAAACTTCACGCGAATGTCTTCTGCTTTAAGTAAGGGTGGCGCATTGGCATCAACCGGATCTTTACTGCCTTTCGGAATCGAGTTAATCAGCATACGGGTATAGTCATGTTCAGGTTGCTGAAACAGTTGCTCGGTTGAGCCTTGCTCCACCACATTGCCTTTGCACATCACAAGCACACGGTCGGCAACAAACCTCACAACGCCCAAATCGTGCGTGATGAATAAGATCGCCATGCCCATTTTGGTTTGGATCTCTTTAATCAGTTTCAGCACTTCTGCTTGTACGGTAACGTCAAGCGCTGTTGTTGGTTCGTCCGCGATCAAAATATCAGGCTCATTGATCAGTGCCATCGCAATCATGATGCGTTGTAGCTGACCGCCAGAGAATTCGTGCGGGAATTTTTGGTAAGCCTGTTCTGGCTCAGGTAAGTGAACTAATTGAAACAGTTCTAACACCCGCTGTTTGGCGTGCTTTTGGCTGACGCTGCGGTGGCACAATATGGCTTCGGCCACTTGAATGCCCACGCGCATATAAGGGTTGAGTGAGGTCATCGGCTCTTGGAAGATCATGCCAATGCGATCGCCACGGATCCGGCGCATCTGCGTTTCGGTTTTATTCAGCAATTCTGCGCCTTCAAAAACGATGCTCGATTCAGGGTGGATCAGCGCATTTTTAGGCAGCAGTTGCATTAACGCGTTGGTCGAAACCGATTTACCACTGCCGGATTCGCCAACAATCGCCAGTGTTTCTCCTGGTCGAATCTCAAAGCTCACGTTTTTAACCGCATCGATTTGACCATCATTGGTACTGAAACTGACGCTCAGGTTACGCACTTGCAAAAGTGGGGTAGGTGACATTGTACTTCCTTATTCAATTAATCACGGGGGAGGCAGGAGATAGGGATAAAGCACTTCTTAACTGGTTAAAGTAGAAATGCGCTTTCTCAACCTGTTGGTATTCCAGTTGCCATTCGGCGCTACGTTGTGCGTAACAAAAGGCGTTAAGGTGCTGTAGCAGATGCTCGCTGATTTGGCACAGAGTCGGATTGAGGCGGCGCATCAGGTCAATTTCTTCAATCGAGAGAAATTGCAACAAGGCATAAGCTTGATTGAGCACATCAAACGCGCGTTGGTATTGCCCCGTCTTGTTGAAAATTTCCGCCTGTGCAATGGCTGCATCACGCAACCCGGTGACCATGCATGCCATCTGGCAAGGCTTGGTTTGCTCATCATGCGCGGCACTTTGAATATGCTGTGGCATAAAGTGCAGCACATCTTCCAGCAAGTAATGCGCTTGCGACCAGTGACCTTGTTTGAGTAACTGCTCTGCCTGCAAAAAACCATTCCAACACTGCTGTAAATCCATGACTCATTCTCCCCGCCAAGAAAGCGTTATTTAAATGCAATTAATTATCAAATGCAAATAATTACCATTTTGTGTTTGGTGAGTTTTGTCTATTATTTGTACGCTTAATCTTGAATTGGGAATAAGTCACTAAAAAGACAATGATTTATCTCTACACTTGAGCTACATATGAATAAAGAACCTCGAAGGAAGGAGTGGAGCCATGGCGATTCAGCATCTGAGTTTTGAGCAGCTCTACCAAGTCGCAAAACTGGAAAAGCTAGAGTGCAAGTCAACCAAAGAGCTAGCACCGATTGATGAGATCGTTGGGCAAGAGCGAGCGCAAAAAGCGGTCGAGTTTGCGATGTCGATTAAAGAGAAGGGATACAACATTTACGCCATTGGTCGTAATGGGCTGGGTAAGCGGACCATGATTTTGCGTTATCTCAGCCGCCATCAACACGATGGTAATGAGCTGTATGACTGGTGCTACGTCGCGAATTTTGATGATGTGCGTGTGCCCAAAGTACTGAAATTACCGTGTGGTATTGGGCTGAAATTTCGCCAAGACATTGAAAAACTGATGACCAAGCTGGTCACGGCGATCCCGTTGGCGTTCGATAATGAAATCTACTTCAGCCGTGCAGAAAAGCTAAAAAACCAGCTTGCACAAAAGCAAGAGAGCGAGCTGGAAAACATTACTCGCACCGCTAAAGAGCGTGGCGTGAGTTTGACCATTACCACGCAAGGGGAATACCAGTTTGTCGCGCTCAACGGTGAGGAAATGCACACCGAAGAGACGTTCGATGCTTTGTCTAAGCGCGAGCAGGAACAGTTCAGCAACACGATTGATGAATTGGAAGTTATCCTGCGTAACATGGTGCGTCACTTAACCGAATGGGAAGAGTCGTACAGCGAGAAAATCAAAAAGCTCAATGATGAAGTGACGCTGGATGTGATTGCCCATTTCATCAAGCAGCTTAAATTGGATTATTCCAAGTACTCGGAAATCAAAGCCTATTTGACGGATCTGCAAAAAGACATTGTTGAAAATGTGGAGATCTTTCTTGATGAAGGCGGCGATCAAGGTGAACTTGCCAATGCTTCGTTGGATAAAAAATTGCCGCGTCGCTACAAAGTGAATGTACTGGTGAGCCGCAACGCGGATGAATTTCCGATCGTGGTTGAAGAGAGCCCGAACTACCACTCACTGTTTGGTTATATTGAAACGGCGACGTACAAAGGCACCGTATTTACCGATTTCTCTTTAATTCGTCCGGGAAGTTTACACAAAGCCAATGGCGGTGTGCTGTTGATGGATGCGGTTAAAGTGCTTGAACAGCCTTATGTGTGGGATGGTTTGAAGCGTGCACTGCGTTCGCGCCAGCTCAGTTTCACCTCACTGGAGAAAGAGGTGACGCTGACGGGTACGGTTTCACTCGATCCAGAACCGATCCCGTTGGATGTGAAAATTATCCTGTTTGGTGATTACCGCACTTATGAACTGCTTGCGCATTATGATCCCGAGTTCAGTGAGCTGTTCCGCGTGACTGCCGATTTTTCTGATGAAATGCCACGTGATGCGGATTCAGAGCTGCATTACGCGCGTTTTATTTCCAGCATAGTGCATGATGCCAATATGTTGCATTGCGACCGCAAGGCGATTGCGCGCATCATCGAACACAGCTCGCGCACTACGGGCGATCAAACCAAACTTTCTCTGCATTCTGCGCACATTGCCAATTTGCTGCGTGAATCCAACTACGTGGCTAAACAAGCCAATGCAAACTTGATTCGTCAAAGTCATGTGGATGAAGCGCTGCGTAACCAAGAGCTGCGTGTCAACCGCCTACAACAGAGCATGATGGAAACCTTTGTTAACGGCACCACCTTGATCCATACCGAAGGTACGGCCATCGGCCAAGTGAATGCGTTGTCCGTGCTGGCAACCAGTGATCATGCGTTTGGTATGCCGAATCGGATCACCGCAACCACTTCTTATGGCGATGGTGAAATCATCGATATTGAGCGCAGTGTCGATTTAGGCGGCAGTATTCACTCCAAAGGGGTGATGATCCTGTCTGCTTACCTTAGTTCCGTTTTTGGTCGTACCGCACGAGTACCATTAACCACAACGATCACCTTTGAACAGTCTTACGGTGGGGTGGATGGAGACAGCGCCAGCATGGCTGAGTTCTGTGCGATTGTGTCGGCGTTCTCCAAGCAGCCGAATCGACAAGATATTGCGATTACGGGGTCGATGAACCAATTTGGTGAGTCGCAACCGATAGGTGGGCTGAACGAGAAAATCGAAGGCTTCTTTGATGTGTGTACTATTAAAGGACGCAAGGATACACAGGGTGTGATTATTCCACGTTCCAACATGCACAACTTGATGCTACGTGCCGATATTGTTAAAGCCGTTGAAAAAGGTGATTTCCATATTTGGGCAATCGACCACGTTACCGAAGCGATTGAAATTTTCACGGGTAAACCTGCTGGCATTGCCACCGATGATGGCAGCTATCCAGTAGACACCGTATTTGGTCTTGCTCAGGCCAAACTCAACGCATTACGCAAATAACACCTTCCATATTGTGAACACAACGATAGCGCTATTGTTGTGTTCACATTCTTTCATATAAATACACAAATTGTCATTTATCTACCTTTCGCCATTATTTTGGCCTGAGTGATATATTTTTGACGCCAATGTGTTTATAACCATATGAAATTTATATTGATTTAAACTGGACAATAATGTGATTAAGGTCTAATATTTTGTCGAATTTTTGTGCTGGGAATAATCCCATATGCATGGATGCGTGCGTTACGTTTAAAGAGGTTAAGCATGCCATTTTCTCTGAAAAACTTGTCCATTCGGTTCCAAGTTTTACTTCCTGTTCTATTTACTATGGTCGCGTTGGTGATTGCCTTGTGGATCACTAAAGCCAACCTAACTCATGAGCAAAAAGCCATTGCTGATAACACCCATTCACTGGTTAATTACAAAGATACGCTAGCGAAAGTGGACGATACTATCTATCCACTACGTATCAGTGCGGTTTACGCGATTTATGATGCTGAGCGCCGTGGTGAGTTCCTTACCGAGTTAAAAGCGGGTCTGAAGCAAGCGGAAGCTGCTCTTGAAGTGATGGGTGAAGAACCGCAGTTCAGAGACGATGTGAATGTGGTTGAACAACGTATTACCAACTACGTAGACGAATCTCAACAGATGGTGAGCCTGTTTAACCGTGTTGATCAAGGCACTGCAACCGCTCAAGAAGCGAGTGCATTTATTCGCACTTACCGCGAGACGGGTAACCTAATGGTGAGCTCTATCAACGAGCTGTCGAAAAAAGTGAACCGTTATGCGACCGAATCAATGCAAGCCAGTTCGGCAAGCAATGCGATCGTAATGCGCAACGCTATGATCACGGTACTGTCTGTATTGGTGCTGTCTGTTGTGGCGGCTTGGTTGCTGTCAGGTCAAATTGTTGCACCGATCAACAGCTTGCAAGCAGTGATGCGTAAATTGGCACAAGGTGATCTTTCTGTACAAGCAGATGATGATGGCGACAACGAAATCGCTAAGCTGAGCCAAGACGTGAATACCACAGTGAAACAACTGTACACCACAGTAGAGCAACTGACTCGAATTAGTGAAGAAGTGGCTTCGGCATCGACTGAGCTTGCGGCAGTGATGTCTCAATCAGAATCAAATGCTCAGCTTGAACTGATGGAAATCGAACAAGTTGCTTCTGCAGTTAACGAATTGGCGAGCACGGCGGATAACGTCAGTGATAACGCATCATCCGCAGACTCAACCGCGCGTGAAGCGGATGAATTGGCGAAATCAGGTCTTGCGATTTTCAAAGAAAGCAGCCAAGCGAGTGAGCAAATGGCACTGGCTCTGAATGATGCCGCGCGTGTGGTTCTGCGTTTGAAAGAGCAATCTGAGCAGATCAGCAACGTGATTGAAGTGATCCGTGGCGTATCGGATCAAACCAACCTGTTGGCATTGAATGCAGCGATTGAAGCGGCTCGTGCTGGTGAATCAGGCCGTGGTTTTGCGGTGGTAGCGGATGAAGTTCGTATGCTGGCTGCGCGCACTCAAGAATCAACCAAAGAGATTCAAGCCATCATTGAAGAGCTGCAAAGTCAATCCAATATGGCGAATGACAGTATGCAAACAAGCCTAGACATGCTGGCTCAAAATAAAGAGCTAACGGCTAAAGCGAATGATGCGTTAATCGGCATTACGGAATCGGTTTCTGATATTAACGACAGTAACGCACAAGTGGCGACTGCGGCTGAGCAACAATCTCATGTCACGCAAGATATCAACCGTAACGTATCGAACATGTCTACTCTGGTGCATCAGAACGTAACGGGTATCAGCCAAAGTGCGAGTGCGAGTAACGAACTTTCTCGCCTTGCTGAGAAGCAAAAAGCACAGTTGGCTTTCTTTAAGCTATAAAGAAAAGCAACAAATTCAGCGGTAAACTCATAATGAAGTGATAAACGCTGATAAAACCACTCGAAAGCCGCAGAATATTAATGATTCTGCGGCTTTTTTATTGGCATTTAGAACAGATAACTGCCTGTTTAAATTAGGGTTAATTTAACTGTCTCCTTATTTCTTTTTGTTCTTAACCATTTGAGAAATTGAGCTATCTTTCAAAATTTATTCTCTTTATATTGAACAAAGATTACACAAAGTGTGACACAAGTCGCCTATGCAATGTCAGTCAGCAATGGAAGGGAAATATGGATAGAAGTGAAAGTTTATTTCAGTGGGAAAGGGTAAGGCGTTTTAACTTCCCGGTGTGGACGGTGCTTGTTGGTACTTTATTTGCGCGTACCAGCTTTTTTATGGCTTGGCCTTTCTTGGTGGTGTTCCTGTACCAAGATTACCATGCAACGGCGACAGAAGTGGGGGCTATGCTGGCAACTTCGGCATTAGTGGGTTCTCTGACAGGATTGTATTCAGGATATTTATCCGACAAATTTGGCCGAAAATGGGTGATGGTGAGCGGTTCTTTGATCGCCACTTTTGCGTATGCAGGTATCGGCCTTTCAGACCAGATCTGGCAGTTCTTCATCATGATCGTATTAACGGGTTTGATGCGTCCGATGATTGAAGCCCCCGGAAAAGCGGTGATTGGTGATAACTTACCGAATGAAAAAGACCGCGAATTAGCGCTCAATGTGCGTTATTTCTTGCTCAACCTCGGTGGTGCTATTGGTCCATTAATCGGTATCACCCTTGCGCTCGCTCATCCTCAAGTGCTGTTTATTGTCACGGGTGTGGCTTATTTCCTGTTTGGTTTATGGTTGCTTGCGACCTTAGAGCGGAAAGGACGTTTTCAACAACCGGATCGATCACTGCTCCCCAATTTCTCTGCCACTCTGCGTGTGATCAGTAAAGACAGTGTGTTCGTCAAAATGATGTTGGCGAATTTCCTGATGATGTTTGTGTATGGGCAGGTGGAATCTTCCTTACCGCAAGTGATTGTGCGATCGGAAATTGCGGATGCCGCACAACTGGTTGCGGGACTGGTTTTGGTGAACACCATGACCATCATCCTGTTTCAATTTCCAACCCTAAAATTGCTGGAAAATGTGCCTTTGTTCACCCGAACACAGTTAGGAATGGCATTGATGGGGGTTGCTCAAATCGGGTTTATGTTCACTCCTGAAGCGTGGCCTTTAGGTTGGTATTTGGCCTGCTTTGTATTGAGCATGGGGGAAGTGATCGCATTCCCGACCTTGAATGTGCAGATTGACCGTTTAGCTCCCCCACATTTACGGGGTTCCTATTTCGGTGCTGCGGCACTCTATTCACTCGGTTTTGCTATCGCCCCTCTGGTTGGAGGCATGATGATTGAGTATCTCAATTCCCAGTGGTTGTATGGGCTCTGTTTTGTGTTGTGCTTAGGAATGATCGGGTTGTATTGGTTGGCGCAGCGAGAGCAGGAGAGTGGCGAGAAAGAGGGATTGCCCCGAGCAACGGAATGTTAAAACGGGCGCTATTTTTCGTTGAAATGTTCGGATAACGCCGACCGCCTCATTTGCGTGGCGTTATTCCCTTGATTAGTGACGGTGTATTCAAAGCCTTCGCGAATAAAGCGCTGAATAGGAGAGTTTGGCTGGATTCGTTTTAACTGAGGTGAGTTAAAGGTTCCAGACAGCTCATACACGAAAGTGCCGTTACCAGTGCGGATCGTGATGGCTGCACCGTCAAATTCAAATGTGGTGCTGATCAAACGCTCATTACGAAAGACGCCTTGATCGTTAAAGCGCAGAACTTCGGTTTGATAGCTCGGTGCTCCAATTTCGACCCAAGAACCATAAACATGTTTGGGGTTCACATAATCTTGGTAACTCACATAGAGCAGCATGGCGAATGCCACCGCTAAAATGGAAAGTGATGACCAGAATACAGATTTAAATACCAGCTCTTTTGACATTTTCTCACTTGGTTTTATAACAAACATCGAATCTACCAATCTTCAGCATGGGATCGCTACCACCTTGTTAGAGGCATCGGATAATGCATCATCGTTGTATCACACTGAAAAATCTAAGACTAAAGGCTTAGATTATGCTGCTGCCTAGCTTGTGCTATGCGACTCTTAACCGCAAAACGCATACGGTAAAAGCGTGATCCTACCCTCAAATATATTTAGTGTTTACTGATGAGAGTCTCACATGCAGGCGGCTTACCCTCTGCCATTGTTCATCGGGAATATGCAACACTTTACGACTGTTTTTAGTATAGCTCTCCTGCTGGCGACGCTTGTGCAAAGTTAAATGATGAGTTACAACTCTCGCTTGGATTTTGCAGTGAAACCACTGCAAGCATTGACGACAGACAGGAAGAAAAAATGATTAAGGAAAATACGTACTTTGATGGCAACGTGAAGTCATTAGGTTTTAGCCAGCAAGATGGCGAAAGTACCGTTGGGGTGATGGCGCCAGGCCAATATACCTTTGGTACAGGTGCGCCAGAGCGTATGACAGTAGTGAAGGGTGCTTTAACCATTAAACGAGCTGGTGAAGCGGATTGGACTACCTTTAATGCTGGTGAAGCATTTGAAGTGGCGGGTAACTCCTCTTTTGATCTGCAAGTGGAAGTCGCCACCGCCTATCTGTGCGAGTTTTTGCCTGCCTAATCGCATAAAAAAAGTTGCATAAAAAAAGCCACACCTTAAAGGTGTGGCAAACCATTTGTGATATCTCATCCCATGTTTAATGGTTGCAACATCCGTTGCCATTTCAACGTGGGCTAGCAGTGGATTTTCACTTTGGTTGTCCCCAAATGTCGGGACACTGACGAATTTCCCCTATCTACCTCCCAATCTGTTAGGGCTGGAAAAGGGGAGACTCTAAAACGAATTAGTACGTATCGAAGTGGCCTGCATTGTAATCGCGGATCGCTTGCTCAATTTCAGCCATGCTGTTCATCACGAAAGGTCCATAATGAACGACAGGTTCATCAATGGGTTCTCCCATCAAAATTAAACACCCGCTAGGCTGTTCAGCTTTCATCGTCAAGCGTTCACCGTCTGAAAGCATGGCCATTTGCCCCGCTTTAACCGATTGATTGCCCAGTGTAAGGCTTCCACGATAGACATAGAGCATGGCGTTAAACGTTGAAAGAGTGTTGATGCTGATTTGTTGATCCGCTTCAGCACGCCAGTCCGCGACAGTGGCAGGCACACCGGTGTCTGTTAATGGCCCTGTGATCGTTTCTGTATCCAAAGTAATTGAACCGGCAATCACTCTTAATAAACCTTGCTGCGGATGAACACATTCAATAATGCTTTCCGGTTGAAAGTCGTGATATTTCGCCGGTGACATCTTGTTGCGAGCCGGCTGATTAATCCAAATCTGGAAACCGTGAAGCTGGCCTTCTTGCATGATTGGCATTTCACTGTGAATCACGCCTCGTCCGGCCGCCATCCACTGCGCGCCACCTGAACGTAACTCCCCGACATTCCCCATCTGATCTCGATGTTGAAAATGCCCCTGTAGCATGTAAGTCAAAGTTTCAATGCCTCGATGAGGGTGAGGTGGGAAACCACCAATGTAGTCAGCTTGAGTGTCTGCTTTCAGTTCATCGAGCATCAGGAACGGTGAGAAATTTGAGCGTTGGAACCCAGCAATACGCTGAATTTTCACACCGTCACCATCCGAAGTCGGCTGTGCGGGAACTGTTTGGCGAATTTCGCGGTCTTTAATCATGAGGCTTCTCCATTATAGGCTGAGCGCTGATGAGGGAATTGTAGTTAAGCCTTGCCTAGATGAGCAGCAGGCGAAATTGAGGTTCATATTCGAGAAATTTGAATGATTGGAAGTAATACCACGAGTTAACTCGGAATTAGCCGTTAAACTCAATACGATGGACAACACATGAATGGGAGGGATTACCATGTCTATTCAACCCAAACATACCGATCAATATTCTAATTACGATCCTAGCCAAGACCTGACCAAAGAGCAGTTGCAACGTTTTACTCAAACGGCGAATACGGCGCAGCATAAACGGGAAGAGGTGCATGAGGATGACCCCGGGATTATGCAGTTCGCCAAACGAACCGCATTAAAACCAGTGGTGAAACCGAAACCGGATAAGCCCAATACGGTGCGCTATGCGGCTTGGATGACGGTTTTCGGTGCAGTGAGTTTGTGGCTCATGTACATGTTTGGCTGAACTTAGTGCGCTTTTTTCAATGGTGTGACATTTGGAGGATCGTTTGATTCAACCTCTAACGGTGTTTTGATCGGGGGAGGGTAAGCGGCGTCATGATAGTAGCGGTATTGGTTCTTCCCGCCATGTTTAGCGGCATACATGGCTTTATCAGCACAACGCGTCAGTTCGGAAAGCGAGATCGCATCTTTAGGATAAATTGCTACACCGATACTCACAGTAAGATGATTCAGCATGTCCGTTTCTGGGTAACGATCGATAAACAAGCAAGATATTCGATCCAGAATATTATCAAGGTCACGTAAACTGCGTACGCCGTATAAAAGCAACACAAATTCATCCCCTGCAAATCGAGCAATTGAGTAATCGTGCTGATTGGTTTGGCGATCCTTGTTACGCACATTATTGCGCAGGCGATGGGCGAAATGCTTCAACACTTGGTCGCCCACATCATGGCCGTAGTTGTCATTAATCCGCTTGAAGTTATCGATATCAAGGAAAATCAAAGCGGTAATGGTATTTGCTCCATTTTGCTCTTTGAGTTTTTCGGTCGCCCAACTTTCAAAACTCCAACGATTCGCTAACCCGGTGAGTGGGTCGAGATACGCCAGCTCTTCAATCCCCTCTTGGTATAGCGTATGAATGTAATTGATCGCTCGAGAGAAAAAAGAAAGACGCCGTGTTACAAATGATGGTGAGTGCGTACAAGCTGATCAAAAAATAACTGTGTTCGATATGTGTTCCCCCCGTTTGATAATGGTTGAAAAGAACGGAGCAGTCATGGCCAAACAAATCGCACTGCTGTACACCACGCCCATTCTAAAGGGGTTAATCATCACTAAAGTGGTAATGAGTGGGTACAGCCATAGAAGGTGCCACAATTCATTTTGATTATTACTAATCAAAGCAACAGCGTAGGTGAGCAAAATTAATGAGAGGATTAAATCTGCCTGTGTGTGTAGTTGTCGATGACGGTTTAGCGACAGCATGTTCAAAAGCGTGGCTATGCCACTCAACAGCAGTAAACCACTGGAGAGGAATTGGTTATTGAGATAGTCATAAAGAGCAAATACAAGAAATATTGCCGAAGTAACACCGGAGCTGATCAGAACAATATGCTGCTTACGGGCGAAGCGCATCTCCGTCATCTCTTTCAATTGATTGCCAGCAAAGGTGTCCATCCCAATTTCGACTCATTTTTCAAAGTTAGCTAAAGTTTAGATGAAATTGGCTTATTTGAAGGCGAGAAATAACGAAATAGTGTGACTATCAGCATCTTTTCGATATGCAATTTGTTTTATTTTCGATAATTAAGATGATTTCAGTCGCTTTTGCTGGAAAAGTATCTACCACTTTGGGTGGCTTTTACCTCTTGTTGAAACTCGCTGCTTAGCCACTTCCTTAACTTTAAAACTGCCTCAGAGCGCAGTTTGTCGGCGGTGCACGCAAAATAATATCCTTGATCGGGATGAATCACCGTGTTGCCGATTTCTTTTAAAATGCCGCTTTCCACTTCCTGCTTCACAAACAGGCGATGAGTCACAAACACGCCCAAACCACTGAGCGTGGCTTGCAATGCTTGTGCTGAAGCCGCAAAAGAAAGGTTGCGCTGCTGTTTTGGCGGGTTGACTTGATTGGCTTGGCACCAGATTTCCCAATCATTTTGACGCCTAGGGTTACTGGCAAAAATCGCTGGAAGTTGCGCTAAGGCTTGTTGAGCGGAGATCTCGGAGGAAACCATGGCTCGGCTTGCAACCATCACCAATTCATCCTCGGCTAATTTCTCGCAATAGTAGTCTTGCCAGTCACGCAACTGACCGTGGATAAGTGCGACGTCTACGCTCTGATCCGCTAAGGAAAATGTTCCTGTCAGGGTCGAAATGCGTACATCTACCTCGGGTGCAAAGGCTTGGAAGCTACTTACGCGTGGGATCCACCAATGCAGAGCCAGCGAATTAATCATATTGAGTGTGATGCGGTTTGAGTAAGTGGGTTTTAAGAGTGACTCTGTTGCTTCGACGATTTGTTCTAAAGCTGGAGCGACTTTCTGGTAGTAACGTTTCCCCGCACTGTTAAGTATAACTTGACGACCGACACGGTGGAAAAGAGGCTGATCCAGCTGTGTCTCTAAGGATTTGATTGCTTGACTGATTGCAGAATGGCTGACATTCAACGCTTCCGCTGCAAGTGTCATGCTACCTGTCTCTGCAACAGCAACAAAAGAATAGAGGGATTTTAATGGAGCCAATTTACGCATAGAACTACTTGTAAGTTTATCTAACAGGTTTGGTCAATATTACTCGTTATTTTTTATGCGGTCATCTCTTTACAATGAGGCAAGTGTAAGGAGAGTCGTATGCCTAATCATTTTTCCCCAGTGCTGTTTATGTTGTTATCCACCTTTAGTTTGTCGCTAACGAGTCTATTAAGTAAGTACCTCACTCAGATCATGCCGATTGCGATGTTGGGATTTTTGCGCTTTGTTATCCCGGCACTGTTTTTGTTAATGGTGATGAAATTAACCCATTTTCGTTGGCCGCAGAGAGGAATGCTCTCTTCATTACTGATTCGCTCGGTCTGTATTGCAGGGAGCCAACTCTGTTTTATCTATTCGCTACAGTCTCTCTCTTTGGTTGAAAGTGTCGTGCTGTTTAGCACTGGGCCGCTGTTTATCCCTTTATTTGAAAAGCTGTTATGGGGTGGACAATTGGCGTGGCGAACCGTTCTCAGTGTGTGTGTAATCTTTATCGGTGTCATCCTGCTTGCTGGCAGCACGGGGTCGATTGAATGGCGGCCTGAGTTGCTGTCTGGCCTTGGCGCGGGGCTATTTAATGCTGGCTCACAACTCAGCTTATACCGTGCAACGAAAAGCGACATGCGTTCGATAGAAATTCACGCTTGGACATTTTTAGTCGCGGCTTTGCTACTGAGCCCACTTATTCTGATGGTACCTTGGAGTGGCGATGTGTTATCGAGCATTGGCATGACTTGGGATGAGCCGGGGGGCGTTGAACTTCGCAGCCTTGCTGTTGGCTTCCATGTTGGTGGTGAATACTCAGGTGTTTCGTGCGAAAGCATACCGTTTGGCGCAATCTGGCTCTCAGCTTGCTCCGCTGATTTTCACTAATCTTTTATTTAGTGCTCTGTGGCAAGTTTTGTTTTTTGATGTGGATTACCGCCTAACCCAAAAACTGGGCCTAGCGATAATCGTTGTTACGACGGTGGTGAATGGTATTTTGCCCCGCTTAACAGAACGCAAAGCGAGGCTGAAAGCAGTTTAGTGGACGATTTTATCGACCTTTTGTTTAACCAACCCGTAAGGAAGGCCCGTGAAGATTTCGGGTTGTTGACTTGAGGTAGGTGCGTTATTTACTGAACGCCAATCAAGCAACATGATCGCCAATACATTACGGTGTTCGCCAAGTGCTAAATCGAAATCACCAGAAGTGGAGGGGATCATACCTTGTTCTTTATCCACTGCGGCTTGGATAAATTGTCGGGTTTTGAGGACGACAGGATCATCCTCAAGCCCAGCAAGTAGGAACGAAATCCCCACTTCGGCCACGATATCCGGTTTTGCACGTTGCAAAATAGTCTCTATGTTGGCGCGGAAGTAGTCGTAAATCCATTGATGCTGCTTTTCGCTGACAAGATGTTGGTAGTACCCAGAATCAGCAAAGATAATGTGTGTCATCCCATACAGCTTGTTGCCATATTGTTGGGCATTGAGTTCTGCATCACGCTGGTCAGGGTAGGTTTGTTTAAACGCTTGGATAAAAGGCTCGACAACATCTTGTTCACCCAATTGTCGTAACCAGTAGACTTGATTGGCGAGTTGCGCGGCCCATGCTTCAATCATGCCTGTATCGGTGGCGTAAGGTGTAAAATCGTAGCGGCGCAAAACTTGGCGCAGTTTTTCATCTTCTTTATGTTTTAGGCCATACTCGTTAGCCCGAGCCATGGAGCCTAACAGGTCAATTCCCAGGTAAAGGTATTCCGGCATGTTTTGGGTTGCAACGAAACGACGTTGAGTGCGTTCATCTTCGGCTTGTTGATAGCTTTTCAAACGCTTTTGCGCGTAGCGCTGAATTTGCTCAGGGGTGTTTACCTCGGCAGCAAAATAATTCAAACGACTGGCCACACGCGCTAAATCACTGCCAATCGCGGCAGCGTATTTGTCATCCAATGTTTGGCGATACATGCGCAGGCCATAATGACCTTCTTTGAACGCAGGCAGGGTAAACAGTTGTGTCTCATAGGTTTGGCGGATGAGATCTGCAGTGGTGCTAAAAGAGGTGGGCGCAACCGTATTTAAGGCTGGTGGCCCATTTCTATCGATATTGCCTATAGAACTGATGGCACTGTTCTTGGCTTGTGGTTGGTGGTGCCACGCCTCGGTTTGTGCATTGCTATAGAATGTCGGAAGAGTCAGCGCCGCGATAAGACCTGACCAAATCACCATCGTTTTTTTATGCATTGTTACTGTACCACGCCTGATTTGTTCGTTTTTTAATCCATTAAACTCTAACGCACAGGCACAGTCTGGATGTGAGATTACCGTTAATGGTATGTCAATATACCCAAGAGCTTGACGCCGCTCCCAACCGATGTTTAGAAGCAAAAAATCATATTGCTGAATTAAAACAAGATATTGCGGAACGTAAGATTGATCCTGGGTTGTTTATTTTGACGTGTTTTGGGAATGGCATGTTGCCAATGATGCTGAGTGTTGCCTGCCATGATCAACAAATCTCCATGAGTTAATTCACACTCGATTTTCATGTTGTGGTCGTTGTTATGCCGAAGGATAAAGCGACGACTTTCCCCCAAAGACAGTGAGGCGATAACCGGATTGGTGCCTAATTCTGCTTCATTATCTTGATGCCAACCCATCGAATCCTGTCCATCACGATAAAGATTGGCTAACACGGAATTAAAATGGGCATGGGCGGCGTGCTCACATTTTGTTTTTAATTGTGCCAGTAATTCGGGAAAGGGCTCGGCGGCTAGAGTTAGGCCAGAATAGCGGTAATTTCGTTCACCATACCAAGCGATGAGCCGCGGTTGCAGAACACTTTTTCCAAATAAACGGATGCTTTTCTGTTGCCAATTTAACTCCACCTGTAACCGTTCAAAATAGTGATCGGCTTGTTTCTTGGTCAGAAATTGTGGAAACCAATAGAGCACGCCATCAGCTAGCGTTATCTCTCCGGAAGAAGATTGATCATTTAAAATAAGCGTTGTCGTCATGGGTTATATTTATAAATTTATAATCACTTGTTTCTTTATTGTACATTTGAGTTAATCTAGTAAATAAGCCAATCGTCAAATTTACGATGGTCTATTCCGCTCCGCTTGATTGTTTTGACTGACGATTCAGAGATCAAGTTTGGCGAGTTTGCTTGCGACTGAATCGAGTGGTTCACTCAGTAGCCAAAATCAAAAACAAAAAAATCAATAATAAATCTGAGGGTTGTGGATGGGGTTAACCTCGCACAGAAATAGGTATATTTCTGTTTTTTTTCTGGCATTACTCTTTTTTGGTATTGGCGTTGTTGAGTCTATTCATCTTAATCAAAAGCAAATTTTGCAAGATGATCTGCGCCAACATGCCAAAGAAGAACTTTCTGCTGTGCGTTTCCAACTGGAAGCAGAGGTTTTGGCAGATATCTACGCCGTTAAAAGCTTAACAACTTTACTAGCTTTAGATCCGGAGCTGAAACTCTATCATTGGGATCAACTCGCTGGAGCCGTCATTAGACACAGTGATCACCTACGTTCATTGGGCATTGCACCTAATGATGTCATCGTTTTTAGTTACCCTCGACCTCAAACCAATGCTTTGGTCGGTTTGGATTATCGAACCGTACCGCAACAGTGGCACTCCATCAAAAAAGCGCGTGAAGTGAAACAAACATTCGTTTCAGGCCCGGTTGATCTCGTTCAAGGCGGTCGTGCTTTGGTGATTCGAGAGCCGATATTTTACGATCCACCGAATAACACCCGTTATTGGGGCGTGCTGAGTGTGGTGATGGACTGGGACTCACTGCTTTCAGCCACTCATATCCACAATTTTGGTGAGAATTTCCAAATTGCCATCCGCGGGCAAGATAGTCAGGGAAGTGAAGGCGCTGTGTTTTTGGGTGAACCCCAAGTATTTGATAATGCCTTTGCCAAAGAGACGGTTTTTTTCCCTTATGGTAGCTGGCAAATTGCGATAGCGGAGACGCAAGATTTATTGCGTCTCTTACCTTGGTATGAACGGAATCTGGTGCGATTACTGGGCTACACCGTGTTATTGGTACTCATGGCGGGCTTTGGTGTGATCGTACGTTTGTATCACTTTGCAGAACAGCGTTCGCTGCACGATCCTTTAACACTTTTGCCCAATCGACGTTATTTTATCTGTACCATCGAAAACTATTTTGAAAATGCCAAACGCTCTCACAATGACGGCAACTTCGCGTTACTGAATATTGATATCGACCGCTTTAAGTCCATCAATGACACATACGGACATATTGCGGGCGATAAGGTGCTGGTGGCGTGTGCTGAGCGGATCAAATCCAGCTTACGTGTTTCAGACTTAGTGGCGCGCATTGGTGGCGATGAGTTTCTAGTACTAATTCCACGTATTCATCGTGAGCAGGATGTCCTGAAAGTCAGCGATACAATCGCAAAACATATCTCTGATACCCCCATTGTTTATGAAGGCTCGCTGATCCATATCCGCGTGAGCATTGGCTACGCCTTATATGACAAATCATTTAATGATCCCGATGAGATGTTTAAACAGGCGGATCAGCGCATGTACGCGGCGAAGCGCAGACAAAATCCTCTCTATCGTTTTTGAGTTTTGCATTTTGCAAATGTTAATTTGCAATTCGCAATCGAGATTGCATTTTGTTATTTGATTATGAGTCCAGTTGTAATGAAACTGCCGATTATTTGTACGGTTTTCATGCAAAAGTACTTAATAAAAAGTTGGCACGTAATCTGCATTAATTAGATCGACCCTTCTAAGCCGAGGGTCACCTAGCCAACTGACGTTGTTAGTGAATACCATTGTTCACACATATAGACGGCCAATCACACTTCTTGTGGTTGGCCTTTTTTTTATTCGCCACATTCTCCATAACACCTCGGTTTTCGCGGGCAGACAGCGCCGCGTGAACAAATCAATCTCGCTTCACTTTCGATGCCTCGTTCAACCCAGTTGATATTGAGGATTTTGGCTATCGTACGCAAATCGCGTTTTATTGGTGCCGGAATGGCGGTTGTTCCCCCTTTTTGTACACAACTCATTTTGAGTTCTTGGGCGATAGCGAGCGCATCACCACCTTGTGCATTAATCGCAGGGTTGAGGTCAATTCCAGCACACAACACACGGTTGTTACCCGCAGGATCAATCACGTTGATTGATTCACAGCAGTAGATACGGGGTTCTTCACCTACGGTCAGGATGGATATTTGCGCTGAGCTGCCTTCTTGTGGTTGTGAGAGACGACGAAATACTGCCCAATGTTGGCAAGGATCACTGACTTTGCGCATATTTCCCCAAGGCAGTGGAATGCCATTACCGCGATAAACCGCTTTCAGCTTCCCTTCCCCATAAGCATCAAAGTAATGCCAGTGCGGGTAGGGCGATACCACGGTCATGCGCCGCATCGCCACAGAGGGAGAAACCCCCGCTTTCTGGTGCACGCTGATTTCGTACCCATTGCGATCTAACAATTGTCGGAAAGGGACTTTGGGGCAAAGTAGGGCTCCTGCGAAGAAGCTGGACTCAAAATCTCGCCATGCTTGCAAAATATCTTGTGAATTCAATTCTGAGGATGTGGATGTCTCTACCATTTCATCCCAGCCTTGAGTGTGTCCAACGGATAACACGCTTTTTAAGCCATCTTTGTTATGCAGCACATTGTGACCAATATAAACCGCAAGGTCATATTTCAGCCTCGTTGGGTATTCACGCAGGATCTCATTGAGGTAAATTCGGCCGGGAGGCTCAAAAAAAGAAGTCACTAACTGTTTTGCGCTCACTCCCAATTCATCGGTGACATCATGGGGAGTGCGTTTTACCCAGCGAACATCTAAGCCAAGGCTTTTGGCAATCTCCATCAAATCGGTGACTGACAAATTGAGGCGTTTTAGCCCGACTTCTTCAGCGGCTCGCTCAAGGTCAGGAAAGTGATTTTGTAAACTCTCTTGATGAGCGCGGATCAGTAGATGAGCGAATTGGCGGCCTGTGATCCCGGTTTGCGATAGCATTTCAGGAATCGCGATTTGCAGTATGTCGTTGGAAAAGAGAAAGCTTGGCTCCAAAGCCATCCCACTAATTCCACCGCGGTTGCCCTTCTCGGGGGTGATATCAACTTGTTCAGGTTCATCATCCAGAAACCAGATGGGATCTTTTTGAAATACTTCAGCGATCACTTCCAACATTTCTACACTGGGCACTCGTTTACCACGTTCAATCATGGAAAGGTAAGAAACCGATGGCGCGTATTCCGGGCTGACACGAATGCAGCGTGCGGAAAGATCTTCCATCGTTAAGTGATTTCTTTTCCTCAGGTTTCTGACTTTGGTTCCCAAAAAATGGGACTGCCGAACTAGACTTTTAGACACACTCATTTTGTAAAATTCACATTGTAAAATTTTTGTTGTGAAATTGTAGTCAAAGATCCGCTAGTCTTCCAAGTAAGCGAAGTCACAAATCCGGCGAAAATATCGCCAGTGCCTTTGCAGGAAAATGAATTTGATCTGGACGAGGGAACGACGATGAACATGCTGACATTTGATAAAACAGAAATCCAACACCACAACAAACCCTTTATCGCTGAAGCAGTGTTCGCCGTCGAAACGGTTTCCGCTAATCAGCAACGAGAAAAGCAAGCCAAAGCCAAACAATTGTTGGATCGCCTTTTTCCATTAGAAAATGGCACTCACCAAGACGTTACGGCTTATGTGATTGATTACAACCATCTGCTGGCTTACTTCCAAGATGGTCGTCATAGTGGGCTGAAATACCCTAAGCAGTTCGTTGCGTTCAATGGCAGCAAAGAGAACCCAAGCCATCTTTTATTCCGTGATGGTCAAGGAAGCCATGTTGAGATGACACTCGGTTGTCAGCGTGGAACCGGATGTATTGAGTTGCGCGAAATTGCCGACATTCAGTTAGAAACTTGCACGGTCTTGAACCATGCTACCGAACAAACGCAGCCTTGTACGACCATTCGCCATTGGGTGAGCCTAATCAAAGGGGATGAGCAAGGTCGCCCACAAGCGTTGAGTGAAGAGAAAGAATACACCGCACGCAATGGCGAAGAGTATTTCTTGGGCAATTGTTTCTCACACTAACTCATTACCAAAATACAAAAAGCCAAGGGTGCAAGTTGCGCTTTTGGCTTTTTGCTGTTTTATCGGTAGGACTAAATGCAGTCTGTTTTAAAGGGGCATCACTCGGTTACGGCCAAGATTTTTTGCTTCGTAGAGCAACCTATCTGCTCTGCCTACTAATGATTCCAAAGAATCACCATCGATTTTTTCGACCACACCAAAAGAAGCGGTGATATTGCCGACAGATTGCCCGCTGCGTCGGTCTTTTACGGTGAGTTTTTCAATAGAACGGCGAACAGATTCCGCAAACTGTCGCGCAATACGCAGCGATTTGTTTGGAGTAATTAACGCAAATTCTTCACCGCCATAGCGATAGGCCGTAATACCATCGCGACAGAGGCTTTGTAATCGTTTGGCAATGGCACGGATGATCTGATCACCAAACAGATGGCCGTAGGTATCGTTAAGAGCCTTAAAGTGATCAATATCGAGCATAATCAAACAGACTGGGTGATCCGCATGAATCAAGGTGAACATATCGCCATCAAACGCGCGGCGGTTGTAGAGCCCAGAGAGGCTATCAAACAAGGCATCTTTCTGAACTTGTGCCAGTTGTTCTTTGAGGCGTGAAATTTCATGCGTTGCGGCATTAAGCTGATTGTTCAGAAAATTAGTGGAGTGGCGGATATCTTTGGAATCACTGATCAGCCGACGAATTACCGTCATCACTTCTTCAATCGAGAGATTGTCCTGTTCGACTCTTTCTAGCTCTCTAAAGCCTTTATCAATGATGCTGGCGAAGGAACTCGTATCACTGAGTGTATCGCTCATGGAACTGCTGATCTCGCCTAACAATACTTCGACATTAGCGCGTAATTGATTGATATTGGTTTCTGCTTTCGTCGCAATGTACTGTTGATATAGATGTTCACCAGAAGCTGGAGGGCAAAGACCAAAATTGGCGAGAACAGCATCCATTTCGGTATTAAGTTGTGGATTAGCTTGATCAACATAGGTGTACCACAGCGCATAGTTTGCGGGTGTGGCAGCTACGTGATGCTTCATCATCAACGGAACGGCTTTTTTTAAGTTAGCTGTGGATTTCTTGAAATCTTCAGTCGTCATCACTTGAATCAAATACGCAAGACATTTTCATAACGTTAAGATTAGCGGATTTAAATCAGAAACGCTGCAAAATTGTTTCCTTCTTGCGCAGTAAACATTGTGATTAAGAGATAAAGATTAGCGCTCATTTATAAAGGAATTTTGGCTTACAAAACTAAGGATAAGCGATATGGATTCAGTTGGAAGAATGGTTAGTGAGTGGGCAAATGAAAAGCCCGAAATGAACACTTTGCCCATGTCGATTTTGCATCGCTTACAGCGGATAACGAAACGCCTTGAGTTGATGATGGCGGAGTTTTACCAAAAAGCAGAATTAACGCCCGGTGAGTTTGAAGTGCTGATGGTTTTGCGCAGAAAAGGGGCTCCATTTTGTTTGGTGCCAGCTGATTTGCAGAGTTTCACACTACTCAGTTCCGGAGCAATGACGAACCGACTCGACAAATTGGAACAGAAGGGATTGATCGATCGGAAAATGAGCCAGTATGACAGGCGAAATGTAGAGGTCACGTTGACAGAGAAAGGGCTAAATCGTATTGAGCGACTGTTGCCGGAGTACATCACGTTGCAAGAACGAGCGTTGGCCGGTTTTACCGAAGCCGAGCAGGATACGTTATTGCAACAAATGCGGCAGTGGCTGGGACATTATGAGCGGTTGTGGTGAGCCATGGTTTTGGTCCGTTATGGCTCTTATCAATGAAAATCGGCAGCGATAAGGCTGCCGATGACACAAAGCACAGAAAAGAGTTAGTGCGCTTCCATACGCTGACTTTCGAGCTTTTTAGCGCCGCGCAACATGGCTTCCACCAATTCGGTCGCGTTGAATTTTTCCAACGCTTCATGCGCGCCAACTTGATGCGCTCGGTCAACACAGATTTCACTCGACAATGAGGTATGCAAAATACAGTAGGCATGGTTTAACTGCGCATCATTTTGTACTTCAAACGCAAGCTCATAACCATCTAGCCCCGGCATCTCGATATCGCTAACGAGAATGTCGATGGCACGCTGTTTAAGCGCCATTTCGCGCATCAGCTCCAATGCATCATTGCCATTTTTGCAGATGTGATAGGGAATATTAATGCTGTCTAGGGCATCCGATAACTGCTTGCGGGCAATCGAAGAGTCATCCACTAACAAAATTTGCAGTGGTTTTAAGCGTTCACGTTCAATATCCGTCAACATCGGCACTTTCGAAGATTCGTATTGTGGGTAAATCTTCGAAAGCAGTAATTCAACATCAAGCAGTTGAACGATCTTATTTTGGTAACGGGTGATGCCAGTAACGAAAACATCATGGCCAGCAGTTGAAGGTGAAGACTCAATTTGCTTCCAATCACATTCAATGATTTTTTCGATGGTTCTGACCATGAAAGCCACCACAGTGCGTAGGCAGTCGGTGACGATCAGATAGCATTTTTGATATTCACTAGGCTGAATAGGACGAAAACCTATGGCTGCCGCCATATCGATCACAGGCACAGTCAAGTTACGTATTGTGACGGTTCCTATCACATGATGATGTGAATAGGGAATGTGAGTCATTGGTTGATAAGTGACAATTTCCCTGACTTTGAGCGTGCCGATAGCGAAAAGTTGCTGCTGGGCACTGAGCGTGAACATCAACATTCCTTGTGATTGATTCGCTTTACTGACGACTTTAGCCATAATTCATTCTTTATCTGGTCGGACTATTACTTATACTAACTGAAAATACCGTATCGGCAACGGAATGGCCTGAAATTAGCCAATATTCGCTGTATTTGTTTTGAACTCAGCCGCGCGTTTACATTTATTGTTGATCGGGTACACTACGCGGCTCGATAAAACAGGGGGAAAACATGGCTCGTACCGCGGCAGCTTTGCATATTTTGGTCAAACATAAAGAGCAAGCAGACGATATTCTGGCTCAGCTTAAGAAAGGGGCGAAATTTCATGTTTTAGCCAAGAAATATTCGCTTTGCCCTTCAGGTAAAAAAGGCGGTGACTTGGGTGAATTTCGCCAAGGCCAGATGGTTCCAGCCTTTGATAAAGCCTGCTTCCAAGGTGAAGTGTTAACGCCTCAACTGGTCAAAACCAAATTTGGTTGGCACGTTGTTAAGGTACTTTATAGAACATAGAGTGCGCTCAAGTACGTGTTCTGAGTCATACGCAGTTAACATCATGGCAGACACGAATTGAGCTGCCATGTTTCGATGATGAGTTGCTTTCCTAAAGCTAATTCGCGCAAATCGCAGCCGCATCAAGTGTAATGTTGCAGGTGTTTGGTTGTGGGGATTTCCAGTAAACTTTGTCAAATGCGGCGTTGCAGCCAACATCTTCCATTAATGCGATATCTCCATCACATATCAACATTACCGCATTATCCCCTTGGAATTCAGAAAGAATTCGATAGTGAGCAACCTTTCCTTCTGTAGCCAACTCGGGAAGCTTAGTGAGTAACTTAGGGTTTGAAGACATGGCCTTCACTATGATCTCTTCGTTTGATAAGCCACGGGTTTCTCCAAATTTCAGTTCACCATCAACCGCTTGGGCAACATCTTTTAAAACCGAAGCCATGTCATACATGACTTCATCCGAATATTTGGTCTGAGTTGCACAAGAGGTCAAAGTGAGAAGAAACGCGATAGCCGTGAATAATTTCATAGATTCCCCCAAGCAGTAAGTTGTCCGTCTTCGCAGCGGCCAGTATCTAAATTCCAATTTTTGAAAAAGTCCGTATTGTGATCTTCATAAACGCAAGATGCGGTTTTTTCCCAAAACAACTGGATTGTTTTGACCGCCTTATCAAAGATCTCATCGTAATGTTTAAGGCCATCGGGCGTTTCTAAGTTCTCGATATAAACAGATTTGACTTCATCTTGAAGTGGGTAAGTTAACCCTTGTCCTGAGGCCACATGCCGAGCCCATGGGAATAATCGATGTGACTCTTCCGCCGCATCGACAACCGTTTGGAAACCTTTGTGCCATGCGTTAACGTCTGGCTGGCATTCTTCGGCGTACTCTGGATAAACCATGGAAAGGGCTGTGCACCAGAGATTGCGGATAATCTGATCTAGTTGGCTGTCGTCATCACTGTTTACACAGCTGCCGATGTTGTCCTTTACTCGATCTGCAAAACCAAGATCCCCAAGCTGCATTCTCGTTGGCCAGATATAGGCATCCTGGTTCATTTCACAGATCCTGTGGTCTTTAGCGTTTTGCGCATAAGGGCCAACTTTCAGTTCCACAACGGGATGAATCGTAATATCCGCCGCCACATGCGCCACAAAGCCACATAACCAAGCGAAGGTTTTCGCTGAGTGTTCGCCCTCTACAGCTTTAACTTGTTGAATGAGAGCATTGATCAGCTTGCCAACATCGTTGTAGTGCATTTTATCTGCCCATTTATTTTGTGCAGAATTCATAATGGCGAGATAAGGGTAGTCCGGGCTGACACAACCTAGCTCCAAGTACCTTTTATTTTGAGCTAAAGCCTTTCTCGCGCTCTGAGGCATGTTTAACTTTTGTAGAGCCTTGTTGGCAGAAGCCACATTGACCGCTGTGATATGAGCAAAAGCACCAGGCATAATAACCTCCATGTACGGTGTAAGAGCATGGAGTTTACTATGCATAAAGTATATGAGCTGCGATTGGCGTCTTATAAAAACATCGATTTCTTGTATGCAACCTGCTTAATGCTTATTGGTCGAGTAAAGCACAGCTTCAGCGGGTGATGTCTGGTGAGATTAAATATGTTGAAAACCCAGTTTCACGTTTTAATTTGAGTGAATACCGAGCGACTGCATCAATTCACAAATTGTACTTTCAAGCCACTGTATCAGCGGGGTATTGCGCCATTTCACCCCATAGATGTAGCAGAAGTATCCCTCCAATTTAGGGAAGGCTTCATCCGCTTCCAAGCTTGTATAGCTTGCATCTAATTGCCGAATTAAATATTGCGAGCAAGGGAACAGTAAGTCTCTTTGTTTAATCGCATCGAGAATGACATTAATGTGAGTTGTTCGTAATTGAATTCTAGGTTGGATATCAAAAGGTCTGAGAAGTTTGGAAATATGCTGCTCTTTTTCGTTCCAATCTTTGATGATGTGTACGGCAAACGGATATTTTTGGACATCACTCAGCGTTAATAACTGACCTGCGTGTGGATGGTCAGCCCGACAGGCAATTCCGAAATGATCTCTGCCGCCTTTTCTTTGTACAAAGTGTTTCGGTAAATCCATGGGGAAATAGTTTATTCCAAACAGAATTTCACCATTTTCAATTTTATTGGGTGTGTTTTCTGTCCAGTCTTCAATGGTGAGATTTACTAAGGGCGCTTTCTCTGCCAAAGCCTGGCTGAGAGGGGCTGCAAACCATTGGCCGATGGAGCTGTTCATTGCAATGCGTAAATCGATCTGTAGCGTTTGGGGATCAAATTCTGTGGACTGTTCAACCAGTTGTTCAATGGCATGAATGAGGTCATTCAATGGGTTTTTGAGTGACTCAGCTTTAGGCGTTAGCGCCATTTGTCCGCCACTTCTTACTAATAAATCGTCACCGAGCAGTTCTCTTAGCTTTCTTAAAGAACGACTTACCGCTGGTTGGCTGGTGGAAAGTCGCTCTGCTGTAAGCGTAGTACTTTGAGTTTCGAGCAAAGCGGTTAGGACTTTTAATAAGTTGTAATCAAAATTCGCCACAGAGTTATCTCAGTATGAATATGCCAAATCACCATATCACATTTGATATTATCTAAATACCTAATGGTCATTTAAAGTATAAGTAAAGAAGCCCTATTCTAGTGCCAACAACACAATCACTAGGTAGGTTTTAAGATGAAAATGACAACGAGAACGAAAACACTCACCGCTGCACTAGGAATTGGTCTCTTTGGTGTAGGTATGTTTGTTGGCAACGGCGCGATGGCTGCGAGTCAATCGGATGTTGAATTGGCCAAGAATGCCTACATTTATGGCTATTCAATCGACGAAGCCTACAAGTTCTTCTACCGTACTGTGGTAGAAAAAGACTACCCACTAAACCGTTTTCAGAATATCCGCCACATTGCTGACGATACTTATACTGATCACGTAACGATCAACAACGACACTTTACATGTCATGGGCTGGCTTGATGTGGCAGCTGAGCCAGTCATCGTCAGTGTTCCTGATATGGATGAAGGACGATATTGGATTCTGCACACCATGGACATGGGGCATTACACCAATGCAATGATTGGCTCACGTACTCAAGGTACCAAAGGCGGGCGTTACATGTTCGCATCCCAATCTTGGCAAGGTGAAGTTCCGGCTTCGGTTGATAAAGTGATTCGTGTCGAGAGTAACTTAGTTAAGCTCATGGGCCGTATTATGGCGGTAGGTAAAGAAGACGAAAAAGTGGCATTGAACTACATGGATCAATGGACGCTGCGCACTTTATCTGAATACCTAGGTGAAAATGGGCCGAAGCCGGTTGAGCGTAAATTTCCGGATGTGAACAATACTTCATGGCTTGAACGAGTTAACTTTATGCTGTGCGACGGCAGCATGGCTGACGCTGATAATATGTGGGTCGAGCAATACAAACCCATTGGTATTGAAGCCTGTAAATATGATTTCACTGAGAAGCAGCTTGAACTCGCTAAAATAGGTGAAAAAGCAGGAATGGAGCATTTGCTTCAATTAGCGCCCAAAATTGTCGATTCACGCAAACTGTTGGGTACGCGTGAAAGCTTAGGTACAGGTGCTCGTGATGAGTTTGCCGAAGGCACATTGATTGGTCAGTGGGGATTACCACCTGTCGAAGCGAGCTACCGCCAAGCGGTTGCGGATTCTGACGGAGATATCCTCGATGGCTCTAAGCATGATTATGTGATGCGTTTTAAAGCCCCTAACACCAGTGAATTTTGGTCTGTGACGACGTATGCCAATGATACGCGCTTGATGGAAAAAAATGCCATGAATCGTCATAGCCGTGGTGACCGTACGCTAAAACCTGATGCTGACGGTTATTACACGATTTACATGAGTTCTGATACGAAAGGTAGAGAAAACGATAGTAATTTCCTTCCGATCCCGAACAAGCCGTTCTACAACGTCCTGCGTTTGTATGGGCCAGATGCCGATATTCAGAGCGGTAAATATCAAATGCCTGCCACCGTTAAAGCGAAGTAGTCCTTATAGTAACAATGCTCAGTCCAATGGATTGAGCATTTTTTACACCAACTTGGACGGCTTATTTTTGGGATTGAAATAAAGATAAACAGACCGATTGTGTAAATGATGTCTACTGCTTATTGCAAGGCACTCTCAATTCATTATTCAAACTGAGTCGCAAAAATTTATATTAACAGAAGCCGAATATAGAATAAATGTTAATGACTTGTGATTGTTGTTGGGTGTTAGGATCCTGTCACATACCTCGGTAGATTCAAATTAATAAGAACCTCAATGCTTATTTGATGCACATTTTTTAAGCAACATGGTTTATATCTGGCAAATATAGTTAAATTCACTATTAATATTCTTAATATTGAGAAAAAGTCTTAACCTTATGAATTGTACAGATTAAATTTTTCATTTCGTCGAGTTAAACGTTTTTCTTAATTTCTGAACATTGACTTAGCTTTTCTTAACGTTAGTTTTACTCATGTTAGCCTTGATGTGTTAGGAGGGGTGAAATGAAAGAAGGGAACAAACTAAACGTTAGATTGCTTTCTGATGTTTGTATGCAGTCCAGATTGTTGAAAGAAGCGTTGGAATCGAAACTTCCCGTAGCGCTAGATATCACACCATTTTCGGAATTATGGCTTGAGGAAAATAAACCAGAAAGCCGAAATATCGAGATGTTGATGATTGATTATTCTCGTATCTCAGATGATGTTTTGACCGACTACAGCTCGTTTAAACATATCTGTTGTCCTGATGCTAAAGAGGTAATTATTAATTGCCCCCAGAACATCGAACATAAATTACTCTTCAAATGGAATAATCTTGCTGGGGTATTTTATATTGATGATGATATGGATACGCTCATCAAAGGCATGAGTAAAGTATTGCTTGATGAAATGTGGCTCACACGAAAGTTAGCTCAGGAATATATCCTTCATTATCGCGCAGGTAATTCCGTCGTTACCTCACAAATGTACGCAAAACTGACTAAAAGAGAACAGCAAATTATCAAGTTACTCGGCAGTGGTGCATCGAACATTGAAATCGCAGATAAACTCTTTGTTAGCGAAAATACAGTAAAAACACATCTGCATAATGTGTTCAAAAAAATTAACGCCAAAAATCGTTTGCAGGCATTGATTTGGGCGAAAAACAACATTGGCATTGAGGAAGTCAATTCCTAATCTTTGGTCTATCCTTTGTGACTTGCAATGCTAAGCAGTAAGAATCTCGCTATAACAAACAAGGCAGCGTAATGCTGCCTTATTTGTTATCTAGCGTTAATCAGTTGTCTGGTTTATTCCACAACGACTGCTGTACCACTGATTGAAACCATCAACATACCATTGGTTTTACCAAAGGTTTCGTAATCTAAATCGATACCGACTACCGCGTTTGCCCCCAAAGCAGCTGCTTGCTGTTGCAGTTCTTCCAGCGCCATCGCGCGGGCTTTTTCTAATTCACGCTCATAGGTTCCGGAACGGCCGCCAACAATATCGCGGATTCCAGCGAACAGATCTTTAAAAATGTTGGCACCGAGGATGGCTTCGCCAGCAATCACACCGCAGTAGCGGACAATGCGTTTACCTTCGACATTTGGAGTAGTAGTAACAATCATAGGATTTCCTTCGTTAATTTCGTTGTGATGTGGGTTTGATTGTGAAGCGGGTGTGAAGTTCCTATTTGTAATGGTGAACTAAAATCGTACCGACAAGTGTTCTTGTTATCGGTAAGAATGCTTCATCCATCAGGATTATTGATCTTGGAGATTAATAACTCGAATTGCTGAGCGCAAGTAAGCCAGATATAACGCGCATCTTATTGTTCATGTAGTGAGAATCATGGCGTTAGACGCATTAATGGATGCAATTGCAGACCGAGGTTGGTATGTGTGGGACGATTTTTTGAACCCACAAGAAGTGCAAGCACTACGAGAGTGTGTTCCTGAACATTGGAAACGGGCGCGCATTGGAAGAAACGAGGAGACACAACGCGCAACGGATATTCGCAGTGACAAAATCCAGTGGTTAGATCTTTCGATGGGGCAACCTATCCAAGACTACTTAGAACGGATGGAGCAGATCCGGCGTGAAGTGAATCGCCATTTCTTTTTGGGGCTTTTTGAGTACGAAGCGCACTTCGCGAAATATGAGGCGGGTGACTTCTATCTTAAGCATCTCGATTCTTTCCGAGGCAACGAAAACCGCAAATTAACCACAGTGTTTTACCTCAATGAACAGTGGACGCCAGCCGATGGCGGTGAGCTGAAAATCTACGATTTGCAGGACAACTGGATTGAAACATTAGCTCCAGTGGCGGGGCGTTTGGTGGTGTTTCTCTCTGAGCGTTTTCCTCATGAAGTGCTAGAAGCACATGCAGACCGTGTGAGTATCGCGGGTTGGTTTCGTACCAATGGGGTAAGTGGTAATAAACTAGATATTGCTAATTAACCATCCACAAACGGCTTGAAGCGGCAACACCAAGTCATCCGAATATAAAACACAAGGCAGCTCGTCACAGCCGTGCTGCCTTGTATCGTTCAACGTGGGTTATTTGAAATGAATAACAGAGAAATGGGGCTGTTCACTTAAGGCTTCCATTGAACTTAACTGCCCAGTTTCGAGCAACCACGTCTCTTCTTCACCACGAAGTTCAATGCATTCCTGCTTTTGGCTATTACGCTGGGTATCGGACGCGACACCGTAGTACACCTCACCATTTTTCATTGTCAATTTGACTGGCAGATGGAACAAACAGGCCAGTTCAATGTAATCGTATTGACTGCAGCTAACCATGTTTTTACTCGCTTTTATTTAAGTACTTATTTTGTAGTATATACATTCTCTTAACATCTTGGTAACGGCCGTTGATGAAAAACTCTTCGACTAAGTGGCCTTCTTCAACAAATCCGCACTCTTCATACAGATGTACCGCTTTGGGGTTTTCCACCGCGACATGCAAATAGATTTTGTGCAGATTGAGGATAGTAAAGGAGTAATCCAACGCACGGTTAATCAGAGTGCGCGCAAAACCTTTGCCTTGATACTCTGGCGCAATGATGATCTGAAATTCAGCGCTGCGGTGAATGTAGTCGATTTCTATCAGCTCGACTAAGCCAATCAGGTTTTTATTGCCATCTTCGACCACAAAGCGCCGTTCTGCGTTGTCGTGAATGTGTTTGTTATAGAGTTCTTCAAGCTCATCAAATGACTCGTAAGGTTCTTCAAACCAATACGACATGATGTTGCGGTTGTTATTCAGATTATGGATGAAGCGTAAGTCGCCACGTTCTAATGCTCTGAGCGTTAACTGACTGTTCATGTAATTACCTAACTGATGTTTGAGTCTCTCGACTTTTAGACCATAGAGGAAGAGAGGGCGTATTCACAAGAGGTATAACATCAATTTATTGCAAAATTAGGCGGCGAGTGAACGGCTTAGGCCTCGGACTGGCAGAAAGAAAAAGCCCTCTCAAGTTAAGAGGGCCTAGCAAGTAAAGGTGCTGAGGTTAGATCTCGAAATCGACGCCTTTTTCTTTGTGTAAACGGCGGCAAGCACGGCCATCACTGTGGAATAGATGGCAGCGATGTGCGGGAATGCCAATGGTGAGCGTATCGCCGGTTTCGACATCGAGTGTGTCTGGCTGGCGGTAGATCACGTCAGAATCTGAACCCTTCAGGTTCATATACACTTGGGTTTCGTTCCCCAGCTTCTCAACGATCATCACTTTGCCTTCAATTTTGGCATCGCCATGCTCTGCTTCAACCAAATGTTCAGGGCGAATGCCGAGCGACATACGTTCTCCGCGAGTCACGGTTGTACCGTCGACTGGGATCCAGAATGTGGTGCCATTGGAAAGCTGAACTTGTACGCGATCATTCTCAACCGCTTCAATGAACACGCTCATAAAGTTCATCTTAGGTGAGCCAATAAACCCTGCAACAAAGCGGTTTTGTGGGTAGTGGTACAGCTCCAGCGGCTTGCCAACTTGCGAGACAAAACCCGCATCCAACACCACAATTTTGTCCGCCATGGTCATGGCTTCCACTTGGTCATGGGTAACGTAAATCATGGTGCAGCCCAGTTTACGTTGCAGTTTGGTAATTTCTGAGCGCATTTGTACGCGCAAAGCGGCATCAAGGTTGGATAGCGGCTCATCCAGCAGGAATACGTTGGGCTGTGAAACCAGAGTCCGGCCAATGGCTACACGCTGGCGTTGACCACCGGAAAGCGCTTTGGGTTGACGATCGAGCAGGTGACTCAGTTGCAGAATTTCCGCCGCATGGTCAACGCGTTTTTTGATCTCGCTTTTATCGGCTTTGGAGAGCTTAAGGCCAAATGACATGTTGTCGTACAAATTGAGGTGCGGGTAAAGCGCGTAAGACTGGAATACCATGCCGACACCGCGTTTGGAAGGTTCCACATCATTCATGCGCTGCTCACCGATGTACAGGTCGCCAGACGTAATGTCCTCTAAACCTGCGATACAGCGCAGCAGAGTGGATTTACCACAACCTGAAGGACCTACGAATACCACGAATTCGCCTTCTTGAATCTCTAGGTCGACATTCTTGGAAATCAGCACATCGCCATAAGCTTTACATACATTTTTTAACGTGACACTCGCCATCTAGCTCGTCCTCGATCAAGATTTTTAATCATTATCGCGGCTCATTATATGAATTGTTGTGCACGCAATAACAGTAGGAATTGGATAAGGTGAACCACATCATGTGGTTTCATTGGCTGCGCCGCCTTATTGAGTAAGAAAAGAAAGGGTGAACGCTCCGGCTATGAAGCCATTCACCCGTCTGCCGCGAAAAGTAAGTTGTTTCCCCCTACACAAAATCATGTCTCTCCCGTAATGCTTACACCACAAACATGACTTTATATCGACAACTTACTTGGCGGTGGAACCAGCCACAAACCGTGAACTGGAAAGGCTCTTACCATCCTCTTTGGGATACATTCAGTTTGTGTGAAAGGGGCAATCTGTACATCCTCCTCATCCATTTTTTTGTAGGGGGAGTAGGTGAGGAGGAGGTGGAGGAGGGGCATTAAGGCGTAGTTAGATCCAGTTCAAATTATTGAGGGCGGATAAGTTGAGTAGGATCACATCAAACCTACTTTTTGTGATTTAGCTCGCTCACATCAACCGATGGAGATCACGAAAATACGCCATAATATCGAGGGCGTAGGGATTAGGAGGATGAGTCGAGCGCGTTTTTTTCTGATCATAAATGGCGAAATACGGCAAAACCTCCTGGTGAGCCCTACAACACAAAAATAAAAGGATATGAACATGAAAAATGCCCTAAGCACAGTCGCGCTGAGCACTCTGGTGGCTCTTGGTTCGTTTGGTGCCCATGCTGCTATTGAAGAAGGACAACTCACCATTTGGATCAATGGTGATAAAGGCTACAACGGTCTGGCGGAAGTTGGTAAAAAGTTTGAAGCGGACACCGGGATCAAAGTAACGGTGGCTCACCCAGATGCGCTGCAAGACAAGTTCCCGCAAACCGCGGCAACGGGTGATGGTCCTGACATTGTGTTCTGGGCTCATGACCGTTTTGGTGGTTATGCAGAAGCCGGTTTGCTGGTGGAAATTAAGCCTTCAGCCAAGGTTCAAGAAGGTATTGTCGATTTCGCTTGGGATGCCGTGAAATACAACGGCAAACTGATCGGTTACCCCATTGCGGTAGAATCGCTATCGCTGATCTACAACAAAGATTTAGTACCAAACCCACCAAAAAGTTGGGAAGAAGTGGCTGAGCTGGATGCCAAACTGAAAAAACAAGGCAAATCAGCCATCATGTGGAACCTGAAAGAACCTTACTTCACATGGCCTTTGATGGCGGCTGATGGTGGTTACGCATTCAAATATGGTGTTGATGGCTATGATGTGAAAGATGCCGGCATCAACAACAAAGGCGTAAAAGAAGCGATGAACTTCGTGAAAGGCCTAGTGGATAAAGGCGTGATCTCTCCAGATATGGACTACTCAGTGTCTGAATCTGCTTTCAACCAAGGCAACACCGCGATGACCATCAATGGCCCATGGTCATGGGGCAACATCGAGAAATCTGGCATCAACTACGGTGTGACCACACTGCCTAAGTTTAACGGCCAAGCGTCAAAACCTTTCGTTGGCGTTCTGACTGCAGGTATCAGCACGGCTTCTCCAAACAAAGATCTGGCGGTGGAATTCATCGAAAACTATCTGCTGACCAACGATGGTCTGCGCATGGTAAACAATGACAAACCACTGGGTGCGGTTGCGTTGAACTCTTTCCAACGTGAACTGGATTCGGATGCACGCATCGCGGCTACGATGGATAACGCGATGAACGGCGAAATCATGCCCAATATCCCACAGATGAATGCGTTCTGGAGCTCAGCGAAAAACGCCATCATCAATATCGTTGATGGTCGCCAGACTGTTGATGCCGCGCTAGCGGATGCTGAAAAACAGATGACGAAATAACCCATCGTCACACCTTGGAGGGGGACCTTTCCCCCTCCGCATTTCTTGGTAACAACACGCTAGCAGGTTATTTATGCAGTCAGTTCAAGGTACACAGGCTATGTCCGATCCAACTGCGGTACGTCCAGCCGACAAACGTGCTTTTCTCAAATGGGCAGTACTTGGCGCGGTAGGTATCGTGAATGGCTACGCAACCATTCTTATGTATTCTCGTGGGGAGGTGGCGTTTGCATTGCTGACGCTGATCCTAACCACTTTGGCGCTGTATGTTTTCGGTAGTCGTAAAACGTACGCGCATCGTTATATCTATCCAGGTATTGCGGGGATGATTCTGTTTATTCTGTTCCCACTGGCCTACACCGTTGGCCTGGCTTTCACAAACTACAGCGCGAAAAACCAGCTCACTCTTGAGCGCACACAATCCGTGTTGATGGATCAAACCTTCCAAAGTGGTGAGAGCTACGCTTTCCAACTCTATAACACTGAGCAAGGTTACCGTTTGGTGATTGAAAATGGTACAGAGCGTTTAGCTACTCCACCTTTCTCCCTCAGCAGCAATGTACCCACGGATCTTAACCTTGAAGTGATTGGTGGCATTGAAGGGGAGGTGGAACCGATTAAAACCATCATCGGATACCGAACAGCGCTGAGCAGCATCGATCTGCATTTCCCGGACGGTGAAGATATCCGCATGAGTGGTCTGCGCAAATTTGCCGCAGTAAAACCGCTCTATACCTTGCAAGCCGATGGTGAAACCCTAACCAATAATCAATCTGGCCAGCTGCTGCGCCCCAATATGGAGATCGGTTTTTATCAGCCCATCAATGAAAGTGGTGAGTTCATTGGCGAGCGAATTTCTCCGGGATTTGTGGTGTCGATTGGTACCCACAACTTTGAGCGGGTTTGGAAAGATGAAGGCATCAAAGAGCCGTTTATCAACATCTTTATCTGGACGGTGATTTTCTCGGTACTGACGGTGATTTTCACTCTCATTATTGGCCTTGTTTTGGCAAGTGTGGTGCAGTGGGAAGCGCTGAAAGGCCGTGCGATTTATCGTGTGCTACTGATCTTGCCTTACGCGGTGCCTGCTTTCATTTCGATCCTGATTTTCCGTGGTCTGTTCAACCAGAGTTTCGGTGAAATTAACGTGGTGCTCAATGGCTTGTTTGGCCTTAGTCCTGCTTGGTTCTCGGATCCACTGCTGGCAAAAACCATGGTGCTGATCGTCAACACTTGGCTGGGTTTCCCTTACATGATGATTTTGTGTATGGGCCTACTGAAAGCGATCCCTGATGATCTGTATGAAGCTTCAGCGATTGATGGTGCGAATTTCATCCATAACTTCACCAAAATCACCTTGCCGATGATGATCAAACCACTGACACCGCTACTGATTGCCAGCTTTGCTTTTAACTTCAACAACTTTGTGATGATTCAGCTGTTGACTCAAGGTGGGCCAAACCGTATCGGCACTTCTGAGCCGGCGGGTTATACCGATCTTCTGGTGAGTTACACCTACCGCATTGCGTTTGAAGGCACAGGTGGTCAAGACTTTGGTTTGGCGAGTGCGATTGCGACGCTGATCTTCTTGCTGGTGGGCGCATTAGCTCTGCTCAACCTGCGCTTTACTAAGCTGAGCCAACAATAAGGAGCATTCATATGGCTATGGTACAAGGCAAATCTCTGAAGTATCGCGTGTGGGCCACCCACGCGGCACTGTGGGTGTTCTTAGCGTTGATTATTTTCCCACTACTGATGATTGTCGCGATCTCGTTTCGCGAAGGTAACTTTGCCACCGGCAGTTTGATTCCGGAGCGCCCATCATTGGAACACTGGAAGCTGGCACTGGGTATTGCGGTACAAAATGCCGATGGCACAGTCACACCGCCTCCATTCCCAGTCATGACATGGTTGTGGAACTCGGTAAAAGTGGCGGGTATTACGTCGGTATTGATTGTGGCGCTTTCTACTACTTCGGCTTACGCCTTTGCGCGTATGCGTTTTAAAGGCAAAGAAACCATCTTAAAAGCGATGATGATTTTCCAAATGTTCCCTGCGGTATTGGCCTTGGTCGCCCTGTACGCCCTGTTTGATAAGCTTGGGCAGTACATTCCCTTCTTGGGCTTAAACACGCACGGCGGTTTGATTTTCTCTTACCTTGGTGGGATAGCGCTGCACGTTTGGACCATCAAAGGTTACTTTGAAACGATTGACCGTTCATTGGAAGAAGCGGCTGCGCTGGATGGGGCAACACCATGGCAAGCCTTTAAGCTGGTACTGCTTCCATTATCCGTGCCTATACTTGCGGTGGTATTCATTCTTTCGTTTATTGGTGTGGTGGGTGAAGTTCCGGTAGCGTCTTTGCTGCTTTCTGATGTAAACTCGTACACGCTTGCGGTTGGTATGCAGCAGTATCTTTATCCTCAGAACTATCTGTGGGGTGATTTTGCGGCCGCTGCGGTGCTATCAGCACTTCCAATCACTATCGTATTTTTACTTGCACAGCGTTGGCTTGTCGGAGGACTTACCGCTGGTGGTGTGAAAGGATAATAACGATAAGGGCGACGAACAGTCGCCCATTTTGTTTCTTCTTAACATTTATTGGTTTGGCCGCCGACAAGTTAAGAAGCTTCAATTCTGGCGTTACGCATAGCTGGCTGTTAGCTCTATTCCTTACTAGTTCACGACTAACAGTTTTTGTAACCAAAACCTGAGCTTAGCTTGGGTTTTTTTATATCTGAATTTTATGGTTAGCCGTTCTGCGTGAACGGGTGCCAGTATAAGCACAACCCAGTTTCTCAGCAGTGAAACAAATAGAGGATGCGAGACAGATCCGATATTGCGTTGTAACTACGCGGCGTAGTGCAGAAAAATTAGAACTCTCGACTGGAAGGCGCACAGTTCAAGTATTGAAGTAGCAAATACAAGCTCTCTTCATGCATGGCGACACGGCGGAAAAGATCGGCGAAGGTGGCATCTCCCCCAAAACAGGCTTGGATGTAGTGATTAATCGATTCTGGCTGATAGCCTGAACATATAAGGTTCTGACCCATTGATACTCGACAGATTTGGGGTTGTTTAAGGTCGTTTCGGTCAGGGTAATTTTATCAAGGGTAAGTGCCATAATATGCAATCAATATGTTGGGTGAGCGGAACATGACGACGCATTAAAGCAACAAAGCATGACAGTTCAATGACACCGACTTACCGCATCCCCTGATTGGAATTGAGAAAGGCATCATTTATCGAATCAATCAAACTGGCTATCTCGTTTAAATGCACAGATTGCTGTGGTTCTAGCCTTGGTGTTTTAGGTAGAAGATAGTTAAACAAGAATCGATAGATCTCTTGCCATTGATGGATCCGCTTTAGGCTTAGTCGCGCACAGTAAGTAGGAGGAAGCCATTGCTCGTAACCTTGCCACAACACACGATTCCAATTAGGGTGGGTTGGCAGTGCGTTTTTTAGCATTCCTTCATTGAGATTTGTGTGCGGAGTCAATAGACCGAGCCCTATTTGCCAATCACCCCATTCATTGGTTTGATTGAACTGCAGCCATTTCTCATCCCACCAACTCATGCTTTTGGTTTTGTTGGTATCAAAGTGGTGAACTTCGGCTAAATGGCAATACAAGAGCGTCGTTTTGGCGGCTTTTACGGCATCAGAGAACGCAGTAATGGCAGCGCCACGTAGAAAGCTTTCATGCTCCAAGATCAGTGTTTTTGGAGGCGGCTTACCGAACCATTTGCGTAAATTCTGCATATGAGCGTGAGCCGCATATACAGGGCGGAGTAGCAATCCTTCTTTTAAGTGTTGATGGAGTGGTGAGCTATAACCGAGTTGATCAAATTGGCTACGCGCAAGAATTTTGGCATAGGTTTTTTCTGCACTCACGAAAACATCGAACTCGTCAGTGCTTGCTGCTTCTTGGTTGGGCATTTGATAGCGCGCTTTTTCAGCTAATGAAGGTGGCAGCAGAGCGGAATCAAGAAGTGCATTGTCGCTGATGAAATAGGCATAGCCAGTCGTGGAATCACAACTGGATAGGCTCCATACATGAGCAGCAAGTGCCTGAGTATCTTGATGGCGAGAACCAGAACGAGAGCATTGAATGTGCGAGCGGATCTGTAATGCCGAAGGGCGGCAATGCTGCTCTTGTTGGCGGCTAAATGCTCTCAAAACGTCAGCGAGAAACGCAATTCGCTGGGCAAAGACCTTGTTACTCAAGCCACAATAGTTCTGCAATTCACTCGGTAATATGCCTTCAAGTAAGGCATTCAGAAGTGGTTGAAGAACGGATGAGCCGTGTGTGGCGTTAAGCAAAGTCGCGCTTTTGCCGCATTGCTTACACTTGACTCTTTGGCTACCCGCTTGAGTGAGGCCATGCCTTTTCCACTGAGGCGCTGGGCAACCACAACTCTCCAGTAATGGTGAAGATAAATGTTGAGCGTGGATTTGCTCCGCTAAGCACAGAATGGGTTCATTAAGCAGGACGGGAGGGTAAGCACCACAAAGTGGGCAATACCAAGCATCATACCCTAAGCGATTCGAGCGGGAATACAAGGAGAGATCTGCGACGCCACAATTGGGGCACCCGAAGGACTTGCATCCGTTATATTCCCGTCGAAAGTTCACTCTTCTTCTAATCCCTTATTTGGCTACGCTGGTGTCAATTTGGCGACCAAGCGCTGGAACAGAAACTTGTTTCTCTTGTTTGAATTGGTCGATGAGCACTTGAGTTACCGACTCGCCTTGAGAAAGTAAGGTGCCTTTTTCAAATACATGATAGCCATCACCGCCACTGGCAGCGTAAGAGTAGGTAGCGACCTTGTAGAGGCGATCCTCTTTTGCGGGCTGGCCATTAATCTTAAGCGTTAACAGGCGTTCACCTTGCGGCTTTTGGCTGTTGTAAGTGGCTTCAATACCGGAAAATTGAGCCAAACCATAAGGCAATGTGTAGCTGTATTCCAGCAGTTCTTTGACTTGTGCTCCATTCAGCTCAACCACTGCAAGTTTGTCGGTGAAGGGGAACAGATCCATCACATTTTCCATCGTGACAGGACCTTGGTTTAAATCAACTCGAATGCTACCTGAGCTGATCATGCCAATATCCGCATTCCCTTGCTTGCGCATCATATCTGCCACTAAGTTACCCACGTTAGACTCACGGTAATAGCGACGATAAGCCGTACTATCAATGGTCGCCAGTGTCTGTTTAAGCTCTGGATAACGAGCTCTTGCTTCGCTAATGAGATCGCTGGTTTTGCTATCACGGGCCAATTTATCGGCTTCAACGGGGATCAGTTTTCCTTCCAACAGCTTTGCGGTCTGTTTGTCGGTATCAACTGAAAACTTGGTATAGCCTAAATATTTTCCCTGACCGAAGGTTAAACCAATCACAGTGCCGGTTTTCGGGTGAACAACTGGTTTCCATAAGCCGTGATCTGAGTGTCCACCGAAAATGACATCGACACCTTTTAGCTTACCAGCCATCTCATAGTCTTCGTCAAAGCCACGCTGTACTTCCGGATCGGCTTCTTTATCGGTCTGCATCGGTGCGGTTTTATTTTGATGAGTGAGTACCACGACTAGATCTACCTCATCACGGATCTTATCAACCCAGTATTGCGTTGTTTTGATTGGGTCATCAATGGTTAATCCTTTGCGGTTTCCTTTCCACATGGTGTTATAAAAGGCATCAATCCCCATCACGCCAATCACTCCCACTTTCATACCATCACGTTCGATGATGGTATATGGTTGTGAGAATGGCGCATTGTTCTGTTCAAACTTGATATTGGCATTCAGCACTGGGTAGGCCGCACGTGGCATGTTTTCTTTGAGTGTTTCGCAACCATACTCAAATTCATGATTACCGAGAGTAATCGCGTCATAACCCATGGCGCTGTAAAGATCAAAAGAGAGCTTACCTTGCGTTTTTTTGGCGAGTGAGCCAGTAAAAATATCTCCCGCATCAAATAAGAAGCTGATCTCCTCATTAGAGCGAGTCTCTTTAATCAATGTCGCGAGGTAAGGAATACCGCCGATGCGGCTGATATCTGGGTTCCAGAAAGCGTCAACCGGTTCGTACACGCTTTCGATATCGTTGGTATGAAGCAGGGTGACGGTTTTAATCTCCGCAAGTGCGAAAGTGGAATAGCTCAAACAGGTTATGGAAAAGGGGAGTAGTACGGCAGCAAAGTTGAATTTTTTCATAATCGGATCCTTATGGTGGCTGAATGGGGTTCCCCTGACTACGTGAAGTCGTAGTGGTGTGAGGATTGTCCTAAGCACGAATGCGAATATAAAAAAGCTGAGATGTCGGTCGAATGAAGTGCATCACACAATTAATTGAAAACTCATTAACTGAAACGCAAAGTTTCCAAATGTGTGTTTGATGCTTAGAGTTCGATTTGGGCTGATGACTCTGCAGAAGAGGTGCCATCAGCCATATTCAATCAAGGTATTGGGGGAAATCAGTTCTTCAAATATTTCACATGCGCTTCCATCTCTTCACCGATTTCAGTACGCATGTTCATTAAACGGATCGCGGAAGCGCGTAATTCCTGATCTTCCTTCGTTTGCGGGATCCACTCTGGTACAGGTGAGGGTTTACCTGCTTCATCGACCGCCACCATGATCACAATACAGTGAGTCGTGAGGTGATTTTTTAGGAATTTGGGATCACTCGCTTGCACATCAATAGCGATGTGCATGGAGGTTTTGCCGGTATAAATCACCTTGGCATTCACTTCGACCAAGTTGCCCACATGGATCGGTGCCACAAAGCGGATGCCGCCGGCGTAAGCGTGATGCAATATTTACCACTCCACGCGGCGGCACAAGCGTAGGCTGCAAGGTCAATCCATTTCATTACTGCGCCACCGTGCACTTTTCCACCAAAATTGACATCCCCTGGCTCAGCCAGAAAACGTAATGTGATCTCTCGTTTGCCACTGCTCATCGGCTTATCCTTCATTTTCGTTTTGAGCATTTTGCTCAAATAAGTGTAGAGCCAATAACAACAAATCTTTTACATGCAGGCAATAATTTGTGCATTTTGTGTATGAAAAAAGGCGCTTTAGCGCCTTTGAATCGTGTTCACTGTTTATCGCCTAACCCGTTACACAACTTGAATAGTCACTTCATTCTCTTTCGCAAATGTTTCGATCTCTTTCGGCGGTGTCTGGTCAGTAATGATCAAATCGACATCGGCAAGCGTACCGAGTTTGACCATCGCATTGCGGCCAAATTTACTGTGGTCGACAGCGAGAAACACACTGCGGCTATTTTCGATAATGGCGCGTTTTACGCGCACTTCATGATAATCGAAATCGAGCAGTGAACCGTCATAGTCGATACCACTGATGCCTAGAATGCCGAAATCCAAACGGAACTGGGAGATAAAATCCAGTGTCGCTTCACCCGTCACACCACCATCTTTGTTACGCACTTCGCCACCGGCGAGAATGATATTGAAATCGGGTTTGCTCATCAGCAAAGTGGCGACATTCAAGTTGTTGGTCACTACTCGCAGTTGGTGGTGATTGACCATCAAAGCACGTGCAATCGCTTCTGGCGTAGTGCCGATATCAATAAACAGCGTGGCACCATCGGGAATATGTTGCACTAACGCCGCGGCAACTTTCTCTTTTTCATCTTGGTAAGAGACTTGTCGAGTATGGTATGAAGAGTTTTCTGAACTGGTCGCAATCGTCGCTCCACCATGGTTGCGGCGTAGCTTATTGGCTTCTGCCAATTCGTTGAGATCACGGCGAATGGTTTGTGGGCTGACATCAAATCGCTCAACCAGTTCTTCCGTACTGACAAACCCTTGGGCTTGTACCAATTCAATGATTTCTTGATGGCGCTTTACTGCTTTCACCGGGATATCCTTATTGCGTAGACTGGCTTCAGTTTACGGTCTTAATGTTTGATTTCAAATTTTGGTTTGCGTTTTCTTACGTTTGCTGTTCGTTTTTAATCATTTTTCACAAAAACGAAAAATTAAGTGAATAACACAGAGCGCTTTGAGTTACTCAACGGATGGATTGTAGATACAACACCGATTTCGGCCACTGCGCTTGGCTTGATATAGCGCTTGGTCTGAACGTCGATAGATGTCCGTAAAATCATGATCACTCAGACGCATTGTCGCGACACCAGCACAGAGATAGACATGTTCTTTTTGCTCAAAAAAGGAGTGTTGGGAAAAACGTTGGCGGATTTGCTCTGCCAGTGCGAATGCGGTTGCAACAGGCGTGTCTTCAAGCACGATGATGAACTCTTCGCCACCTACACGGCCACAAATATGGTGCTCTGAAGTCAGCTCATAAAAGAGTTGAGCAAGGAAACATAGTACTTCGTCCCCTTTATCATGGCCAAAATGGTCATTGATCAATTTGAAGTTGTCGATATCAATCGAAATACAGCTCAAGGGCTGTTTTGAATGTTTCGCGCGAGCGAAGGCAGAACGAAAATCCGCCCACAATTTGCGTCGATTACACAGTTGGGTTAAAGCATCGGTATTCGCCAGTTGATAAAGCTGTTCACGCAATTCCACGATATCGGTAATGTCAGTGGAAACGCCAATCAACCCAATAACTTCGCCAGTTGTTTTTTGCAGAATAGGGTGTTTTACCGCGCGATACACTCGATCCAAACCGTTGGATTTGGCGACGGCGTGCTCCTCGTGCGTGACGGAAGAGCGTGTTTCAAAAACATGTTGATCGGAAGATAAGATGTCGCTTAATTGATCATCGCGGAAAAAGTCGTGGTCGGTTTTGCCAATCAAGGATTGTGCATCCGTTTCAAACAACGCTAGGGTGAGTGCGTTGGCGTAGAGGTACTGACCACGACGGTTTTTAACAAAAACATACACCCCCAGTTCGTTCAACACGAGTTCGTGTAAGGAGAACTGTTGATGATCAAAAATATCTTCAATACTACTGAGCTCAATCATAGGCTCACCTCTTTTCCCTAGCAACTTACGAGCTATAAGTGGTTGGGGTGGGGGAACCTAGCCAATCATTTTTTATCGCGTCTTCCGACGAGCTTTTAATTTAAAGATAGCGTTATAAGAGCCTTTTTGCGCATGAAAATGCCTGCTTTTTATACCTGTGTCACTTTTTCGACACCGTCATCATTACGTCGTGGGAGTTTCAACTGTGAAAGTGCCACACCACTTATGACCAACAGACCACCAATTAAATGATAAGGGTGAACCGTTTCGCCCAATAATGTGGCAGCCAATGAAACAGAAAATACGGGTAGCAGGTTCATAAACATGGCAGTGGAGTCTGCACCAATTGCATCAATTGCTTTCACCCACATCCAAGGTGCCAACAATGAAGCTGCAATGCCCGCATAAGCAATTAGAGAAATTGAACCTTCCGTTGGAAGTAAATGATCACTGGTTAACCAAAGTGGGGTGAGCATAAATACCGCGCAAACGCCTTGTAGGTAAATCAATGTCCAGTTGCTAAAGGGCATTTTCCAGCGCTTCAGAAGTACGCAGTACAGGGCATACACTAGCGCGGCCATAACCATCAAAGCATCACCCTCGGTTACGCTTTGATGTAAGAAAAACAGTGGGTTACCTTCGCCTAACATGTAGGCAAGACCGCTTAAAGAAAGTACACCACCAACTACACTGAGCGCTGAAATCGGTTTATTGAGCAAAGGTAAGCTAATGAACACGCTCATCAAAGGCACAAATGAAGTGATCAGCGACATATTGGTCGCCGTTGTCGTTAGCCCCGCGTAGTAGCCGAGGGATTGGTTAAGAACCATGCCCAGTAAAGCCAAAAATGCTAGCTTACTCAAATAGCGCTTAACGGTAGGCCATTGGCGGATGGTGCTGGGTAAACAAAAGGGCGTGAGGATCAGCATGGCGAGAAACCAGCGGTAGAAGCTCATTGCACTTGGTTCAATCGTTGAGGCTGCGAGTTTGTTGACAATCGAGTTGCCACCCCAAATCAGCACAGTAAAAAATGGCAGAAGATAGATCATGTGCACCTCGTCGCAATTTGTTCCTTGGGTTATAGTGTGGCAGGTCTTTATAATTACAACTATCTCCAAAAAGACATTGCGAGCGATAGGAAGACAAGATTGAAAAAACGTACCCGACACCTACATCCATCATTATCAATCGAGCATCCACCATCCGATGTATTTATGAATTTTGAGGCATTTCTTTCCAATACAGAAACTCGTGAGCACAGCCACGCTTGGGGGCAAGTGCAACTGATTTCTGGTGGGATCTTGGAAATGGAAGCAGAAGATACGCGTTTTTTGGCTCCGCCCCATTTGGCGATTTGGGTCCCTGCGGGCATTCGCCATCGAAGCTACAACCGTAAGCCAATTGAGTATTGCTCACTGAATATTGCTTCACAACTGACCACAGCATTCCCTGCCAAAACCAGTTTAATTAAGGTGACATCGATTGTTTCGGCGATCATTGATGATTTCAGAGAGCGTAACATCAATGTCGCGCAAAGCAGTGAAGATAAACGATTGGTGCAAGTGTTGCTGGATCAACTGGCGACTCGCGAAACTCAGCATCATTTTCTTCCTTCCACCAATCACAAGTATTTAGCGCCGATTTTGGCTTCTGTGGAAGAGAATCCAACCGATAACACCACATTGCAGCAGTGGGCGGAAAGGGTGCATACCACAGAACGAACGCTAGCGCGCCATTGTCAGGCCGAATTGGGCATGAGTTTTACCGAATGGCGGCTGCGGGTGCGCTATCTCTATTCCATGGAGTTGTTGCGCCAAGGGCATGCCGTGAAAGAGGTGGCATTAACCTTGGGTTATAACCAAGCCAGCCCATTTATCACCATGTTCAAAAAATACTCCGGGTTAACCCCGGAGCAGTATAAAAGTCGATTGCTAGCCTAACAGGGTTGGTTCATTGGCGAGTACATAATCGAGCGCACCAGTGATGGCGGCGACTTGTGCATCATTGCAGTTTTGCGCCGTGACTTTGGGGCTATCTGGGTAGACTTCTGTGGTCGTACCGTAAGTGCAGTAGGTCATGCCACCACACAAACCCAGCGCTTTCATCGGGTAGAGGATGACGCCATCTGCGACAACGGGTGAGCCAATGATTTCGTTTTTTTCATCAGCAGGGGCAATATGAGTCACGCGGCGTACCGAATCAATCACCGCTTGTTGGAAAGCAAGCTGCGGATTTTCTGTGTCACCCACCGTGTAAAAACCATCAGGGATTGAGCCTTCGACATAGGCTTTGCCATCACGCGCCGCCAGTGCTGGGCGAAACTCAGATTCATCCGTATCGGTCGTTTCATGCAGATCAATGTGCAGCAAAATGGGCTCATGCTGAGCAACCATCGCCATCAGTAAGGCTGCTTCTTCTGCAGGACTGTTCTTAACAAAAGAGCGATTAGGATCGATGGCATTTGGGTTCCAGCGGTTGATGGTTTCGTAGCCCCAAGGACTTACGCAGGGAGCCGCAAGCAGATTGAAGTGGTCTAAATAAGGCTCTGCGGCTGTCGCTAAAAATTGCAGCGCACCGTGCACACCACTGGTTTCGTAACCATGTACACCACCTGTGATCAATACGGTTGGTTTGCTGGTATCCCAGTTGCGACTTTTTACCACATACAGCGGGTAGCGTGCGGGATCATAAGAGAGTGCGCCATAAGTGTTCACATCGAATCGGTCATTCAATGTCAGAATTTTCGGCACCACTTCTTGTTGATATTCACGCTGAATACGGCGTTGTTCCAGCCAAGCTTGGCGCTCAGCAGCTTGCCAAGGTTGCCCAGGTGTACCAATCGGATAGGTGTAAGACGCAGACATAATCATTCTCGGTTAATACGGAAGAAGAAAAAGAGTAAAGGCTATGGTCTACAGGAGCAATAGGAATGTCATTCAGTGTGATCGGGATACATTATCTATTCTGAGTTTGATATCCCGATTGAAAAAGACCTCCAGCGGGAGGTCTTGAGGCATGAAATATGAGTAGATGACAGAAAATTATTCTGTCGCACAAAGGGTTTAGTTTAATAATCTAAACGCTGAATGTGCGTGATGCCTACCTTTCCTTCCAAGTCCTTAAACATGTGAACCATGGCTGGGTAAGGTTGAGATCCGGGGTAGACCATCTCGGCATTACAGAAAAAGGCATAATTGCAGCCTGCGACCACTTGTGTCGCTACTGCAACAGGTCTATAGCTCACACCCACAAAGCCTTCGATACCGCTTGCAAATGCTGCTTTATCTTCGTTGGAGAGTTCATGGAACAGTCCCCAGCCACCTAACATTGTATTAGCCATTTTGATTTTCCTTATTGTTTGCTCTAGATATGAGCAATATGAGTTTAGTTGAGTATTTGGAAAATGCAGTTTTTAATACGACACCGCTTCACACTGGGGTAGAGCGTGGTTTGAGTCGGTTTCCACAAGGTTTAGCTGAATGGGGGAAAAGATAAATAAAATGATTGCGCAGTGGCGCAGCTATCATTTTTAACAAAGTCAGTTTATTGGATAAATGCGAAAATAAATATAGATGATTGAATTTTCAAGAAGAGAAAATATATGACGAGTTAGTGAATCTTAAAATTTCCCAATTCCACGCCTGTATCAGATAATATTTTTCCTGATTGCTGTATTTCACAGAAATTAAAATAGATTGGGTAATGATTGGAATTAATTCTTGGTAATATATGACGTTGTAAAATGTCACTATTTAATTGATGAATTTGAGCTGACCAGTGGAGATTATTTTTCAGGAGATGAAATTCGATTTTTATCATGGGTTAAATTTTCTTGTTGGTGAGATTTCTCACGTAATAGTTGATACCAGTGTCGCTGGCGAGACGTTCTTCGAGACATATTTTACTCGTGGTGATGAATAAAGGGGGAGAGTAGTCAAGGTATTGCTGAGTGGTTAAAGCGTGGCGCATGAGCACCACGCAGAAAAAAGCTTACAGCGTAACTACGTTAGACGCTTGTGGGCCTTTCTTACCTTGTTCAACAGTGAAGCTAACACGTTGACCTTCAGTCAAAGTTTTGAAACCTTCTGACTGGATAGAATTAAAGTGAACAAACACATCGTTGCCACCGTTATCTTGAGTAAGAAAACCGAAACCTTTAGTTTCGTTGAACCATTTTACAGAACCAGTCATTTTATTAGACATAGAGACCTCTAGAGATAATTTTTACAGTAATTTATTAGGGCTTAAAACAAAAGCTATTATATGGAGTATTAAGGAGAAGCTATCACAGAGGTTGAACGAAGGGTATCGAAAAAAGACTGAGGTAAAACTTGAACTAAATTTCATTAATAGCTCATTTGTCTGAGCTGTGAGTGAGTATACATGGAAAAAGATTTATGACTAGGATTATTTTCAGAATAAGCTAATTATTTTATTTTCTCTGTAAGGTTTTGTTGTTCCATCATGTAAAAACGCGCTTTATCGCGAGTGGCAGTTCAGGCGTGCGCTGTCTACACTCCATACAACGAGAACGTTGAGTGAATAAAAACGATGAGCGTTGCAAACCCGACATTTCCCCTCTCTGAATTAATGATTTCGCTGACCACGGCTTTGGATATGACAGAAGGGCAGCCTCCAGAGCACTGTATTCGTTGCTGTTGGATTGGTATGCATATCGGGATGCAACTAGAGTTAGCTGAAACTGACCTTCATGATCTGTTTTTTACTCTGCTGCTGAAAGATGCTGGCTGCAGTAGTAACGCCGCGCGAATTTGTGAGTTATATGCCACCGATGATCTGACGTTTAAACGGCGTTATAAAACGGTCGGAACCAGTCTTTCCAGTGTGATTAATTTTATTGTGAAAAATACAGGTTCTGAACAAAGCTGGACAGAGCGTATTTTAACCACCATCGATATCCTGAAAAACGGCAATGATTATGCGCAAGAGCTGATCCAAACCCGCTGTACCCGTGGTGCGGATGTGGCACGAGAGCTGCGATTTAGTGAGGCTGTGGCTCAGGGCATACATTCACTGGATGAACACTGGAATGGCCAAGGGCGACCAGAGCAGTTGAAAGGGGAATCCATTCCACTTTTTGCGCGCATTGCGTTATTGGCGCAAGTGTTTGATGTGTTTCAGATGGAGCATGATTTAGACGAAGCCTTTCAAGAAATTATGGCCCGCAGTGAGATGTGGTTTGATCCTCAGTTGATTGCAATTGTTGAACAACTATTAGATAGCCCGCCATTCATTGCTGGACTAAAAGCCCCAGATATTAGCCAACGTGTTATGAGCTTACCTCCTGCACAAGCACACTTGCCCTTGGATGACGACTACCTGGAATGTATCGTCACCGCATTTGGCAAAATTGTTGATGCGAAAAGCCCGTATACGGCAGGACACAGTGAGCGTGTGGCCGTTTATACGGATTTGATAGCACGCCAATTAGGCATTTCAGAGACAGACCGAACGTGGTTGAGGAGAGCTGCCTTACTGCACGATATCGGCAAACTGGGTGTGAGTAATGCCATTTTAGATAAGCCGGGTAAGTTAAACGATGTGGAATGGAAAGCGGTTCAAGCTCATGCTGCGTTCACTGAGCAGATTCTGCAGAAGCTGTCACCCTTCAAAACCCTAGCGCGTATGGCGGGCGCACATCATGAAAAACTCGATGGTACAGGCTATCCTCGTGGTGCGAAGGGCGACGAAATCACTCTGATGACACGAGTGATTACAACCGCAGATATTTTTGATGCGCTCAGTGCTGAGCGGCCTTATCGCCCAGCTATGCCGATTTATAAAGCCCTTGCCATTATGGAAGATAGCCTGTACACCGCGATAGATCCTGACTGCTTCATCGCATTAAAGATCGCTCTTGACCAATTACCCGCCGAGTATACTCAGCAACTCAATTCTCCCATTTCTCCTCCTACTACAACGATTACTCAGATAGCGTAACTAATGCCGCTGTTTACCCAGCGGCATTGTAAGAGGTGTTTGATTAACTCAACGTGCTGACGTCACTGGACGCAGTGCAAAAATCGCGGAACCAAACAGGAAAATGGCGAGGAGTGCCATTGCCCAATTACCGACACTATAAGCCAGTCCGGCGGTGGCAGACCACATAGCAACACCAATATGCATCATGGTCATTGCCCATGAAAGTAGTCGCCCGCGATGTTGGGACGACAAACCAGAAAGATAACCTTGCAGTGCGGGTGAGCCTATGCCACCAGCGAGTGCCCAAAAAAACAGCGGCAGCATCAGTAAAGTAAGCTGCTGCGCAGGATAGAGGTAAAATCCGACACTGCTCACCAGACAAACTACCAAAGCCAGTCGCATGATTTGTCTTCCGTTTTCAAAACGATGAGCAAGGCGAGGGAGTAATATATTGCCCAACACGCTGACAAATCCCAGTACGGCATAGAGACTGCCGATGGACCAGATCGGCATGCCTTGTGTGTCGTGCAGATGTTGTCCTATTAAGTTGAATAAGCCAATTCCGCCACCTAACCCCAAACACATTGCGGATAAGCCGCCTAAAGCCCCTGGGATCTTCCAGAGTTTGGCTGATTCAACCTCATCGTGATGGGCGGCTTTCGGTTTTTCATCATCTTGAACGCGAATGATGAGCAACCCTAACGCGACGCCCCAAGAAGCCAAACCTAAAGCAATGAACGCCGCACGCCAAGAGAGCCACTCAGCAAACAAGGCACCAAGGGCAGGGCTAGAGATCATGCCCAAAGTGAGCCCTGATTGTACGGAAGCAATGCACTTCATCATGTCTGTACTTGAGCGATCGGCCGCCATTGCGAAAGCAATGGGTAACGTTCCGGCACTGGCTAATCCCGTGAGGATCCGCGTGATGATGCCCCATTCAAAAGTTTCGACTAATCCGGTCGCAATCGAAGCTGCACCAAAAATGATCGAGGCAGGCAACATAGTGGCTAAGCGCCCGAAGCGATCCGACCAACCACCCAGTAGCGGGGCGATCAACGCTAACGCGACGCTGTAAGCGGTGATGAATAAGGTCACTCGCTCAGGAGGGACACCTAAGTCATGGCCAATCGGTGTCAGAATCGGACCTAACATCAGTTCATCTGCCCCTACTAAGAAGGCAATCAGAAATAACATAACCTTTAAAAACATTTCTTTACCCTCGTTAGGCTTGCGTTGTTGTGGAAGAAGTTAGCGCTTGAATATCAATGGTTTTATCCAGCCAGCCGTGTATGAAATCCTCTTCGTGAGAGACCACAATGAGCGTTCCTGAATAACGGACTAATGCCTGTTTTAAGGCGCTTTTCACTGTGTTATCCAGATGTGTAGTGGGTTCATCTAAAATCAACATATGTGTGGGTTGCAGAGTTAATTGGCATAGTTTGACCTTGGTTTGCTCCCCACCGCTTAATGAGCTGATGGGTTGAAGCACCATTTTCCCGGATAAACCAAACTGCGCGAGATGCTGACGGATCGTTTTATCATCGGACTGATGAGCGACCGATTTCACCAGCTGCACTGGCGTGGCATCAGGATCTGACCATTTAAGCTCTTGTTCGAAGTAGCCGATTTTTAAGCCATTGGCTTGCTCGATGTTGCCACTGAGCGGAGATATTTGCCCAATCAGTGTTTTCAGCAACGTGGATTTACCAATACCGTTAAATCCACGCACCGCCATTTTTTCCCCTCTGCGAATTGCAAATGAGAGGCTTGGGAGCAACGGGCGTGAGTAGCCAATGTGCAGCTCAGAAGTCAGCAGCATTTCTTGGGCGCGACACGGTGCACTTTTAAAAGAAAAAGCCACGGATTTTTGCTTTTCAGGAGCCGCTAAGCGTTCAATGCGCGCTAACTGTTTTTTGCGGCCATTGGCAATGCTGGCATTTACGCCCGCGCCATTTTTGGCAATAAACTTTTCCAGCTTTTCAATCTGCTTACTCTGCGCCTGATATTGTTTGGTATAAGCCTCTTGATCGCGGCTTTTCTGCGTTAGGGCTTTATCGATATTGCCTTTGTATTTATAGAACTGCTGATGATCAATGTCGCAGGTCGTGGTCGCAATACGATTGAGAAAAGCACGGTCGTGAGAGATCACCATGAATGCCCCTTGGAATACGTTCAAATAGTCCGCCAGCCAATCAATGTGTACGGTATCGAGATAGTTGGTGGGTTCATCCAATAGCAACACCTCGGGTGATTGCAACAGCAAAGCCGCCAAAATTACCTTGTGTCTTTGGCCTCCACTGAGGTGTTTAAGTTGCGTGTTTAACCCCAATTGAACGATTCCCAAGCCTTGTGCGACATGTTCAACCTGTGTATCTAATGTGTAGAAAGCATGGCTTTCTAACTTGGTTTGGATCTCTGCCGCCCGCAGCAAAGCGTGCGAATTAACGCATTGTTCAGGGTCGGCGTAGATGGACATCATCTCCGTTTCAAGTTCATACAGGGCTTTGAAGGTTAATTGAAGATGTTCACGAATCGTGAGTTGCTCATTCATTTGGGCGTGTTGATCCAGATAGCCGATCTGGACATGGCGTTGCCATTCAATCTGCCCGCGATCGGGCAGCAGTTCTGCTTGCAGCAATTTGAACAGGGTGCTTTTCCCCACCCCGTTATGGCCAATCACGCCGATGTGTTCGCCCGCGTGCAAAGTAAAGTGGGCATTATGATAGAGAACCTTGTCACCCGCTTGGTGAGAGAGGTTTTGGATTGTCAGTAAACTCATTGCATTACATCCATAAAAAACGAGGGCGGTTGATTGGCCGGCCCTCGTCTCAAGAAGTTGAAACTTCAAGTCTGACGTTAATGCGCGTCAGAAATGAAAAAGCCGACGATGAAGCATCATCGTCGGCCAGTCTTCTGCAATCCTTCAGCTACAAAGTTACGCCTCTTGCTAAAAGCAAAAGGTGAGTCTTATCGCTGATGAAGATTTAAAAGATTAAGCTCCGAGCAACACTTCATCGTGTTAATGCGCGGAGTTCAGCCTTCTAACAAAACTCTTGAAAAGGATGTAAAGCATTGCAGAAAAGTTCCTAAATTATTGCTGGGCGGGAATTTACTCTTTTCTCGAATAAGGGTCAACCAAAGGCACTTTTTACTTGTTTCATTGAAGTCATCACAGCATTTCCCTTGCTAGGGTGATTGGTGTTACATTTTGTCACGATTTCAACCATGAATAAGAGAGATGATGTATGGCAGGCGCAAGTTTATTGACCCTACTCGATGATATTGCGACGGTATTGGATGATGTGGCTGTGATGTCGAAAATGGCCGCAAAAAAGACGGCGGGCGTGCTGGGGGATGATTTAGCGCTCAATGCGCAGCAAGTCTCTGGCGTGGCAGCTGAACGTGAAATTCCAGTGGTGTGGGCGGTCGCCAAAGGTTCATTTCGCAATAAGCTGATTTTGGTTCCGGCAGCACTCATCATCAGTTCAATCGCTCCTTGGTTGATCATGCCTTTGCTGCTACTCGGTGGTTTATTTCTCTGTTTTGAAGGCGCAGAGAAGATCCTCGAAAAATGGCTGCATCCAGTATCCAAGCAGGATGCCGAACAACGCGCTGCCGCTATGATGACTGAGGGTTTAGAAACCGAAAGCTTGGCGACAGAAAGTGTGGCTGAGTACGAAAAGCGTAAAATTGGTGGTGCGATCCGCACCGATTTTATTCTGTCGGCAGAAATCATTGTGATCGCTCTTGGTACCGTGCAGGGGCAATCCATGCTCACGCAAATTCTGGTGATCAGTTTGATTGCTGTCATCATGACGATCGGCGTATATGGTTTGGTGGCAGGCATAGTGAAGTTGGATGATTTAGGCTTCTATCTGCAACGCCAATCCCAAGGCCAAGGACTCAAAGCCAGTTTAGGTGGTGTGTTAGTGCGTTTTGCGCCCAAGTTGATGAAAGGGCTGACTGTAGTCGGAACCGCGGCGATGTTTTTAGTCGGCGGCGGGATCGTGGTGCATAACGTGCCCGCAGTGCATCATGCCCTTGAGCCGATACTCAATACGGTTGAAGCATGGCCAGTGGTGGGGGCGCTGATGCCAACCCTCATTAATGGTGTGATTGGGGTGGCGGCTGGCAGCCTCTTAGTGGCTGTGATGGAAGTGTGGCACAAACTTCGCGGTTAATTCTCCCGCCTAGCTGTCGCACCAAGTCGTTTGGAGAATCTCCTGCTTATTGGCAGCGACAGCGGTGTTGGCTACAACATGGAGTAGGGTATCCGTAAAATTCTCGTTGTTATTTTCGAGAAGGCAAATAAACTAGCGGCTTTTGTTTTTCGGCGGTCGATATTATGCAGTGTGAGTTCTTTATTCAAAAACGGTGTACCTCTTGCCACCAGTGTGCGCAGCCGTATTCCCAACAAGTTGAGAATAAAGATCAGCAGTTGCGTGAGTTGATTGCGCCAGCCACGGATGTGCAGTGGTTACCTCCGGTCACCAGTGCTGACACCGCGTTTCGCAATAAAGCCAAAATGGTGGTGCTCGGTGCGGCTCACGCGCCGATTTTAGGCATTGAAGATGCACAAGGTCAGCCTTTGTCGCTGGTGACTTGCCCACTTTATCCGCAGCCGATGCAAGAGCTGCTCGCTTATCTGGAAAACTGGATCCGCATCGCGGGTATTCCGCCGTATAACAAGCTGAAGAAAAAAGGTGAACTGAAGTTTATTCTGCTCACCCGCAGTGAAAACAGCGGCCAATTTATGCTGCGTTTTGTGGCACGCAGCCATGCGGTGCTTGAGCGAATTGAACGCAATTTGCCGACATTGATCACGGCTTTCCCGACGATCGAAGTCGTTTCTGTCAATATCCAGCCGGTGCATATGGCGCGTCTAGAAGGTGAAGAGGAAATTTTCCTCACCGAAACGCAAAGCCTGCTTGAACAGTTCAACGATGTGCCTATGGTGATCCGCCCGAAAAGCTTTTTCCAAACCAACCCCAAAGTGGCTGAGCAGCTATACGCGACTGCGCGTGCTTGGGTGCGCGAGATTACGCCAACGCAAATGTGGGATCTGTTTTGTGGCGTTGGTGGCTTTGCGCTGCATTGCGCCGCGCCAGACACTGCTGTGACGGGCATTGAAATTGAACCAGAAGCGATTGCCAGCGCGCAACGTTCGGCGCAAATGATGGGGATTGATAATCTTAGTTTTGCGGCGCTCGATTCTGCCAAGTTTTCGCAAAGCCAGATGAGTGCACCAGAGTTAGTGTTGGTCAATCCTCCACGTCGTGGTTTGGGCAGCGAACTGACTGCGCAGTTGGAAGCGCTCGCACCAAAACACATTCTTTATTCCAGCTGTAACCCGCAAACTATGGTCAAAGACATCGCTGAGCTTTCCAGTTACCAAATGATTCGCGTGCAGTGGTTTGATATGTTCCCCCATACGGATCACGCCGAAGTGCTGACCTTGTTGGTCAGAAAATAGGTGCTGAATAACGAATTGAACAATAAGGGACGGTTAGCCCCTTATTGCATTCTTATAGGATTAAGAGCGACTTAGCTGTGATTGGCCACTTCCGTGTTGCAGATCACCTGTGGCTCAGCATCAAGCAACCAAGAAATCCAACGTCGACGGGAATTGAGGATGAAGCCTTCATCGGCAGCAATGCCACTCACAATGTAGCCATCCACCTTTTTACGCTCTTCTTTTGTGCCAAATACCCAATCATCGCTGTGAATTTTTTGTCCTGCGAGTATCGCTTCACTCAAGCGTGGATTGGTGATCGCAATCATCAAACCTTGAGTCGAGTGAATACCAATATCAGCGGATGAAAAGCTGCCAATCGCGACTGGCACTTCTATTGAACATTCCTGTCCTTGCACATTTTTGGCTTGGTATTTTCCTTCACCCACTCGCCCCTTTAACCAAAGAAGCTGTCCTTGGGTCATTTTCGTGATGGTCAGTAGGCCAATGGTTTGCTCGGGTAAGTTGCCATTGAGCTTAAGGGGATCCGCCGAAGCAAGATTCGCCATTAAAATCAGTAATAAAACCAATAGAGTTCTCATGATAAAAGCGCCTTATCGGTGAAGTGAGAGGAAGAGGGCTGAACCAGTAAGTAAATTAGCCAGAAAGGGCCAATCACGGGGATCACAAATACCATGCCCACCATTCGGAGCGCTGGGTATCATGCAAACGCCGAACTAAGATGGCGAGCATTGGGATAAAGCTGATGAGGCTGTAAAACAGATCTAACCAGCCTGGGTTGTTTGTGGCGATCTCCACGCCGATCACCGTCAATGTGACCAGTAGATGAGCGAGCATGAACCACCAAAAATCGTCTCTGGTTGTTTGCCCTGAAAAATCAAAGTATTGTTTCCACGCCTGCAAATAGGCGGTCAGTAAAGGTGTCATGTGCGTTTCTCATGTTGGGAATTGGCACAGGGAATGGTGGGGCAATCTGTGGCGAAAAACGTCCTAAAACGGGTTTGAGGACGTACTTGAACGGGTATTAGTCTAAGCTGTGGCGTAATCAGACCGTTCAATGCGGTCTCTCGTTTACTTTTTCAGGGAAAGATATGTTGATGATTCCAGTGCCCTTCGTGGTTTCGCTGATGCTGCTGTTATTGGCAGTGACGCTTTACTTGCGACTGGCTGAGCAGGCGAAAAGTGCTTGTCTTTTTTTAGTGTTGTGTGTGGCAACCACGGCTGTGGTTGGATTACGTTGGACGGTCGATTGGCCCGCACTGCGCATGGCACAACCTATTTTAGCTTCTCTCATTCCTGTTGCTGCGTGGTGTGCCTTTACTCGTACCCATGAAAAAGGTCTGTCGCGTTGTTATAAGCATTTATCTGGCCCAATTTTGGTGTTGGTGAGCTTGTTGGCTCAGCCATTTTGGTCGCTACCTCTCGATGAAATTCTGACCGCGATCTATCTGTTTTACGGGATTGCGTTGGTGCGTTATTCCTCACAAGATGCTTTGCGCATCTATGTGGCTTTTAACCATTGGGAAAACGTCAAACGGGCTGAAAATATCGCCGGTTGGATGCTGCTGTTTTCTGCATTGATCGATAGCGCGATGTCTCTCGATTTCATCTACAACCAAGGGCGTTTTTCGCTGTACATTTTGACTGTTGGGCATGTGGTACTGATCCCTGTTTTGGCCTTCGCAGTGATTGTGGTTGGGGTGAGTACATCCAGCACTGATGAAGCAGCTAATTCGGAACTGACGACCTCGCATGAAGTGAAAGAGACGTTAACCGATGAGGGGATGCCAGAAGCACGAGCACAAGAGATTGTGGCCTTGTTTGATCGGCAAATGAGGGAGAAAACTCACTACTTAGATCCTGAGCTGACCTTATCTAAGCTGTCACGCAAGTTAGGCATTCCCGCTAAACAGATTTCGGCGGCGGTTAACCAAATCCATCAGAAGAATATTTCCAAGTTGATTAATGAATACCGGATTGGTCATGCGTTGCAGGCGCTCACCAAGAGTGAAGATTCCATCACTCAGATTTTTATGAACTCGGGTTTTCAGACAAAATCGAATTTCAACCGCGAATTCTCACGAGTAACAGGGATGACGCCGAGCGATTATCGAAAGCAACATCGACCGATCTAAAATCGCATAATAGAGAATGAAAAAGGAGAGGCGAGCCTCTCCTTTGATGTCACTGGACTGAGCTTATTGCACAGTCCATTCGATGTTTTCACCGGCGCGGATTGGCACCACGATATCGCTGCCAAACGGCATGCTTTCTGCGACTGGCCATGCTTGCTTGGTGAGCGTGACGGTCTCTTGATTGCGAGGCAGACCGTAGAAATCAGGGCCATTAAAGCTAGCGAACGCTTCCAGATTTTCGAGCTTACCTTCTTTTTCAAACACTTCGGCATACAGCTCAAGAGCGGCATGGGCTGTGTAAGAACCTGCGCAGCCACAAGCGGCTTCTTTGCGGCCTTTGGCGTGCGGGGCAGAGTCCGTGCCGAGGAAGAATTTCTTGCTGCCTGAAGTTGCCGCTGCCACTAACGCGTGTTGGTGAGTCGCACGCTTTAGAATCGGCAAACAGTAGAAATGTGGGCGAATGCCGCCAACCAGCATGTGGTTACGGTTAAACAGCAAATGGTGAGCAGTAATGGTGGCGGCAACGTTTTCATTGGCTTGGCGAACAAAGTTCACTGCTTCTGCGGTGGTGATGTGTTCCAGCACGATCTTTAGCTGCGGAAAATCATTCACGATCGGCGCAAGCACGGTGTCTAGGAAGGTCTTTTCACGGTCAAAAATGTCGACTTCGTGCGTGGTGACTTCACCGTGTACCAACAGCAACATACCGACTTCCTGCATCGCTTGCAGAACTGGATAAATGTTTTTGGCTGAAGTTACGCCTGAATCCGAGTTGGTGGTCGCACCGGCTGGGTAAAGCTTAGCTGCAACGACTTTGCCTGATGCTTTGGCTTTGCGAATTTCCTCTGGTGAAGTGTTATCGGTGAGGTAAAGCGCCATCAAAGGCTCAAAGTGCGCTTGTGGTTGAGCGGCCATAATGCGCTCACGATAGGCCAAGGCCATCTCGGTGGTGGTTACAGGGGGAACAGTATTCGGCATGATCAGCGCGCGGCCGTTATAACGGCTGATGTCGCGTACGGTATCGGCAAGTACATCGCCATCGCGAAGGTGAACGTGCCAGTCGTCTGGGCGTGTAATCGTCAGTGTTGTCATTGAGTGCTCCCACCATGAATGCATGAAATGATTGGAGCCTAAAGCGTCGCGCAAACGCTTCCGCTTAGGCGACAGGATGATAGTGGAAAGTGTAATCCATTTCATCCTTTATTTAATTTCAGGTGGTTAGACACTCATTTATTTCGGAGGGAAATAATCCCCTGTTGTAACAACTTGTTAGTCTGAGGTGACGATTTGTTCTATGATGTTGCGCAAATGACAACAGCAAAAGGAAGCACCATGTCGACGGGACACTTATCTCAAATCAATGTCTTTCCGGTCAAATCATTAGGAGGGTTGGCGCTTTCGTCCGCTTGGGTGGAAAAGCAAGGCTTAACCTTTGATCGCCGCTTTATGTTGGCACTGTCTGACGGAAGCATGGTGACGGCGCGTAAATTTCCACAAATGGTGCTGATCAAAACCGCGCTGCGTCATGATGGTGTGCTGTTTTCCGCACAAGGTCATCCCTCTCTCACCATCCGTTATGCAGATTTCAAGTTGCAGCCGGTACCCGCGCAAGTTTGGGCGGATAATTTCACTGCGTATACCACCACCGATGAAGCAGACGATTGGTTTAGTACGGTATTGGGGATTCGTGTTGAGCTCTTATACAGCGGCGAGCAATCCAATCGTGTACGTGAAAACGTGGGGCACAATGTCAGCTTTGCAGATGGATATCCGATGCTGGTGATCAGCCAAGCATCGTTGGATGAACTCAACCGCCGCAGCCCTGAATATCATTCGATGGATCAATTTCGTACCAATTTAGTCGTTTCTGGGACAGAGCCCTTTGCCGAAGACAGTTGGAAGCGTATCCGTATCGGCGAAGTAGAGTTTGAAGCCGTCAAACCTTGTGAACGCTGCATTTTAACCACGGTTGAAGTGAAGAAAGGGGCGTTTAGGCCAACCAAAGAGCCGCTGCGTACTCTCTCACAATTTCGTGCTAATGAACGAGGTGGCGTGTTCTTCGGGCAAAACTTGGTTGCCAAGAATGAAGGGATGATTCGCGCGGGCGATCTGATTGAAGTGTTGGAATACAAAGAGAAAGAAGTTTACCCAGATCAAGGTATCAGCCACTTCACACTGACTTGTGTTGAGCGCGAAGAAATTGCCCGCGATTTTGTGACTTTCTGGCTAGAGCCTGCCAAAGGCATCGCACCTCAGTATCTGCCTGGGCAACATCTGCCGATTGAAATGGTGATTGATGGTGAGTCTGTGCAGCGTTACTACACGCTTTCCTCTAGTCCATCGCGTCCGGGACGTTTGGCGATTTCGGTGAAACGCATTGATGGGGGACGAGTCTCTAACTGGTTACAAGATCATTTGCAGATTGGCACGACCTTGACCGCGCAGCATCCGGCGGGTCATTTCCATCTGGATACCACAGCGCCACAGCCTTTACTGCTGCTTTCTGCGGGCAGTGGTGTTACGCCAATGCTATCTATGCTGCGTTATCTGGCTGACCATAACCAAGTGGATGATGTGGTGTTTTATCATCAATGCCGAAGTGAGCAGGATATACCTTGCCGAGCGGAACTGGATGCGTTGGCAAAACAACATGTTGGGCTGACGCTCATCTATGCGTTAACCCAACCCTCAGCTGAGTGGCAAGGTGAGCATGGCCGTTTAGCCTTGTCGCACATCAAGCGCATTCCGGATCTTCCTGCTCGCCAAGTGTTTGTGTGTGGCCCTGATGGGTTTATGCAAAAAGCGAAAAACTTGCTACAGAAACAAGGTGTGGCTGAGTCGGCTTACCATCAAGAAGCGTTTGGTGCTCAACGAACTGCGCCGCGTGAGAATAAGTCAGTAACAATGCGCTTTAATGGCATTCAGGTGGAAGGTAGTAACCAGAAAACGTTGCTGGAACAAGCGGAAGCCGCTGGAGTGAAAATTGCCAACAGTTGCCGTGCCGGTATTTGTGGTGCGTGTAAAGTGACCGTGAAATCTGGCCTTGTTCAGCAACCGAACGTCCCTGCTTTAGCGGATCATGAACGAGCAATGGGAATGGCCTTAGCGTGCTGCGCGATGCCGGACACCGATGTGGATGTAGAGTTTTAGCCACTCTTGTTCGAACACATAAAAAAACCTCCCAATGGTCTGTCTCTTATACACAAATCCCCCGTCAAGTACGGGGGATTTTTTTGAACTCTGTTTGATGTTGTCGATCTGATCTTCATTACAACATCAGGCAAACACTATGAACTTTATATCAAACTCTGCACAATGGGCTAAACATGTCTTTCAACATGCCAACTTAGGTGATAGCCGACGCGTTAACCGCTTGATTAAACTCTCGGCAACTCTGGCAGCTCATTCGGGGAAATCTGTGCCACAAGCCAATCAATCCGCTGCGGACATAGAAGCCGCCT
>NZ_AOMO01000001.1 GCF_000338875.1 Vibrio mimicus CAIM 602 | reverse complement strand
GAGCTAGTGTCGCATTTCATCGTTAAGTACGGTGACAACTACAAATCTGGAGCGACACACGAGGTTCGAACTCGTGACCTCAACCTTGGCAAGGTTGCGCTCTACCAACTGAGCTAGTGTCGCATTTCATCGTTGAGTACGGTGACAACTATAAATCTGGAGCGACACACGAGGTTCGAACTCGTGACCTCAACCTTGGCAAGGTTGCGCTCTACCAACTGAGCTAGTGTCGCATCAACAACGTTTTCCGTCGTTTAGGGCTGCGAATTATAAGAGCATTTTCTTTCGATGCAAGAGCTTCTCGTGAAAAAAACTCTTTTTTTTTTCGCTTGCTGAAAAAGCATGCAAGATGTTGAACAATTGCGCTCTTTAAGCGTTTGAAAGCACCGTTTTAAATTTTGAATACCGTCTTACGATAGAACTGAAGCTCAGCAATTGACTCTCGAATATCATCCAAAGCAAGATGGCTACCTGTTTTACTGAACTCTTTTAGTACTTCAGGCTGCCAGCGGCGAGTCAGCTCTTTGATGGTGCTGACATCAATATAACGATAATGGAAGTACGCTTCCAAACGCGGCATATGCTTGTAAAGGAAACGTCGGTCTTGACCAATACTGTTGCCACAAATCGGTGATTTGCCTTCCGGCACCCACTGCTTTAAAAACGCGAGTGTTTGATCTATGGCTTCTTCTTCGCTTACTTGGCTTTGACGCACTCGTGCCACCAAGCCACTCCCGGTGTGAGTTGTGGTACACCACTCATCCATTTTGGCGAGTTCTGATTCTGGTTGATGAATCGCAATCACTGGGCCTTCGGCTAAAATATTTAACTCACTGTCAGTAACAATGGTCGCCATCTCAATGATTTTGTGCGTTTCAGGATCGAGCCCTGTCATCTCTAAATCAATCCAAATCAGATTCTGGTCGCTAAAAGACATAATGGTGCGCCTATAGGGGTTTATTCACAAAAGAGGTACTATACCCAAATTCAGATCGACAGGATACGTATCAAATTGAGATTTGATACGCCACTTAATATCCAGCAGAGAGTAAGTAGAACACTGTGGCAAAAAAGAAAAAGCTCACGCAAGGCCAAGTACGCCGAGTTAGAAACAACCAACACAAAAAACTCAAGCAAGAAGAGTCTATTGTTTGGGATGAAACTTTGCTTGGCAATGCCCAAACCGGGCTGGTGATTACCCGCTTTGGCCAACATGCCGATATTGAAGATCCAGAAACAGGGGAAATCCATCGCTGTAATCTACGCCGTGGCATCGAAAGCTTAGTTTCTGGTGATAAAGTGCTGTGGCGCCCGGGAGCAGAAACTCTCGCGGGAATCTCCGGTGTGGTAGAAGCAGTAGAAACGCGCAGTTCAGTATTAGTGCGCCCAGATTATTACGATGGTCTTAAACCCGTTGCGGCAAACGTGGATCAAATGGTGATCGTTTCGTCCGTGTTACCTGAGCTCTCTTTGAATATTATTGATCGCTACTTGATCGCCTCTGAAACCTTGGGTATTGCACCATTAATCGTGCTGAACAAGATTGACCTGCTCAGCCCTGAACTTCGAGAGCAATACACCACATGGTTAAATGATTACCGCGCTATTGGCTACGAAGTGCTGTATGTCAGTAAGAAAACCGGCGAAGGGATTGCTGATCTTGAAGTGAAGCTACGTGATCGCACCAATGTGTTTGTCGGTCAATCAGGTGTAGGAAAATCAAGTCTGGTCAATGCATTACTTCCTGAATTGGAAGAGCATGTTGAGGAAGGGGCGATTTCTGAAACGTCAGGCTTAGGCCAACACACCACAACAGCAGCTCGGCTTTATCACATTCCGAGTGGAGGTGATTTGATTGACTCTCCCGGAGTGCGTGAATTTGGTTTATGGCATTTAGAGACCGATGATGTCACTAAAGCTTTTGTGGAGTTTCGCCCTTATTTAGGTGGCTGCAAATTCCGTGATTGCAAACATGGGGATGACCCAGGATGCTTGCTGCGTGAAGCGGTTGAAAAAGGCGAAATCAGCGCTCAGCGTTTCGAAAATTACCACCGTATTGTACAAAGCATGACGGAAAACAAGGCTAACCGACAGTATTCGCGCAGTAAAAAAGCCGATCTGTAAGAGCAAATTGTTAGCAAGTTTAGAGCATCTACTGACAGCCGACGCGATTTTCAGTAACATCTCGCGCCCATCACTAATGTATTGGAATGTAAACCATGGATAAGATTAAAGTTGGACTGCAATATTGGATTCCACAACATGGCCTGACCCGTTTGGTCGGTAAGTTGGCGTCTGCGCGTGCAGGCAGCCTAACCACAGCCATCATCCGCTGGTTCATCAAGCAATATAACGTCAATATGGACGAGGCTCTGCACTCTGATCCGACTCACTTCAAGACGTTTAATGAATTTTTTGTGCGTGAGCTAAAAGCTGGCGTGCGTCCTATCGCTGAAGGCGAAAAGGTGATCACTCATCCTGCTGATGCTTGCGTTAGCCAGTTTGGTGCTATCGAAGACGGTAAACTGATTCAAGCGAAAGGCCACACTTTCTCAGCCCAGGAGCTGCTCGGTGGTGATGCAAAGCTCGCGGAAGAATTCCGTGATGGTGATTTTGCCACACTGTATCTCTCGCCACGTGATTATCACCGCGTACATATGCCTTGTGATGGCACGTTGCGCCAAATGATCTACGTACCAGGGGACCTGTTCTCGGTTAACCCCCTTACTGCGGAAAATGTACCGAACTTGTTTGCCCGCAACGAGCGTGTGGTATGTATTTTCGATACAGAATTTGGCCCAATGGCACAAGTGCTGGTTGGCGCCACAATTGTCGGCAGTATTGAACTGGTTTGGGCTGGCACCGTGACTCCGCCGCGTGGCAACACGGTTTATCGTTGGGACTACCCAGCAAACGGTAGCCAAGCTGTGGTTCTGAAAAAAGGCGAAGAGATGGGTCGCTTTAAACTGGGATCAACTGTGATCAACCTGTTTGCCAAACAAGCTATCCGCTTTGATGACAGCATGGCCCTTGGCACACCAACCCGCCTCGGTGAGCCTTACGCACATCAAGCTTAATTCTCAGCATCCCAGCTTCGGCTGGGATGTTTACTTTTGAAGCTCGCCACACATCTGCACTGTCGTTAACTGTAAAAGACAAAAGTTTAACCGCCTTCTAAGACCCATACATTTCAGTCGCTTACTCTAGGCTTTCACTCCAGCGAAGAGGAAGTGCCAATGCCAAAACTGGAACGAGGTCTGCTCGTCAAACTCCTAATTTGTTTTTTACTGCCGTTGGGCGTGCTGTTCATGCCAATTGATGCGATTCCGATTCAGGATCTCACCTTGGTACAACACCGTTTATTAGCCATTTTTCTTCTTGCTGCATTGCTGTGGGTGTTAGAACCTGTCCCCGTTTTTGCCACTTCGATTCTGATCATCGCCCTTGAACTGATCATGATTTCCGATAAAGGCTTGCATGGCTTTCGAGTGCCCGATCCTCAACATCCGCTCGGTGAACTCCTCAAATACACTGATATTTTCAGTGCCTTTTCCTCCCCTATTATCATTTTGTTTATGGGTGGTTTTGCCTTAGCGATAGCTGCGTCTAAATATGAATTGGATAACAACCTAGCACGAGTGTTACTCAAACCTTTTGGCCACCAACCTAAGTACATCATGCTGGGGTTAATGCTGATCACCTCTGTTTTCTCAATGTTTATGTCCAACACAGCGACAACCGTGATGATGTTGGCACTGCTTGGCCCTATTGTTGCCTCTGCACCCAAAGGCGATTTAGGCATCAAAGCTCTGGTGCTGTGTATTCCAATTGCGGCCAACACAGGGGGCATAGCAACACCCATCGGCACTCCACCTAACGCTATCGCACTGCAGTATCTAACGGGCGAAAACAGCATCGACTTTCTGTCATGGATGATGATGGGTTTACCTTTCGTATTGGTACAACTGACGATCGCATGGTTCTTACTTCAGAAGCTTTTCCCCTCCTCACAATCCACAATGACCTTGAAACTCAAAGGCGAATTTCAACGCGGCTGGCGTGCCATGCTGGTCTACATCACCTTTGCTTTAACCATAGTGCTGTGGATGACCATCACATGGCACGGTATGAACACTTATGTAGTAGCTATTATTCCGCTTGCCGTGTTCACCCTCACTGGCATCATGGGCAAAGAAGAGCTGAAACAGATCAACTGGGATGTGCTTTGGTTAGTCGCCGGCGGGATCGCGATTGGTATCGGCCTTGAACAGACGGGACTCGCGCAAGCTTTAGCGCACGTCATCGACTATCAATCTCTTTCACCTATGCTGATTGTAATTGCCCTTTCATTGGTGTGTTGGCTGATGGCCAACTTTATGTCTAACACCGCCACCGCCAACTTGATCATGCCGATTGCCGCAGCAATTGGCACTTCGATGAGTAGCCTTGAGCAGGTCGGCGGCCTACAGGCGCTATTAATTGTGGTGGCTTTTTCCGCTTCACTGGGAATGATTTTGCCCGTTTCGACACCGCCAAACTCACTCGCTTACTCAACGGGGCTTATCGAAAGCAAAGATATGGCCAAAACTGGCTTAGTCATCGGAGTGATTGGGCTTGGCATCGTTTATCTGATGGTGTTCCTACTCGGATAAATTTCCTCTTCCACCTCTCCTTCACACCTTGTCGTCACTATTGATACGGCAAGGTGTGAGCCATCTAATCGCACAGAAATTCGTTTTGTTTTCCTGATCGCTTAATGGCATATTGAGTGCCCTCACAACTCCCAACCGCAAGGATGACGCAATGGGTTACGAATGGCTGGCACTTGCTGCAGCCTGTCTTTGGGCTATCGCCAGTTTACTTTCTATTACACCAGCGAGACACCTCGGCTCTTTTGCTTACAGTCGCTGGCGTATGGGGTGTACCTCCGTCATCTTAACGACCATTGCCCTATTCACTGGAGGTTGGTTAACCGTACAAAGCAGTGCGATTCCAGCCATGATGTTGTCTGGTTTGATTGGGATTTTCATCGGTGATACCGCGCTTTTTGCTTGTCTGAATCGCATGGGGCCAAGACAGTCCGGTTTACTCTTCTCCTGTCATGCGGTGTTTTCTGCCGTGCTTGGTTATTTTCTGTTTAGTGAAAGCATGACCGAGCAAGAGCTATTTGGCTCAACCTTGGTGTTTAGCGGCGTGTTGATGGCAATTTTCTTTGGTCGCCGCGGGCAAGCAGGGCCAAGTTTGGATAGCATCAATGGCAGCGTTTGGGTTGGGATTGGGCTAGGATTAACCGCCGCATTATGCCAAGCCCTCGGGGGTATTATTGCCAAACCGGTGATGCAAACGGAGATCGATCCCGTTGCTGCCTCTGCGATGCGGATGATCACCGCCTTTGCAGCTCACTCTTTACTGCGCTTAACGGGCGCGCGCATTGCTCGCCCAACCCAAAGAATTACGCTAAACATCTTTCTGGTCACCGCGCTCAATGGCTTTATTGCCATGGCCGTCGGGATGACGCTGATCCTCTATGCCCTGCGCGAAGGAAATGTCGGTATGGTCGCCCTACTTTCTTCCACCACGCCGATTATGCTGCTGCCACTACTTTGGCTGTACACCAAACAGTGCCCAAACCGCTATGCTTGGTTAGGGGCTATCGTTGCCGTAGCAGGTACCAGCTTATTGGTGTCTTAAAACCGATTTTGATCAATAGGCTACATTTACTTGCATTGATAGAGAGAATCATTGATCTTAACCGGATGCAAAGCGTCTAGATTGTAGTAAAATTACGCTAATTTTACGTTTCAGTTATTTTGATTTTGACGAGGTTAGAACTATGTCAGCTAAGAAGCCAATGGCTCTGGTGATCCTAGATGGTTGGGGTTACCGCGAAGACAACGCAAATAACGCGATCAACAATGCGCGTACACCTGTGATGGATAGCCTAATGGCGAACAACCCTCACACTCTGATTTCTGCTTCTGGTATGGACGTAGGTCTACCTGATGGTCAAATGGGTAACTCAGAAGTGGGTCACACCAACATCGGTGCTGGCCGCATTGTTTACCAAGACCTGACTCGCATTACCAAAGCGATCATGGATGGTGAATTCCAACAAAATGAAATTCTGGTTGCCGCGATTGATAAAGCGGTTGCTGCTGGCAAAGCTGTTCACCTAATGGGTCTGATGTCTCCAGGTGGCGTACACTCACACGAAGACCATATCTACGCAGCGGTAGAAATGGCTGCCGCTCGTGGCGCAGAAAAAATCTACCTGCACTGCTTCCTTGATGGACGTGACACACCACCACGTAGCGCAGAAGCCTCACTGAAACGCTTCCAAGATCTGTTTGCCAAACTGGGCAAAGGCCGTATCGCTTCTATCGTGGGTCGTTACTACGCAATGGATCGTGACAACAACTGGGATCGCGTTGAAAAAGCCTATGACTTACTGACTCTGGCACAAGGCGAGTTTACTTGTGACTCAGCGGTTGAAGCACTGCAAGCGGCTTACGCTCGCGAAGAAAACGATGAGTTCGTGAAAGCGACCGAAATCCGCGCAGCGGGCCAAGAGTCTGCCGCGATGCAAGATGGCGATGCACTGCTGTTCATGAACTACCGTGCTGACCGCGCGCGTCAAATCACCCGTACTTTCGTACCTGATTTCGCAGGCTTTAGCCGTAAAGCATTCCCTGCGCTTGATTTTGTGATGCTGACTCAATACGCAGCAGACATCCCACTTAAGTGTGCGTTTGGTCCAGCGTCACTGGAAAACACTTACGGTGAGTGGCTATCAAAAGCGGGAAAAACTCAGCTACGCATCTCTGAAACCGAAAAATACGCTCACGTGACGTTCTTCTTCAACGGCGGCGTTGAAAATGAATTCCCTGGCGAAGAGCGTCAGCTGGTTGCTTCACCAAAAGTAGCAACCTACGACCTACAACCAGAAATGAGCTCTAAAGAGCTGACTGACAAGCTGGTTGCAGCGATCAAATCAGGTAAATACGATGCGATCATCTGTAACTATCCAAACGGCGACATGGTAGGTCACACTGGCGTTTACGATGCTGCAGTGAAAGCGTGTGAAGCAGTCGATGAATGTATCGGCCGTGTGGTTGAAGCCATCAAAGAAGTGGATGGTCAACTGCTGATCACGGCTGACCACGGTAACGCGGAAATGATGATCGACTGAGACGGGTGGTGTACATACTGCGCACACTAGCCTGCCAGTACCGCTCATTTATGTTGGTAACAAAGCGATCAGCCTGAAAGACAACGGTAAACTGTCTGATCTGGCACCAACTATGTTGGCGCTGTCTGATGTGGAAATTCCAGCAGAAATGTCAGGCCAAGTGCTGTACAGCTAAGCTGCCTCAAGGATGAAAGCCCTGAATACTCAGGGCTTTTTTGTACCTTTTTCCCATTGAGTGCGATGAGAATTGCAAACTTTTGACATCACAGGCTCGCCTCATGCCAAGCTTTGGGTATACTGAATCACCCTTTTCAATCCACTAACTCCAGATCAAACTCAATGACACCTACTGCGCCGCATGCGATTTTCAGTGACTTTCGAGGTAAAAACCTGACCAGTCGTCTGTTGGCTTGCCTGCTATTTATGGTTGCACCTCACCTTGGAGCCGCAACTCAGCAGGAACTGACTGGAGTAAAAAGTGAAATTTCTCGCCAACAACAATCATTAGCTGAACAACAAAAATCTCTCGATCAGCTACAGCAATCACTTAAGCAACAAGAGCTTGGCATCAACAGTATCGAAAATCAGATCGCCAAAACCAAAAAACGATCTTGAGAATGCCAATCGCAACATTGCTCAGCTCAACAGCAACATTCAAGCACTGGAAACTCAGAAACAGCAGCAAGCCGAAAAACTAGAGCGCCTTCTACAAACGTATTACCTGACGCAACGCTCATTGACGAATGGCCAGTTTTTCCATCGTAGCGCCGATGAAGATCGCATCAGCCAGTACTATCAACATTTGGCAAAAAGTCGTGCGCAAGCCATCGAAGCGCTAGAAAAAACGCGCTCCGATCTCCATGCCAACCAGCAACAAAGACAAGCTGAGCGTGAGCAAATTGAAAAATTACTCGCTGACCAAACTCTACAAAGGGATCAACTGGCTAAAACGCAAAATGAGCGTAAACAGACAGTGAAGAAAATTGAGAGCAGCATTTCTGGCGACAAGGTGTACCTCGCTGAATTGCAGCGCAACGAAACTCGCCTCAAAGCAGAAATTGCCAAAGCCGCCAAACGTAATGCGGTACTGATGAATGGCATTGCGAGTCAACGCGGTAAACTGCCGTGGCCGCTGAAAGGTCGTGTGCTACACAACTTCGGTGAACGCCAAACTGGGCAGATTGATTGGAAAGGTTTGGTCATTGATGCTAATTACGGCCAAGAGGTCAAAGCGGTGTATCCGGGAACGATAGTGTTTGCCGAGTACCTGCGTGGTTATGGCTTGGTTGTGCTACTCGATCACGGCAAAGGCGATATGACACTGTATGGTTTTAACCAAACTCTACTCAAAAAAGAGGGTGATAAAGTCATCGCCGGTGAAACCATTGCCCTTGCAGGTGATACAGGTGGTCAATCACGCCCTGCCCTCTATTTTGAGATTCGCCGCAATAGCCGTGCGGAAAACCCTTCTCAGTGGTTACAACGCTAACGAGCGTAAAATCGTTCCACAACTTGGATAACTTCATCCAATAAAGCTTGGGGTAGATGATTGATGCCACCCGCAGATTCACGGCCACCGCCAGAAGGAAACTGAGCACACAAGGCTCCTGCCCCTCGTTTATCACTCAATGGTGCACGTAAAGAGAGCGTGTAGTGCTGAGCATCCGCATAAGTCACAATCAAATGCGCACGTTGAACATCTTGATTGGCAAGATGATTGGCGAATGCGCCACTGACTCGCTGTGCCGTTGCACAATCAGGCAATATCACCACTGTTAAGCTTGGACTCTGATAATAAGCAGGTTGATCGAGTGCAAAAGCAAAATCTTGCTGATAGGCGCTGCGTAATTGGTAGAAAGGCGAGTTGAGATCGGCTAGCACTGTCCATGGTGTGCCATAAGCCAATAAGGTTTGATAAAGCGCATCGGGCGCAAAATGCAGTTCAGACACCTCACGTCCGTAGCCGTTGTAGTTTATCAGCGTTCCTAATTCACAAAGATCTGCGGTTTGCGCGTCGTCCAAACCCGCTTCATCAGCCAGAGTTTGTGCAACACGGTGTAAGTTATCCCCAAACGCTGCCGCAATCGCCCAGTCACGAAAACGTCCCGCCAGTAGACGATCAATAATCAGCGCGGTACAAACATTAGCATCGGTATCAATATGCGCTTGCAGTGCAGAATGGGTAGGAATGTCACCGGGCTGATGATGGTCGGCATAAAAAACACTGGCTCCCGCTTGTAGCATACGCTGCAAGCCAAGCTGATTTTTAGCCATGGAGATATCCAATACCACCAGCTGATCACCTGCCGTCACTTCAAGCCGATCCAGCAAGGCAATGTCGCGCTTCACTCCGGTCACTAACTGAGTCGATTTAGGATGCGCTAAACGCCATTGCACAAGAGAAAGGATGCCATCGGCATCCCCATTAAACACATCGTAATCCACGTACTGCTTCCTTTCTGCATGGGAATGAGAAGGAAATTATCAAGTTATCAACCTCATGCCCAAGACAGATTGGTTATAACTCATGCTCAGGCATGCATGGCTCGCACACCTTCTTCAAGCAATTGAAGTTGTTCACGGCCAGCTTTAGTGGCACAAGGTTTGACCACAGAAATCATCTGTAACATCCCCTGATGAATCACTTCTTCAGTAACTTGGGTTTTGTGTGACATGGCGGATTGATAACCAAGCCAACTGGAAGCAATGAGATGTAAGGTGCGCACTAACTGTCGCATCTCACCATCACTTAATTGCAGCAACTGCATCTCCACAAAGCCACGCATAATATTGACCAGATTGGTTTGCAACTTCTCTTGTACCCGAATGTAATCATCGTGTAGAGCTTCATCTCGCTGCAAAATTTCCGGTAAATTGGCGTAAAAGAAGCGATATTTCCACATCAGAGTAAAAATCGAATCCAAATAGTGCTTGAGCAGAGAGAGGCTTTCATACTGCCCTTGCAGTGGCGTAAAACGTTCAATCAACTCCGCTGAGTAGAGCGCAAAAATGTCGCGCACTATCTCTTGTTTATTGCGAAAGTGGTAATACAAATTCCCCGGGCTAATCTCAATGTGAGCAGCAATGTGGTTGGTCGTAATATTGCGCTCACCTTGCTGATTAAACAGCTCGAGTGCCGCGTGCACTATGCGATCCTTGGTTTTCATCATGATTCGCTTCGTCTATCTGTCTGGATTACCGAAGTATAAAACAGTCGGGCTCAAGATGTGAAAAGCGTCTGACCTGCAGACGCTTTAACAGATTATTTTTGGTGGTAAGGTTTGGAAAGCTCATGGACTGCTTCGACAAACACACCTGCATTTTCAGGCGGAACATCGAGATGGATACCATGCCCTAAGTTAAACACATGCCCTGTACCACCTTGGCCGAAACCCGCCAAAATGCTTGCCACTTCTTCACGAATCCGAGGTGCTGGTGCGTACAGAATGGAAGGATCCATGTTGCCTTGTAGTGCAACCTTATCCCCAACTCGAGCTTTCGCATCCGCGATATTGATCGTCCAGTCCAAACCTACTGCATCACAGCCCGTCGCTGCGATTTGCTCAAGCCACATGCCACCATTTTTGGTAAACAGCGTCACAGGCACACGACGGCCTTCATTTTCACGAATTAAGCCATCCACAATCTTGTGCATGTATTGCAAAGAGAAGAGTTGGTAGTCACGTGGAGTTAGCACGCCACCCCATGTATCAAACACCATTACCGCCTGAGCACCCGCTTTGATTTGGGCGTTGAGGTAAGTAATCACGCTATCAGCCAATTTATCCAACAGTGCATGTAGCACCGCAGGCTCGCTGTACATCATCTTTTTGATTTTGGTGAAGGCTTTTGAACTACCACCTTCGACCATATAAGTCGCTAATGTCCAAGGACTGCCAGAGAAACCAATCAGCGGCACTTCACCTTGCAGATCCTTGCGAATTTGACGTACGGCGTTCATGACATACTGCAATTCACCTTCTGGATCTGGAATGCCAATCTTATCGACATCCGCTTTGCAGGTGATCGGGCGATCAAAAACAGGACCTTCGCCAGCTGCAAAACGTAGCCCCAACCCCATGGCATCAGGGATGGTCAAAATATCAGAGAACAGGATCGCCGCATCGAGAGGAAAACGGCGCAGCGGCTGTAGTGTTACTTCAGAAGCCCATTCTGCGTTCTTACACAGCGCCATAAAATCACCCGCTTGAGCGCGAGTGGCACGGTATTCAGGGAGATAACGACCAGCTTGGCGCATCATCCATACAGGGGTGTAATCGACTGGCTGCTTGAGCAGTGCACGCAGGTAGCGATCATTTTTTAATTCAGTCATGGTGATTTCCACTTATTCGGCTTCTTTACTTTGGCGCGTATTCTAACACCGTTTGTCCCATAAAAGCGGTTGGCTTTGCAAGCGGGATCAAGTTATTAACTTTTAAATCAATGCTTAAATTGCGTCCAAACCTTAACGGTGTTAAAAATTTGTTCGCTAGCGAAAACTATAATCATAAACTGGGTCTTCGACTCAGCATCTCATAACGACATCTTACTTACCCCCTCCTTAACCGGAGGGTTTTTTTTGCCATTTTTAGCAATTCGCTTGGGTGATATCTACTAAAGTTTGTTCAATCAAAGCACGAGCTATCGTGCCTTTTGGTGCGACAGGGGGGAGATTTTCCATATCAAACCAATCCGCATCACTCAACTCACTGTAATCAGGCTTGAGCTCACCGCTTTGATAATCAGCGAGAAATGCCATCATCATACTGGATGGGAATGCCCATGGTTGGCTGCCAAAATAGCGAATATTGGTCACCTGAATCCCTGTTTCTTCAAACACTTCACGAGCCACACACTGCTCTAGCGTTTCTCCCACCTCAACAAACCCGGCAATCACAGTATACATACCATTGCGATGGCGCGGATGTTGCGCTAACAAGATCTGCTGCTGTTTACGTACTGCGACAATAATACAGGGAAAAATACGTGGATAGTGCAATGTCCGGCAGTCCTGGCATTGCATCGCCAGTTGTTGGTGATTGAGATAATTACGTCCGCCGCATTGCGGGCAGAAACGCATGGTTTGGCTCATGTGGCCGTACTGAACAGCCTTGCTTGCGGCTAAAAATAGGGCTTCATCAACACCCAGCAATTCACGCAACGAACTGAGCGGACGATCTTGTTCAAGATCCGCAGCATTCAGCCAATAGACAGGGGAGTTTTGGTAGTAATCCACGAGGATCGCGTTGCTCAGTGGCAAATCCCACTGCTGTGCACTGCCAAACGGAACTTGCCCATCCACCAGCCAAATGTCACTACCTGAGACAACGCACCAATAAGCGTTCTTGCCGTCACTCTTTTCCACTCTGCTTCTCCTGATTGCTTGCAGTCGGATCATTTTACTGGCAATCTAAATTCACACCACAGTTTGTCAGCACAAGAATTATTGTCTATAACTTTTTGTGAGGGCAGTAGTCATATCTTATTGATATCACTAAAAAGGCAAAGGAACGATCGTCTCTGACGATCCGATCATGAGGACATGGTCATGCTAAGAAAATTCAAAAACGTCCAAAATCAATGGGGTGGTTCTAGCGATATCATTGATCACTGGTTGGACAAACGACAGCATGTGATCGTTGAATATTGTAAGCTGGCAGCGCTGCAACCTTGCGCGAACAAAACAGCTGTCTCTGAACTCCCCTCTCCGCAGGCTTTGTTGTATTTTTGCCAAGAATTGGTGGACTACATCTCTGAGGGCCATTTCAAGATCTACGATATGGTCATGAACAAATGGCAGGCCACGGGCTTTAAAGCCACGGATGAGATCAATCAAGTCTATGGCAAAATAGTCGCCACGACAGAACCACTGCTGAACTTTAATGATCAGTACGCCACCATCAGTGAATATGATGAATTGCTCGATTTGGATCGCGACCTATCTGAAGTTGGAGAAGTGCTTGAAGTACGTTTCTCACTAGAGGATCAATTAATTCAATTGATTGCGGATAGTCTTGCCGTACCGCCCGGCGCTTAGCAAATAAAAGCTCATTACTGGGTTGGTTATTTCTAATGTGATGATGAGTTTCAAAGTTTAAAACACCAATAAAAAAGGCACCCTAAGGTGCCTTTTTTCATAGCTTGATGACTTACTCGTCGTCAGAAGAGAAACCTGCATTCAGCAGTGCAGCTAGGTTATCAGTGGCTTGTTCAGCCGATGGACCTTGCTGTTCTTGTGCACGTTTAGCTTGACGATCTTGGTGGTACGCAAAACCAGTACCAGCAGGGATCAGACGGCCAACGATTACGTTCTCTTTCAGACCGCGCAGATCGTCACGCTTACCAGATACCGCTGCTTCAGTCAGAACGCGAGTGGTTTCTTGGAACGATGCTGCCGAGATGAAGGACTCAGTCGCCAGAGATGCTTTGGTAATACCCAGCAGCTCACGCTCGAAACGAGCTGGCTCTTTGCCTTCTTCAACCAGTTTACGGTTAGCGATCTTCACTTGTGAGTACTCAACAGTCTCGCCAGGCAAGAACTCTGAGTCACCCGCGAAGGTGATCGTACACTTACGCAGCATTTGACGAACGATAGTCTCGATGTGCTTATCGTTAATCTTAACGCCTTGTAGACGGTAAACTTCCTGAACTTCGTTCGCGATGTAAGTGGTCACTGCATGGATACCACGCAGACGCAGGATATCATGTGGAGACTCTGGGCCGTCCGCAATCACATCACCACGCTCAATACGCTCACCTTCAAACACGTTCAATTGACGATGTTTAGGGATCATCTCTTCGTAAGTGTCACCACTGTCACGAGTGATGATCAGACGACGCTTACCTTTGGTCTCTTTACCGAACGATACGGTACCTGAGTGCTCAGCCAGAATCGCAGGCTCTTTAGGCTTACGTGCTTCGAACAGGTCAGCAACGCGTGGCAGACCACCGGTGATGTCCTTGTTACCGCCAGACTTCTGAGGAATACGAGCCAGTGTATCACCCACATTCACTTCAGCGCCGTCGTCCAAGTTCACAATCGCTTTACCTGGCAGGAAGTATTGAGCTGGCATATCAGTACCTGGGATCAGGACATCTTTACCATTTGCGTCAACCAGCTTAATCGCTGGACGCATATCTTTACCTGCTGCAGGACGCGCTGCGGCTTCAGTCACTTCACTTGAAGACAGACCAGTCAGATCGTCAGTTTGACGAGAAACGGTTACGCCATCGATCATATCCACAAACTGTACGCGACCAGCCACTTCAGTGATGATTGGCATGGTGTGCGCTTCCCAGTTTGCAACAGTTTCACCCGCTGCAACTGCATCGCTATCGGCTTTGCTCAGCATAGAGCCGTATGGCAGTTTGTGTTTCTCTTTGGTACGACCAAATTCGTCAATGATGGTCAGCTCAGAAGCACGAGACGTGATAACTAGCTTGCCATCTTTGTTGATTACGAACTTCGCGTTATGCAGTTTCACAGAACCGTTGTTTTTCGCTTGGATGCTGTTTTCTGCTGCTGCTGTTGATGCTGCACCACCGATGTGGAACGTACGCATCGTCAGCTGTGTACCCGGCTCACCGATTGACTGTGCCGCGATAACACCGACCGCTTCACCTTGGTTCACCAAGTGACCACGTGCAAGGTCACGACCGTAACACTGTGCACAACAACCGAAGTCAGAATCACAAGTTACGACTGAACGTACTTGGATTTGGTCAACTGAGTTATCGTTGATCACCTTACACCACTTTTCATCCAGCAGTGTATTACGTGGGATCAGCACTTCTTCTGTACCTGGTTTGAGGATATCTTCCGCAACCACTCGGCCCAGAGCCAGCTCAGTCAATGCAACTTTAACGTCACCACCTTCGATGTGTGGTGTCATCACCACGCCTTCTAAGGTGCCACAGTCGTGCTCAGTAACCACAACGTCTTGCGCTACGTCTACCAGACGACGAGTCAGGTAACCGGAGTTCGCTGTTTTCAGTGCCGTATCCGCCAGACCCTTACGAGCACCGTGCGTTGAGATAAAGTACTGAAGAACGTTTAGACCTTCTTTAAAGTTTGCCGTGATTGGCGTTTCGATGATCGAGCCATCTGGACGCGCCATCAGACCACGCATACCCGCCAACTGACGGATCTGAGCAGCAGAACCACGAGCACCTGAGTCGGCCATCATATAGATGCTGTTGAACGACTCTTGCTTTTCTTGTTCGCCCTGACGGTTGATCACCTGCTCAGAAGAGAGGTTTTCCATCATCGCTTTCGCTACGCGATCGTTGGTTGATGCCCAAATGTCGATCACTTTGTTGTAGCGTTCGCCAGCAGTAACCAGACCAGACTGGAACTGCTCTTGAATTTCGCGTACTTCTTCTTCCGCTTCAGCAATTTCAGTGTACTTAGCCGCTGGTACTACCATATCGTCGATACCAACCGATACACCAGACAGTGCCGCGTAAGCGAAACCGGTGTACATGATTTGGTCAGCAAAGATAACTGTGTCTTTCAGACCCAGCTTACGGTATGCCTCGTTCAGCAGGTTAGAAATTTGCTTCTTACCTAGCTTTTGGTTCACCAAGCTGTATGGCAGACCTTTCGGTACGATTTGCCACAACATGGCACGGCCAACGGTCGTGTCAATCATCTTGGTTTCAGTCGTCAGCTTACCGTTTTCATGCTTGATGGTTTCGGTAATACGTACTTTAACGCGAGCGTGCAGCTCAGCAGTCTTAGTACGGTACGCCTTCTCAGCCTCAGCAGGACCAGTCAGGTACATACCTTCGCCTTTCGCGTTGATCTTTTCACGGGTCATGTAGTACAGACCCAGTACAACGTCCTGAGACGGTACGATGATTGGATCACCTGACGCAGGCGACAGAATGTTGTTGGTTGACATCATCAGGGTACGAGCTTCCAACTGCGCTTCAAGCGTCAGAGGAACGTGTACCGCCATTTGGTCACCGTCGAAGTCCGCGTTATACGCCGCACAAACAAGTGGGTGCAGTTGGATCGCTTTACCTTCGATCAGAACTGGTTCAAACGCTTGGATACCCAAACGGTGAAGTGTTGGTGCACGGTTCAGCAGTACTGGGTGTTCACGGATAACTTCATCCAAGATATCCCATACAACCGCTTCTTCGCGCTCAACCATTTTCTTAGCTGCTTTGATTGTCGTTGCTAGGCCACGAGTTTCCAGCTTGCTGTAGATGAATGGTTTGAACAGCTCAAGAGCCATTTTCTTCGGCAGACCACATTGGTGCAGACGCAGGTATGGACCTACGGTGATAACCGAACGGCCTGAGTAGTCAACACGTTTACCCAGAAGGTTCTGACGGAAACGACCTTGCTTACCTTTGATCATGTCAGCCAGAGACTTCAGAGGACGCTTGTTCGAGCCAGTGATCGCACGACCACGACGGCCGTTATCCAGCAGCGCATCCACAGACTCTTGCAGCATACGTTTTTCGTTACGTACGATGATGTCTGGTGCTGCCAGTTCAAGCAGACGCTTCAAACGGTTGTTACGGTTGATTACGCGACGGTACAGATCGTTCAGATCTGATGTTGCGAAACGACCGCCATCCAGTGGAACCAGTGGACGTAGATCAGGCGGCAGAACTGGTAGTACAGTCAGGATCATCCATTCAGGTTTGTTACCTGATGCAACGAACGCTTCAACCAGCTTCAGGCGCTTAGTCAGTTTCTTACGCTTGGTTTCAGAGTTAGTGGTGTCTAGCTCTTCGCGCATCTGCTCAGCTTCTGCTTGCAGATCCATAGATGACAGCAGATCTTTGATCGCTTCTGCACCCATTTTTGCGGTGAACTCATCGCCCCACTCTTCCAAACGGTCGAGGTACTCTTCCTCAGTAAGCATTTGACCACGTTCAAGGTCAGTCATGCCTGGCTCAGTCACTACGTACATTTCAAAGTACAGCACGCGCTCGATGTCACGCAGAGGCATGTCCATCAGCAAACCGATACGAGATGGCAGAGACTTCAGGAACCAGATGTGTGCAACTGGAGAAGCTAGCTCGATGTGGCCCATACGGTCACGACGAACTTTAGTTTGAGTGACTTCAACGCCACACTTCTCACAAATTACGCCACGGTGTTTCAGACGCTTATATTTGCCACAAAGACATTCGTAGTCTTTTACCGGGCCAAAAATACGCGCACAGAACAGACCATCACGCTCAGGCTTGAACGTACGATAGTTGATGGTTTCAGGTTTTTTCACTTCACCAAAAGACCATGAACGGATCATGTCAGGTGAAGCCAGACCGATTTTGATCGCGTCAAATTCTTCAGTCTTATGCTGTGCTTTTAGAAAGTTTAATAAGTCTTTCACATTCAGCTCCTGTAAGGAGTTAAAAGGGACTCGCTGCGATTGGCAACGAGCACCTTCCTACCGAAACCGGTAGGCTTCCCCTTGCGGGGAAACCTTAGGGTTTATTATTCGTCTTCTAGCTCGATGTTGATACCCAGCGAGCGAATCTCTTTCAACAGTACGTTGAACGATTCTGGCATACCAGGTTCCATCGCGTGATTGCCATCTACGATGTTCTTATACATCTTAGTACGGCCGTTCACGTCGTCCGATTTCACGGTCAACATCTCTTGCAGGGTATACGCAGCACCGTATGCTTCCAGTGCCCACACTTCCATCTCACCGAAGCGCTGACCACCGAACTGAGCTTTACCACCCAGAGGTTGCTGAGTAACCAGACTGTAAGAGCCTGTAGAACGAGCATGCATCTTGTCGTCAACCAAGTGGTTCAGTTTCAGCATGTACATGTAACCCACGGTAACTGGACGCTCAAACGCGTCACCCGTGCGGCCATCGAACAGAGTCAACTGACCTGAAGCTGGCAGATCCGCCAGTTCCAGCATGGCTTTAATAGACGATTCAGGAGCACCATCGAATACTGGAGTCGCAACTGGTAGACCTGCACGCAGGTTTTGTGCCAGTGTACGCACTTCTTCATCGCTCAGCGCTGCAATATCAACGCGTTGACGAGTATCGCCAAGATCATAAACCTTCTGCAGGAACTCACGCAGCTTCGCCAGCTCTTGTTGTTCCTTGATCATTTGGTTGATCTTGTCACCGATACCTTTCGCCGCCAGACCTAAGTGAACTTCTAGGATCTGACCGATGTTCATACGTGATGGTACGCCCAGTGGGTTCAGTACGATGTCAACCGGCTGACCGTTTTCATCGTATGGCATGTCTTCAACAGGGTTGATCTTAGAGATAACACCCTTGTTACCGTGACGACCCGCCATCTTATCACCCGGCTGGATGCGACGTTTAACCGCTAGGTAAACCTTAACAATCTTCAGTACGCCAGGAGCCAGATCATCACCTTGGGTGATCTTGCGACGCTTAGCTTCAAACTTCTTATCGAAGTCTGCTTTCAGCTCGTCGTACTGCTCTGCCAGCTGTTCTAGCTGAGTTTGCAGTTCGTCGTTCTCTAGCGTCTGCTCTAACCATTTTTTACGTTCGATTGAACCCAGTTTCGCTTCAGTGTAACCACCGGCTAGCAGAACAGAGCGAACACGCGCCAGAAGACCGCCTTCCAGAATTTGGAACTCTTCAGTCAGGTCTTTCTTCGCTTCTTTCAGCTGCATCTGTTCGATTTCAAGCGCACGCTTGTCTTTTTCTACGCCATCGCGAGTAAAGACTTGTACGTCGATAACCGTACCTGCTACTGAGTTTGGTACACGCAGAGACGTATCTTTAACGTCTGATGCTTTCTCACCAAAGATCGCACGCAGCAGTTTCTCTTCTGGAGTCAGCTGAGTTTCACCTTTTGGTGTTACTTTACCTACCAGAATGTCGCCGCCTTTCACTTCAGCACCGATGTACACGATACCAGATTCGTCAAGCTTAGACAGAGCCGCTTCACCCACGTTAGGGATATCAGCTGTGATCTCTTCAGCGCCCAGCTTAGTATCACGCGCCACACAAGAAAGTTCTTGGATGTGGATAGTGGTAAAGCGGTCGTCTTGAACTACACGCTCAGACACTAAGATCGAGTCTTCGAAGTTGTAACCGTTCCAAGGCATGAATGCGATACGCATGTTTTGGCCAAGAGCCAGCTCACCAAGGTCAGTTGATGGACCGTCTGCCAACACATCGCCACGTGCCACAGGCTCACCCGGCATCACACATGGACGCTGGTTGATACACGTGTTTTGGTTCGAACGGGTGTACTTAGTCAGGTTGTAGATGTCGATACCCGCTTCGCCTGGGATCAACTCTTCTTCGTTAACTTTTACTACGATGCGTGAAGCGTCAACTGACTGGATCATACCGCCGCGTTTCGCAACAGCTGTTACACCAGAGTCAACCGCTACGTTACGCTCGATACCAGTACCTACCAGTGGTTTCTCTGAACGCAGAGTTGGAACCGCCTGACGTTGCATGTTCGCACCCATCAAGGCACGGTTAGCATCGTCGTGTTCTAGGAATGGGATCAGCGATGCCGCGATCGATACGACTTGGTTAGTCGCAACGTCCATGTAGTCAACGTGTTCACGTGGGTGAAGACCTGACTCGCCTTTTTGACGTGCAGTAACCAGCTCATCAGCAAAGCTGCCTTCTTCAGTCAGCTTAGCGTTAGCCTGAGCGATAACAAATTGACCTTCTTCGATCGCAGATAGGTAATCCACTTCGTCAGTAACGATGCCGTTTACCACGCGACGGTAAGGGGTTTCTAGGAAACCGTACTCGTTGCAGCGAGCAAACGCAGACAGCGAGTTGATCAAACCGATGTTTGGACCTTCAGGTGTTTCGATAGGACATAGACGACCGTAGTGAGTTACGTGTACGTCACGAACTTCGAAGCCAGCACGCTCACGAGTCAGACCGCCAGGGCCCAATGCAGAAATACGACGCTTATGCGTAACTTCTGACAACGGGTTGTTCTGGTCCATAAACTGAGACAGCTGAGAAGAACCAAAGAATTCTTTTACAGCAGCAGAAATTGGTTTCGCGTTGATCAAGTCTTGTGGCATCACGTTGTCCAGATCACCCAAGCTCAGGCGTTCTTTCACAGCGCGTTCAACACGTACCAGACCTACGCGGAATTGGTTCTCTGCCATTTCGCCGACACTACGGATACGACGGTTGCCAAGGTGGTCGATATCGTCCACTTCGCCTTTACCGTTACGAATCGAGATCAGCTTCTTCATCACTTCGATGATGTCTACTTCATCCAGCGTGCCTTGCTCTTCCGCATCTTCACGACCGATTGAGCTGTTGAACTTCATACGGCCAACAGTTGACAGATCGTAACGCTCTGCAGAGAAGAATAGGCTTTCAAACAGTGCTTCCGCTGCTTCTTTCGTTGGTGGTTCACCAGGGCGCATCATGCGGTAGATTTCTACCAGTGCAGAGATGCGATCTGTGGTGCTATCAACACGCAGGGTTTCTGACATGAACGGACCGTGGTCCAGATCATTGGTAAACAGAACTTCTAGCTTCTTGTAGCCTGCTTGAGACAGGTTAGCCAGTGCTTCCAGGCTAATTTCCTGGTTAGCGGTAATGATCAGTTCGCCAGTCGCTTCGTTCACGTAATCTTTCGCAGACACTTTGCCTACGATGTACTCAACCGGAACTTCGATGAAGTTCACGCCATCTTTTTCAAGTTGACGGATGTGACGTGCAGTCACACGACGGCCTTTCTCTACGTAAACCTTACCATCCGCTTCGATATCGAAGGTCGCAGTTTCACCACGCAGACGCTCTGGAACCAACTCCATCATCAGAGTTTGATCTTTCACTTCGAAATTCACTTTTTCGAAGAAGATGTCCAGGATCTCGGCGCTAGTTTTACCTAGTGCACGCAGGATGATCGATGCAGGCAGCTTACGACGACGGTCAATACGTACGTACAGGTTGTCTTTTGGATCGAACTCAAAATCGAGCCATGAACCACGGTACGGAATGATACGTGCGTTATACAGAACTTTACCTGAAGAGTGGGTCTTACCCTTATCGCTGTCGAAGAACACGCCTGGGCTTCGGTGCAGCTGGGATACGATAACCCTTTCGGTACCATTGATTACGAAGGTACCATTATCTGTCATGAGCGGAATTTCGCCCATGTAGACTTCTTGTTCTTTAATATCTTTGACAGTACCTGCTGGCGCGTCTTTATCAAAGATCACTAGGCGTAGTTTAACGCGTAGCGGTTTTGAATAAGTTACACCACGGATTTGACATTCTTTAACGTCAAAAACTGGCTCACCAAGACGGTAGCTAACGTATTGCAGCTCTGAATTGCCGTTATAGCTCTGAATTGGAAATACAGAACGAAAAGCGGCTTCAAGACCGTATTGTCCTTCAGGATCCTGTTCGATGAACTTTTCGAACGAATCGAGCTGGATCGATAGCAGGTATGGAATGTCCAACACTTGTGGACGAGTACCAAAGTCCTTACGGATGCGCTTTTTCTCGGTATAAGAGTAAACCATGGGGTTCCTCAGCTCGCTGATAAGTGACCCAAACTGTCCGCCTTTCAGGTTAAAAAGGGTGAGGACAGTGACTAATCGCTGTTTACTGTAGTGTGAATTCATTGCGTTGAAATGAACTCATTTGCATGAATATGGAACGCTTAAACAGCGGGAAAATTCGTCCATACCCTACAGCGCAAAAAGGCCGGTGGTCATTAAACCACCAGCCATTAGCCTTTCGGCTAAGAAATTAAGTAAGAATTACTTAACTTCAACAGTTGCACCAGCTTCTTCAAGCTCTTTCTTCAGTGCTTCTGCTTCTTCTTTAGATACAGCTTCTTTAACAGTTGCTGGAGCGCCGTCTACAAGAGCTTTAGCTTCTTTCAGACCTAGGCCAGTTGCGCCACGTACTGCTTTGATAACAGCAACTTTGTTCGCGCCTGCAGCAGACAGAACTACGTTGAATTCAGTTTGCTCTTCAGCAGCAGCGCCGCCAGCAGCTGGACCAGCTACAACTGCAGCTGCAGCAGAAACACCGAACTTCTCTTCCATAGCAGAGATCAGTTCAACAACTTGCATTACAGACATTTCTGCAATAGCGTCTAGGATTTGCTCGTTAGTAATAGACATAACAATTCTCTTTTAAGTCAACAATAAGTTTATTTAGCAACCAGTAAAAAGCAAAAGCGATTTTGCTTATGCAGCTTCTTTTTGATCGCGGACAGCAGCGATTGTACGAACCAGCTTGCCAGCAGAAGCTTCTTTCATGCACATCATCAGGCGTGCAATCGCTTCGTCGTAAGTTGGTAGTGTCGCTAGTACTTCAGGGTCAGTCAGTACGCCTTCAAATGCAGCTGCTTTGATTTCAAATGCTTTGTTCTCTTTAGCGAAGTCTTTAAAAAGACGCGCTGCAGCACCTGGGTGCTCGTTAGAGAAGCCGATCAAAGTAGGACCTACGAATACGTCTTTCAGACATTCGTAAGCTGTGCCTTCTACTGCGCGACGTGCCAGTGTGTTACGAACAACTTTCAGGTAAACGCCCGCTTCACGAGCTTGTTTACGCAGATTAGTCATCGCAGCAACTTGAACACCACGAGAGTCAGCAACAACTGCAGAAAGTGCACCACTGGCCGCTTCGTTGACTTCAGCAACAATTGCTTTTTTGTCTTGAAGATTTAAAGCCATCTTGGATTAACTCCTGGTTGTCGTTACACCGCTCACTATTATCAACAACAGTGAGAGCTTTTTTGGTGCAGTCCCAGAAGAAAGGTAACTTAAAAAGTAGATCTTTCTGTCAGTTCGGGCACCATCTACGTAGGTTTTATTAAGTTATCCGAAGATAACGCCTACGGTCTTGGACGGAGACTGGTTTCTCACCACAAGGGTAAAAGTTCAGCCCCAACCACAAATATTAGGCGCAGAATTATACACAAATTCTGCGCCTAAGCAAATGCATTAAGCTTGTGCGCTCAGAGTATTCTGATCGACAGCAACGCCAGCACCCATAGTAGTAGAGATGCTTACCTTCTTCACGAAAACGCCTTTCGCAGAAGATGGTTTTGCTTTTTTCAGAGCAACCAACAGAGCTTCTAAGTTCTCTTTCAGTTGTTCAGTTTCGAACGATACCTTACCGATAGTGGTATGGATGATACCGTTCTTGTCGTTACGGTAACGAACCTGACCAGCTTTCGCGTTCTTAACCGCTTCAGCAACGTTAGGAGTTACAGTACCAACTTTCGGGTTTGGCATCAGACCACGTGGGCCTAGGATAGTACCTAGTTGACCAACAACGCGCATTGCATCTGGAGATGCGATAACTACGTCGAAGTTCATTTCGCCTTTTTTCACTAGGTCAGCCAGATCTTCCATACCAACTAGTTCCGCACCAGCAGCTTTAGCCGCTTCAGCGTTAGCACCTTGAGTGAATACCGCTACGCGGATGTCACGGCCAGTACCGTGTGGCAGTACAGTAGCGCCACGAACGTTTTGGTCAGATTTACGAGCATCGATACCCAGGTTAACAGCAACGTCAACTGATTCAACGAACTTCGCTGTTGCTAGCTCTTTCAGCAGAGCAACGGCTTCGTTGATGTCGTACTCTTTAGTTACATCCACTTTTGCGCGGATAGTACGCATACGCTTAGTTAGTTTTGCCATTGTATTAACCCTCAACCACTAGGCCCATTGAGCGAGCAGTACCTGCGATAGAACGCTTCATCGCTTCGATATCAGCACCAGTCATATCAGCTGCTTTAGTTGCAGCGATTTCTTGGATTTGAGCGTCAGTGATTGTGCCCACTTTAGCAGTGTTAGGACGTGCAGAACCAGACTTGATGCCAGCTGCTTTCTTCAGAAGAACTGCTGCTGGTGGAGTCTTGATTTCGAACGTGAAAGAACGGTCGCTGTATACAGTAATAACTACTGGAGTTGGCAGACCTTTCTCTAGAGATTCTGTACGTGCGTTGAACGCTTTACAGAATTCCATGATGTTAACACCACGTTGACCCAGAGCTGGACCTACTGGTGGACTTGGGTTTGCCATGCCAGCTGCAACTTGCAGCTTTACATAAGCTTCAACTTTCTTAGCCATGATATTTCCTACATTATGGGTACAAACGCTAATCGATTGATCAGCTCCCCGAGTTTCATAAAGAACCTGTAAAAAGGCGCGAAATTATAGTCATAATCCACGCCTCAGACAAGCCTAAAGAGATGCTTTTTTAATCAAGCTTTTCAACTTGACCAAATTCGAGTTCAACAGGTGTTGCACGACCAAAGATCGAAACCGACACTTTCAAACGGCTCTTCTCGTAATCCACTTCTTCAACGGTACCGTTGAAGTCAGCAAATGGGCCGTCGTTAACACGCACGACTTCACCCGCTTCAAACATGGTTTTTGGACGCGGTGCTTCGCTGGCTTTTTCAAGACGGTTCAGAATCGCATCTGCTTCCTTATCTGTGATAGGAGCTGGACGATCCGATGTACCACCGATGAATCCCATTACGCGAGGTACGCTACGTACCAAGTGCCAAGATTCATCATTCATGATCATCTGCACTAGCACATAACCTGGGAAGAATTTACGTTCGCTTTTGCGGCGTTGGCCTGCGCGCATTTCTACCACTTCTTCTGTTGGTACTAACACTTCACCAAACAGCTCTTCCATACCATGCATTTTGATATGTTCACGAAGTGACTGAGCAACACGTCCTTCAAATCCCGAGAAGGCTTGAACTACATACCAGCGTTTTTTGGGAGCTTCACTCATGTATTAAACCCTCTACTATACTCCGGTCACAAAGGCCACTAGACGAACCATAATGCCGTCAATACCCCAAAGTGCCAGAGCCATTACAATACTTACTGCTAAAACGATTAATGTGGTTTGCATGGTTTCTTGGCGTGTAGGCCAAACCACTTTACGAACTTCCATACGAGATTCGCGTGCAAAAACGATCGCTTCTTTGCCTTTTGTTGTTGTCGCAGCAACACCGAGTGCTGCAGCAATCAACACAATTACACCTGCGGCGCGAGCCACCACAGACAGTTCACCATACAGGTAATTACCCACAACAGCGGCAACCAGCAGAACAAAAGTGATTACCCACTTCAGAGTGTCTGCTGCATTTGAGCTATCAGGAGCTTCAGCGTTGTTTGCTTTCATAAACCAACCTGTCACAAATCTGACTTCTAGACGACAACGACCCCGCTGTTGCAGGGCAAATCCATTCGGTCAACGCAATGCGTTGATTCCATACTAAAGAGCGAGAAAATACTCTCTCAACCCCAAATCTTGACTGCGTTTGATCAATAAATCGACACATTATTGCGCAGCGCAGAAAAAGGGCATCAAATGATGCCCTTTTTAGTAGTGCTTAGTCAAATAATTAAGCGATGATCTTAGCTACAACACCAGCACCTACAGTACGGCCACCTTCACGGATAGCGAAGCGTAGACCTTCGTCCATCGCGATTGGTGCAATCAGGTCTACAACCATCTTGATGTTGTCGCCTGGCATTACCATTTCTACGCCTTCTGGAAGCTCGATGCTGCCTGTTACGTCAGTTGTACGGAAGTAGAACTGTGGACGGTAACCTTTGAAGAATGGAGTATGACGGCCAC